>JAIXKK010000146.1 GCA_026954325.1 Bryobacterales bacterium | reverse complement strand
GTTCAGGATGTCGCGTGGGCCCAGCGAATCCGCGGAAATGAGAATCGGCTCCGGCCGGCCCTCCGGTTTCCAGCGGTCCGTGAACCGGGAACAGGGCGCGCCGGCGAAAATAGTGGCCAGACGAACTCCCGAAGCCGCCGCGGCATGCTGCCCGGCGGAATCGTAACCGCAATAGAAAGATGAGTTTGCAATGGCGGCGGCGAACGCGGAAAACGATCCCGTGAATGTTCTCACATTGGCCAGCCCCTTCACCGCGGCGTCAACCCTGCCGGATTCCTCTTTGCTCCCGCCACGATCGACGAGAACGCCGCGTCCGGCGGCGCTGAACAGAGAAAGGAGATCGCGCTCGAAGGGACCCGCAACACGCTTGGCGGGGTTCTCGCCCACACCCAGGCTCACGGTGATGTCTTCCCGGCCCGCCTGTACGCCCGGCGCGAGAAATGGATACACGTCCTCCACGCCGAACGTGCGGCGCACCCACTCGCGGGTGAGTGCGGACAGCGGTTCGTTTCCGTAACCACCATAAGCGCGGCTCTCGAAAAAGTAGTAGTTCTCCTCCGCGCACACGGGAAGCAGGCCAAGCTGCGTGAGCCGCGAGTCCGGGTCAAGGACAATGGCGTCGGGACCGGAAAATGCGTCCTGCAAGGCAGGCAGGATCGCAAGCCTGCCCCCCAGCGCGCCATCGCGCGCGTAAACCGCCGGCATGTGGCGAATGCGCGTGCCCGCCCGAAATAGTTCGTAATTCTTCTCGGGTCCGGCGAAGTAGATCTCCGAGCGCGGAAAGCGCCTCATGGCGGCCGCAAGCAGAACGCTGGTGATGGCGATGTCGGCGCCCAGGGTGACGCGGGAAAGTACGAAGACCCGCCTCGGATCTCGCGCCTCCCGGTACTCGCGCGGCTGCCGCACGCGCCGGTAGCGCTCGAGGAGTTCCTGCTTCCGGTAGCGCGGCAGGGCGTAGGCGATGGCCTCGCTGAACAGCGCGGCGTAGCAATCACACAGGCAAGGCTCGAAAAGATCGGCCAGTTTCTCGACCACGGTGCGAAAGAGAGCCCGGCTGGCGCGGACGGCCGTGGCGGGGTCTTCGTTCAGCGCCTGCCGCAGCAGGGCCTCGAGCAGTTCCGAGGAATAGTCGTTGCCCCGCAGACACTGGTTGAGCAGTTCGAGCGCCAGGTCCTCAGGCGAGATACTTTCCAATGAACAGCTCCAACTTCGTCCGCGTGCCTTCAGGAATCGCCTTGCGGTCGGTAATGATGGCGTGGGAGAGCGCGCTGTGACACTTGCAGGTCATGCCGGAGGGGATCTTCCCGACGGCGGCGCGCACCACGGCGGCCGCGTTCTCCGCGTTCTTCATGAGGTTCGCGATGATGTCGTTCACGGTGACGGCATCGTGATCGGGATGCCAGCAGTCATAGTCCGTCACCATCGCCACGGTCACGTAGCCGATCTCCGCTTCCCGCGCGAGTTTCGCCTCCTGAAGATTGGTCATCCCGATGACATCCATCCCCCAGGAGCGGTACACGTTCGATTCGGCCTTGGTGGAAAAAGCGGGACCTTCCATGCACAGATACGTACCGCCCTTCCTGGCGCCGACGCCGGATTCCTTGCACGCCTCCAAAACAATGGAGGCGAGGTCTTCACAAATCGGGTCGGCGAAACTGATGTGGGCGACGCAGCCTTCCCCGAAGAACGTCGAGACGCGGCCCCGGGTGCGGTCAAAAAACTGGTCGGGAAGGACAAACTGAAGCGGCTTGTGCTCTTCCTTGAGCGATCCCACGGCGCTCAGCGAGATGATGTACTTCACGCCGAGTTTTTTAAAGCCGTAGATGTTGGCGCGGAAGTTCAACTCCGGCGGGCTGATGCGGTGGCCGCGGCCGTGCCGGGCCAGAAACGCCACTTGCTTGCCCGAAAGCGAGCCCACCATATAGGGGTCCGAGGGATTGCCCCATGGGGTTTCGATATGCGCTTCCTCGTGCGCCTCAAACCCGGGCATGGCATACAGACCGCTGCCGCCGATGATTCCGATTTCCGCGTTCAATGAGATGTCTCCTGTTCGTCCTGAATCAGTTCGAGAAGAACGCCTCCGGTGGAGGCGGGGTGAACAAAAACGTAGAGGTGGCCGCCGGCGCCGCGGCGCGGTTCGTTCAGCACTCGCGCGCCCTCTTCTTTCAGCCTCGCCGCGGCGGCGCCAAGATCAGGCACCCGCAGCGCGATGTGGTGCAACCCCTCGCCCCGCTTTTCGAGAAAACGGGCAACGGTGGAGTCCGCCGCGGCCGGCTCGAGGAGTTCGAGGCGCGATTCCCCGGCGGGCAGCATCGCCACATGCACGGCTTCGCCCGCCACCGTCTCCCGCGCGCTGACGCTCATGCCAAGTTGGCGTTCATAGAAGTCCAGCGCCTTTTCGATGGAACGCACGGCGATGCCGAGGTGGTCAATGGCGAACGGTTTCATGACGGGTCTAGCTGATCCAGCCGCCTCCGAGAACCAGATCGTCATCGTACAGCACCGCGGCCTGCCCCGGGGTGACGGCGCGCTGCGGTTCGTCAAACAGCACCCGGAACGAACCGCTCCCCTCGAATGGATACACCGTCGCGGGCGCGGCTTCGTGCTTGTTGCGGATTTTCACTCTGGCGCGCCGCGGAGCGGTGAGTTCAGGGAAGGCGATCCAGTTCGCGTTGCGCGCGATCAGTTCGGCGCGCAGCAGGTCCGGATTGCGGCCCACCACCACCGTCTGTCCGGCGGGGTGCGTGGCGATGACGTACAGCGGTTCCCCGGCGGCGATGCCGAGTCCCTTGCGCTGTCCCACCGTGAAGTGATGTACGCCGCCGTGCCGCCCCAGCGTCCGGCCGGAAGTGTCCACGATTTCGCCCTCCGTGGATTCGCGGGCGATGCCCTGCTCGGCGAAGTAGGCGTCGATGAACGCGGCGTAGTCGCCGTTCGGCACGAAGCAGATCTCCTGGCTATCCTGCTTCTCCGCCACCGGGACATCCAGATCGCGGGCCATCTCCCGCACGCGGGGCTTCACCATCTCCCCCAGAGGAAATAAAGTACGCGCCAGTTGCGGCTGCGTGAGTCCCCACAGGAAGTAGGTCTGATCCTTCGATCCATCAACGGCGCGGAGGAGGAGAAACCTGCCGGAATCTCCGTCCTCACGGATCCGCGCATAATGTCCCGTGGCGATCTTCCCCGCTCCCAAGCCGTCGGCGAGTTCCAGAAACTGATCGAACTTCACGAAATTGTTGCACAGCGTGCACGGGATGGGCGTGCGCCCGGCGAGGTACTCCTCGACGAACGGCCGCACCACCTGCTCCTCGAAGCGCTGTTCGAAATTCACCACGTAGTAGGGGATGCCCAGCCGTTCCGCCACGTGGCGCGCGTCGTAGACATCATCGAGCGAGCAGCAGCGTCCGGCGGAGCCTTCGTTCGATAGCGCGGGCAGCCGCCGCTGGTTCCACAACTGCATCGTCATGCCGATGATCGAGTGTCCCTGGCTGCGCAACAACGCCGCAACGGTGCAGCTATCCACTCCGCCGGACATGGCAACCGCAATCGGCTTCTCAGGCATGGCTGTAAGTAGAGACGCGGCGCAGATGACGCGCCGCTTCCGCGGTGGCCTCGATAAGCGCATCCACTTGCCCGGCGGTGTTCCCCCGGCCCAGGGAGAAACGGACGCTCGAACGGGCCTGTTCCGCGGTTAACCCCATCGCGAGCAGCACATGGCTCGGCTCCACCGCGCCGCTCGAACAAGCCGAACCGCTTGAGACAGCGAACCCGCGCAGATCGAGCGCGATCACCATGGCCTCGCCTTCCACTCCGGCAAAGCGCAGATTGGTTGTATTCGGCAAGCGGTGCTCCCGGCTGCCGTTGACCGTCACTTCCGGAACGCGATCGAGGATGCCCTGCTCCAGGCGGTCGCGAAGACAGGTGACCTCCCCTCCCTCGCGGGCAGCGGCTTCCCGCGCCGCGGCGCCGAAGCCGATCGCCCCCGGCACATTCTCCGTTCCCGCGCGGCGGTCGCGCTCGTGATGGCCGCCAAGCAGCAGCGGGCGTGGATGAACGCCCTGGCGCACGTAGAGGGCGCCGATTCCCTTCGGAGCATAGAGTTTGTGCGCGCTGACGGAATAGAGATCCACGCCGAGCGTGGAGACATTGATCGGGATCTTGCCCGCGGCCTGCACGCCGTCCACGTGGAACAACGCTCCGCCCTCGCGCGCGATCCGCGCGATGTCCTCGATGGGCTGAATGACTCCCGTCTCGTTATTGGCGTGCATGACCGACACCAGCGTGGTGTTCCGCCGCATGGCGCGTCGCACGGCGTCCGGAGCGACTCTTCCATCGGACCCAGGAGCAACGTAGGTGACCTCCACCCCTTGCTCTTCGAGCCGCGCGCACGGATTCAGCACCGCCGGGTGCTCGATGGCCGTCGTCACGACGTGGTCCCCGCTCCGGGCGATTCCGGACAAGACGAGGTTGTTCGCCTCCGTACCGCCGCTGAGCAGCACAATCTCCTTCGCGGAGGCGCCGAGCAGAGACGCCACCTGCCGGCGGGCCGCTTCCAAACCCTGCCTGGCCGCCTGCCCGAACCGGTGAATGCTCGACGCGTTTCCATACACCTCTTCGAGCGCGGCGCACATCGCCCGCAGCGCTTCGCTCGAAAGCGGAGTGGTGGCGTTGTGATCAAAATAGAAAGCGTCTGGCATGTCAGGATCGAAGAGAATGGGAACTCTTGTCTCATGATAACAAGCGCCTGTTGCCTTGGTCCGGACGGATAGCCGATGATCGTCAACAGAACATGACCCAGCCCATCATCACCCTGACCACGGATTTCGGCCTGACGGACCACTTCGTGGGCGTTATGAAGGGAGTGATTCTCTCCATCGCCCCGAAAGCGCGCATCGTCGACATCACGC
>JAIXKK010000156.1 GCA_026954325.1 Bryobacterales bacterium | reverse complement strand
CAATCATAACCACTTCGCTCGGCGCGAAGTCAGACAACTGCTCTTTTTAGGTTGACTGGAACGTCTACAAGACCCTGCCGGTCACGGAGCGCATCGCCCTGCGTCTACGCTGCGAGATCTACAACGTCTTCAACCAGCACTCGTTCCTGACGGTGGACCGCAACATCACCAGCCCGTCGTTTGGCCAGTACAACTCCCTGGCGCAATCGCAGCGGGCGTTTCAATTGGGAGCCGTCATAAAGTTCTGAGGATCAGCCACTCTCCAGGCGGCGTTCAACTCACCGTGGCCGATTCCTGGCGTTCGTGAATCTCCTGCAGCGTCCAAACGCGGATCGGGTCGCGGCGGCGCGAGGCGATGGCCTCGGCGGCGGCTTTGGCCCCGCTCATGGTGGTGATGCATGGGACGCGATAGGTCAGGGCGATGCGGCGAATGGCCTTCTCGTCGCTGAAGGAATGCCCGCCGGTGGTGGTATAGATGACCAGGCGAAGCGACCCGCCTTTCAGCAGGTCCACCGCGTTGGGGCGGCCTTCATTGACTTTGAAAACCGTCTTCACCTTCAGTCCAGCGGCTTGCAGCGCGGCGGCCGTGCCTCGCGTGGCGGCAAGCGTGAAACCGAATTCGCTGAACTTGCGGCCGAGTTCCACCGCGTCGGCCTTGTGGCGTTCGTTGACGCTGAGAAACACACACCCGGAATCCGGCAACGGCGTCCCGGCGCTCAGTTGCGCCTTGGCGAAGGCTTCGCCGAAATTGACGCCGACCCCCATCACTTCGCCGGTGGAGCGCATTTCCGGCCCCAGGGCAGGGTCGACTCCGGGAAACTTGTTGAAGGGGAAGACAGGCGACTTCACGAACGACATCGGAACCGGAAGAACTCCGCTGGTGAGACCTCCTGTCAGGTGAGAGAGGTCCTTGAGCCGCTTGCCGAGCATGAGGCCGACGGCAATCTTCGGCAGCGGGACACCGGTCGCCTTGGAAACGTAGGGCACGGTGCGCGAAGCGCGCGGATTTACTTCGAGAACATACACCGTTCCGTTCTTGACGGCATATTGCACATTCATGAGGCCCACCACCTGGAGGGCGCGCGCCAGTTGAACGGAGTAGCGTTCAATGCTCTCCTTCACGCCGGCGGATAAAGAAGCCGGCGGCAAGACACAGGAACTGTCGCCCGAATGGACACCGGCTTCCTCGATGTGCTCCATGATGCCGGCGATCAGCACGTCGCGGCTGTCGGAGAGGCAATCGACATCCACTTCGATGGCGTCTTCGAGGAAGCGGTCAATGAGGACCGGACGATCCTGCGAGAAAACCACCGCTTCGCGCATGTAGCGGCGGACGGTCTCTTCCTCGTAGGCGATGACCATGGCGCGCCCGCCGAGCACGTAACTGGGGCGGACGAGAACGGGGTAGCCAAGGCGCCGGGCCACTTCTATAGCTTCCTGCTCGCTGGTGGCGGTTCCGTTGGGCGGCGAGGGAATGCCGAGGTCGTCCAGCAGTTTGCCGAACAGCTTCCGGTCTTCGGCGAGGTCGATGTTGGCGGGGTCCGTGCCGATGATGGGAACCCCGGCGCGCTTGAGCGGGAGGGCGAGATTCAGCGGAGTCTGGCCGCCGAACTGCACGATCACGCCGTCGGGCTTTTCGGTGTCATAGATATTCAGCACCTCCTCGAGCGTGAGCGGCTCGAAGTACAGCCGGTCGCTGGTGTCGTAGTCCGTGGAAACCGTCTCCGGGTTACAGTTCACCATGATGGACTCATGGTTGAACTCGCGGAGCGCATAACTGGCGTGGCAGCAGCAGTAATCGAACTCGATGCCCTGGCCGATGCGATTGGGTCCGCTGCCGAGGATCATCACTTTTTTGCGCGTGGAGGGTTCAGCCTCGCATTCGGATTCGTAGCTGGAATACAGATAGGGGGTGAAGCTCTCGAATTCGGCGGCGCAGGTATCCACGCGGTTGAAGACGGCGGGGACGCCGAGCGCTTTGCGCTTGCGGCGGACGTCGAGAGGGCTCGCGTTCCACATGCGTCCCATTCGGGAATCCGAGATGCCGTCGCGCTTGGCCTTGATGAACGTGGCCTGATCCGCGGTGTCGAGAGTCTTGGCGGCGAGGTCCTTTTCGAGAGCGATGACTTCGGCGATTTGGGTAAGAAACCAGGGATCGATGGCGGTCATCTCGTGGATCTGGTCCACCGTATAGCCCTTCTCCATGGCAAAGCGGATGTAGCCCAGGCGGTCCGGAGTGGGAGTGATCAGGCGCTGGGGGATCAGATCCTCGTCGAACACTTCCGAGGAGGCGGACTTGCCGGTCTCGAGGCTGCGGATGCCTTTCCCCAGCGCCTGCTTGAAGGTGCGTCCGATCGCCATCACCTCGCCCACGGACTTCATCTGCGTGCCAAGCACCGGTTCCGAGCCCGGAAATTTTTCGAACTGCCACTTGGGGATCTTCACGACGACATAGTCGATGGTCGGCTCGAAGCAGGCCGGGGTCTTGCGCGTGATGTCGTTGTTGATCTCGTCGAGACGGTAACCCACGGCGAGTTTGGCGGCGATTTTGGCAATGGGGAATCCGGTGGCCTTGGAGGCAAGCGCGGAGCTTCGGGAGACGCGCGGATTCATCTCGACAATGACCATGCGGCCCGTCTTCGGATCGATGGCGAACTGAACGTTCGATCCGCCGGTGTCGACGCCGATTTCGCGCAGGCAGCGCAGCGCGCCGTCGCGCATCATCTGGTATTCACGGTCACTGAGCGTCTGGGCGGGAGCGATGGTGATGGAATCTCCGGTGTGGACGCCCATGGGATCGAAGTTTTCAATCGAACAGATGATAATGGCGTTATCGGCGAGGTCACGCATCACCTCGAGTTCATATTCCTTCCACCCGAGGACACTCTCTTCGATGAGGACTTCGTGAACCGGGGAAAGGTCGATGCCGCGCTCGAGAATATCAACAAGTTCCTCCCGGTTGTAGGCGATGCCGCCGCCCGTGCCGCCGAGCGTGAAACTGGGCCGCAGGATCATCGGGTAGCCGATCTTGGCGGCGAAGGCGAGACCGTCCTCGACGGTTTTCACCAGTTGGGAGCGCGGAGTTTCGAGGCCGATGGAGCGCATGGCGTCCTTGAACAGGAGCCGGTCTTCGGCCTTCTTGATGGCGCCGATCTTGGCGCCGATCAACTCGACGTTGTACTTATCGAGGATGCCTGCTTCGGCGAGAGCGACGGAGAGGTTGAGCCCGGTCTGGCCGCCGACAGTCGAGAGGAGGGCATCGGGGCGCTCCTTGCGAATGACCTCGGCGGCGTAATCGACGCTCAAGGGCTCGACGTAGGTACGGTCGGCAAGGTTGGGATCGGTCATGATGGTGGCCGGATTGGAGTTGATCAGCACCACCTCATACCCGTCGGCGCGGAGCGCCTTGCACGCCTGAGCGCCGGAGTAATCAAATTCGCAGGCCTGTCCGATGACAATGGGACCCGAACCCACGATCAGTATGCGGTGGATGTCGTTTCTTCTAGGCATCCTTACTACCTCTTGTGCGCGCGCATGAGTTCAACGAATTCGTCAAACAGATAGTGCGAATCGTGCGGCCCCGGCGCGGCTTCGGGGTGATATTGCACGCAGAATACGGGGTGTTCCCGGTGTCGCAGTCCTTCCACGGTGTGGTCATTCAGATTGATATGCGTGAGTTCGACGGTGCTCGCCGGCAGCGAATCGGCGTCCACGGCAAAGCCGTGATTCTGTGAGGTGATCTCGACCCTGTTCGTACGGTAGTTCAGCACCGGGTGGTTCGCCCCGCGATGACCGAACTTGAGCTTGAAGGTTTTCCCCCCCATGGCGAGACCCAGAAGTTGATGGCCCAGGCAGATTCCGAAGATCGGCACGCGGCCGATCAGATTGCGCACTTGCGCGGCCTGGTATTCGAGCGGTTCCGGATCCCCAGGCCCGTTCGAAAGAAAGACGCCGTCCGGGTTTAGCGAGAGAACGTCTTCGGCCGAGGCTCCGGCCGGGACCACCGTCACCCGGCAGCCGGAATGGATCAGGCGGCGAAGGATGTTGCGCTTGATCCCGTAATCATAGGCGACGACACGGAACTCCAGCGGGGCGGCGGCGCCGATTTTGTCGCTGGGCGAGCAAGGCGTGACGCCCTGGCTCCATTCATACCGCTCCGGCGTGCTGACCTTCGTCGCAAGATCCAGGCCGGTCATGGATGGCGATTGGCGCGCGCGCTCGACCAGTCCGGCAGGGTCGGCATCCCCCATGCCGATGACGCCGCGGAGGACGCCGCCCATGCGCAGTTTGCGAACCAGTTGGCGGGTGTCGATTTCGGCAATGACCGGGATTCCGTGCTTTTCCAGAAATTCATCGGCCGACTCCTCGCTCCGCCAGTTGCTGGCGATGGGGGAGAATTCCCGGACGATCAGGCCTTCGATGCACGGACGGCCCGACTCGCAATCAATGAGCGTGGCGCCGTAGTTTCCGATTTGGGGATTGGTGAGGCAGACGATCTGCCCGGTGTAGGAAGGGTCGGTGAAGACTTCCTGATATCCCGTGATGGCGGTGTTGAAAACGACTTCGCCAAACCGTTGTTGGCGCGCACCAAAGCTGCGGCCCTTGAAGACGGTTCCGTCCTCCAGGGCGAGCAAGGCATGATTCAAGGTGGTTGCTCCTCTGGGAAGGTGTAATTCTTATTGGAGCATGGGAAGGGCGGCCGCATCAAGATGGGGCGGAACATGAAAGTTTGTTAATTTTTGGACACGAAGCGTGATCACCGCCGTACTAAGCTGGAAACATGGTAGTGGCGGGACGGCGGAAGTCCATCGCGTTTTTCATCGCGCTCGGAATCGGGCTGATTTCCGTCATCCTCATCCTCTACATCGGGTGGGTGCTGCTGAACTGGCGGACCGGCATACTGCTGGTTCTCGGCGTCCTGCTCACCTTGATGA
>JAIXKK010000182.1 GCA_026954325.1 Bryobacterales bacterium | reverse complement strand
TTGCATTGGAAACAGGACCAGCTTTCAGGATCATTCTTGGATTAGAAAATGCTGCCCCCTCGGCAAACCGGTCTCAACGGAGGTATACTCCTCCTAACTGAAACGGGGACCCTACAACCCCGCCTGATTGGAGGATTCCATGAATGCAAGACAGCTTCTCACCATGGCGGCCGCCATCGTATTCACGGCCGGCTTTGCCATGGCCGATGACGGCAACGATGACAATAGGAGGCATAACAACGCCTGCCAGGACCTGCCCGGCTATAGCGCCCTGAAGACCGCGCTCAAAAGCGTGGCGCCTGCCGCCGGCAACGCCGCCAATGGCGGCCTCAACAATAACATGTGGGCTGCCGTGGTTAACCGCGATGGCGTTGTTTGCGCCGTTGCCTTCACCGGCGCAAACCGCGGAGCCCAATGGCCCGGAAGCCGGGTCATTGCCGCGCAGAAGGCCAACACGGCGAATGCGTTCAGCCTCCCCGGCTTCGCGCTCTCGACAGCCAATCTCTATGCCGCTACACAGCCCGGCGGGACGCTTTACGGTCTCCAGCACAGTAATCCCGTCGACACCGGCGTGGCTTATGGAGGCAACGAAGCCAACTACGGCCAGTCCAACGATCCGATGGTGGGCAAGAACATCGGCGGAGTCAATGTCTTCGGCGGCGGGCTGGCGCTCTACAATTCAGCCGGCACGCTGGTGGGCGGTCTCGGCGTCAGCGGCGACACCTCCTGCACGGACCACATCGTGGCGTGGAAGACGCGTCATGCCCTCAACTTCGACAACGTTCCTTCGGGCCTGAGCGGCGTGGGGAAGGACAACATCATTAACGACATTCCCGCCCCGCTTGCCGGCCACACCACCGCCCCCAGTCCGAGCGGCTTCGGCCATCCCATGTGCGATGCCACGGCGACTACCGTGTCCACGCAACTGCCGGCGCAGTTCCCCACCGGCCCCGCGCAGTAATCCGCGCCTAGCGCGACTTTCCCGCCGGAGCCGCCGCAACCGGTTCCGGCGCGGGAACCGCGGCCGTCAGGCCGAGGATCTTTCGGACCTCCGTGTCGAGAGTCTGCCGCATGTCTCCATGATCCTTCAGGAACGTGCGCGCATTCTCCCGCCCCTGTCCGATGCGCTCGCCTTTGTAGCTGTACCAGGACCCGCTCTTCTCCACAATGTTGTTCGCCACCGACAGGTCGAGCAGGTCGCCTTCTTTCGAGATGCCCTCGCCGTACATGATGTCGAACTCCGCTTCGCGGAACGGGGGCGCGAGTTTGTTCTTCACGATCTTCACCTTGGTGCGGTTGCCCGTGACCGTCTCGCCGTCCTTGATGGCCGCGATGCGGCGGATATCGGCGCGGACGGAGGAGTAGAACTTCAGCGCCCGCCCGCCGGTGGTGGTTTCCGGATTGCCGAACATGACGCCGATCTTCTCGCGTATCTGGTTGATGAAGATGAGGCAGGTATTCGATTTCGAAACCACGCCCGTGAGTTTGCGCATCGCCTGGCTCATGAGCCGCGCCTGCACGCCCATGAAGCTGTCGCCCATCTCGCCGTCCAGTTCGGTCTTCGGAACCAGCGCCGCCACCGAGTCGACAATCAGGACATCGATCGAACCGGAGGCTATCAGCGCATTGGTGATCTCGAGAGCCTGCTCGGCGTAGTCCGGCTGCGACACCAGCAGGTTGTCCACATCGACACCGAGTTTCCGGGCGTAGATAGGATCGAGCGCATGCTCAACGTCGATGAACGCCGCCATGCCGCCGGTCTTCTGCGCCTCGGCCACCACTTGCAGCGCGACCGTGGTCTTGCCCGATGATTCCGGCCCGAAGATCTCGCTGATGCGGCCGCGGGGGAACCCGCCGGCGCCGAGGGCGAAATCGAGGGAGATGGAGCCGGTGGAGATGGTGGAGACGGCCACCACGGCTTCGCGCGAGCCAAGCCGGACGATGGATCCCTTTCCAAACTGCTTTTCAATCTGGCCCAGGGTGGTGCTGAGCACGCGGGCGCGTTCTTTTTCGTCGGTGATAGGCAAGGTAGTGGTCCTCTGGAAAGGAACAGTATAGCAGACCAGTGTAAGTTTTTACAGTCTTGGCGCGTAATATCCTTTCCGCGCGCGCACCACCAATTCCTTGCGGTTTTTAACCTTGATGTCAACCGTGTGATACAAGCCATCGGCATGAACCGGTTCCGGCCGGTAGAGCAGGTTGTACTGCGACCGGAGTTCATTCGATATGTTCTCGAAGGACTGGGACAGATCCTCCACCTTGAACGGGAACAGCGCCAGCCCGCCCGTTTCCGCGGCGAAGTACTTCAGCACTTTGTCACCGTCGGTGGGGATGCGCGTGATGTTCGTCGATACGGTGTACATCACCACATCGGCTTTCTGCGCCATCTCGAGCGCCTGGTCGCGGGTGTAACGGCTCTGGTTATCCTCGCCGTCGCTGAGGATCACGATCGCCCGGCGGAACTTGTGCCGCGGCTGATCCTTCATCAACTGGTCTCTGCAGGAGTTGAAGATGGCGTCGTAGAGGGCGGTGCCGCCGCCGGGACGCAGGTCCTGAATCGCCTTCACCAGCCGTTCATGGTCGTCGGTAAGGTCGGAAACCAGTTCGGCGGCGGTGTCGAAGCTCACCACCATCGCCTTATCCGTTCGCGGACGAAGCAGGCTGTTCAGAAACTCGATAGCGGCTTCCTGTTCGAAGCGGAAGCGGTCGCGAACGCTGTTGCTTGTGTCAATCAGCAGCGCGAGCCGCAGCGGCAGGTCGCTTTCCGCGGTGAACTCGAGGATGTTCTGCTTCTTCTTGTTCTCGAAAACCTCGAAGTCCTGTTTGTCCAGGTTGGTGACGAACCGGCCCTTTTTATCCGATACCGTGTAGAGGATATTCACGCGGGTCACATCGAGCGTGATGCGGCTCTGGGGGTCAGAGATAGGGGGTTCGGGCTGGGCGGGAGCCTGCGCCCAGACAAGGACGCCCAAACCAACGGCGGTGAAGATGGAAACAGCCAGCAACTTCATCAGTGCTCCCCAATCTGATTATAGGAGGCTGCTCATCCAAGCCTCAAGCTCCGGCGGCAACGGCGCTTCAATCGTGACCGGATTTCCCGTGGAGGGGCTTTCGAAGCGGATTCGCCAGGCATGCAGGAAGTACCGCCCCAGCGGCGGCATACCCGGCGCCGTGGCGGGCGCTCCGTACAGCGTGTCGCCCACGACGGGATGTCCGATGCTTGACAGGTGCACCCGGATCTGGTGCGTCCGCCCGGTGCCGATCTTCATCTCGAGGAACGTGAACCGGCCGAAGCGGCGCAGTACATGGAACTCGCTGTACGCCGAGCGACCCGTCCCCAGCCGGGCGGTCATGCGCACGCGCCGCGCGGGGTCGCGCGCAATCGGGGTGGTGATGCGGCCGGAGTCCCGCCGGATCACGCCATGCACCAGCGCGAGGTAGGTCTTTTCCACACGCCGCGCGGCAAACTGGGCCGCGAGGTGCTGGTGGGCGGCATCGGTGCGGGCCACCAGCAGCACGCCGCTGGTGTAACGGTCCAGGCGGTGGACAATGCCGGGGCGCAGTTCGCCGCCCGTTTGCGAGAGCTTCCGGAAGCGGTGCAGCAGGGCGTTTACCAGCGTGCCGGAGTGCACGCCCGCTCCGGCATGGACCACCATGCCCGCGGGCTTGTCGATGGCCACCACCGCGTCGTCTTCGTAGAGGACGGCCAGGGGCAGATCCTCGGCCACCGCCTTGAGCGGCGGGCGCGCCGCGGCCTCCACTTCAATCCGCTCTCCGCCCCGCAACAGCAGCGAGGGCTTTGCCTTGCCTCCATCGACGCGCACCTGGCCCGACTTCACCCACTCCTGCAACAGCGAGCGGCTGTGTTCGGGAAACTGCTGCTTCAGAAAATGATCGAGGCGTTTGCCCGAGTCCTCCGGCGCGGCGGTTCTTACGTGTCCCAACTTCCGATGATAGACAATGGTTGTGCGGAGGAGTCAGCCACTTATGCGTAATTTCGTCACGAAACTACTGGCCGTGATCGGCGGGATCACTGTGTTCGCCATTCTGCTGATCTTCGTCATCGCCACCCTGGTACGGCCCGGCAAAGGAAGCATCAGCGGGAAGACGATTCTCGAACTGAACCTGGAGACCAATGTCCTCGAGGATGCTCCGGACGACCCGTTCGCCCGGTTGACGGAGCAGCGGACTCCGGTGCTGCGGGATATTGTTGATGCTTTGGAAAAGGCGCGGGACGATTCACGGGTGGTGGGCCTGGTGGCGCGCGTGGGAACAGGCCGGATCGGCGTGGCGCAGACGCAGGAGATCCGGGACGCCGTGCTTGCCTTCCGGGCGAAGAAGAAGTTCGCGGTTGCCTACGGGGAGACCTTCGGCGAGTTCGGGCCGGGCAATGGGGCCTACTACCTGGCTTCGGCCTTTGACGAGATCTGGCTTCAGCCTTCGGGCGACATTGGCCTGACGGGATTAGCGCTGGAGAGCATGTTCATTCGCGGGACGCTCGACAAACTCGGCGTGGTTCCGCGCATGGATCACCGCTATGAATACAAGACCGCGATGGACTTCTACACGGAGAAGAAGATGACTCCGGCGAACCGCGAGGAAACCGGAAAGGTGTTGGAATCGATCTACGGCCAGTTGGTGAAGGGCATCGCGGAAGGCAGAAAGATGACGCCGGACCAGGTGAAGGCGCTGGTGAACAGGGGGCCGTTCCTCGGCAAGGAGGCGCTTGACGCGAAGCTGGTGGACGGCATGGCCTACCGGGACGAGATCTACGACAAGCTCCGGCAGAAGGCCGGCAAGAATGCAAGCTTCCTTTTTCTGGACAAGTATCTGGAGCGCGCCGGGCGGCCGCATCAGAAAGGCCAGGTGGTGGCGCTGATCTTCGGCCTCGGCGGAGTGCAGCGCGGCAAGAGCGATTATGATCCGCTCCAGGGAAGCACGTCGATGGGGTCGGACACACTCACCGCGGCCTTCCGGCAGGCGATCAAGGACAAGGACGTGAAGGCGATCCTGTTCCGCGTGGACAGCCCCGGCGGCTCGTATGTGGCGAGCGACGCCATCTGGCGGGAGACGGTGCAGGCGCGCAAGGCGGGCAAGCCGGTGATCGTGTCGATGAGCAGCGTGGCGGGCTCGGGAGGGTACTTCGTCGCCATGGACGCGGATAAGATTGTCGCCCAGCCCGCGACCATCACGGGATCCATCGGCGTGCTGGGCGGAAAGATGCTCACCAACGGGTTGTGGGACAAGGTGGGGGTTTCCTGGGACGGGGTGCACAAAGGAGACAACGCGCTGATGTTCTCTTCCACCAATGACTATTCGAAGGCAGAGTGGGCGCGGTTTGAGGCCTGGCTGGACCGTGTTTACCAGGATTTCACGACCAAGGTGGCGGAAGGCAGAAAGCTTCCCAGGGAGAAGGTGTTGGAAATCGCCAAGGGCCGCATCTGGACGGGCGAAGACGCCAGGGGATTGGGGCTGGTGGATGAGCTCGGCGGCTATCCCGCGGCCTTGAAACTGGTGAAACAGAGCATCAAGGTGAGCCAGAGCGAGGACGTGCAGTTGCGCGTCTATCCGCGGAAGAAGACCACATGGGAAGCGATTCTGGCAAGGCTGAACGGTGAAGAGCCGGATTCGAGCGAGGCGAAGCAGGCGGAGGTGGCGGCGCGCGTGGTGGAGAAGATGCGGCCGCTCATGCAGACGCTCCACACGATGGGCCTCGACGGAAGCCGCCGGGAAGTGCTCTCGATGCCGGAATTGGGCTTTGTTCACTGAGCGGAGAGCATGAAAACCGCGGCGGCGTTTTGCGCCATCTTCGTTTCGGTGTTCGCCGCCCGGCTTTGCCATACGGGCGTGCTGTGGGTGGAGGAGGCATACCCGATTGCGGCGGCGCTCGAGATGCCGCGGGGCAAGGTGCTCTACCGCGACATCTGGTTCGATAAGCCGCCGTTGTTCCCCGCCTTCTACGAGGTGTCCGGCGCGGCGACGGGCTGGAAACTGCGGCTTGCGGGGACGCTGCTGGTGGTGTTTACCTGCTGGTGCGCCTACCTGCTGGCCCGGCGTTTCTGGACATCGAGAGAAGGTCTGTACGCAGCCTGGCTGCTGGCGTTCTTCCTCACTTTCGGGATGCCGTCCGCGGTGATGGCGGTTGCTCCGGACCTGTTGATGATCGCGCCGCACCTGCTGGCGATTCTTTTCTGCCTGCGCGGGGAGCCATTCCGGGCGGGGATGTTTTGCGGCGCGGCGCTGCTGGTGAATCCGAAGGCTCCCTTTGTGGCCGTGGCCTGCCTCATCTGGCAATGGCGGCACGCGCACTGGATTGCGCTTGGCATCGCCGCTGTCGAGATTCCAGCGCTGGCATGGCTCGGATGGAACGTGGCGCTGGGCGCCTACTGGGAGCAGGTTTGGCGCTGGGGCTTTCTTTACAGCGCGAACTCGCCGTATCCGCATCCCTTGCTCGAGGGCCTGCGGCGCACGGTGAACTGGGCGGGATTCCAGATCGCGCTTGTGGCGGCGGCGGGGGCGCTGTGGTGGCGGGAGCGCGGCACGAGGGAATCGCGGCGGCTGGCGTTGTGGGTATTGGTGTCGATGGCGGCGGTGGCGGCGGGGTGGCGGTTCTTTCCCCGCTACTATTTTCAACTGCTCACACCGATGGTGATCATCGCGGCGCGGGGGATGGTGATCCTCGACCGGAGGCGGGTGCTGGTGCTGGCGCTGCTCCTCATCCCGCTGGTACGGTTTGGACCGCGGTACGCGCAGTTGGCGATGGGCGAACCGTGGGCCGATCTGGCGTTGGAATACGATGCCAGGGAGACGGCGCGGATCCTGGTGGGGCATCATGCTTCCTCTCTGCTCGTGTGGGGATACCGGCCGGAGATTTACGCCTTCTCGCGCATCCCGGCAGCGACGCCGTACCTCGATTCCCAGCCGTTGACGGGGGTGATCGCGGACCGGCATTTGACGGATAGCACCCCGGCCGCTCCGGAACTGGCGGCCGAAAACCG
This sequence comes from Bryobacterales bacterium, assembly GCA_026954325.1. Classification (GTDB taxonomy): domain Bacteria; phylum Acidobacteriota; class Terriglobia; order Bryobacterales; family Bryobacteraceae; genus CADEFT01. Next base: position 33,576 of record JAIXKK010000182.1, on the reverse strand, counting down.
CCGCAGGCTGGTGGCGTATGAGCCGGATTATGTAGTGGACGGCCTCGGCCCCCTGAACCCGCAACTGGCGATTACGAACTACCCCGATCTTTCGTATTGGATGAACAGGTACCGGGAGGTGGCGCGCACGCGGACGACGGTCATTTACGGGTTGCGAAGCCGAGCGCTTCCTTGAAGGCCTCGAGGGTGTTGTAGGCGATGGGGCAATAGGTGGCGCGGTCTGGCATCTCCCACATGCGCGAGAGGATGGAGCCCTCGCCGCGGACGAGGTGAGGGAAATCCTGGCAGGTCATGGGCCGCGCATCGTAGACGGCGCACATGTTGCCTTCGAGGAAGAGGCAGCCTTTCTCCGTGCGTTTGAGGATGAGGCCTTCTTCGGCGGATTGCTCGCAGTAGTCCTGTAGAAAGCCCTTGCGGGAGATGCCGATGAACCTGGCGAGGGACTCGACTTCGCGCTCGCGGAGTTTGACGGTAGCCACGCGGCAGCAGTTGGCGCACTCCGTGCAGTCGATGGCATTTTCGATCTCTTCGGCAATGTTACGGAGACGGCGTTCGGCGGTGTGATGGGTCTTCATGAAGACCCGCAGCCGCTTGTTCTCCTCGAGTTTCTTCCGGCCGAGGCGCTGGATCTGAACGAGGTCAGTGATCATTTACTTTCCGGTCCAGCAGGGGACGCGCTTTTCGAGGAAGGCGGTGATGCCCTCGCGCGCATCGGCGGCGAGGGAATTCATGGTCATGACTTCCTTGGCGTAGGCATAGGCCTTCGGCTGATCGAGGTCGATTTGGGCATAGAAGGCCTGCTTACCCAAGCCGACGGTGAAGCTGCTGGCGGCGGCGATCCGCCGCGCCAGTTCGCGCGTGGCGGCGGTCAATTCTCCGGATGGAACCACGCGATTCACCAAACCCCATTCGGCGGCGGTAGGGGCGTCGACGGCCCTGCCGGTGAGAAGCATCTCCATGGCGCGCTTGCGGCCGACGGCGCGGGTGAGCGCCACCATGGGCGTGGTGCAAAACAAACCAATCTTCACGCCTGGGGTGGCGAACGCCGCCTTCTCGCCGGCGATGGCCAGGTCACAAGTGGCCACCAACTGGCACCCGGCCGCGGTGGCCAAACCCTGTACTTCGGCAATGACCGGCTGAGGGATGGCCTGGACCTTCATCATCAGTTCGGCGCAGACATCGAACAGGCGGCGGTATTCGTTCACGGAGCCGCTGGTCATTTCACTGAGGTCATGTCCGGAACTGAAGACGGCGCCGGCGGCGTTCAGCACGACGGCGCGAATGGAGGGGTCGCGCCCGATGGCGTCGAGGCAATCCACCAGTTCGAGCATGAGACGGAGGGACAGGGCGTTGCGCCGTTGAGGACGGTTGAGGGTGACGACGGCGAAGTTGTCTTCCAGGGCGTATTGCAGATGATCGTAAGGCATCAGTTCACTCGCTTTTCGCGACCGGCCCATTCCCGCTCGCGAAGTTGGTTCTTGCGGATCTTGCCGGTGGCGGTTTTCGGCAGGGGGCCGAATTCCACCTGTTTCGGACACTTGAAGTGGGCGATGCGGCCGCGGCAGAACTGGATGATCTCCTCGGCGGTGGCGCCCCCCTCATTTTTTAGGGTAACGAATGCCTTGGGCACTTCGCCCCAATGCGGGTCGGGGACGGCGATGACGGCGGCTTCGAGGACAGCGGGATGGTCGTAGATCACCTTCTCGACCTCGACGGAGGAGATGTTCTCGCCGCCCGAGATGATGATGTCCTTTTTGCGGTCGCGGATCTCGAGGTAGCCGTTGGGATGCATCACGGCATAGTCGCCGGAATGGAACCAGCCGCCGTCGAACGCCTGCGCGGTGGCTTCAGGATTGTTGTAGTAGCCGATCATGACGTTGTTGCCGCGCATGACCACCTCTCCCATGGTTTGGCCGTCGGGGGGAACGTCGTCCATGTTCTCGCCGGCCAGACGGACATCGGTACCGGCGATGATGTAGGGGACGCCCTGGCGGGACTTGATCCGCGCGCGTTCCTCGGCGGAGAGGAAGTTCCACTCGCTGCGCCAGGCGCAGAGGGTTATGGGCCCATAGGTTTCGGTGAGGCCGTAGCAATGAAAAATTTCGGCTCCGATATCTTCGGCTCCGCGCAGCACGGCGGGCGAAGGAGGAGCGCCGGCGGTGATCATCCGCAGGCCGTTCTGGAAGCGGATTCCGCGGGAGGAGGCAAAGTGCGCGAGGCTGCCGATGACGACGGGCGCTCCGCAGAGATGAGTAACGGCTTCGCTCCGGACGGCTGCCACCACCGGCTCGGGGTGAGGCTGGCGGAGTAAGACGTGGCGGGCCCCCGCCGCCGTTACAGCCCAGGGGAAACACCAGCCGTTGCAGTGGAACAGCGGGAGCGTCCAGAGATAGACGCTGTTTTCGCGGAGTCCGAATTCCATCAGTTCGCCGAGCGCGTTCAGATAAGCGCCTCGATGGGAGAACATCACGCCTTTGGGGAAGCCGGTGGTTCCGCTGGTGTAGTTGATGGAGAGCAGGGCGTCTTCGTCGACTTGGGGGAGGTCTGTCAAATTCTCGTCACCGGAAGCGAGCAGGGCGGCATAGTCTGTCACAAAGTGCGGGAGTTGAGGCAATTCGGCGCGCGAGTTCTCCAGGAGTGGGGCAAGCTGGGGGTCCACCAGTAGAACTTTCGCCCCGCAATGATTCAGTATCCAGACGAGTTCGGACGTTTGGAGCCGCGTATTCAGCATCACCAGTACGGCTCCGATGAGGGGGACGGCGAAGTGGGGCTCGAGCGCCATGGAAGTATTCGGAGAGAGCACCGCTACGCGGCCGCCCGCCTCCACCCCCAGTTTCCGCAGCGCCGAGCCGAGTTTGCGGACCCGCTGATCGAGTTCGGCATAGGTGACCCGCTGTTCCCCGTCGACGACCGCAATCTTGTCCCTGTAAACAAAAGCGCTGCGCGCGAGAAAGGCGAGGGGAGTCAACGGTGTCTTCATTCGACGATTATTTTACACGCCAGTTGCATCGAAGATCTGTTTGGCGGCCCTTCTTACCGTAAGGAATCGCCACGATTGCTGGAGGTGTATTTCTGATGCAGGCTCCTCTCCCCGCCGCCACTTCGAAAAGCTGTTCCGAAGTGTTCCGATTTGTTCGGGACGGCCGATTGGACGCGTGATGAACACGGATTCCGGACGGCGGGACGGGTGTTTCGCTGGTGTTCCGATTTGTCCGGAAATGATCCGGCGCCTCCCTTGGGCACTATATCGAGTATGCCATGCGAGGCTTCCATTCGACGGGGCGCGGGAGTCTTACAGGACGCTTATTCCGATCGATTTTTCCTTTTTATTCAACCTGTTAGACCGGCTGTTGCGATTTGTTTGATTCGGTAAGTGACCGGGACTGTTTCGCGGGGGTCCGCTGGATACGAGAATGTGTTAGCGTATCGGGCATGCAGCGAGTCCCGGGTGGAGCCGCACTCACGCGGCGGGCGTTTTCCGGCGTGCTGGCGGCCGCCGTGGCGGTTCGGGCGCAAAGCACTCCCGCGCATCCGATGACCGCCTGGATTTTCTGTCACAACCCGCTGGAACGCTGGATGGACGATCACACGCGCATCTTCGACGCCTGGGCCGAGGGGGGCGTGCGGGGAATCATCGTGGGATACATGCAGTTCGTGGGGGTAGACGGCAAGGCGCAACCCACTTTTGCGGCCGACCCCAAAGTGTACCGGGCTTTCGGCGTGACGCCGCCGCCGGAATCGCCCCGCGACGGGGCTAAGGAAAGGCGCTTTCACGCGATGCTTGACGACGCGGCGCGGCGGGGATGGGAGATCCTGGTGTTCGGCGTAAGCCCCAGAGGCGGCGCTCTTCCGCCGGCGGAGGACCCGTTTGGAGCGGTGGGATACGCGGCCACCGTGCAGGACACGATGAATGCTTTTCCGCAGGCGCAGGGCGTGATTATCGACGGCGCCGGCGAGCACCACTACGAACTCGCTTTCCACCACGGCGGCGAACTGTTCGAAGTGCGCGCCTGGGAAAGACAGCGGCTTTCGGCGCTCGGCATGGATGTTTCGCGTTACGAGCGCGGGATGCTGCATTTGCGCGAGCGGTTTCACCGCCTCACGCCCGGGCAAGTCCGGTATCACTCGCCTGCCGGGGTGCTGAACGGACTGGCCTTGTTCGATATCAACGAGGATGCCCTGTACTGGCTGCGGGCGAGGCAGGAAACCTCGATGGGCTATTTCGCGGCGGTGCGCACCCAGATCAGCAAGCTGAACCGCGGAACAAGACTGGGGGCTATCCCGCGGACCGCGACATTCTCCATGCTGACGACGCAGGACTACGAGCGGATGCATCCCTACTTCGACTACCTGTTCCCGAAGCACTACTTCTGGAACCGCGGATTTGACGGGATGTACGGCACGTTGTCGCGCTGGGCGCGGCGCATTAAGGAATGGAATCCGAGCCTCACGGAAGCAGACGCGTTTGCGGTAGTGAAGGCATGGTTCGGAATCGAACTTCCGGGTATTCAAACGGTGGCGGACATGGACGCCGGGTTTCCGGATGAGTTCTTCGACAAGGTGGTTTACGAGGAAACGCGCCGGGCTTTGGCGGCGGTGGGAGATGATGGGAAGGTGGTGGCGTGGGTGTCCACGGGGCGCAGTCCACATGGCGGCGATCCGATGCCCGCGCGGGACTTATACCGGATTCTGGCTGCATCGCGGCGAGCGGGACTGAAACGATTCGTGTTCCATCCGGATCCGGACATGGGCGCGCCGGAGTGGAGCGTCATTTCGCGCCTGTGCGGCAAACCCTGGAAAGAAGATCCGAGCAATTACTGGCCTTCGGACACGCCCAAGCCCGGCGCGTTCAACGGCGCGCGGAAGCCCGGAGATGGGCGGTAATCCCCCTGGACAAGCGGAATCATGAGGAGGCGTTTCACCGGTTGGCAAGTTCCACACCCATGGTGGAGATGAAATATTTCGCCACCATGTTGCTTCGTTCCCACGCGGGGATGGACTTGGGCGATTGCATATATTCGAGGAAACGCGTAGCGACCTGGGCGAAGTGAGCTTCGTGGCCGACGCGATACTTGTCAGGGATAACCAGGCGCATTTCCGATCCGGATTCGCGGGCATCGAGGCCGGGCCAGGTTTTCCGGAGGGCGGCCACCTTGTCGCGGACGGCGGCAAAGACACCGGCGCGCTGATCGGGGCCCGCGGGGACGATGTAGACTTCGGGGATGAAGTTTTCGGACTTGCCCTGGCGGAGTTCGACGCGCGCCTTAGTGCCATGGAAGGAGGCTTCATAGACGTCACCCGTACCCGGGGCGGCTTCCCAGTTCCAGAGGATTTCGAGTTTTACGTGCACGCCGCGAAGGGTGTAATCGACGGAGTTGTTGCAGAGGTAATCGAGCTTTCCGTTGTGGACGTGGGGGGCGAGGGAGGCGGGGAACGCGGTTTCTCCCGTGACCTGTTGGAACTGGGCCTGAGTGAGGGAGAGCGGCCAGTGGCGGCCGGCGAGGACTTCAATATCCTGGTGGTAGTCGAGGGCGGAATCGGGGAAGGCGGTCCACTGGACGAGGTCGACGACGTGGGTACCGACATCGGCGAGGGCTTCGCCGTATTCGTCGATGTCGAAGAACCAGGCGGAGCGGCGCAGGGGGAGTCCGCCGACGACTTTCATGACGTGATGAATGCTTTTCGCATAGATGGCGGGCGAGCCGGTGGAGCCCTTCTCGAAGGAACCAAACACTTCGGGGGTGTTGACGAAGGCGCGCTGAAGGAGCGAAGTGACTTCATAGCGCTCCGTCATGATGTCGTAGCCGATGAGGCTTTTGCGATCGGCGAGGTCGAGGGCCTGTTCGAGCTTGGGGAGATCGGAGAGGGAGATGATCCAGGGTTTGTCGGCGAAGACGTGGAGTCCGGCGCCGAGCGAGGCCAGGATGCGATCGATCTTGCCGCGGTTGCGGCCGGTGAAGACGACAGCATCGCCGGGATGGTCATGGAGCATGGCGGCCATGGGGTCCGTGCCGGTGTGGATATCGAGATCCCAGTGAGTGGGGTTGTCCTTGCGGGCGTTAAAGAGGGAGACGCGGTTGAGGTAATCGAGCAATTCCGGGCCGAGGCGGGCATAGACCGAGACGCGCGGATCGAGGGTAGAATACATTTCGCGCTGCAGGAGGGAGGCGTGGAAGTGGCCGGGATCGACAATGATGAGCCGGAAGGCGCCGGAGAGGGGTTGGGTAGTCATAAAAAGGATGAGGAGGCGGAACAGGCGAATGGGCATAGAATTCAGGAACCGGCGGCAGCCATGCGCCCGGGTTGGGGAATCAGCATGGGCGGCGTCCGGGACCCGGCTGCTGACTGATTATGATGCAGGGGGCGAGGGGGATGCAAGCGCCAGTATTTAGCTCCTGGCTGTCAGCTCCTGGCTTGTCCGCTGCTTCGGGTTGAACATACGATAGCGTAAAATTTGAAGTTGCCGGTTCCTTGCACGACAGTGGTGATTCCGACGTTGGAGGCGGGCGCGTTGCTGGCGGAGTGCCTGCGCGGCCTCGAGAATCAGACACGCCGGGATTTTGAAATTGTGGTGGTGGATAACAGCGGCAAGGGAGCGGTTCGGCGGGACAAGAACGTGCCTCAAGAGGTCGAGGTCATCGAAAACACGGAGAACGCCGGCTATGGAAGCGCCGTGAACCAGGCGGTGAAACGGTCGCGAACTCCCTATGTCGCCGTGTTGAATGATGACGCGAAGCCCCATCCGGGGTGGCTGGAGGCGCTGGTGGCGGCCATGGAAAGCGGGCCGCGAGTGGGGATGTGCGCGAGCCGGGTGACGCTGGCGGGGGAAGGAACGCTCGATTCGGCGGGGATGCTGTTGTGCCGGGACGGGAGCAGTAAACAGCGGGGTCATGGGCGCGCGCCGGAGGAGTTTGCGGTTTCCGGGGCGACTTTGTTGCCAAGTGGATCGGCTGCGCTCTACCGCCGGCGGATGCTCGAGGAGACCGGTGGCTTTGACGACAGATTTTTTCTGTACTGTGAGGATACGGACCTGGGGTTGCGAGGGGTGTGGCAGGGGTGGCAATGCGTATACGCGGCCGGGGCCGTGGTGGATCATCATTACTCGCAAACGGCGGGCCGCGTGTCGGCGCTGAAGGCGTATTACGTGGAGCGCAACCGGCTCTTCGTGGTGGTGAAGAATTTTCCCTTGCGGATGCTGCTGAAGGTTCCGTCCGGCACGCTGGCGCGCTACTACTGGCACACGCTGTTTCTGCTTGGAGGCTCGGGGGCGGCGGCGCGGTTTCACGGCGAAGGGCACTCGTTTGTTCACCTGATCTTCCTCATCCTGCGGGCGCACTTCGCGCTGCTGAAGCACGGTCCCGGACTGCTGCGGGAGCGCCGCCGGACGATGCGGGAGGCGCGCATCAGCGCGGCGGAGTTCCGCGGCATCTGCGAACAGCATTCGATCTCGCCGAAAGAGGTGGCCGCGCTGTGACAGGAGACGGCGGAAACCGGCTGATGATCATTGTTCCCGCTCTCAATGAAGAGGGCGCCGTGGGAGATGTGGTGCGGGAAATCCAGCAGGCGGCGCCGGGTACGCCTGTTCTGGTGATTGACGATTGCTCGGCTGATTCCACCGCGGCGGTGGCGCGCGCCGCTGGGGCGCGGGTTCTTTCGCTGCCCCATCACCTGGGACTTGGAGGCTGCGTGCAGGCGGGATACCGGCTGGCGTTCGAACTCGGCTTTGATTATGTCATTCGTCTGGACGGAGACGGACAGCACGACCCGCGCGACATTCCGCGCATTTATGACGCGCTGCGGCAGTCGGGGTGCCAGATGGTGATCGGCTCGCGGTTCGTCGGCGGCCCGCAGGAATTCACGAGCCTGGCGCGCTCGTGGGGCATCCGTTTTTTCCGCACGATGCTGCGTCCGATTCTGGGGCGGATGGTGCATGATCCCACCTCGGGTTACGTTGGTGTCAACCGGGAGGCGCTGGCGCTGTTCAGCCGCAGTTTTCCACTCGAGTATCCGGAGATCGAGGCGCTGGTGGTGCTGCAGCGGCGGGCCTTCCGGTTTCAGGAGGTAGCCTGCCGGATGCGTCCGCGGCAGAGCGGACGGAGCACCATCACCGCGGCTAAGTCCTTATATTACATAGTCCACGTGCTACTGGGCGTGTTTGTGAATATCCTGAAATTTGAGCGCCACCGCTGGCGCCGCTGACAATAAGAACTTATGGATCGTCTTTCGAACGTTCTCTCTCTCTTCAGCCTCGGCCTCATCGTGGCGGTACTCAGTTCGCTGCGCCGCGCGCACATCCGGGTGGAATACTCGGTAAGCTGGCTCGCCGCCGGGCTGGCGATGCTGATTCTGTCGCGCTCCCAGCCGCTGATGAGTTGGCTGGCAAGGATGATCGGCGTAGGCGATCCTCCGCTGGCGCTGATTGTTGCGGTGCTGGTGGTCTTTTTGCTGGTGTTTTACCGCTTCTCGGTCACGGTTTCGACGCTCAAGGACGCCAACATCGCGCTCGCGCAGCGCGTCGCCATTCTCGAATACTATTTGCGGTCGCAGCATGAAAGCCGCCAAGCATAAACCCGCGGTGAAGGTTGAACCGCAGGCGCAGCCGGCAGCGGGGTTGTGGGTGTGGCTGTTGGGATGTTTCGCGCTGCCGGCGGCACTGGCGGCCTACTGGCCGGCAGTCAACGGCCCATTCGTGTTCGACGACGAGTATCTTCCGTTCCGCGACCCCGGCTTTCTCAAGACCGGCATCCGGAGCCTTTCGCCCACGGCGCGGCCATTGATGAATCTGAGCTTCTGGCTGAACCTGCGGCTGTTCGGCCCGGAGCCGTTCTCCTATCACGTGATCAACATCCTGCTGCATTTCATCAATACCGGGCTGGCTTTTCTCGCCATCCGAAAAATCCTCGAGATGGCGAAGGTGGAAGAGAACCGGCGGGTGCTGTTGGCGGTGTTTGCGGCCGGAGTTTTTCTGCTGCATCCGGTTCAGACCGAATCCGTGGCGTATGTAGCGGGACGGAGTGAAAGTTTCAGCCTGCTGTTCTTCCTGTCGAGCTTCACACTGTTTCTCTATAAGAGAGAAGGCGGCATTGGCTGGCCGGCGGCGGCGGGAGTGATTGCGCTCTTCGGCGCCGCCTTCCTGAGCAAGGAGCACACGGCCGTGCTTCCCGCTCTGCTGCTATGGACAGACTGGTGGTTCGCGGAGAAGCGGCCCGTGGAGGCAGTGCGGGCGAATTGGAGGCTCTACGCACCGATGGCCGCCGCCTCGGTGGCGGGGATGTGGGTGGTATGGCGCGTGCTGGTGGAGGCGAATACGGCGGGCTTCGGGATGAAGAACCTCGCGTGGTACGAATATTTTTACACGCAGTGGAGGGCCATCTGGATTTACCTGCGGTTGTTCGTGCTTCCGGTGGGTCTCAATGCAGATTACGGCTTCCCGATTTCGCACTCGCCGCTGGAACATGGATCCATTGTGGGGCTGCTCGGCCTGGCGGCGCTGTTGGGCGCGGCGTTTTATTACCGCAAGCGTTATCCGCTGGCTTTTTACGGCCTGGTGGTCTTTCTGCTGTTGCTGGCTCCCACGTCATCCATTGTTCCTATCAAGGACGCAGTGGCGGAACGCCGGCTCTACCTGCCCTTCATCGGATTGCTGCTGGTGGTTTGCGACTTCGCGCGCACTCTTACGATTTCACGCGGATCACAACTTGCGGCGGCGGGGGGCATTCTGTTTGTACTGGGCGGGCTGACGTATGGGCGCGCGGCGGTGTGGAGCGACCCGGTGCGGCTGTGGGAGGACACGATCGCGCACTCGCCGGGGAACTCGAGGGCGCATTTCCATTTGGCGATGGTGTACTTCGAGCAGCAGCGCTACGAAGAGGCGTTGAAGAAGTTCGAGGATGCGGCGCGAACGGGGCAGACCGAGTACACCTATACGCTGCTGATCGATTGGGGGCTCACGCATGACGCGTTGGGGCAGACGGAGAAAGCTCTCGAAAAGTTCCGCGCGGCGGCGAAGATCGAGAATACGGCGCACGCGCATTCGCTCATCGGCATGTGCCTGGCAAAGCTGAAGGAGCCTGGGGCCGCGCTGGGGGAACTCAACCAGGCGATTGCGCTCGATCCGGGCTATGACAACGGATATACGTACCGCGGCAATGTGTACCGCATGTTGAATGAGTTGCAGCGGGCCGAGGAGGACTACCGGAAGGCGCTGGCGATCAATCCGGGCAGCCAGGCGGCGCGGCAGAACCTGGACGCTGTCCTCCGTCAGCGGGGCGCCGGGCGCTAGATGGGGCTACGCATCGGCATCAACGCGCTCTACCTGATCCCAGGCGGCGTGGGAGGGACGGAGATCTATCTGAGAAGCCTGATTCAGGCGCTGGCCAAAGCCGATGGGGAGAATGAGTACTTCGTATTCACGAATGCCGAAACGGAAGCGGGCCTGGTTCCTGTCCAGGAGAACTTCCACCATGAGCCGCAACGGGTGCGGGCGGTTCATCGCCCGGCGCGGTTGATTTGGGAGCAGTTCGTTCTTCCCGCGGCCGTGCGCCGTTTGCGGCTGGATGTGTTGTTCAATCCTGGATTCACCACTCCGCTGCTGGCGGGGCGCCCGGTGGTAACGGTGTTTCACGATCTGCAGCACAAGCGGCATCCGGAGTATTTTCGCAGGATCGATCTGCCTTTCTGGCAGTTCTTCCTCTACTGGTCGGCGCGGCATTCGAGCCGGATTATCGCCGTTTCCGAAGCCACGCGAGCCGACCTGCTGCGCTTCTACCGTCTGCCGGAGGAGAGGATCCGGGTAGTGCCGCATGGGGTGGACGAGGAATTTTTCGCCGTGGGAGCGCGGCGGTGTCCGGAGGACTTGCGGAACTTCATTCTCTGCGTATCGACGCTTCATCCACACAAGAATCTGGACCGGCTGGTACGGGCGTTCCGGCGGTTCCATGAGGTGCGTCCGGAGTTCCGGCTGATCATCGCGGGCATGCATGGGTTCCAAACGACGCAGATTGAGCAGACGATCATCGACCGCGGAATGGGGGCGCATGTCCACATCACGGGGTGGATACCGCGCGAGGAGTTGCTGGGGCTGTATCACAAGGCGTGGGCGTTCGTTTACCCCTCGGTCTTCGAGGGCTTCGGCATGCCGGTGCTGGAAGCGCTGGCATCCGGAATTCCCACGGCGGTCTCTTCGATTGAGCCCCTGAAGGGCATCGCGGGCACGGCGGCGCTGCAATTCGACCCGTTGGATGAAAGCGCCTTGAGCGAGGCTTTGCTGCGTCTGATAGAAGACGGGGAGTTGCGGGCGCGACTGGAGGAGGCGGGCCCGAAAAGAGCGGCGGAGTTCAGTTGGCGGACGAGCGCGGAGCAGACGATCGCGGCGCTTGCCGAAGCGGCCCGGAAGGGCTGAGATCCGGATACGGTCCGGTACAATAAGAGGACATGTGGCTGGTAGCTCTTCTTTGCGTGCAGACGGGCGTGCAGACGGCCGGGGCGGCGACTCTTGCGGACTTACGGGCCGCGCGGGACCGGCAGGACCGTCCGGGGCTTGAGAAAATCATCACGGATTTTTCGGCGGCGGCGGAAAGGAATGCAAAGGACGCGGGGGCGCAGTACGACCTGGCGATAGCGAATTCGTATCTGGCGGAAATCTCGCTCGAGATGCGGCAGCGCAACGAAGCGAGGAGCGCGGCGGAGGCGGGGATACGGGCGGCGGAGAAGGCGGTGGCGCTCAAGCCGGAGGTGGCCGAATATCACCGCATCCTGGGAACTCTGTGCGGGCAGGTGATCCCGGCGAATGTGATGGCCGGACTGCGCTACGGCCGGTGCGCGCTCGATAGCGTCAACAAGGCGGTACAACTCGATCCGAAATCTTCGGACGCATACTTGAGCCGCGGGGTCGGCTACTATTACCTGCCGGCGGCCTTCGGCGGCGGGGTGGACCTGGCCATCAAGGACATGGAAAAGGCGATTGAACTGAATCCGAAATCGGCCGATGCGTGGATGTGGCTGGGGGTGGCGCAGCGCAAGAAGAACCAGTTCGCCGGCGCGCGCAAGTCTTTGATGAAATCGCTGGAACTGAACGCCAATCGCGTCTGGACCAAGCAACTGCTGGAGAAGACGCCAAAATAATGCGCGAGCACTTCCGGGCGGCGGTGGCCCTGCTGGCGCTTACGGCAATCGGTTATTTTTATTTTCCGGGGCACACGTACCTGCAATCGGACACGCAGATTTACGTGCCGATTCTGGAGCGGTTGTGGGATCCCGGCGTGTTCGCGAAGGAGATCATCGCCGAGCAGCCGCATGTGACGTTCACCATCTACGATGAGGCATCCATCTGGCTGCGCCATCTTACGGGTTGGGGATTCGAGCGGACGCTCGCGTTACAGCAGTTTGCATTCCGGTTCTGCGCGTTGTTTGGAATCTACCTGGTTGGCGCCGCGCTTGGACTGGGCAGGGCGGGGGCGCTGCTGGTGGCGGCCTGTTTCGGGTTGGGCGCGACCATCAACGGGCCGTCGGTGCTGACGTTTGAATATGAGCCGAACCCGCGGGGCAACGCCATCGGGCTTACGATGCTGGCCGTGGGCCTGCTTGCGGGAGGACGCACGGTAGCGGCGGGAGCGGCCGCCGGGGCGGCGTTTCTGTATCACCCGCCCGCCGTCTACCCATATTGGGCGGCTTACTTTCTGCTGGCGCTGGTTCCCGGGAGGCCGGAGACGATGCGCAGGCATCTCAAGGGATTGCTTCCGATGGCGGCGGCGGTGGCGTTCCTGCTGGTTCTCTCGCGCTTTCAGGCAGGGGAACGCGAGCACCAGGAATTTTTCGCGGTCATCGGCGCGGCGCAGGAAGCGATGATGAGGGAGCGGGCCGGCTACAACTGGATCTCGATGTGGCCCGCGGCCACGATTTGGAACTACATAGTGTATTACGCGCTGATGCCGGCCGCGTTATGGCGGTTACGCGCCAGGGTCCCGGCGGACTTGCGGTTTCTACTCGCCGCCATGGCGGCCGTGGCCATGTGCAGCATGCCTGCATCGTATCTGTTCCTGGAACATTGGAAGTGGAGCCTGATGCCGCAACTCCAGCCGATGCGCGCTCTGCTGTATGTGGTGGCCGCCGCCGTCATGCTTGCCGCTTCAGCGGGCGTAGCGGCCGCGGCGGGCCGGCGCCCGGTCGAGGCCTTCGGGTGGTTTACGGCGGCTTTGATTCCACCGGCGTCCACGCGCACGGTGAATTACATGCTCGATTGGACAACGCCGGCCTACCGGCGGGCGGCGCTTGCGGTGCTTGCCTGCGCGGGTTTGACGGTGATTGTTCTCTGGCTTGGCTCGCGCTTCCGGCAACCGCGGGTTGCGTACGTGGCAGTGGCGATGGCTCTGCCATTCGCCGTGCCCGCGCTTTCGGGCGTACGGAACTATCCGCGATTGCACAACGCGGATCTCGATCAACTCGCTTCCTGGGCGCGCCGGCACACATCGCGGGAGGCGGTGTTTCTGTTCCCGGACGCCGGAAAATCGCTGGAGCCGGGCATCTTCCGCGCCGAGTCGCTGCGCGCGGTTTACGTGGACTGGAAAGGCGGAGGGCAGATCAACTTTCTGCGTGATTTTCTTACCGTGTGGCTCCCGCGATGGGAAGACGTGATGACGAGGAAGTTCACGCCGGCGGAACTGGGGCGCTATCGCGCGCTGGGGATCGACTACGTGGTGCTATCGCGAGCGAACGAGATCAAGGGTCTTCCCGCCGTTTTTGCCGACAGCAGGTATGCCGTTTACGAGGTTCGCCGGGTGGGAGCGATTCTCAGACTTTTCCCTCCCGATTCGAGAGTGTTACCCTAGAAGTATGCGACTTTGGGTTCTCGTTCTTGCTGTATCTTGCTCCTTCCTCGCCTCAGCCGCCGACAAGTCAGGCGCGATCAAGGCCCGTGTCAGTCCAGGCCGGGCCGGCGTCTGGATTGATGGGAAGTATGTTGGCCCGGCCGTGCGCTTTTCCGTTCCGGAGAAGTATTCCGTGGAGGCCGGTGACCATGAAGTGGTCCTACAGGATCCGCGCTATGAGGAAATGACCGTGAAGGTAACCGTGAAGCCTGGGAAGACAGCGACGGTCCACGGCAAACTGAAAAAGCTCCCGGTGCCTAACCCGCCGTTCGGCCGCCTGCGTTTCGGCGGCGGAGAGCCGGAATCATTCATCTCGGTGACGACCGGCGACGTTAGCCCCGTTTACCTCAACGGTAAGTTCTACGGCTACGTGGATGAGTTGAACAACGCCGGGGGCGGTTTATTGATAGCTCCCGGGACGTATCGCCTGAAGATGGAATCGCCGCTGTTCGGCACCATCGATCAGGATGTGACAATCACAGCGAATAAAGTGACCGTGGTCCCACTTGTCGAGCGGAAGTAGCCGCCCCGGCAGGCGCGAGCTAGGCTCTCCGCGCCAGGAACCGTTCGACATCGGCGCGGGGCGGGATAGACGCCTGCGCGCCGGGTTGCGTCACGGATAAGGCAGCCGCCGCGTTGGCGAAACGCAAGGCGCCGGCAACGTCCAGGCCTTCGGCCAGGGCCACGGCCAGACCGGCGTTGAAGGTGTCTCCCGCGGCGGTGGTGTCTACGGCCTTTACGGAGTAACCGGTCGCGTACACTTCGCGGCTCGCATCCAGCCAGAGGCAACCCTGTTCGCCTAACTTCATCACAACGGTTTCGACGCCGCTCCGCTGACGAAGGGCGGCAGCGGCCTGCCGGGCCTCCGCGATGGTGAATCCGGCGGCTGGCCGGCCGAGAAGCACGGAGGCTTCCGATTCGTTCGGGGTGAGGATATCGACGAGTTGAAGAAGGCTTGGGGGAAGAGGGCCGGCGGGCGCCGGATCAAGGATGGTGTGGGCGCCCTCGGAGCGCGCGAGGGCGAGTCCGGCCTCCACGGCCCGCAGAGGGGTTTCGAGCTGAAACAGCGCATAGGAGGCTCCCGAGAAGGTGGCCCGAAGCCCGTTCACATCCGCGGCGGCGAACACGTGGTTTGCTCCGGAGGCGACAACGATGGAGTTTTGTCCCTGGCGGTCGACCCAGATAAGGGCCACGCCGGTGGGATGGGAGCGCGTGGCGTGGACGGCGGCGACATCCACGCCGGCGGCCGACAGGCTGGCTTTGAGGTGATCCGCGAAGAGGTCATAACCGACGCGCCCCGCCATTCGGACGCGCACTTTGCCGCCGCCGAGACGGCCGCAGGCGCAGGCCTGGTTTGCTCCCTTGCCGCCGGGCAGCATTTTGAAATTGGCTCCCAGCACGGTTTGTCCGGGAGCGGGCAGCGTCTCGACGGACACGACAAAGTCCATATTCAGGCTGCCGAGAACGGCAACTACGGGGGTCATGCGTTCAAGTCTATACCGAGACGTTTGAGTTCCTCGGCGTAGTAACGGCGATGCAGCAGATCCCATTCCTCGGAGCCTTCCGGGATATCACGTTTTTGCGTGTGGATCTTCTGCCTTGCCGCCTTGTCCACCTTTTCCTCCAGCATGAGGACTTCGGTGAGCGTCTTCACCAGTTCCAAGCGCAGGTCGTTCGGCGGTTTCTTCACGCGGAAGAAGCGTTCCTTGCGGACTCCGGTCACGATCTTATGGGAGAGATCATTGATCTTGTCGCGGGAAAGCTTCATGCCGTCGCCCGTATCGCGGCCGGAGGCGCGAATTACCTTGCGGTCGCGGACAAGCTGGTTCTTGATACGGCGGAACATCTCCTGATAGCTGACGGCTTCGCGGCGCATGTACTCGGTGTACTCGCTGAGGATCTCGCGAACTTCCTCGTTGAGGCGGTCTTCGACGGCCAGATCGTCTTCGATGACCTGAGCGACAAAGGCGCTCCCGGCCGCAAAGTCGGACGTTTCCAGTATGTTTGGGTGGAGCCTCTTGACGATTTCGCGTCCAAGATACTGAATAAATTCTCTGGCAAGTAGCATTCTTGGGGCGGTAGCCGCTTTCTATAGCAAAACGCTAGTGTACTGGGCGAAGCGGCGGGGTGTCAATCAGAGGGACGCACGCGGACGCACGCGGCAGGCAGACTCTCAACCGCTCCCGGCGGCCGCGGTCCGGCGCAGATTGGAGTGAAGAATCCAGCGCAATTGCGAGCTTTCGAAGGGAGGGGCGGCGTAGTCAGCCGCGCCCGCTTCGATGGCATTGAGCCATTCGGTGGAATCCGGATGGCGGGTGACGGCCACGACGGGCAGGCGCCTTGGGGAAGCCTTTTCGAGAACCGGCAGCAGGTGACGAGATCCGGCGGGGCAGAAGATGACATCGCAGCGGGGGACTCCCTCTCCCGGCCTTTGCGAGGTTTCGAGGGCGATCACGGACGCCGTGCGCACATCACACTCGGGGAGAGCGCGAAGAATTTCCGAAACAAGATCCTCATCCAATCCAATGAGAAGAATGCGCGGCGCGCCGAGGCCGTGTGCGGCATGGGACATGAATAAGGCCTTCAATGAGTAGATGTTCCATAACGGGGAAAAAGTTCTCCCGCCGGGCGATTCTTAACGATTCTCCCTGAGGGCAAACAGTCCCCTGGCAAGGAAGACGGCGATCTGCCCGCGGGTGTTGGGATCATTGACGCAATAGGCCGTTGCGGTGCAGCCCGAGGTGATGCCCAATTCCTTCATTTCCTGGACATAGCTGAAGAAGATGTCCGAAGGAGGCGTATCGGTGAAGTAGGGAGCCTGCATGATGGAGAAGGACGCGCGGCTGTCGAGACCGTTTCTCACCTGCACGGCGCGGATGAGAAACGCCGCCATCTGGCCGCGGGTGACGGGGTCATCGGGGCAATAGGTGAGGAGCGTGCATCCGTCCGTGATCCGAAGTTCCTTCAACTTCTGGATGAAGCGGAAGGCCGGGTGGGTGGTTGCGACGTCGGTGAAGTAGGGGACCCCGGTGGCGGTGAAGTTATCGCCGTAAAGCGCGCGGATGACGAATTCGGCCATCTGGCCACGCGTGGTGGTGTCCTCGGGGCAGAATCCCGACGGCAGCGAACAGCCGTAGGCCTGGACGTTGTACTCCTTGAGGAAGTTGATCTCCTGAGCAAAGAGGTGGCTCAACGGGACGTCCGCGTAGGCTATGTTGGCGCCGGTCCCTTTCTGCATGAGATGAACGACGCGGCGCTCCTCGCTGATGACGCTGAACGTGCCGGCGCGCGCGGGCGTGGGGACCGGGGAACCGGTGTTGGGCGAGACGGTGAAGGTGACGCCATTCATGGGTCCGGACCCCGCGTTGGGGGCCACGGAGATGTGGTTGTAATCCGATGCCACTGCCCAGTAGCATCCCGGCGGGGCGCTGATGTTGAATGTGCCGCCGCCGCCCGATGCGGGAATCTGCTGGTTCACGGCGGTGATTTCCGCCATGCAGGGACCGGGAGAGGCGAAATTCAACACGGATTGGATGCGAGGAAGAAAATGCGTAAACCGGCCATAGATGCCGAGGCGGTTCGGGTCAGCGCAGGAAACCTCGGGCCCGTAGCTGAGCATTCCGGAGACGAGAAAATCGTTCGTCATGAGCGCGGCGCCGGAAGAGCCGCCCTCGGTGAGACCCGCCAACTCAGAAATCTTGTAGTAATAGTCCGAAGGCCGGAACTTGCCCTCGACATTGGTTCCAGGGTCATCGGCGGCGCGCCGGCCCAGCGTGACGCGCTTGAAGCTGCCGTCGGGATGATGCACTGTGCCGGTGGAGGCCGCCACGGGCAATTCGCGAGTGTTCCAGGAGGCGAACCGCACGCCCGCGGGCGGATTTGCCGCCAGGAGCAGAAGCGCGCCGTCGCCTTCCGGCTCGCTGGTGGTTTTCAGGATGGTTGCCCCCGTAACTTTCTGAAGCGTGGCGGCCAGGCTTGATGGAATCCAGCTTCCGAAGTTGCCGCTGTAATAATCGAGGGTGGAGGGGACGGTGTTCTGAAAATTCCAGTAGGTTTCGAGGGTTCGGGCTTCCTCATCGGTCTGGATACAGTGGTGCGCGGTAAGGAACAGAGGGCGGCCCGTGCGGTTGGTATCGGCGAGCAGCGTGCCGGTGCAGACCGTCCAATAAGGGATACCCATGTCCGTTGTCTGGAACAGCATCAAGGCGACGCTTGACGCGGGGGTGAGCCATGCGGGCTGGGTGGTGAGATCGGCGTGGCAGGCCACGAGTCCGCGTTCACGGTCTTTTCGAAGGGGCGCCGCGTAGAAATGCCCTACTTCCGGAATGCGGAAGGGGAACTCGCCCGCCGCCTCGGGGGCGGGTTCATACTCGACGATGACCGTATCGCCGGCGAGGAGAGGCGACCAGAAATCGCCATCCGAGAGCAGCCCGTCTTGCGTGAAGGGGCCGGCGGCAGACTCGCCGCCCGCGATTCTTACCTGCCCGCTACCTACATGGAACGCCGTGAAGTGCAGCCGCAGGGCGGCCGCGCCCGGCGAGCGGACTTCGAGCCGCCACTTCGACCCGTCCCAGAGCGCTTGCCGCGGCAGGTCCTGGGGCAGAGGGCGGGTATCACCCACAACCGGCCGCGCGGGCCGGCCCATCAAAGCCGGCGCCAACAAAAGGAACGCCAATACGCGAAACACTCCCCACAGTTTGCCAGAAACAGGCACTTGGCATGCTGGTGGGAAACCGGATGAACAGGCTTGCCTTTTTTCTGGCGTTGGTTGTGGCGCTGGTTCTGGCCGGCCAGGAATCTCACTTCGATGCCCGGGCGCGCCTTGTCCTGGTTCCCGTTACGGTAACGGACGGCAAAGGCCGCAATGTGGACGGCCTCGAAGCCTCGGATTTCCTGGTGCTGGACAATGGGCATCCGCGACGGTTGCTTGTCGATTCGACGGCCACAGGTGTGGCCCCGATCGCACTGATGATCGCCGTGCAAGCGCCGGGAATCTCCTCGGCGGCGCTCGAGAAAGTGAGGAAAACCGGCGCGGTGGTGCAGCCGCTGATTACGGGAGAGCGCGGGTGCGCGGGGCTTCTCTCGTTTGCAGGGCGGGTGGCGTGGCTGGAGGATTGCACGAACGACCCCGGCCGGCTGGCGGCATCCTTCGGGCGCCTCGAGGCGGGAGAAGAAAGAACCGCCCGCATGCGGGACGCGGTCTATGAGGCGATCCGCCGGCTGCGCGCCATGCCGAACAGGCGGCGCGTGCTGCTGCTCATTTCCGAATCGCGGGACCGGGGCAGCGAGACGGATCTGGATGCGGTGGTTGCCGCCGGGCAGGCAGCGGGGGTGACGATCTATGCCGCCACGTACTCGGCGTTCAAGACGGCCTTCACGACGAAGTCATCCGCGAAGGGACGCCCGGCGCAAGAATCCGGGTCCGCCTACCGAGCCGGCAGGCACAATCGATGGGGGACCGCCCTCGCAAATCAATCCGCGGTTGCCGCCACCGGAACAACGCGTGGATCTGCCGGCCGGGATTGGCGAACTTGCAAGGCTCAACATGCCGAATTCCGCGAAGGTTCTGCCGGAAGCCGCCGGAGGAACCATCTTTCCGTTCACGCGGCAGCGGGGGCTCGAAGGGGTTATGGAAAAGCCGGGGGCGGAGTTGCATGCGCAGTACGTGTTGAGCTTTTCACCGGAGGGCTCCGGGCCGGGATATCACCGTTTGGAGGTGCGCCTTCCGCGGAGGCCGGACGCAAGAATCCGGAGCCGCCCCGGATACCGGTCCACGCAGTAGCAGCGTGGAGATACACTGCGAAGAGACTCATGTACCGCCTTATTGCACTCACTACCATTCTGCTGGCCCCGGCGAGGGCGGAGAAGACCGGGCTGTTCGAGGCATCGGCCGATGTCGGCAATACGGGCATCCGGGGGAGCGTTCAGTATGACGCGCGGTCCGGAACCTACCGCGTCACGGGCAGCGGCCGGAACATGTGGGCGGAGGAGGACGGCTTCCATTTCGTTTACAGCAAAGTAAGGGGGGACGTGTCGCTTACGACGACGTTTGAATGGGCAGGCGAGGGCACGCATGCCCACCGCAAGGGCGGCCCCATCTTTCGCGCCACGCTGGACGCCGATTCGCCATACGCGGACTTCGCGTTTCACGGCGACGGGCTGCTGGCGCTGCAGTACCGCAAGGTGAAGGGCGGTCCGACGGCCGAGGTGCGGACGAAGTTGACACCGCCGGTGGTGGCGAGGCTCGAGAGGCACGGCAATGTCATTTCGGCGGAAGCGGCCAGACCGGGGCAGCCTTTTGAACCCATCGGCGCGCTTACGGTGGAGATGCCGGAGTCGATTTATGCGGGGCTGGCGTTGTCGTCGCACGACAACGCCGCGGCCACCACGGGCATCTTTTCGAAGGTGGAGATGGACGCGCGGGGAGTGGTTCCGGACAAGGAACGGGTGGCGGAGAGCACACTCGAAACCATCGACATCGACACGGGGGAGCGCCACATTGTGCGGCGCGCCAGGGAGCATTTCGAGGCTCCCAACTGGTCTCGCGACGGCTTGTATCTCCTCTACAACTCCGGTGGCCGGATCTATCGGCTGCCAGCGGCGGGCGGCGAACCCAAAGCGATCGACACGGGGGAGCGGACGCGCTGCAACAACGACCACGGCATCTCACCCGACGGGAAATGGCTGGCCATCAGCGATGGGTCAGCGAACCGGCAGTCTCAGGTGTACATTCTTCCGATCGATGGCGGCGTGCCGCGACTGCTCACCAGCAAGTTCCCCTCGTATTGGCACGGGTGGTCGCCGGACGGGGGGACGGTGGCGTATTGCGCGAGCCGGAACGGGGAGTTCGACATCTACACAATGGCCGTGGAAGGCGGCGAGGAGAAGCGGTTGACCGACAGTCCGGGGTTGGACGACGGCCCCGATTATTCGCCGGACGGGGAGTATATCTACTTCAATTCCGCGCGCAGCGGCCTGATGCGAATCTGGCGGATGAAGGCGGACGGATCCGGGCAGCAGATGCTGATTCCGGGCGAGGATTCGGCGGACTGGTTCGCGCACCCGTCTCCGGACGGCAAGTGGATTGTGTATGTCTCGTTCGAGAAGACCGTGAGCGGGCATCCGCCGAACAAGGACGTCACGCTGCGGCTGGCTCCGGCGGGCGGAGGCAAACCGCGGATCATCGCCACCTTGTTCGGGGGGCAAGGGACGATGAACGTGCCTTCGTGGTCGCCGGACAGCAGGCGCGTGGCTTTTGTCAGCTACCGCCTGGTGGGGAAATAGAACCGGGTCCGGTTGGGCGCGGCGGCTGCGATACAATGAAACAGCATCCCGGAGGGTCTACGTGTTTCATTGTTTCCTCATGCTTGCGCTCGCGTTGTCCCCGGCCCGGGCTCTGACGCTTTATGACGGCTCCGGCGGGCAAAGCCCGACCGCGCAAGGCTGGGTTCTGGCGGGCTTCGGCGGTTACACGGAAACGCTCAGCGGAGGAGCGGCGATTCTGACGACGGCGGCCCCGCCGAACCTCAACCGGGCGGGCTACAGCATCATCAGCCCGTTTACGCCGGACCGCGGCGCCGGCTACCAATTCACCTTCGACCTGCAACTTGACTCCGAAGCGCACCAGAGCAACGACCGCGCGGGCCTGAGCCTGGTAATCATCGGGAACGATCTCGAGGGAATCGAACTTGGGTTCTGGACAGGCGAGATCTGGGCGCAGAACGGCGGCGCCACCAAACCTCCGCGGTTCACTCACGGCGAGGGAGTTTCTTATGACACGGCACAGCGTACCAGTTACCGGCTGGTGGTGAGCGGCGCCAACTACACTCTTTATGCGGGGAACACGTTCCTGCTGAGCGGCGGGCTACGCGACTATTCGCCGGAAGGAGCGCCTTATACAGCGCCGAATTTCGTTTTCGTGGGGGATGATACAACATCGGCGAACGCCACCACCCGGTTCTATTCCGCGGCCGTGAGCGAGGTTCCCGAGCCTGGAACCGTACTTCTGACGGGCGCCGGTCGTTGTGCGCCGGCGCCGCCAATGATTTTGCCAAAGGAAAAAAACGATTGCACTTGCTTTTTCCCACCTGTTTGAGGCAAGCTAATGAGTTTTCCGCTCCTCATAGCGAACCATGCGCGTAAGGGTCCTCTATCATGACCACTGCTTCGATGGAGCAGCGTCAGCGGCGTTCTTCAGCCGCTTCTACCGGGATACGATTGCCCGGGATGCCGAGTTTGTCTATACGGGCATGGCGCACAAGGCTTCGCAACTGTTCGAGGACAGTCTGTTTGACGGCGACGAGAACGCCATTGTCGACTTCAAGTATTCGCCGAACCCGAATCTGACCTGGTGGTTCGACCATCATCAGAGCGCGTTTCTCTCGCCCGAAGACGCGGAGCATTTCCACAGAGACACAAGCGGGAAGAAGCTGTACGACCCAAGTTTCCGCTCGTGCACGAAGTTCATCGCGACTGTGGCGCGGAACAAGTGGGGATACCACGCGGCCGATCTGGGCGAACTCGTGGAATGGGCGGACATCATCGACGGAGCGCAATATTCGAGCGCCAAGGAAGCCGTGCAACTGGGGGCCGCGGCGATGAAACTTACTCTCGTCATCGAGGGCTCCAAAGGGTCTGACATCGTGCAAAGCATGATCCGCTGGATGATGCATGAGCGATTGGGCGCCATCATCGAGAAACCCGAGGTACAGGATCTCTACCGGCCTCTCTATCAGCGCCACCTGCGTTCGGTGGATGTGATTCGCGAACGGTCCGCGTGCCGGGGCGGGGTGGTATATTTCGACCTGGTGGGCGAAGATCTGGACGGATACAACAAGTTCATCCCCTACCATCTCTTTCCCGATTCGTTGTACACGGTGTCGGTGAGTGTTTCGACTTTCCGCACGAAGGTGTCGGTGGGATCGAATCCGTGGGCTCCGCGGCCGCTGGTGCACAATCTGGCCACGATCTGCGAGCGCTACGGCGGGGGCGGCCACGCCAAGGTGGGCGCCATCAGTTTCGAGATCAACCAGGTGAATGAGGCGCGCAAGGCGGCGCGCGAGATCATGCTCGAGTTGCAGCGTGGCTGATCAGTAGCCGAGGTCTTTCAACTTTTCCAGGGTGAGTCCGCCCGGCAGTTCGATTCGCCCCAACAGTTTATCCACGTACTTGGCCACGATGTCGCATTCGATGTTCACGCGATCGCCCGGCTTGAGGGAACCGAGCGTGGTGTTGCGAAAGGTGTGGGGCACGATGGTGACGGAGAGCACATCGCCCTCGATGGAGGCCACGGTCAGGCTGATGCCGTCAATCGCCACGGAACCCTTATAGACGAGGAGACGGGCGGCCTCGGGAGGCACGCGGACGCGCAGCCACCAGTTGTCCGAGCCGAGCGGATCGAGGCCGAGAAACGCGGCGGTGACATCGACATGGCCCTGCACGATGTGGCCGCTCAACCGTCCTCCGGCGGCGAGGGAGCGTTCGAGATTTACCCTGGAGCCCGCCCGCAGGCGGCCAAGGCTGCTGGCGCGCAGTGTTTCGGGGGCGAGGTCCGCGGCGAAGGAATCGGGGCGCAGATCGACGGCGGTGAGACAGACTCCGTTGACGCAGATGCTGCAGCCTTCCACGGCGTCCGAAAGCACGGCGGCGCAGCGAATCCGCAAGCGCGATCCCGCCTCACGGACTTCCACCGATTCCACCGCGCCAAGCTCTTCAATAATTCCCGTGAACATCCGTCAATTTCCTCAGATACGCTTCCACCGCGAATTCATCGGGGGGAATGTGGTGCAGGGTGACGTTCTCCAACTGGATGGCGTCCCGCCTGCGATGTCTTCCCTTGCCGCCGGCGACGGGGAGCGATTGCAGCCCGCCGAGGATTTTCGGCGCGTAGTAGAAGAAGATCCGGTCAGTGACTTCGGATTCGAGCGCCGCCCAGTTCACCAGGCTGCCGGCTTCGATCATCAGGGATTGATAGCCCCGCCCGCCGAGCCAGTTCACCAGGGCGCGCAGATCGGTGCGGCCGTCCTTGCCGTCCATCACCACCACTTCGGCTCCCGCCTGTTCGAGCGCGGATTTGCGGTCGGCGCCGGCGGCGGACGTGGTCACCACCAGCACATCATTACGGCAACCGGCCATCATTTTCGAGGCGAGCGGCAGCCGGAGTTGGGAATCGAGCACGATGCGGAGCAGCGGGCGGCCGCGCGGCAGACCGGAGCGGTCATTGAGCAGGCAATTGTCGGCGAGCACCGTTCCGATGCCGGTGAGGATGCAATCGGAGGCATGCCGCAGGGTCTGCACATGAGCGCGCGCACGCTCGCTGGTGATCCAGCCATCGTTATCGTAGGGAGCGGCGATCTTGCCATCGAGCGTCACCGCCGACTTGAGGGTAACGAACGGCCGGCGCGTTTTCATGAAATGGATGTAGGCTTCGTTCAGCTTGCGGGCGGCGGCGGCGTGGCGATCGTCCAATTGCGTCTCGATGCCAGCCGTGCGCAGCTTGCGGAAGCCTTCGCCCGCCACCAGCGGATTGGGATCTTCCATGGCGGCGGTGACTTTGCGGATGCCGGCCGCGATGACGGCGTCCGCGCAAGGTCCGGTGCGGCCCTGGTGGGAACAGGGTTCGAGAGTCACATACAGGCCGGCTCCGCGGGCAAGTTCGCCCGCCTCTTCCAATGCCACGATCTCGGCGTGCTTCTTCAGGGCATAGACATGAAATCCCCGCCCCACGACAACGCCATCCCGCACGACGACCGCGCCGACTGCCGGATTCGGGCTGGTCTGCCCAATTCCTTCCTTCGCCAGTTCCAGCGCCTGGGCAAGGTAATCCTGGTCCATGGAATGATTATGATGTTTCAAACAGCGATTCGACAAAGCGTTCCGGTTCGAAGGGGAGCAGATCCTCGACTTTTTCGCCGACGCCGATGTAGCGGATGGGGAGGTTCAGTTCCCGGGCGATGGCCACCACCACGCCGCCCTTGGCGGTGCCGTCGAGCTTCGTGAGGACGATTCCGGTGACGCCGCTGGTCTCTGTGAAGTGTTTGGCCTGTTCGAGTCCGTTCTGCCCGGTGGTGGCGTCGAGCACGAGGAGGACCTCATGAGGGGCGCCGGGAATCACTTTGTTCGCCGTGCGGCCCATCTTTTCGAGTTCCGCCATGAGGTTGGTCTTGGTGTGCAGGCGGCCGGCCGTATCCACGATGACGTAATCCACTTTGCGCGCCCTGGCGGCCTGGAGGGCGTCGAAGAGAACAGCGCTCGGGTCGGCTCCGGGCTTCTGGCGGATGACTTCGGTTTTCGTGCGTTCGCCCCACACCTCCAACTGATCGATGGCGGCGGCGCGGAACGTGTCGGCGGCGCAGAGCAGCACGCCGCGCTTCTCGGCGTGGAAGCGGTGCGCCAGTTTCCCGATGGTGGTGGTTTTACCGGCGCCGTTCACGCCCACCACCATGACGACGGCGGGCGGTTGGGCGACGGTGGGCACAGGTCTTTCGACGGACTCGAGCACATCGAGCAGATGCTGTTTGATGAGGGCGCGGAGTTCCCCGGCGTCGTTCACCAGTTTGCGGTCCACGCGCTGGCGGATGCTTTCGAGAATCTCCGTGGCCGTACGAACGCCGATGTCGGCGGTGATGAGAGAATATTCGAGTTCCTCGAGAAGGTCCGAATCGATTTCCTTCTTCCCCTGCAAGGTGTCTTCGATCATCGACACGAAGCCGGTGCGGGTCTTTTCGATACCCTTTTTCAGCCTCTCGAGGAGATTCGGCTCGCTCTCGGTTGTCGAGCCAAACAACGATTGAAACATGATGGTGAATGTAACTTCGATTGTACAGCACGTTCCCGCCCGAAGCCGGTTGCTACAATAAAATGGCCTTCCGGATGGAACAGATCGGGCGATATCGGATCACGGGGGAGTTGGGCAGAGGCGCGATGGGCGTCGTGTACCGGGCCGAAGATCCGTCCATCGGGCGCACGGTAGCCATCAAGACGATCCGCCTGGCGGACGCCGCCAGCGACCAGGAGCGGCAGTTTCTTCGCGACCGGCTGTTCCGCGAGGCGCGTTCGGCGGGCATCCTCTCGCACCCGGGCATTGTCACCATTTACGACATTCAGGAATCCGGCGGTGTCTGCTACGTGTTCATGGAATATGTCGATGGGCCAACGCTCGAGAAGCTAATGGGGGGCGAGAAGCCGATCCACAAAGATCTTCTGTTGCACATTCTCGATGACGCGGCCGCCGCGCTCGACTATGCCCACGGCCGCGGCATTGTTCATCGCGACATCAAGCCGGCGAATATCATGCTGACCTCGAACGGCGCGGTGAAGATCACCGATTTCGGGGTGGCGAAGTTCACTTCGCAACAGGCGACGAACACCGGCATGGTGCTGGGCACGCCAAGCTACATGCCGCCGGAGCAGATCTCGGACCTTACGGTGGATGGGCGCGCGGACCAGTTCTCGCTGGCGGTCATTGCCTACCAGCTTCTGACGGGGGAGCGGCCGTTTACGGGGAACACGGCGCCGGCGCTGATGTTCAAGATCGTGCATGAGGAGCCGATTCCGCCGCAGCGCCTCAACTCGACTCTCGGCGCCGCTGTCGACGTGGTGATCCGGAGGGCGCTGAGCAAAGACCCCAAGGCCCGGTTTCCGAACTGCGAGGCGTTCACGAAAGCCCTGCGCAATGCGTGCGCGGCGCGGCCGAACTGGAAGCCGGTGCGTCAGGGAGCCATCGACGAGCAGGAGACGGTGGCGGAGCCGGCGGCGGCTGTTCAAGTGGCGGCGCGGCCGCCGAAGCCCGCGACGACGGCTGCCGTTCCCTCGCGTATCTTGCCGCCGGAACCGGTTCCCTCAGGGCGCAAGCGCTCGACTATGATTGCATTTCTGGCCGGGTTCGCCGTGGTGGGTCTGATGGCGGCGGGCCTGAACATGCTTCTGTTTCATAACGACTCCCCGCCGCGGAAATCCGAACAAGTGATTCCGCCCGCGAACGATGAGGCCAAACCGTCTCCGGTGGGGCCGGCGGCGGGGAGACCCGAGCCCCCGCCTCCGCCGGTGGAGCAAACGAAGCCGCCCGAGGAGGAGAAGCCGGCGCGGGAGGAGAAAGCTCCCGAGGCCGCTCCCGAGGTGAAGGTCCCGGCGCCCGCGGAAGAACCCGCCCCGCGCAAGGCGCCCGCCGCGGTCCGCAAACAGGAACCGCAGCCACGGGACGCCACCGTGCGCGTGGTCACCTCTCCTCCGGGAGTGAAGATCATGTTTGACGGGCAGCCGCACCTGATGTGCACCACGCCCTGCGAAATGACGCTGCCGCCGGGGCGCCATACGCTGGCCACGGTGGGAAGCGGGTATCGCGAGCAGCAACGGATTTTCATGATGCCGGAGGAGAGTTCCCAGGTGATTGTGATGGAGCGCGCCATCGGAACGGTGGTCATCCACACGACGCCGCCGGGGGCAACCATATTCGTCGACGGCCGGGAACGTCCCGAACGGACACCGGCGCAGATCACGCTGCCGGCGGGAGCGCACAAACTGGCCCTGGTGAAGGAGGGGTTGCGCAGGCAGGAGCAGGACATCGACATCAAAGACGGTTCGGTGACGAACATTAATCTCTCGTGGACGCGGTAGCGCCGATGTTTCAAAACACCAGCTTCATGCCGCCCACGGCCCAGGCCTTCGGCACCCGGAATCCATCTTCATACCACGTGCGGTTGAGGAAGTTTTCGACGCGGGTGAACAGTTGCAAGGATGCGCGGTCGTGTAGAGGGATAGAGTAAGACGCGGCAAGGTCGGCCTTGCGAGCCCCGGGGAACACAAACGCACGCGTGCCGGCGCCTGTATAGAAGGGCGTCACCGAGTTCCCGGCGAGCGAGATGTCGGAGGCGATTTCGGCATGTTTGCCGATGCGCCGGCTGACAAGAATGGTTGCCAGATGGCGCGGGATTCGCGGGGAGAGGAGGAGTCCACCGGCGAAAACCGGCGTACGCTCCTGCGAGCGGGTGTAGGTATAGGAGCCCGATACACGCATTCCGCGCATGAGGCTTGCCTCGGCGCTGCTTTCGAAACCGCGGGCCAATCCGCCGCGGGTATTCAGATAGCCGCTGAAGCGGTCAAACGGATCGCGCCCGAGTTGCAGCGCGCCGAAGGCGATGACGCTTTGCAGGCGTGTGTAGAAGTACGTGCCGCTGACGCGCAAGCGGGAATGAGCGAAGTATTGGTCGAAGCCGCCATCGGCGGCGATGGAGCGCTCCGGCCGCAGACGCGGGTCTCCGTAGGCGAAGAACGAGCCGCCGTAGAATGACGAGCCGAACCGCTCATAGAGCGCCGGAGCACGATAGGCGTTGCCCACATGGGCGCGGAGTTTCGTGCCGGCCCGCGCCATCCATGCCACGGCTCCGTCGCCGGTGAAGGCATCCGGCGGAGCTTCGAGCGCCTGTGAGCCGTACAACGGCGCGCCACCCTCGAATTTCGGCCGGTTCAGGGCGAATCCCTGCCAGCGCGCGGAGAGCGACACCAGAAGACGGCTGTCGAAGAAGCGCAACTGATCCTGCGCAAAGACGCTATGCGAGGCTTCGCTGACGCCGGCGCGCGCAAAGACCCGCGATGCGGGGTCTGGATTCCGGTCAGTGGAAAGGTTGGTAAACCGCTCCCTTTCGAACTCATAGCCGGCGGTGAGCAGGTGGCGCTTTCCCCATTGGGAATCGATGCGGCCCTGTGCGTTGTCGATGCGTCCGTCGTAGACCGCGCTGTTGTTGAACAGCGGCTGGAAACTCGCTCCGCCGGGGCCGTCGCGATTGTCGCGGGAGGTGGTCAATGCCTGGTAGCCGAGGCGCAGGGTGGTGGCGGGACTCAGGTTGTGCGTGAGGCCGAAGAGGGAAGAAACCTCGCGGGCCTTGCGGCTCGCATCCGGATCATTGAGCGAAGGCGCGAAGGTGGCGTTGCCCCAGGCGAAGGGCAATCCGGCATCGGCTAACGCCAATTGGCCCGGCGCCAGCGGGATGGCCGGGACCAGTCCGGAGGCCGGCAAATTGGCGTCCGGAGCGGCAAACGGCGTCGAGTTTAAATCGGCATACGTACCCGTCGCAAACAGCCGGACACTGAGGCGCGTGCTCTCGCGCAACGCGTATTGGAACCAGCCCTGTCCGCTCGTGTTGCGTGCCCGGTCAGAGCCGTCGACACCGCGGGTGACGTTGAGGTGAGTCAAACCCGCGGAATACTGAAGCCTGCCGGCGAGAGCGCCGCCGGCCATCCGGGCCAGTCCGCGGAACATGCCGAGTCCGCCGCCCTCGGCGGAGACTTCGCCGTGCAACGGGCCGCCGCCGGGGTCCGTCACCAGTTGCACGACGCCGCCGATGGCGTGCGTGCCGTACAGCGAGGAGCCCGAGCCGCGCAAGACCTCGACACGGGAAGAATCCACCACCAGCAGGTCGCTCAGGAAGGCGGAGGCATCGCCTTGCGGCGAACCCGCGTCGCGGAGGCGGAACCCGTCGATGAGGATGGCCGTATCGGAGGCGCGCAAGCCGCGTGTGAGGAGGCGCGTGAACGCACCGGGGCCGCCCAACTGCTGGACGCGCATTCCCGGAACCTGCCTGAGGACTTCGCTCAGCGAAAACTCTTGCCGGCGGTCTATGCCGGCGGCATCCAGAACGGTGACTGCTTTCGCGGTGGAATCCACGGAAAGGGGCGTACCTGAAGCCGTAATGGTGACGCGTTCGTCGACGCGCTCGACACCGAGAACGATGTCCACGGACTGTACTTGCCCACCTGCCAGGTCCACGCGAAAGGGAGAGCTTTCGGCGAAGCCCATCGCGCTCGCCGACACCAGGTACGCCCCCGGCGCGACCTGCTGGAAGACGAACTCTCCACCATCGGAGGTTCGTGCGTTACGGGCTTCCGGGCTGCCCTGCGAATAGAGAGTGACCCAGGCACGCGGAACGGCGGCATGGGACGAGTCAAGAACCCTGCCGCGGATTTCCTCCGCATGGCAGGCAACGGCTGCAAGAAGAGCCAATGAAATGTAGTGATAAATGGCTTTGGCCATGTCCTTCCCCTCGAAGGCGCACGTCTTCGGACATCGCCGGCAGGTCTTCGGACTCCCAGGCCATTAGCTTTCCTACTCGCCGCCGCTTCCCGGCGCTGTTTCGACAAGCGCCAGTGCGTCGTACGCGGCTTTCGTTCCTGGTTACCGCTGCGGGGCAGCCCCGGACTCACACCGGGTTCCCTCTTGCCACGCTCGCTGCGAAACGAGCGTACCGAACGACCTTTTTAGTTTCCTCCGGGCGGGGAATGGAAGTCAACGGATTTGTGGAAGTGTGTAACGTTTGTGGTCTGAGAATCACTACTTCCATGCCCGAGGAATAGAGAGAAAATGAGGTTCATCCAAGGAGGAGTTGGGAGAGGCGGACAGAATTACACGGAGGATGTCCGCCTCATCCAGCTATTGCTGAACGACTACGTCGCCCGGTCCACACCGTATTTGATTGCGGTGGACGGCATCGCAGGTTCGAGGACAATCGAAGCCATTGAGCAGTTCCAGCGTGGGGCCGGACTACCGGCTACCGGGGTGGTGGAGCCGGCCGGCCCCACGCTGCGGTTTCTGGTGATGGGATTCATCACGTCGCTGGCGGGGGACTTGACGGCCGCGCCTCCGGAAGCACGGCGGGAGCACCCGAGCGACGAGCACGTTTCGGACGCCCTGGTGTACCTGGCGCGGGCGCGCGGGGCGTAGTCGAGCCAAGCCGTTACCTCGTCCACAGCCGTTCGTCCCAGACCGCGCGGCGCCGGGCGGTGCGGGACGAATGCGGGAAAAGTCAGGATACTCCTGATGGATCAGGACATTTCTCCACGCGTGTCACCATGGAGGGCGCAATGAGAACGGGCGCGCGCGTCTCGTCATACCAGCGAGGTCACTTGGATCGTCACTGTTCATGCCGTTCTGCCCAGGAAGCGCCGTAACACTCGCCGCATGCGGCCGCTATCCTTGATCTCGCATTCCCATACAACCAGGATCTTCCAGCCCAGGCTCTTGAGAGCGGCCTGTGCCCTGGTGTCCCTCTCCATGTTTCGCGCTACCTTCCGCGTCCAGTACTCGCGATTCCGCACGGGAATGCGAGCGCCCCGGGCGCAATCATGTCCGTGCCAGAAACACCCGTGCACGAAGACCACTTTGTGTAGACGCGGGAACGCCAGGTCCGGCTTGCCGGGGAGGTCTTTCCGATGAAGCCGGAAGCGGTAACCCATACCGTGCACCTGGCGCCGCACCGCAAGTTCGGGCGCCGTGTCCGCGCCTTTCACCGCCCGCATAATACGGCTCCGCTGCTCCCGGGTCTCCTTCATCGCCGCAATTCGATCTTCAAGCTGGGATCTGTTTCGAACTCGCCGGCGGCCTCATTGTATCGTTCCACCAGATCCGCGTCCGAGGCCTTTGGTCCGCGCGACGCGCGCCCCCCTTCGCCGGCCGGGACCCGCGTGATGCCATGCCGCTTTAGAACCGCTTGAACAGCGCCTTTCCCAAGCCCTAGCCAAAGGCAGTCCAGCAGCCTTAGCGTGTTGCGTGACGACCAGGGCAACGCAGAGCGGTCCTTTGCCTCGGAAGCGTTTGCCGGCCGCAAACGCAGCCAGTTCTTTCTTGTGCGCTTCGGCCATTTCAGGCGGCTTCCTTATGGGCGCTCCCCGTTCCGGCAAGCAACGGTTCCAGCAAATGCGCCGCAAGAAAGCGGACCACGGGGACGACGACGCCGTCGCCGGCGAGGCGGTAGGCGTCATTGTAGTTCGCCGGCAGCTTATAGGTTTCAGGCAACCCCATCAGCCGGGCTGCCTCGCGCGGCGCCAGCAACCGGGAGCGGATTTTCGTGCCTTCGACGATCATGATGATTTGCCGGCTCGACCCGCCAACAGGCGTACGCAGACATCCGGATACATCGTCGAAGCGGACCTCCGCCCGCTGAACGCGCTTCCCGGCTTCATCCTTGCGAGTGCGTTTATAGATTCCGCCGGCCACCCGCTTTCCCATCCTTATGGCCTGCTCAACCTTCCCGCGGTTGACCGGGCTCATCAGGGAGATCAGGCGTTGCGTCTCGGCCGCCGTGTGCCAGGACACCCCTTGCGGTTCGTCTTCAATTACATCCGTGAACCTCGACTTACGCGCGGGGGGCGCCGGCAGGCTCCACCACACCCAAGCTTCCTTCGACCGCTCGGACAGCTTCTCGCAGGCGCTCACCAGATTCGGGGGATGCCACAACGCGCTGGCCCCAGGCAATGCGAGACTAGGGGGCAATGAGCGCTCCTCGCGCATCGCCACGAGGAAGAGCCGGGGCCGCGATTGCGGGACGAAGCGCACGGCGTCGATCACAAGCGCGCCGAAACGGTACCCGCCGCCGGCGAGCGCGGCGCCGATCGATGCGAAATCTTTCCCGCCGTGCGAAGTGAGCGCGCCGCATACATTCTCAAGAACGACGATCGTGGGCGGGCGGCCGCTCTCCGCGAGAGCCTCCATGAGCCGCCAGAAGAGCCAGAACGTCCCCGAGCGCCCGCCTATTAATCCCGCATAATCTCCGGCCAGAGATAGATCCTGGCACGGAAACGATCCCCAAGCCATATCAGCGCGGCCCGGAATGTTCGCGGTGGTCAGTCTCCCGACATCCTCGATCTCCAAATGCTCTCCGCCCCAGTTTGCCGCGTAACTCGCGCCCTTCTTTCCGTCAATGTCATTGGCGAATAGACAGTCCCAGCCCTCGCCGAGCCCGGCTCTCGCCAGTCCTCCGCCCGCGAAAAACTCGTAGAAGGCGGGCATCCGTTCTACCCCTGCCCCTCGTCAGACGGCATGCAATTCGGAGCGCACGAGACGGAGATGCTTTGGACTTTTTCTACCCTCAGCGTCTTGTCTTTCGTCCTCATATCGCGGCCTGAGCCCATGGTCTTCACCACATTACACTACACCGGTCAAGCCAGAAGAGCCCTGCGACGGACATGAAGAATCCGATTTCAGCGGGATGAGCAGGGTCCCGCGCCATGCCTCATCAGCGTCTTGCGGGACCCTCGCGGTCAGCCGCGATACCCGGCTACCGCGCCGCGACAACCACGTTCGACGCTTCCTGTTCCTTTCCGACGTGGCGGATCTCGTGGCCGGTGAAGATCTGGCGCGGGCGGGCGATTTTCTGCTCGGGATCCTCGATCAGTTCCTGCCACTGCGCCAGCCAGCCTACCGTTCTCGGGATGGCGAACAGGACGGTGAACATCTCGGGATGGAAGCCCATCGCCTGGTAGATGATGCCGCTGTAGAAATCGACGTTCGGATAGAGCTTGCGCTTGATGAAGTATTCGTCGTTGAGGGCGATACGTTCGAGTTCCTTGGCGATTTCGAGCTTCGGATTGACGCCCGTCACCTCGAAGACGTCCTCGGCCACCTTCTTGATGATGCGGGCGCGAGGATCATAGTTCTTGTAAACACGGTGGCCGAAGCCCATCAGCTTGCACTCGCCGCTCTTCACCTTCCCGATGAAGGCGGGGATGCTGTTGACGGAACCGATTTCATCGAGCATGCGGAGCACTTCTTCGTTCGCCCCGCCGTGGAGCGGCCCGGCGAGGGCGGAGGCGGCGGCCGAGAGGCTCAGGTAGGGGTCGGCCTGGGAACTGCCGACGCTGCGCATGGCGTTGGCGCTGCAGTTCTGCTCATGGTCGGCGTGAAGGATGAAGAGGATGTCGAGGGCGCGCGCCAGCACGGGGT
>JAIXKK010000095.1 GCA_026954325.1 Bryobacterales bacterium | reverse complement strand
GACGGGGTACTGGTTCTTCCGCAACCGCTCTCTCAACGCGAGGGATCCGTATTCGACGTATAACCCCCCGGAGGTGCGGCATCAGTTAGGCGCTTCGATTGGGGGCGCAATCAAAAAGGACAAGCTGTTCTACTTCTTCAACGCCGAAGCGACGCGCCGCCGGTTTCCTCTGATCGCCTCTTTGACGCGCCCGCCGCTATTTGACGGCAACGGGAATTTCGTGGGCGCTTGCGGAGCGACGGCGGCGCAGTGCGACGCGGCCGTCAAATTCCTTGGACGGCAGTTTCAGGTGTTGGACCGGAGGGCGGATTCCGAACTCGGATTCGGCAAGATCGACTGGCGGCCGGCCGACAAGCACTCCTTCAGCGCGAGCTTTAACTACCTGCGCTGGATCTCCCCGAACGGGATTCAAACGCAGGCGGTGCTCAACAACGGCAATGGAGTGGGCAACAATGCGAACTCTACGGTGCGCACCCGCTACGGGCGGCTGTCCTGGACTTCCATTCCGAAATCGACCATGGTGAACGAACTGCGCTATGGGTGGTTCAAAGACCGCCTGTTCGACGACGTTTCCGGCAGCTTGATCCCGGCCCTCACCGGGCGGGTGCAGATTTCCGTCCAGGGGCAATCGAACCTGGGCGTGGCGGATTCCTACCCCCGCCTGAATCCGAGCGAAAACCGGCATCAACTCGCCGATAACTTCACCTGGACGTTCGGCAAGCACACCTTCAAGGCGGGCTTCGATTACGTCAACACAGAGGATTACAACGACATTCTGCGCACCCGCAACGGATCCTACTCCTATCCCACGTTTACGGCGTTCGCGCAGGATCTGACAGGTAACACGACGGGTGAAAAGCGCTGGCAAAGCTTCTCGCAGCGGTTCGGGAATCCGATTTCGGACACGCGAATCCAGGATATTGACTGGTACGTGCAGGACCAGTTCCGGGTGACCCAGAAGCTGACTCTGAACTATGGGCTGCGGTATGAGTTCGCGAAGTTGTCTCAGCCCGTGCAGGTGAATCCGGACTATCCCCAGACGGGCAGGGTGAATGAGCCGAAGAAAAACTTCGCTCCCCGAGTGGGGGTGGCCTATGCCTTCAACGAGAAGACCGTTCTGCGCGCGGGGTACGGCCTTTTCTACGCGCGCATCCAGGGCGGGTTGCTGAATACGTTTTTCCTCGAGAACGGAATTTATCAGAAGCTGATCAGTCTCAACGGCAGCATTGCAGGCGACCGCGCGGTGGGCCCGGTCTTCCCGTTCACCCTGCCGGGTATCGACCGCAATCCGCCCGCCGGGACTGTGGACGTGACGTTCGCGGCGCCGGACTTCCGCAATCCTTACACGCAGCAGGGCGACATCGGCCTGGAGCGGCAGATTACGGAAAACCTTGGGCTGACCATGTCCTATATCTGGTCGCGAGGACTGCATCTTACGACGGTGCGGGATTTGAACATCGGCGCTCCCGGTCCGGCCGTGACCTACCGGATTGAGGATGAGAACAGCAATCCGGTGGGCACATACACGACGGAGACGTACCGGCTGGCCAATCGCGTCGACCCGCGTTGGCGCCGCGTGAACCTGGTGGATGCGGGCGGCAACTCGTATTACAACGCAATGGTGGCGCAGATGCGCAAGCGGATGTCGAAAAGTTGGGAAGGATCGATCGCCTATACGTGGTCGCATGCCATCGACTACAACCAGGGCGGCGGCAACAACAATATTTTCTTTTCCAGCGGACCGGGCAGCCTGTTCAACGGAGACTATCGCGGCGACAAATCCTCCTCCTCGCTCGACCAGCGCCACCGGTTCGTGGCCACCACCATCTTCACGTTGCGGCTTTCGCGCGGCAGTTCGGCCGCGGCGAAGTACCTCATCAATAACTGGCAGTTGAGCCAGATCACGACACTGGCTTCGGCGCAGCCGCAAACGCCGGTTATTTTCGTATCGGGGAGCCCGTTTGCGGGCGCGGCGTATACAACGACCTTGAACGGATTCGGCGGATCCTCAAGGGTTCCTTTTATGCCGGCGGCGAGCCTGGACATTGACCAGATCTACCGCACCGACGCGCGCCTGACAAAAATTCTTCCATTTACGGAGCGCTACCAGGTGCACTTGAACTTTGAGGCCTTCAACGTATTCAATCATGTCTCGAACACGAGCGTGAACGGGCAGGCTTTCCAGGCGCGGAATGGCGTGTTGACGCCCACGCCGCGGCTTGGAGAAGGTTCCGCTTCCCAGGGTTTTCCGGACGGAACGAATGCGCGGCGGGCGCAAGTAAGCTTACGCTTCATTTTCTGATCGCGTCTTGGTGTGGAAGAGCGTGTGTAGCTTATCCTGAAAAGGATGAATCATACGCCCTTTCGTCTTGATAACCGTGTTGCTCTCGTGACCGGCGGCGCCAGCGGGATTGGCGAAGCTACCTGCCGGGTGCTGTCCGCAGCCGGCGCAAAGGTGATGATTGCCGACCTGAACCTTCCCGCGGCGGAGAAACTGGCCGGGGAACTTCCGGGCGCCCGCGCCGTCCAGTGCGACATTACGGATCCGGAATCGGTGCAGCAGATGTTCTCCACGGTGGAGAAGCTGGATATTCTGGTGAACAACGCCGGAATCGGGCACGTCGGGAACATCGAGGAGACCTCGCTCGAGGATTTTCAACGTCTGTTCCGCGTGAACGTCGAGGGGTTGTTCCTGGTGACCAAGGCGGCTGTGCCGCTGCTGATTGCCTCGCGCGGAAACATAGTGAACATCGGATCCGTGGCGGGTCTGATCGGGATCAGGAAGCGGTTTGTCTACTGCGCCACGAAGGGCGCGGTGGTGACGATTACCAGGCAACTGGCGGTGGACTACCCCACGCAGTTCCGGGTGAACTGCATTTGTCCGGGAACGGTGGAGACGCCGTTTGTGGAGGGATACCTGGAGAAATACCACAAGCATGAGAAAGAGAAGGTGCGGGCGGAGATTAACGCGCGGCAGCCGATCGGGAGGCTGGGGAAGCCTGAAGAAATCGCGCACCTGGCGCTTTATCTTTGCTCGGACGAGGCGGGGTTCGTGACGGGATCCGTGGTGACAATCGACGGCGGCTGGACAGCGGCTTGACGAAATGACGCCTGAGTGCTGAGAATACTAGATATAGCTGTTGTGATCGACGTCTTCAGCATAGCGTCCAATGTGACGATAGGATACACGAGGTGGCATGCAGCCTAAGACATTCCTCCGTCTCTTTCTGGTCCTGATTCTCGCCAGCCTGGCGGCGAGCCAGGCTTCCTTTTCCGCGACCCCGGTGAAGAAGAAGAAAAAGACAGCAACAACGCATGTGAAGAAGCCCGCCGTGGTGAAAAGTTCCCGTGTCGTCCGGACCAGCGCAAGGACTACTCGAACCACCCGCTACCGGTCCAGTCTGGTCGCGCCCGTGAGCTATCGCAGGCCGGCGGCCGCGCCCCTGATCAAGGGCGGCCCGTGGCGGGAGCCGACTTTTGCCGATTCCCCCGAGGGAGATTGGACAGCCGGAGAAGACCCCCAGGTGCGAAAGGCGGCGGTTGAGGCGCTGGGGCCCTACAACGGCACAGTGGCCGTGGTGGACCCCTACACTGGCCGCGTGCTTGCCCTGGTGAATCAGAAACTGGCCTTGAAGAGCGGGTTCCAGCCCTGCTCGACCATCAAAGTAGTGGCGGCGCTGGCCGCGTTGAGCGAAGGCGTGATCGAGCGCGGTACGGCCATCCGCATAGGGCGCAGGACCACGTTCGACCTCACCAACGCCCTTGCCGTATCCAACAACGCATACTTCGCCGCGTTGGGGAATAAACTGGGATTCGACCGTGTTTCCTACTACGCCCGGTTGTTCGGTCTGGGAGAGCGGGCAGGCCTGAATATCGATGGAGAGCAGCCCGGTTTGCTTCCAGCGATCCCTCCCGATGGAGGCGTGGGCATGATGACCAGTTTCGGATCGGGTATCTCACTGACGCCGCTGGAACTCGCCTCATTGCTTTCCGCCATCGCCAATGGCGGCACATTGTACTACCTCCAGCATCCGCGCTCGGGTGAGGAGGTTGCCGGCTTCATTCCACGGGTCAAGCGCCGCCTGGACATCCAGCAGTGGATTCCCGAGGTGAAGCCGGGGATGATGGGCGCGGTGGAATATGGAACGGCGCGGCGGGCCGGCGTGAACAATTCCGAGACGATCCTCGGTAAGACAGGGACCTGTACGGACCAGCGGACACCCACGCACCTTGGCTGGTTCGGGTCGTTCAACGATGTGGGCCGCAACAAACTGGTGGTCGTGGTTCTGCTGACCGGGGGCAGACCGGTGAACGGGCCGGTGGCGTCAGGGGTTGCCGGGGCCGTGTACCGGAACCTGTCGCAGCAGGATTATTTCGCGCACTCACGGCCTATCTCGCCGTCAGCGCTGGTTTCCACCCA
This sequence comes from Bryobacterales bacterium, assembly GCA_026954325.1. GTDB lineage: Bacteria > Acidobacteriota > Terriglobia > Bryobacterales > Bryobacteraceae > CADEFT01. The sequence continues at coordinate 36,354 of JAIXKK010000095.1, read as the reverse complement.
GATCTGCTGCGCCCGCTGAGGGTTCCGCGAACACTCGCTCGCCGATAGCGAACAGCAACTCCTGTAGACCCTCTCCGGTCACACTGGACAGTTTGTAGAACGGCATTTTCCTTCGGATGACCGCGCGGCGCAGTCTTTGGACGCGTGAAGGGTCCTGGGCGGCGTCGATCTTGGCGGCCACCACCAGCATCGGTTTGCGGATCAGTTCCTCGCTGAAGCTCTCCAGTTCCTTGAGGATGATCTTGAAATCCTGCACCGGATCGCGGCCGGAGTATTCCGAAACGTCCACCAGGTGAACGAGAAGCTTGGTGCGTTCGATGTGACGCAGGAACTGAATGCCGAGCCCTGCTCCCTCATGCGCGCCTTCGATGAGGCCGGGAATATCCGCGACGACGAAAGTGCGATCGCCGGGCATGCTCACCACGCCCAGATTCGGCTCGAGAGTGGTGAACGGGTAATCCGCAATCTTCGGCCGGGCGGCGGAGATGCGGGAGATGAGGGTGGATTTCCCGGCATTGGGGAATCCCACGAGGCCGGCATCGGCGAGCAGTTTCAATTCGAGCCGGAGACGCCGTTCCTCACCCGGACGGCCTGGCTCGTGCTCGGTAGGCGCCTGGTGCGTAGGGGTGGCAAAGTGCTGATTGCCGCGCCCGCCGCGCCCCCCGCGCGCGACAAGAAACTTGTCTTGAGGGGTGGTGAAATCGTGGAGAAGTTCACCGGTGTCCTCGTCATACACGACGGTGCCCACCGGAACAGGCAGTTCGATGGAAGCGCCGTCGCGGCCCGTGCGGTTGCTGCCTTCGCCGTGACGCCCGCGTTCCGCCTTATGTTCGGGGTTGTAGCGGAAGTGGAGCAGGGTGTTGTAGTGGGGATTCGAAACCAGAAACAGGTCTCCGCCGCGGCCGCCGTCTCCGCCGCTCGGGCCGCCTTTGGGGACGTACTTCTCCCGTCGAAAGGCCATGCAGCCGTTCCCGCCGTCTCCGGCCTTCACATAAACTCTGACTTCGTCAATGAACATTTGAGAAAAACGGCCGCGGAGGCGCGCCGGTGCTCAGGCCGGGCGCGAGAGATGGAGGGTGCCGATCAGGCAGAGACGGAATCGGCTGCCTTGATGCTGATGAACTTGCCCATGCGGCCGCGGTCACGGAACTCGACGTAGCCGGGGATCTTGGCGAACAGGGTGTCGTCCTTGCCGCGCCCGACGTTCTCGCCCGGTTTGAAGGTTGTGCCCCGCTGGCGGACGAGGATGGAGCCGCCGGTGACCAACTGTCCGCCGAAGGCCTTGACGCCGAGCCGCTGCGCATTCGAATCCCGGCCGTTCTTTGAGCTGCCTAACCCCTTTTTATGTGCCATACGCTAACTCCTTACCAAGTCGGGATCTTCAGAACACGATCTCGTTGATAGCCACGGCCGTGAGATTCTGCCGGTGGCCGATGGTGCGCTTGTACTGCTTCTTGCGCTTGAACTTGAAAACAATGACCTTGTCGCCGCGCATCTGGGTTTGGATGGTCCCACGCACGCGCGCCGATACGGCCTGCTGGCCGGCAAGCAGTTGATTGGATTCGTTGGAGACGGCGAGCACGCGGTCAAACTCCACGGCCGAGCCGGCGTCTCCCGCGAGCTTTTCCACCTGAATGACATCGCCGGGGGACACACGATATTGCTTCCCACCCGTTTCGATTACTGCGTACATAGGAAACCTCAGCTTCTTTGCGTAGATTTGGGAGGCTGGAAGAGAGGGGACGCACCAATACCGGGGCGCCATCATCCGCCACAATCCATTAGTTTACAACAGCGGGAGCGGGATTGTCACGCGCATTTGGAAGCCCTACACTGGCAGTAGCCACTCCTTCATGCCCGAAACCCCTCAACCCGTACCGGAGGCGGCGGTGGCCATTCTGCACGCCAAAGCTCCGGAGGAATCCATTCTGCTGATCCGCCGCGCGACCAACGCGCGGGATCCGTGGTCGGGGCAGTGGGCCTTTCCGGGCGGGCGGCGGGATGCGGAGGACCGCGATCTGCTCGATACGGCGTTGCGCGAGTTGGAGGAGGAGTGCGGCATCGAATTGACACGGGCGGATCTGACGCAGAGCCTGCCCTGCGAGTGGGCGGGGCGGCGCGTGGGGAGGAAGCTTTGGGTGGCGCCATTCGGGTTCGTGCTGCCCGCGGCGCTGCCGGTGAACGTGAATCCCGCGGAGGCTGTGCAGGCGGCGTGGGTGCCGCTGCGGGTGCTGGCGGACACCACCCGGCACACGCGCGTGAGGATCGCCGGGCTGCCGCCCGGGATGCAGTGGCCGGCAATCGAACTGGATCACGTCCCGCTGTGGGGATTTACTTACCGGCTGGTGTGCCAGTGGATCGGGCTGGATGTGCCCTTGGGTGGCTAAGCTAACAGCTTGACCAGCTAGGCCCGCTGGAAGAACTGGAGTACGCCCTTCCACTTGCGCAAAACCAGTTCGATGACGTTGGCGGCGACGGCCGCCGCGAGAAGGCCCGGCCAAAGGCGGAGGGTGGCGGGCACGGACTTGCCGCCCGAGTGGAAGATATCCCCGGGCCGGGGCTCGAACCTTCCTCCGGTTTGGGAGGAAACCTGTTTCAGGAGCAGTTGGTCGGAACCGTAGTCGGCCAGTTCGTCCTCGGGACGGTAAATGCCGGCTTCCGGAAACGCGGCCGATTCCACCACGGGACGAATGCGGAACAGGCCGCGGTGGTTACCAACAGCCACGCGGCCCCGGAAGACGCCTGGGGCGAGCTTCTTCATCTCCACCGGCTTCTGGAAGCCGCCCGGACCGAAGACGAACAACTCGGGCATGGGAACGGGTTCCGGAACGCCCGGCGCGAGGCGGTATTCAGCCACCAGATCTCCGTTGACGCTGTCGTAGTCGAGGCGCGCCTCGCCGGGTTGCGAATGGGGGAGCAGGTCACGCAGAAGGTTCGCCCAAAAACGATCATAGAACTTCCATGTGACCCAGTCCGCGGCCCAGCGGGCTTTGGCGTCGGAGGTGAAAACGGCGGCGCGCCCAAGGCCGTATTGCCACCGCGCGAGCAGCGGATCGCGGCGATCCATGCTGAGGATGGTTTCGGCGGTCGGCTTGGCAATAAACTTCACATAGCCCTTCAGCGGCGGGGCGGATGCCATATCCACGCCCTCGAGGATCTCCGTATTCTTGAGAACAATGGGGACGAGGGGCTTTTCGATTGCGGTGGAGCCGGTGTGCTCCATGACGTCGCGCAGCAGGATCTGCTCGAGTCCGGATGGATCGTTCAGGAAATAGGCCTTGCCCTTGGCGAATGACGCCACTTTTTCGAGGTACGACCGGTTCACGTCCTGGCCGAGGCCGACGGTGGAGATGGTGATGCGCTCATTGGCCGCTTCCTTGGCAAGCTGGATGCTGTCGCCTTCTTCCGAGATGCCGTCGGTGAGCAGCACGATGTGCTTGAAGGTGGCGCGGACAGGCACCGACTTGCGGTAAGCCTCGCTGAGCGCCGGCGCGATTTGAGTGCCGCCGTCCGGCGTGATGCCGGCGACCAGCCGCTTAATGGCAGCGCGGTCCTCGGCCTTGCGCACCGGCACGGCCCACTGGAAGGAGTTGTCGAAGATCAGGACGCCGACGAAGTCCACCGGGCGCAGGTTTTCGATGACCCCGATGGCCGCCTGCCGCGCCAACTCCATCTTGCGGCCTTCCATGGAGGAGGACTTGTCGATGATGAGGACCACCATCGTGCCCTCGGGTGAGCGCGGTGGAGCGAGCTTGGCAGGCAGGGATCGCTCGAGCGGATCCTCTTGCTTCTTACCCTCGACATACACGTTCTGCTCTCCGCCGATGACAAGCATCCCTCCGCCTTGCTTCACGTAGTCTTCAAGATCGGCCTTGCGTTGAGGCGGGATGGCTTCGAGATTATGGTTGTTGAAGACGATCAACTGGTATTCGGAAAGCTTGGCGGAGCGGACGTCGGGAACGGTGTCCACCTGGAACTTGCCGTTTTCGAGAACGCCGAGGAGATCTTTATCGACGCCCGGCGAGTCTTGCGAGACATAGAGAACGCGGGGGCGGCGGACCATGAGAGCCTGCTCGAAGCGAACCTCGCCCTGGTCTTCGGTACGGATAACCGCGCTCAGGTCGATGGCGCCGGCGGCGCTGATGGCGGAGAAGACGCGGAGGGAATTGTCGCCGGCGTCGAGATTGACGGGGTGCGCTCCGAGGGAACGGCCCTCGGCCGAGATTTCAACGACGCCGGAGGATTTGCGCGGAGAACTCACCACCAGTTCGATGGGCACCCGTTCGCCGGTGAAGGCGAAGGATGGCATGTGAAGGGATTCGATGCGAAGGCTGGGCCGGGGCCGTCCTTTGAGGGCGTAGGTGTCGACGGGAAGGCCGAGTTGCTGCGCCTGCCACGCGGCGCGGGTGATGCTGCCGCGATTCTCCTTGCCGTCCGAGATGAGGACAATCCTGCCGACGAGTCCCGCGGGCAGGGACGCGGAGGCTTCCCGGACGGCGGCCTCGAGATCAGTGGCGCGCCCGGCATCGCCGGAAGCTTGCTTCAGGCGCCAGCCCTTCGAGTATTCATCCGGTTCGAGGGGGCGCGTGGCGCGGGCGAAGGGGATGACGCGGACCCAATGGCGGCCACGCGCGCGATCGATCTCCGTTGCCAGTTGAGATGCGCGCTCGAGGTCATCGGGCGAGACGCTGGCCGAGGTATCCACGAGAACCGCGACAGCCATCTTGGTTTCCGAGACAAGTATTTGGGGTTCGGAAAGAGCGCCGATGACAGCGGCGAGAGCAAGGGATTTCAACAGCAGGCCGATTTTCGAGGCGGCGCGCCGCCATTCGATCAGCGCGAACGCCGCCACCAGCGGCAGGAAGAGGAGAACCCAGGCGCGGTCGAAGGTCATGATGCCTTCCTCCGGTCGGGCGCCGGGCGCTTGAAGAGTTTCAGGACGAAGGGCCGGTCCTGGGTGTTCCGCCCGAAGAAGAACCATTCGGCGATAAGGAGAAAGGCCCCGGTGAGCGCCAGCCATTGCCAGATGTCGCGGGCGGCGGATTCGAAGCCGCCGATGGAAGCAAAGCCCGCCCGGACTGTCTTCGGCGGTTCCCAGGCCGAGTCGGCGATATCCGGCAGGCTCAACGAGTAGACGAACTCGCGGTCGCCCAGGTGGACGCGAACGATGCCGGGCGTGCCCCCGAAGAAGCGAAGCACGCGGCCGCGGATGGTGAAGGGAAGAGCGGCGCCGCTTTCGCCGGCCACCCGCACCTGGGAGGGGTCGTAGTCAGACTCGAGAGGCACGGTGACCGTTCCCACGCTGCCGGCCTGCAGTTCCACGCGAAGGAAGATCTCCGGCGCCATCCACTTGAGGACATTCGCAAACAACAGAGGCGTGGCTAGCTCATAGCGCAGGGAGGAGCGCATGGGGTGGAAGCCGAAAACCGCGGTCTTTACTTTGCCGGGCCGGGCGAGGATGGCGGGGCCGACCTCGACGTCGCCAATCACGATGTCGTCCGGAGAGGCCGAAAAAACCTCCGTGCTCTCGATGCGGGCGTCCTTCGTGTGGAGGCCAGCCGCCAGGACCTGTTCGGAACGCCAGCGCAGAACCACATCACGGGCCTGGGTTCGGACGGAAATAGGGGAGGACGCGGCGGGCGGCTCGATCCAGATGCTGTTTTCGGCAACGGGGACGGGAGGGCGGAAGCGGTCCAGGATAACGATGGCGGCCTTCGGATCGGGCTTGTAATCCGAAGGTTTGGCGAAGATCGTCTCAACACGGCGGTTCGCCGAGAGGACCGGGCCGAGCAGAGCGGGCTCGTTCGAATAGACCACCACACGCCTTGACTCCTGAGCCGGCAACTCCAGCGTCGCTGTGTTGTCGGCGGGGAGGCGATCGTCCGAGTCCAAACGCGCCTCCAGCCATCCGGCGGCCTTCGTACGGAACTGGAACGTGGAACTGATGTCCGAGGCGGGAGGCAGGGAAAGGTTGCGAGTCCCGACGGGCGCGCCTCCGAAGAGGATGTAGAGCGGCACTGTCCGCGGCGTGCGGCCGTAGTTGCGGGCGGTGATGTAGATCTCCCAGAGGTCCGGGTCAGCCGGCGCGCGGCGCAGGGTGAGTTTCCGGATGCCGCAGTTTTCCACGCCGGCGGCTACCGGCAGGACGCGCAGGTTCGCGGGCAGGGGAGGAAGTTCGCCGAGGGCCTCGCGCGCCATGCGGCCGGCTCCGGCGAAGACGATCTCGCCCGGACGCCGTGCTTCGAGACGGAGGGCCTGGCTGGCGAAATCGAGGCCCTGCCCCAGGTTCAAGGCGGCCGTGCCGGGCTCGAGAGCCTGGATAGCCGCGGCGAGGGTCTGGCGGTTGGCCTCGAATCCGGTGACGGGGGTGGCGAGGGCGTCGGCGCGAACCAGCATGACGCGGTCGGCGGAGGGAAGGGCGCGAATGTACCGCAGCGCGGCGGCGCGGGCATCGGCGATGAGCGGGCGGCCGTTGGGTCCGCCGGCGCCCATCCAGGCCGAGGCGTCGAGCAGAAGGACATGGTCGCGCGAGGCGCGATCCGGCGAGCCGATGCGCAACTGTCCGATGGCCAGCAGCAGCATGAAGATGGCGAGCAACTGAAGAATCAGCGACCAGGGCTGCTGGATCTTGCGGCGGTGCTTGCGGCGTGAAGGCAGGTCGGATTGCCGCCAGAAGCGGAGCGTGGCGACGACATGGCGGCGGCGGGAGCGGTCAAGCAGGTAGAGCATGACCACGAAGGAGGAGAGGGCGGTAAATAGAGCGAGAAATTCGGCGGCGGAGAGGTTGAACAGGAACATCTAGTAGACCGCCTGAATTTGATTAAGGGGGCCGAAAACGGCTTCGTCGACCGGCGTGCGGGTGGAGATGCCGAGATAACGGCCGCCCTTGCGAAGGGCAAGGTCGCGCAACCCGCGGGCATAGGCATCGAAGCGTTCCGTATAGAGTTGGCGCACGTCGTCTTCAAACGACAGGTCGAGCTTTTCGCCGGACTCGGCGTCAATAAGTTCGAGTTCGCCGTTCCATGGCGGCGTGCGGTCTTCTTCGGCCCAAACCTGAAGCAGCAGCAACTCATGCCCGAGGTCGGCGAGGTACTGGAGCGGTTTTTCGCATTCGCCGGTTGTCAGGAAGTCGGAGATGACAATGAGCAGACCGCGCTGCGGATACTCGGCGGAGAATTCCCGTGCCGCGTCGAGGAAGTTTGTCTGGCCCCTGGCATCAAGCGAGTTGAGGAACTCGGCGGCCGGAGCGAAGCGGTGGCGGCCTCCGCCGCAGACGTGCGAATCCCAGAGGCTGTCGGAGAAGGGCTGGAGCGTGATGGTCTCCAGGCGCACCAGGCCGACATAAGCAAGCGCGGCGGCGAGGCGGCGCACGTAGCTGAATTTGCCGCCGTCCTCTCCAGTGGACATGGAGGCGCTCGCGTCGAGCAGGATGCGCACGGGGACGCGCGGTTCCACCTGGAACATTTTGAGGAAGAGCTTTTCCAGGCGCATATAGGCGCGCCAGTTGATGGCGCGGAGGTCATCGCCGTGGTGGAAGTGGCGGTGGTCGAGGAACTCCTGCCCGGCGCCGGCGAAGCGCGACGTGTTGTGGCCGCCCACCAGTCCGGGGAAGGACTTCATCCAGTGAATAGTAAGCCGTTCCAGACGTTCGAGGAAAGCCCGGTCCAGCAATGGCGCGGCCATGGGTACATCCTATCTTGTCCTGGCGGCGGCAACACTCTCGATGATCTTTTCGAGAACAGTTTCAGGGGTCTGGCCGTCGGCGTGGGCGTCAAAGTTGAGAATAATGCGGTGGCGCAGGACGGAGGTGGCCACGTGGCGGACATCGCCGGCGCTCAAGTGGAAGCGGCCTTGCATGAGGGCAAGCACGCGTCCGCATTCGAGCAGCGCCTGGGCGCCGCGCGGAGAACTGCCATAGCGGATATACTTGTTGGCCATTTCGTGCGCCTGCGGATGGCCGGGTTGCGTGGACATGACGAGATCGACGGCAAAGTCCTGGACGTGCCGCGCAACCATGACACTGCGGCAGACGGAGCGTAACTCGAGAATCATCGGGCGGTCGATGATTTGCGATAGGTCGGCTTCTTCCTTCTGGATGGTGCGCTCGAGGATCTGCATCAACTCCGCGCGGGAGGGGTAGCTGACGACGATCTTCATGAGAAAGCGGTCCAACTGGGCTTCGGGCAGCGGATAGGTGCCCTCCATCTCGATGGGGTTCTGCGTGGCCATCACGAGGAAGGGCGACTCGAGTTCGTGCGTCGTGGTGCCGCTGGTGACCGTGCGCTCCTGCATGGCCTCGAGCAGGGCGGACTGCGTTTTCGGGGTGGCGCGGTTGATCTCGTCGGCAAGGACGAGATTGGCGAAGATGGGGCCGGGCTGGAAGCGCAGCATCTTCAGGCCGCGTTCGTCGGACTCCATGATCATGGAGCCGACAATGTCGGCGGGCATGAGATCGGGCGTAAACTGGATGCGCGAATAGCGCAGGTGAAGGACCCTCGAGAGGGTGCGGAGGAGAGTGGTTTTGCCGAGGCCGGGGACGCCCTCGAGAAGGACGTGACCGCCGGCGAGCAGACAGATGAGGACGCCGTCCACGGCATCCTGCTGCCCGACGATGACCTTGGCGATTTCAGCGCGGACTTTGTTCAGCAGCGCGGTTGCCTGCTCTACTTTTTGGTCGACGGACACTGGCACAATCTCATTCTAGTCGATCGTTCGAGGGGAAGCTGGAACGAGCGGTTTCACTTCCCGCATTCCGGAAAGAAACAGCGGGGCAGGCAGCGGCAAAGATACCGGCCCGTAGTATCTTTTCCCCGCGTAACCCAACGGACTTCGCATCGCTGTGTTCAGTGCACGGGACTGCGTTTAGCGCTTAGACGGAGTGACTGCGCACGATGCGCCGTAGGTCCGCCGCCAACCCCGGGATGGCGGTCTCAGCGTCGTCCTGATCCTCGTACTCGAGCGACATGTAGCCCTTGTAGCCGCCCTTGACCAGCATGGCGGCGATGCGGCTCCAATCGGCCCTCTCTTTTGATCCGCCGGGGCCGGCGATGTGCGTTTTGACGTGCGTGCTGACGGCATAGGGAATGCACAGCGCGGCTTGCGAATAGCCGTCCTTCGGAAAATTGCCCGTATCGAGGTTAATGCCGGCATAGGGGTTGCCGGCCTGCTTTACGATTTCGACAGTAGGCTCGGCGGTGGTGGTGAGGCCGCCGTCGTCTTCCACTCCAAGGAAGATGCCCTTGCCGCCGGAGTAATCGGCGGCGCGCTTGAGCACCTCGACGGCCCACGGAATGGCCTGCGCTTCCGTCGCACCTTTCGGAATGGAGCCACCGAAGACGCGTACATGCGCGGCGCCGACTTTTTCGGCCACGTCCACCCACTTCTTCGCGTTCTCGACCTCCGCCCGCCGCAACTCGGGCGTCGGCTGGCAAAGACGGACACGGACGGCGACGCTGTAGAGGCTGATGGCGTTCTTATAAGCGGCGCCGCGCAACCTGGCGAGATACGCATCGGAGGTATCCGGGAACCAGTAGACGGTGGTATCGAGACCGTCGAGGCCCATTTCGGAAACCTTGCGGATAAGCGTCTCGTAGTCCATGGTCTTCGCCGCCAGCGGCTTGCGATAGGAGTACGCAACCAGGCCGGCGCGAAGGCAGCCTTTCGCCGCCTGAGCCTGAACCAGGGGGGCGGCTGCCAGGGCGGCGGCGCCCTGAATGAGTGTTCTGCGGTGCATCATGCGATAATCTCCTTCCCTGCGTCTCCAGCCAAATCCTTGAGGCGGAAACTGAATCCGGTATTTTACAAGGATAATGAAGCGCGGCGCTCTCGCGAGGCCGTTTCACGCGGGAACGCGCCAGGCGGAGAGAGCAATCACCGGCCCGTCAACTGTTGCCGCAGAGCACGCGCCCGCTTGGCCGTTCGGGACTCAGAACCCGAAGTGGCAGCGGTATGCGCCCCGGCGGCATCCAGTGTCTTGCGGGCGCCTTCGAGATCGCCGAGTCCTCTCTTGGCGTCCGCCAGTTCCAATAACGCTTTTCCTGTCAAGAACGAATACTGAAATCCGCCGGATGGCGCCATGGAAAGGCTAACGGCCTTCCCGGCGCTCGCCAGAGCCTCGTGAAAGCGGCCAGCGGCATTGAGAGCGCGAGCCAGAAACATTTCGGCCACCACCGACTCCCGCGCCGATCTGGCGCGGCCGGCAAACGCGGCGGCACGTCCGCTGTCACCTCCTGCCAGAGCGACTCTGGCCTCGCTGAGGTCGATGCCGCTCGAATAGGAGGTTTTGGCAGGTTGCGAATTGAGGATGGAATACTCTTCGTGGAGCAGGCGCCGTGCGCGCCCGGTATCGCCCGATTCGCAGGCCGACTCTATGGCGGAGTTGAGCGTCCTCAGCGCCCGGCGTGTTGAGCCATTTCTTAGCGCTTTCGAGAGCGACTCATCGAAGGCACGGGCCGCTTCCGCATACCGCCCGACGGCCGCCAAGGCGTGCCCGTATGTGGATAGCATGGTGGGCGAGGCGCCATGTTCGGAGTCAGCGGAGCGCACAGTCCGGATGGCGCGCTCACTGATTGGAACCGCGGCGCGCATCTGCCCGGCATCCTGCAGCATTGTACTCCAGTTGTTCAGCAAAACGGCCATGTCGCGGCTGTTCTCGCGGCCTTCCTGCTCCAGGATTCCGGCGGCGCGTTCATAGGCGCGATTCGCGTCCGGAAACCGCCGTCCTCCGCTGTATGCAACGGCGAGGGCGCCGAGGATATCCCCTTTTCGCCCGGGCACGCCGGTTGGCCGCTCCACAAGCCGGAGGGCTCGCTCGGCCGCATGTATCGCGCGGGGAATATCTTCACCGATTCCGGCGGCCACGCTTTCGTAGAGCCGGCAACTGGATTCGGCCACTGCATACTCCGGTCCCGCCGACAGTACGGACAATGTCTCGTCAAAGAGACGGACTGCTTGCTTGTAATCCCCACGCTCGGCCAACTGACTGGCCCACTGGCAGGCCGCCAGCGAACGCAGGCCGGCGTCGGCGAGCGAGCGTGATTCGTTGTACGCCTGTTGCAGGACTCGCGCCCGTGCGGCGAACTGCTGATTTTCCCAGTACCGGTCCGCCAGGTTGAGCAGCAAATAAATGCGAAGGTCCGGCTCCTTCCCGAAGCGCTTGCCGATGAGCGCTTCGCCTCGCGCCAGAAGCTCGGAATTTGAGATCGGTTTCCCGTTTTCGGGTGTCGCTTGCGAGAGCAGGTAGCTGCTGAAGTCATTCGCCGCCTCCGCGCGGCGCAGCTCCATTAGCGCGACATCACGCTCACGAGCCGACTGCCGCGCCTGCGACAAGGCAATTCCTGAACCTGCCACCAGGGCGAGCAGGGCGATGAGGGCGGCGGCAAGACCGGCGCGGTGGCGCATGGCGAACTTTCGTCCACGGTACAACACCGAATCCGAACGAGCCGCAATGGGTTCGTTTCGGAGATAGCGCGATAAGTCTTCGGAGAACTGCTCCACCGCCCCATAACGCTCCCGCGGATCCCTCCGCAGGGCCTTCAAGAGGATGACCTCGAGGTCGCCTTTCAACTCGGGCGCCCACTTGGACGGCCGCGTCACCTCGCCCGTGGCGATCACCGAAGCCACTGCCGCCGGAGAATGGCTATCGAACTCCCGGACCGGCTTGCCGGTCAACAAACGGTACAGCACCGCGCCCAGCGAATAGATATCCGAGGTAGTGGTCAACCTCCCGCCGGCGGCCTGCTCCGGACTGGCGTAGTCCGGTGTGAGGGCGCGCATGTTCGTGCGCGTGGTATCCGTCCGCAGATCCAGAAGCTTGGCGATGCCGAAGTCGAGAAGCTTCGGTTCTCCCTCGGCGGTGACCAGGATATTGCCGGGCTTTACGTCGCGATGCACGATCAGGTTGTGATGAAGGTAGCCGACCGCCGCGCAGACTTTCAGAAACAATTCGATCTTTTGGAGCAACTCCAGGCGGGATGCAAACACATCGATACTCTCGCCTTCGACGTATTCCATCGCCAGATAAGGCTGGCCATCCTCGAGATGCCCCGCATCGAGAAACCGGGCGATGTTCGGATGCGCGAGGTTCGCCAGAATCTGCCGCTCCTGGAGAAAGCGTTCTTTCTGGCCCTCCCCGGCTCCCACCGGCAGCAACTTCAGGGCGACGCGCTGCGCCACTTCCCCGTCCGCCCGTTCCGCCAGGTACACAACCCCCATTCCCCCTCGCCCGATCACCTTCAGCAGCCGGTACGGTCCGCAGCGTATGCCGAGCGGGTCCGGTTGGGGAAAAGAGCGGCAGGCTTCATCACGAATCACTTGCTCCAGAAAATCGCCGGCAGCTTCATCGGACTGCAACAGCGACTCGACTTCCCGCCGCATCTCCTCGCTGATTTGATGCTCGGCAAAATACCGGTGGCGGGCGCCGGCGGGGAGGTCCGCGACCAGATGAAACAACTCTTGAAGGCGGGTATTCATTCGGCCACCTCTTTGTGCAGCCACGCCTTGGCCAGGCGTAACTCCCGGCGGACCACGTGAACGGATATGTCCAATACCGCCGCCGTTTCTTCCGCGGTCATACCCCCGAAATAGCGCATCTCGATCAGCTTCACCTTTAAAGGATCAGTGAGGGCGAGCCGGTCCAGCGCCTCATCCAGCACAAGAAAAGATTTGTCCGGCTGGCCTTGCCAATCCGGAATCTCCGGCATCCGCACTTGTCTGCCCGCGGTGCGTTTGGCGGCCGCCCTTGCCCGGGCCAGATCCACCAGTACCTGCCGCATCAGCCGGGAAGCAATTCCGAAAAAGTGGCCGCGAGTTTCGAAGGAAACTTCCCGCCCCTGAGCAAGACGCAAGAAAGCTTCGTGGACCAGGGCGGTAGTGTCTAGCGGCCGGAATCTTCCTTCTCGCCTGAGATGTCCAGCCGCGAGTTTCTTTAATTCGCCGTACACCAAGGGAATCACTGCGTGCAGGGCTTGCTGATCTCCGCCTTGCACCCGTTGCAACAGAGCCGTGATCTCCATAGCGGTTAGTCCATGGTACAAGATCTTTTTTCTCACAGCGCGCTAATTTTTCCCTCCGGGCACGCATATAGAGCCGCAAGACCCGGCAGACGAGGAGAAAGAGAATGACATTGCAGGACATGCTGACGTACTGGGCCGCCGGCGAGGAAAGAGGGCCTCGAAACTTCATTCTTGAGGCGGCGGAGAGAGAAAACGCGAGACGCTTTGTTGTGGAGGTTTTCGTCCCGTGGATCATGCGCGAGATCATGGGGGGCATGGTCGACTCCTGGATCTTTCAACTCGACCATGACTACCGAACCGGTGCGGTCATTCCGTCCATCACGGCCCTATGCGACGGGATGACGGGAGAAAGCAATTTGACTGTCAGCCGGGCGCGAAAAATCCGGGGCGATCTTCGGGGGTTATGGAAGGATGCAAACGAAGCCGGAAATGACCTGATCCTCAACACTTACCGGGATCTGGTTCTGAAGCTCAAACGCCAATCCAAGCAATACGAACGGGAGTTGACCCCTCTCCGGAGAGATGCCGCGGCAATAGTCCTGGGTAACATCTCCATGGAAGTTACCCTGCAAAGAAACGAACGAGTTGTATTGAAAGCTCTTTTGGCGAAGATCAGGGAGGATGAGTTCCCTGGCGATTTCGAATTGGAAGATTTCCACAATGAGCTTAAAACATCGCTCGCCAATTTCAAATTTGAAAGTAGCCACAGGATCAAGTCGATGCTGAGGGTGTATGCGGAAACCGGCAACCGCGAGGCCATCCGCATGTATTATTTCAGCCTCGTCGACGGGTTGAGGCCAGTTCCCACGCTATTCAGGGGTGCAATTCCGCTTCCTCCGAGTTGAGGCGGTGATGAGCCGCCGTCACGGCATCGATCCGGCAGAAGCCGTACAGGAAGGCTCCGGGCAAATTCCGGACGGTTCCGGCAAGGGATGAAGCGCTGGTGGTAAGGGCGCGGGGGAGCTGTGGCGGCGGTCAAGCCGGACTGTAGCGGCAATGAGGTATGGGTTGGACGGGCAGAATGGTGGAACCCAGGGGTACTTTGTTTGGACCTGCGATATTTCGGAGGTAGCAAAAGGAAAGCCACAAGACAGTCCTACCCGCGGGCCGCGGGGGCTCTGTCTTGTGGAGACTAGGCGCGATGGCCGGCGGCTGCCCGTTCGCCCATCGCGTTGGCGAAATGCGAAACGATGTCCGCCATTTCCTCCAACGCCTGCTGGGCGTAGACTGCTTTGGAGAACCGGCGCGCCAAGGCAAACCATACCTTCATCGCCTGATAATCCACCATCAGCATCCGCTGTTCCAAGCTCAGGCCACCCACCTGAAATTGCGCGGCGTGCCGTAACAGGCCCGTCAGCAACTGATAGTCTTTCTCCAGGGACCGCTGTAGCGAATCCATTCCGCCCTCGGCGACCGCGTGCTTCAGGTGCGCACGAATGGCGGGGAACTCCAACTGGTTCGCCGCCGCTACCTGCCTGGTGTAATCTTTCGCTGTCTTCGTGCTCAGGATCAGCACGCACGTATAGCGAAACCAGTACAGGAACAGCAGCAAGGAGAAACCGAGAATGACGATGCTCACAAACATATGTTTGAGATCTGCTCCATGCCAAAGATAACCGGGGACCCGCCGCAAGGCAAGCATTTTCAAGGTACTAAGGTTATTTTATCCCGGGGTCCTCGGGATAATTACTGAAGACCATGTTTGTGGGGGGGATATGCCTTTCCCGGCAATGGGATAGGTAGAGCCCCCCGTAGCTCTTCGTGATGTACTCCCCCTCCCCATACCCAAGTTTCTTCGCCGCCTCATCGATCCACTCCGGGCGCCCTTCCAACTCCAAATAGCATCCGATGGGAGTCTCATCCAGAGTCAGAATGCCGGCTTCGTCCGTGTATTCCGTGCGGTATTTCTCGTAACGGAAGACCGGATGATAGCCCAGCCGCTGAAGAATCAGGGAGGCGGCCCGCGCCTCACCCAGGCTCACTTCGAGTTCCTCCCGGACTTTGTGTTTCCCCGCCTGTCCTGGTCCCTTGAAGGTCAGAATCGCGTTCCCGCCGGTTTCGCGCAGGCGCAGCAGGCAGCCGCGGCCGCGCAGCGCGCCATCACTAGTATCGTGCAGCACGTTCGATTCGAAGGCGCGCGGAGTTTTGAGGCGAAAGGCGAGCGCATCGATTCGCCGTTTCACCTCTTCGAGGCCGGCAACGGGGAGCTTGATCTCGGTTTCGAGGTTTCCCTGGGACATCGCGGTCAAGTGTAGCATCCGGGCGCGGGCGACTCGCGCCCGGATTACGTGAGCATGAGTCCCCCGTCCACGGCGAAGGTCTGCCCCGTGACGAACGAGGCGCGCTCGCCCGCCAGCATGAGGGCGATTTCCGCTACCTCCTCGGGTTGCCCGACGTGCCGCACGGGCTGGCGGGCGAGGTGCTCCCGCAGGCGGTGCTCGTCCTTCCAGACATGACTGCTCATTTCAGTTTGAATGAGGCCCGGCGCGATGGCGTTGACGCGCACGCCATGAGGAGCGAGTTCGAGGGCGTAGGAGCGCGTCATCATGAGGACGGCGGCGTTCGTCATGGAGTAGAGAAGGTTGCAGGGCTCGGGACGGACTCCGGCGGTGGCGGCGATGTTGATGATGGCGCCGGCGCGGTGATCGCACATGGAGGGGGCCACCAGCCGGGTCATGCGGAACACGCTCTTGATGTTCATTTCCACCGTTCGATCGAACTCCCCTTCGCCGAGGTCCAGAGCGGAGCCGGAGAAGACATTGAGAGCGGCGTTGTTGACCAGAATGTCGATGCGGCCCTGTTCCTGAAGGATGGTCTCCACCATGCACTCCATCTCTTCCGGCCGTGTGACGTTGCACTGGATGGGGACGATGGAGCCGGGCATCATTTCGTTGTCGAGCGCCACCTGTTCGAGGGAGTAGAGCTTGCGCCCGCAAATGACGACGGTGGCGCCCGCGCGGGCGAAGGCCTCGGCGATTGCACGTCCGATGCCGCGGCTGCCGCCGGTGACCAGCGCCACCCTGTCCTTCAGGCTCATAAGTGGAAGAAGTCTTGCACCCAGCGGGCGCTCGCTTCGAGGTCCTCGCGCTCGCGCCGCACGGCATCCTCCTTGGGTGGGGGCGTGTAGGAGGAGGGTTTTCCTTTCTCCGCGATCGCGAGGAACCGGCTGAACTCCCAGGCGGGCGTCTTGCGGTAGCCGTCCCAGAATGTAGGATCGTAGATGGCGTGGGTGCGCGGTCCGGTGACGATGATCTCGAGAGACATGGCGCGGCCCGGGCAAAGTTCGGCATATTTGCGCACCCAGCCCGAGATGTTCACGTTTCCCTCGCCCATGCGCGTCCAGCGGACGGCGATTCCTTCCGGGGTCATCCATAGGCTGCTGTCGCGGACGTGGCTGGTGAGAACGTAGGGCGCCAGGGTTTCCAGCGTCAGGTGCGGGTCTTCGATGGCCCACACCGGGTTGCCCGAATCGAGGCAGGCGCCGGTGAAATCCCTGCCGGCTTCCTCGATCAGCGTTTTCAGCTCCCGTGCCTGCATGTCCCCGGCGTGGTTTTCGATGGCGATCTTGATGTTGGCGTCCTGAAACCGGGAGCGCAGTGGACGGAGCACCTTCACGGTGTTCTCGATGTGGCCGTCGATGCCGGTGGAGCCCCCGGCGCGATCCGCCATGGTTCCGAGGAAGCAGCGAACGATGGGTGAGCCGGCATGTCCCGCGGCTTCCAACATGCGCAGCAGTTGCTCGGGCGCCGTGCCCTGGGCAGGGTCGAACGCCTTCGAGGAGGGACAAATCGAGCGCATTCCCAATTCGATCTCAATCCCTAGTCTTTCGGCATGCGCGCGCACTTGCTTTAGGTGAGCCGGCTCCAACCCGCCGATAAAACGGATTTCTGAGAAGTGGACTACCTTCGCCTTCCACCTGGCGCAATAATCCAAGTACTCAAAAGGGGTCCAGTTCTGAGAACGGATGCTGAACAGATCGATGCCGAAGCGCACGGGGGATTTCCTTTCCTGGGCTTGGACAGAGGTGGAGAGGGCGGCGGCGGCCGTGGAGACGAACTTGCGGCGATGCATCCGGTGAGCCCTCAATGCGTCAGGGGCGTGAGCACGAGCTTGCGGAATTCGACGCTTCCGTGGTCACCCTGAAGGATCAACGGCCCCGGTTCACCCTCGTTGGGGTCGACGGCGATGGCGGTGAGGCCGTCGATTTGGCCCCTGTCGATAATCTTCCTGCCGTTCAGGATGACCGTGACGGTTCGTCCCACCAGGCGGATATGGTAAGTCTGCCACTCACCGGCCGGCTTGCTTGCGTTGACGCCGGGGATGATGCGGCTGTACAGGGCGCCGTTGGAATGCACATCCGGCGGACGGCCGTAGTCTTCGAGAATCTGCACCTCATAACGGCCGCGCAGGCCGATGCCGCTGTTGCTGTGAGGCCCGACGCGGAATTCGGCGTCGAGTTCGAAGTTCCAGAACTTGCTGCCGGTGATGAGGTTATTCGCCTTCGGGGTGTTGGTGAGGACGCCGTTCTCCACCTTCCAGCCGAGGGGGAGATTCGGGATCAGGGGCTTCCATCCACTCATGTCCCTGCCATTGAACAGGCTGACGGGAGCGCCTTTCTTCCACGTGCCGTCCTCTTTATCCGGGATGACGGGGGCGCGAACGCCAGTGAAGGCGAATTTTTGCTTTCCGTCCTCCTCGAAGACGCCTTCGATGCGGTCACCCGCCAGCGTTGCCTTGTAGACCAGGTGGCGGCCATCATGACGGAAGCCGAAGGTGAGCTGGCCGCCCTGAACGGAAATCTCCTCGATGGGATTTAACGCGCCGCCGAAGGCGCTGATGAATGTTCCTTTGGGGTGGGGTGTGCCGGCTCCCTCGATGCCGAGCCACCAGGCACGGCCGCGCGGCTCGCCTTTCACGGTGATGTCCCACCGGCCATTGAATCCTGGACCCGCCGCCAGCAGGGAACACAGGGCGAAGAATGAGGGAATGAAGACAAGTCGCATTGGGCTTTCCTTTTGCCCATTTTGACAGATGCCGCCCGGGTGATGGACTCGGCGTCCGGTTTTGCGCATTATTGATTGGGGAGGCCTATGCCGGAATTCGACAGCCAGCGCGTGGTTCGGCAGTTCATTGACTCCGAGCACTATGATTCGAGTCTTTGGGCGAAGGATCGTAACGACGGCGGCAACCTGTGCGCCACGCTACGCATCAAGGTGCACATGCGCGCGGTCGAGATGAAGAACGGGCCGTGCACGGGCTACTACCAGGAGGAAGATGACCGCTTCGGCGCCGGGGCGTGGGATCGCATGTTGTGGGAGGCCTGGCAGCGTGAGTACAAGAGCGTAATCGAGGATTTCTGGGCCTGGAAATACTGGCTGATCACGCCAGATGATTACGACAAGCTCGACGAAGCCTACATACGCCCCAATATCCGCTGCCACCTGGATATTGAAATGGTCCCGCATCCCGGCGGCGCGCATGTGATTTTCAACGTCATTCGCGTGGCGGATTACCGCGTCAACCGGATGTTTACCGGCGGACCGGGATTCACGGGGTGGCTGGCCGATGTGGGACGAGGCAGCGATCCGGATTCCGAAGCCCGGCTCATGCTGATCGACGACGTGGCCCACTTGTTCTCGATGCCCCACGAAGGGCGGGAATTCACCAACCTGAACCGCTATTTCCGCATGCAGACGGCGATCATCGGCACGGGCGCGCTGACGTATAAAGGACACGGGGCGCACATGGCGGACAACCTGATCGGGCCCGTGCACACGCGCCAAGTCTGGCATGCCCTGCCGTGGCAGAAGGCGATGGAGAAGCATACCGGCGTCCTGGCGGAGGATTGGAAGGTGGTGACAAAGCGGGTTCCGCCGAAGAAACTGGAGAAGAAGCCCGCCTAGCGCCGCCCCGCGCAGAGAAAGCACAGGCCCCGCGGCGCCGTTCCAGGCAACCTTATGCCAGAATAGGCGCAAAAGGAGTACTGCTTGTACCGAACGAACCTTGCCGCGATACTCCTGTTTGTCGCGGCCCTCCCCTCCCTGGCGCGGAGGACGCCCGCTCCGGACGCGGAGAAGACCGCGGCGCCCATCCCCTCCGAGACGAAATCCGACACGAGCCACACGCTGCGACTGGACGGCAAAACCATTCCCTACACGGCGGCGGCGGGCACACTGCTCATCAACGGGGACGATGAGAAGCCGAACGGGAGCATGTTCTACGTGGCCTATACGCTGAACGGCGTGAGCGACATGCGGACGCGCCCGGTGACGTTCCTCTATAACGGCGGGCCGGGTTCGGCAAGCCTGTGGCTGCACATGGCCTCGGTGGGTCCGGCGCGCGTGCTGACGGCGAGTCCGGAGGCGACCGGGGCCGCCCCCCTACCGCATTGTGCCCAACGAGTACTCCCTGCTCGACAAGACGAATACGACTTGGCGTACATGCAATTGGAACCGAAGCTACGAGGCAACATCGAGTTCGGCTATTATGAGTCGGGTCACATGATCTATCTCAATGTGGACGCCTTGAAGCAGTTGAAAGCCGACCTGGGAGGGTTCTACCAGCGGGCGGCGGGCGGCGCCATGTAAACGGGCCTACATGAAGTAGTCTTTTACCTTCTCGAAGAGCCCCTTCTCCTTGGGCTCGTTCTCCATCGGCAGCAGGTCTCGCAACTGCTCAAGCAATTTGCGTTGTTCGCGCGTCAGTTTCTCCGGCGTGCGAACCTCCACGTGGACAAAGAGGTCCCCGCGGCCGTGGGAGTTCAAGCGCGGAACGCCGTGCCCCTTAAGGCGAACCTGATGGCCGTTCTGGACACCTTCGGGAATCCTCACCGTCTGCAAGCCGTCGAAGGTGAGCAGATCGACGTCGGCGCCGAGCGCCGCCTGCGCGATATTCACCGGGATCGTGCAATGCAACTGATCCTCATGGCGCTCGAAGACGGGGTGATCCTTCACCTTCAGGACCACGTAGAGATCTCCGGGAGGTCCGCCGTTGACGCCGGGCTGTCCTTCCTGCGCCAGACGCAAACGGGTGTTATTGTCGACGCCGGGGGGAATGTTTACCTTCAGCTTGCGATCCGTACGCTTGTAGCCTTCCCCTTTGCACTGGGTACAGACGCGCTTCACGATCTGGCCCCGGCCTCCACACTGGGTGCAGGTCCGGCGGATGGAGAGGAAACCCTGCTGGTAGATCATTTCCCCGCGCCCGTGGCAGGTTGGGCAGGAAGACATGCCGCCCGGTTCCGCTCCGGTTGTGTTGCAGCGGGAACAAGGGTCGAGGCGCGGCGCCATGAGGTCGGCCGGCTTGCCCTGCATCACGTCCTCGAGCGTGATCTCAAGGTCGAAGCGAACGTCCTCGCCCCGTTGGACGCGGTTGCGCCGCTGGCCGCCGCCGAACATCTCGCCGAAGCCGAAGAAATCGCCGAGGATATCGCTGAAATCGGTGAACGCGCCGGCGTCGAATCCCTGCGCGGCCGCGCCTTGCACCCCCTGATGGCCGTAGCGGTCGTAGGCGGCGCGCTTCTGCGGGTCGCTGAGCACTCCGTAGGCTTCCGCCGCTCCCTTGAACTTTTCCTCGGCCGCATGATCGCCCGGATTGCGGTCCGGATGATACTTCATCGCCAGTTTGCGATAGGCGCTCTTCAGCGCCTGATCATCAGCATCCTTCGGTACGCCGAGCACCTCGTAGTAATCTTGCTTGGAATCGGCCATCGTTTCCCCTCTCACCCCCGCGGGGTTACGAACGCACCGAGACTTTTACCATGGCCGGCCGCAGGAGCCGCCCTTTGAAGTTGTATCCCTTTTGGTATACCTCGAGAACGGTGTCTTCTTCCACGCTTTCCAAAGACTCTCTGGTGACGGCGTGGTGCAGGTTCGGATCGAACTTCCGCCCTTCGCATTCAATGGACTCGAGGCCGAGTTTCGTCAGCGCCTCCAGCAGACGCTGGTGGATCATCTCCATGCCCCGCGCGTAATCCCTGTCGGCGCTCTCGGCTTTCAGCGCGCGCTCAAAATCGTCCACAATAGGTAGAATCGCGCGCGCGGCTTCCATGCCGGCATATTCGAGCAATTCCACTTTTTCCCGCTCCACGCGCTTGCGGAAGTTTTCAAATTCGGCTTGCCGCCGTAACAGGCGGTCCTGCACATCCGCGTTTTCCAGTTGCAACCGGTCCCGGTCGGCGGTCACGGCGGCCAACTGGCCGGCGGGATCAGCCATCTCCACGGCGCCGCTCCGAGGAGCCGGATCCACGGCTTGCTCTTCGACACCCACACTTCCTTCTCCGGAAGGTTTTTTTACCTCTTCTTGCATAACTCCAGCCTATCAAAGTTCTCCAATTTCACCCGAATGCCGGGGGAGGGCCTCGAGTCAGATTTCCGCCGATTGCAGGGCTTGGCCCACGTGGTAGACAGCGGACATGACGCGCTCGTAATTCATGCGCATCGGCCCCAACACCGCCACCTTGGCGGCCATGCCGCCCGGGAGGAGGATGGTCACCCCGATGAGGGTAAGTTCGTCCATGCTGGAATGCGCCTCGCCGAGTCCCACATGAACGCCCACCTCGCCGCTCGCCTCGAGGAATCGCTCGAGCAGTTCAAGGATCCGTTTTTTCTCCTCGAGCGTGCGGAACAGTTCCCGCAGCTTTTCGCGAGTGAGGTGCAGGTCGACACCCACCAGGTTCGAGGCGCCCTCCGTGTGCAGCGTCGGAGTGAGTCCGATGTCGAGTAATCCCTTCCGCACCAGCAGATTCAGCCGCTGGAGAATCTCATCGTAAACGGCGCGCTCTTCCTCCAGGCGCTCGGAGAGTTCCTTCTGGATGGCGACCAGCGTCCAGCCCTGGAAGTTGACGTTAATATAGTTCCGGATAGAGCTGAGTTCTTCCTGGGGAAGCGAACGATCGAGATAGATGATCTTGTCGCGGACAATCCGGTCGCGGGTGACCACCACCATCAAGACCCGCTGCTCGGAGAGGGCGATCAGTTCCACCTGGTGGAGAATCTGGTTGTCCGTGGGAATCGCCGCCGCGATTCCCATGCTGCGCGATATCTGCGTCAGCACGTGCGAGGACCTTTCCACCTGCGCCTCCACGGAGTCCTGATCGTGGATCTCCCGCCGCAACCGGCTGGCCTCGATCGAAAGACCGCGAGACAGTTGAACCGCGCGCGCATACTCCCGGAATGCCTTCGCCGTGGGCACGCGTCCGGCCGAAGTGTGGGGCTGGGACAAGTACCCTTCATCGCTCAGATCGGCCATGATGTTACGAATGGAGGCAGGACTCAGCTTCGAACCCCGGCGGGAGATGGTGCGCGACGCCACCGGTTCTCCGGTCTCGATGTACTCGTAGACAATTGAATGCAGGATCTCCGCCGTTCTTGACGGCAGGGAAGACCTGTCATGCAGCCCTCCAGGCCTCATGTGGTGTCGTCTCTCCTACGGGCAAATTACAGGATTGCCCTT
The DNA here is from genome assembly GCA_026954325.1 of Bryobacterales bacterium. GTDB lineage: Bacteria > Acidobacteriota > Terriglobia > Bryobacterales > Bryobacteraceae > CADEFT01. The sequence goes on along the minus strand of JAIXKK010000095.1, from coordinate 13,888 downwards.
AGTCTGATTCTAGGCCACTGAAACCAAAGGGGGCAACCTCGACTTCCGGGGCTCACCCGCCCGCCGCGGTTTCGATGCCCGAGATCCAATATTTATAATCCGATTCGCGCTGAAACAGAGGCGCCGTGATGCGCTGTCCGGGGATCGGTTTCGACGCCGCGCCCTCGTCGCGCACCGGGAACTCCATGGTCATCGCCTCCATCAGACCTTCGATCTTCTCGTGACGGATAGGGGCCGCTTTCCGATCGGCGTCGTAGCTCACTACTACGCCCGTGAGACGGTACTCCTTCAGCGGCCCGGCAGGCTCCTCATTCTTTCCGCGGGAGACTGCGAGGAGCGACAGGACAAACGAACCGCGTTTCATTCACTCTCCCATCTGCTCGTCATGGTGAATCTCCATTGTGCGCGCGCCGGCGTAGGGTTCGAGCGCGTCAAGGGTATGCGTGAGTTTGGGGAGAGTGAAGACCGGCGCCGTCCGCGCTCCGGCGGCGACTGCTTCCCCGGATCACTCGTCCGCGAGTCATCAGAAATCTCCCTACCAATCCCAGTCCGAATCCGGGATGTTTGGGGTTATTGCCGGGACCGGCCGCCGGGACCGGCCGGACATCATCTTCAGGGCCGCAAGCACGGCCGCAAGCCCAACCAGGAGCGCGAACAGGGGGAGCAGGTACAGGAATCTCCCCTTCACCCCCGGCGGCTCCCGGAGAATGCGTTCCCCGTACTTGCCCACGTAATAGGCGGCAATCTCCGCATCGGGCCGCCCCTCTCGAAGCAGGGAGTCGATCTCCTTGCGCATCATCATGCTCTCCGAGGAGCGATGCGTATAGACCGCCTCGCGCCAGCAGCAGGGAGCAAGAAACGTCTTGTAAAGGTGATCGCGGCGCTCTTCGAACGCTCGCACGGGGTTCGCCTGCCCGCCGGCATTGGAAGAAACCCGATCGAGGGTGGCGCCCGGCCTGTCCGCCGCCAGGAGGCCAAGGGAGAATGCCGCGAGTGGAAAAAACGCACGTATTGTCATGGCCCGATCTCCAGGGAAATTCGAAATGAAACTGGATATTCGCTGGTGGATCATGTCAGCGAAGCGGCGGGCGGCGGCCGTTTCCAGAAGAATACCTCATACCTCGCCACACGCAGGGGCACGGCATGGGACACGCGGATGTTTTTCTTCCGCGCGTACGGACGGCGCCAGACGGCAGGAGGAGCCGGCAACACCTTGCCCGCATTTGCGGCGAGGCGGTGCACGGTGCAATTTCCACCGCGGGACGGCGCCGTAACCAGCGGCGGCGCATTGTCCGCGCAGCCTCCCGGCAGCAGCATTGACGCTTCGGCTTGCAGCACTCCCATGCCGGACTCCGCCGTGCCGAACGCTCGCGCAAACAACGGGGAGGGCGGAAAGAGGCAGACGGGCAAGAGAACACACGTAGCGCAAATTCCGCGTTTCATGTCCGAAATGCACCGCTCGAGGCGCACTTTCCTTATCATCTCACGGACCGTGATTTCGCACGCAATTCGGCGGCCTCTATGCTTCCGCGTTCGCCGCGCGCCTTCGCGTATCAGGTCGAGTCCGTATCAACAGCGCCTCACATTAATGTATTGGGCTGAGCGCCGCCGCCTTTCCAGCCGGGTTAAATTTAGAAAAGTGAGGTTTCGCTTGCGTGTCTTCCGTCTGGTTTCCGTTCCCGTTCTGTTAGCCTGGCTGCTCCCGGCACAGCAGCTTTCCCAACTCTCCGGTCTCGTTACCGATCCCACGGGAGCCGCGGTCCCCGGCGCCGTCGTCCGTCTCGACAGCCAGTCCCGCAACCTGCGCGTGCGTGAGACGGTGACGGCGTCCGACGGCCGCTACACGTTTCCACAAATCCTTCCTGACCGTTACCGCGTCACCGCTTCGGCCCAGGGATTCGGCAACGTTACGGCCGCCGGCGTCGAGGTGCTGGTAAACACACCCGCCCGCGTGGACCTGCGGTTCGAGAAGCTCGGCGATGTAACGAACTCACTCACCGTGACGGCCGAAGCGGGACAGGTGAATACGGTGGACGCCTCCCTTGGTAACGCCATCGGATCGATGCCGATCCTGCAACTTCCCTCTTATGCGCGGAACGTGGCCGGGCTGCTGGCGCTCCAGCCGGGCGTGACTGAGTCGGGCAATGTGAACGGCGGGAAGAGCGACCAGGCCAATGTGACGCTTGACGGCATCGACGTGAACGAGCAGCAGGAGCGGACCGCGTTCACCAGTGTCCTGCGGGTTACCCTCGATTCCGTCGAGGAGTTTCGCACGACAACCACCAACGCCAATGCCGACCAGGGGCGCGGTTCGGGGGCGCAGGTTTCCCTGGTGACCAAGTCCGGGACGAACGACACCCACGGCTCCGTCTATTGGTATCACCGCAACACCGCCACGGCGGCCAACGGATTTTTCAACAACAGCTCCGGCGTCGCGAGGCCGAAGCTGCTCATCAACATTCCCGGCGTTTCGCTCGGCGGACCAGTCCGGAAAAACAAGCTCTTCTATTTTATGAATTGGGAGCAGCGCAATGACCGCAGCGAGGAGAACGCGGAGCGCATCGTGCCCTCCGAGGAGTTGCGCCAGGGCGGCATCACCTACCGCAACCGCGCGGGGCAGTTCGTCCATTTGGCCCCTTCCCAGGCGCGCGCGCTTGATCCGCGCGGCGCCGGCGCCGCCCCGGCGGTGTTGCGGGTGTTCCAACAGTACCCTCTGCCGAATGCATCCACGCCGGGCGACGGCGTGAACTTCCTCGGCTACCGCTTCACGGCGCCGCTCGAATTGCTCTACAACACCTACATCGCCCGCTTCGACTACCAGCTTGCGGCCAACCACAATTTCTTCTTTCGCGGCCAGGTGCAGAATGACCGGTCGACGGCCGCCCCGCAATTTCCCGGGCAGGCCCCGGCGAGCGTCTTTCTCGCCAATGCCAAGGGGCTGGCCATCGGCTATAACGCCATCCTTACTCCGAATCTGGTCAGTAATTTTCGTTACGGACTGACGCGCTATTCTCGCGAGCGGACGGGCAGCCAGACCGCTTCGGCAGTCTCGTTCACGGACCTGTCCGATCTGTACCCGCTGACGACGGGAATCACGCGCAAGATGCCGCTCCATCAGTTCAGCGGGGACTTCAGCTACACCAGGGGCAGGCATCTCGCGCAGTTCGGAGCGGTGGCGCGGCTGGTCTCGAACCAGTCGCTGAATGGGGTGAAGTCGTTCCACTCGGCATCGACCAACGTCAATTGGCTCCGCGGCACGGGTTCCGATATCACCCCCGCCGATATCAACACCGCCGGCCGCGCGGCGTTCGGTGACGCCATGATGGCTCTGCTCGGGATTGTTTCGGAAGTGGATGCCAGCTACAACTATACGATTGACGGCAACGTGCTCCCCGTGGGCGCGCCCATCGCGCGCGATTTCCGCAACGAAGAGTACGAGATGTACGCCCAGGATTCCTGGCGGCTGCGTCCCAACGTGACCCTTACTCTCGGCCTGCGGTGGTCGCTGATGCCGCCCGTGCACGAGGCCAACGGGGTCCAGGTTTCAACGAACATTCCTCTCGGGGACTGGTTCAATACGCGCGGGCGCCTGGCGGACGAGGGCCGCAGCCAGGAGGAAGCAGGGCGCATCGTTTTCATCCGCGCCAATGATCCCAAGGCTCGCCCGCTCTATCCGTTTCACAAGCGCGATTTCGCGCCGAGGCTCTCGCTTGCGTGGTCTCCCACCGGCGACTACGGCTGGCGCAAACTGCTCTTCGGCGGGTCAGGACGCACCGCCATCCGGACGGGATTCGGCATGTTCTATGACCTGATTGGCCAGCCTTTGGCCCGGAGCTATGACTTGAGCGCTTTCGGCTTTGCCACCACGCTGACGAATCCCGCAGGCCGTCTTACGGCCTCCACCGCGCCTCGTTTCACCGGGATCTTCGATATTCCTTCCGCGCTGCTGCGCCCGGCGCCACCCGGAGGCTTCCCCGCGCAATTTCCCGACACCGCCGACGAAGGCTTCGCCATCACGAATTCCATTGACGATCAGTTGAAAAGCCCTTACACCATGAATCTCAATTTCTCGATTGGGCGGGAATTCGCGCGCGGCTGGTTCGTCCAGGGCAGCTACGCCGGGCGCCTGTCGCGCCGGTCCTTAATCAACCGCGACCTCGCAATGCCCACCAACCTCACCGACCCGGCAAGCGGCCAGACGTATTTCCAGGCGGCATCCCAGACGGCCCAACTGATCAATCAGCGGACGCCGGTCACGCAAGTGCCCCGGATTCCTTTCTGGGAAAACATGTTCGGCAATCTGAAGACCGCATCGCGAACCGCCTCGCAAGTGGTCTACAGCGTGGCGAGGCTCTATCCGAACGACTTCATTTCCGCGCTGGGGGATCTGGATGAATACTGCGATCCGGATTGCGGCGTGCTTGGCCCGAACATGATGATGAACCCGCAGTTTTCCTCGCTCTCCGCCTGGAGTTCGATTGCCGGGGGCAACTACCATTCCATGCAATGGACGCTGCGGAAGCGGTTTTCGAATGGACTGACGCTCGATTTCAACTATACCTATTCGAAGTCGCAGGATCTGGCTTCCGAAACAGAAAACAGCGGCGCGTTTGCAGGCTTTCTCATCAACGCCTGGAACCCTTCCGAACGCCGCGCGGTTTCCGATTACGACCAGCGGCACGTGTGGAACATGTGGTGGGTATACCAGATTCCCATCGGCGCGGGCGCGCGTCACCGTTGGGCGAAGGCAGCCCTGGGAGGGTGGCAGTTCTCCGGTATCTGGACGCAATCGACGGAACTCCCCTGGAGCGCGGGCAACGGCGCCTATTGGGCGACGAACTGGAACGTCACCAGTTTCGGCACGCCCGTGGGAGCAGTGACGCCATCCACCAAGACGAAGAATGCCGCCACCGGCGGGCCGAACCTCTGGCCGGATCCCGCGGCCACGCTTGCCGAATGGCAGTTCACGCTGCCCGGCCAAAGCGGCAGCCGCAACACCATCCGGATTGACGGGCTGTCGAATTTCGATACCGGGCTGTCGAAACGATTCGTGCCGCCCTACAACGACCGCCACTCGATTCAGTTCCGCTGGGAGATTTTCAATCTGCTGAACCAGGTGCGGTTCACCAACCCCGATCTCGAACGTGTCAGCGCCGCGACATGGGGAAAGTACACCTCCCAGGCGAACACGCCCCGTCAGATGCAGGTTGCGCTGCGTTATGAATTTTAGGCGTACCAAAGGGCGGCAGCCGCGCATCGGTGAATCTTTACCGCTGCGTCGCGAAGTCCACTCCCGCGGAAAGAAACCCTTGGACCCGCGCCCCAACGCCAGTTGGACTTTGGCGCCTCCGGGAACATCGCGATATGTGGTTACGGATTTCCAGGTAGTGATCTTCCCCCGGCGGTGAGAGTAACCGGTGTTGCCATCGATCCCGGCCAGTTGTCCCGGAAAAAGGAAAGCGGGCGACTGATGTTTCGCGGGATTCGGGTTGGGCGGGTCCCCAGTGAAGCGCCCAGAAAAAATCTATTGGAGGCGCGGGCGGGAATCGAACCCGCGAGTAAAGGTTTTGCAGACCTCTGCCTTACCACTTGGCTACCGCGCCGGTAGGGTGGGTTAATTTCCTATTATGCCACACCTTGGCTACGGCTGCTAAAATAGAAGTTTTTCCCGACATGCTGGAATCACAACTACAGAATCTGGCTGCCTCCGCGCGAGAGAGAATCCTGGCCGCGCCGGGCCCCGAGCAACTCGAAGCCGTGAGGGTGGAAGTGCTCGGCCGCAAGGGCGCCCTTGCGGAGATCAGCAAAGGCATGGGCAAGCTCGCGGCGGAAGATCGCGCACGAATCGGAAAACTGCTCAACACAGCCAAGAACGATCTCGAAGCGGCGCTCGAAGAGCGCCAGAAACGCTTCGCCGGCGAAGCCTTGCGGGCGCGCCTGGACGCTGAATGGATCGACGTGACTCTCCCCGCTCCCGGCCCGCGTCCCGGCACGCTGCATCCGCTCACGCAGATCCAGCAGGAACTCGAAGACCTGTTCACCTCGATGGGCGTTGCCGTCCTCGATGGGCCGGAAGTCGAATCCGAGTACAACAATTTCGATGCCCTGAACATTCCGCCCGATCATCCCGCGCGCGACATGCAGGATACGTTCTGGCTCGGCGACGGGCTATGCCTGCGCACTCATACCTCGCCCGTGCAGGTGAGAGGCATGGCGAAACTCGGGCCACCCCTGCGTATGATCGCCCCCGGCCGCGTGTTCCGCAACGAAGAAGTGGACGCCAGCCACGAACACACCTTTTATCAACTCGAGGGGATGATGGTGGACCGCAACGTCTCCATCGCCCACATGCTGTACTTCATGAAGACGCTGCTCAGCCATATCTTCGGGCGCGAGGTCACCGTCCGGCTGCGGCCGGGATACTTCCCCTTCGTCGAGCCGGGCTTCGAACTCGACATCCAATGCCTCATCTGCGGCGGCCCGGGATGCGCCGTATGCAAGCAGAGCGGCTGGGTGGAACTGCTCCCCTGCGGTCTGGTGCATCCCAATGTGCTCCGGCAGGGCGGTATCGATCCCGAAGAGTGGGGAGGCTTCGCCTTCGGTCTGGGTCTGACCCGCCTCGTGATGATGCGCTACGGCATCGACGATATCCGCCATCTGCAAGACGGCGACCTGCGCTTCCTGCGTCAATTCTGAGTGAGGATGAACCGCCTTGAAGTTTTCCTATAACTGGATCCAAGAACTGGTGGACGGCCTCGAAGCCTCACCCGCTGATCTGATGCGCCTCATCACCATCAAGACAGCCGAATGCGAAGGAGTGGAGGCCGCCGGCGCGCACTTCGCCCAGGTAGTGGCGGCGCGGGTTCTCGAAGCAGAGCCGGTACCCGGCAGCCACAATCGCAAAGCCGTGGTTGACGCCGGAGCGCTCGGCCGGCGCACGGTCGTTTGCGGCGCTCCCAACTGCCGCCCGGGCATCATCACCGCCTATGTGCCGCCCGGTGTCTCCCTCGAAGGCCGCGAGACCGGCCGGCGCGTGGTGGCCGGCGTCGAGAGCGATGGAATGCTCGCCGGCGGCGCCGAACTCGGCATCAACCGCGATCACGAAGGCATCCTTGAATTCGACGCGGAGCCCGGCGCTCCGCTGCCGCGCATCCTCCCGGACCACGTCATCGAGGTGGACAACAAGTCTCTTACCCACCGGCCGGATCTTTGGGGGCATCACGGAATGGCGCGCGAAGTCGCCGCCATCACCGGAAAGCGCCTGATCGAGCCCGCGAACCTCGGCCGCATCCCCCGCGAACCGGCTGCCGTGCAGGTCAGCATTGAAGATCTTCAGCTCTGTCCCCGTTATAGCGCGCTGGTCTTTGAGAACGTCACCGTGCAGCCATCTCCCTTGTGGCTGCAATACCGCCTGGAAGCTGTCGGCCTCAACCCCATCAACAACATTGTCGACGTGACGAATTACGTCATGGCCGAACTCGCGCAACCGATGCACGCCTTCGACGCGGATAAGCTTGCGGGCGATACCATCTTTGTCCGCAATGCCCGCGAAGGCGAGCGTATCACCGCCTTGAACGATGAGACGTACCATCTCTCGCCCGCCGCTCTCGTCATCGCCGATGCGAACGGCCCCATTGCGATTGCCGGTGTCATCGGCGGCCTCGACAGCGCCATCGGCGATTCCACCGCCCGGCTGGTCCTCGAGAGCGCGAATTTTCACGCGGCGAACATCCGCCGCGCGTCCTCGCGTCTCAAGCTGCGAACCGATGCCTCCATGCGCTTCGAGAAATCGCAGGACCCGGTGAACACCGTACGCGGCCTGGCTCGGGCCGTGGAACTGCTCGAACTCGTCTCCCCCGGAATCCGTCTGGTGGGTGGATTGGCTGATCTCGCCGCTCCCGCGCGCACTCCCGCTCCGATCACGCTTCCCATGGACTGGCTCATCCGCAAGCTCGGAAGGCCCATCGGGAGCGCCGAGGTTCGCTCCATCCTCGAGTCTCTGATGTTCGGCGTGACGGAAACCGGCCCCGGCGTCTTTTCGGTATCCGTCCCAACCTGGCGCGCCACCAAGGACATTTCCATCAAGGACGACCTGGTGGAAGAGATCGGGCGCATGGTCGGCTACGCCACCATTACACCCACCGCTCCCGTGGTCCCCACCGAACCGCCGCCCGATAACCCGCGCCGGCGCTTCCACCGCGCCGCGCGCCAGACCGCCTCCGCCCAGGGCTATCACGAGGTCTACAACTACAGCTTCCTCAGCGAAGAGGACGCGCGGCGCTTCGGCCTTGCCCCCGCGGACCATGTCACCGTGGCGAATCCCATCTCCGTCGATCAGGCCCTCTTGCGCCGCACTCTGATCCCCGGCATCTGGAAAAACATCCGCGAGAACGGCAGGCATTTCGATCAGTTCCGGCTGTTTGAGGTCGGAATGGAGATTCACAAACGCGAGAGTGGCCTGCCGGACGAGATTCCGCATCTTATCGCCGCCATCTATGAGCGCACAAAGGAGACAGGGCCGCTCTATGAGGTGAAGCGGCTTGCCGAGTGCCTCATGCCAGGTTGCGAACTGCGTCCGGACACGGCGCGGATGTTCGAACATCCTTCACGCACCGCCAATGTTCTCTGGCGCGGGCATACGGTGGGCCGCCTTTTCGAATTCCATCCTGATTTCGTCGAAGGACGCGCCGTGGTCCTCGACGTGGATCTGGCGCAAATGGAAGCGCTCGCGCCCGTCGGGAAACGCTATCAGCCCGTGCGCCGTTTTCCCGAGAGCGCCTTCGATCTTTCGGTGCTTGCTGCTCGAAGAGCCTTGGCTGGAGATCTGCAAAAGCAGTTGGCAAGTTTCGCCGGGCGCTTCCTGGAGAGTATCTCCTACCTTCGCCAATATGAGGGAGCCCCTCTTCCGGAAGACGCCAAGAGCGTATCCTTCCGGCTCACTGTCGCCGCGCCGGACCGCACGCTGTCCAGCGAGGAAGTGGGGGCCATTCGCGACGCCATCATCGAAGGCATGCGCGGGCTTGGCTACGAGATGCGCGTCTGACCGGGTGTTCGCCACCCGTTGGCGCCCTCTTCCACCTCCCGCGGCGGTACAGTGGTCGTACCGTGCATGAGTTATCCATAGCCCATGGCCTGGTGGAAGCCGCCTCCGAAGCCGCGCGCGAAGCCGGAGCCGTCAAGGTGAACGAGGTGCGCGTCCGCATTGGGGCATTATCGGGCGTGGTGGCCTCCGCGCTCCTCTTCTGCTATGACATTGCCGCCGCCGGGACGCCGCTCCAGGGCGCCAGGCTCCTCATCACCGAACTCCCGGTTGTCGTCTACTGCCCCCATTGCGAAGCCGAAGTGGAGCTTCCGTCTATCCAACTCTTCTGCTGTCCCGTGTGCGATACTCCGGCCGCGGCCATCCGCCAGGGCCGCGAAATGGAAATCGAGTCGCTTGAGATAGAGGTACCTTAGGATCATGTCCACCAGAGTTCTGGAGATTCGCAAGGGCGTCCTCAACAAGAACGATCTGCTGGCCGCCGGCCTCCGTGGACGTTTCCAGGCCGCCGGCGTCACCGTGTTCAACCTCGTGTCCAGTCCGGGCGCCGGTAAGACCGCCCTGCTCGAGCGAACTCTTCGGACGCTCATCGAAGAGGGCCGCCGCGCGGCCGCTCTGGTCGGCGATCTCGAAACCGACAACGACGCCCGCCGCCTCGCCGCCAGTGGAGCGCCCGTACGCCAGATCATGACACATGGCTGCTGCCATCTCGATGCCAACATGATTTCCACGCACCTCGAAGGATGGGATCTTGCCGCTTTCGACGTGCTCTTCATCGAGAACGTCGGCAACCTTGTCTGTCCGGCCGGCTACGACCTGGGCGAGGACTCCCGCGCCTGCTGCTCTCGGTAACCGAAGGCGAGGACAAGCCATTGAAGTACCCCGGAATGTTCAACTCCTCCGATGTTGCCGTCCTCACGAAAATGGACCTGGCGGCGGCGTGCGAATTTGACCTCGACGCGGCCGTTCGCAACCTCCACGCTGTCCGTCCCGCGATGCGCATCTTTGAGACATCCGCCAAGACCGGTCTCGGGATGCGCGAGTGGATCGACTTTCTCCTTCAACCTCGAGAGAGGCGCTCATGAAGTATCTTTCGGAATTCCGTGACGGCGAAATTGCCCGGCGCATCGCCGGAGAGATCCATCGCATCACCACGCGCCCCTGGGCCATCATGGAGGTCTGCGGCGGCCAGACCCATTCCATCATCCGCAACGGGACTGATCAGTTGCTGCCGCGGGAAGTGGAACTCATCCACGGTCCGGGATGCCCGGTCTGCGTCACGCCGCTCGAGGTCATCGACAAGGCGCTGGCCATCGCGGCGCGCCCCGGCGTCATCTTCTGCTCGTTCGGCGACATGCTGCGCGTGCCGGGCTCGGAAAAGGATCTGTTTCGCGTGAAGAGCGAGGGGGGCGACGTGCGCGTCGTCTACTCGCCTCTCGACGCCGTGAATCTGGCCCGCGCGAATCCCTCGAAACAGGTGGTCTTCTTCGGAATCGGCTTCGAGACCACGGCGCCCGCCAACGCCATGTCCGTCCATGTCGCAAAGCGCGAGGGGCTGAAGAATTTCTCCATCCTCGTCTCGCACGTGCTGGTGCCGCCCGCCATCGAGGCCATCATGACTTCCCCCGCCAACCGCGTTCAGGCATTTCTTGCGGCGGGGCACGTGTGCAGCGTGATGGGCTACTGGCAGTATCTTCCCCTGGCCCGGCGTTTCCGCGTGCCCATCGTCGTCACCGGATTCGAACCGCTCGATATTTTTGAAGGCATCCGCCGCGCCGTTCAACAACTGGAGAACGGAGAGGCATCGGTGGACAATGCCTATACCCGCGTTGTCACTCTTGAAGGCAATCAGCCGGCACAGAAGATCCTGGCGGAGGTGTTCGAACCGACGGACCGCGCCTGGCGGGGCATCGGCGTCATCCCCCAAAGCGGCTGGAAACTGAACGCCGCCTATAGCGGCTTCGACGCCGAAGTCCGCTTTGCCGTCTCCGCCATTGGCGCCCGGGAATCCTCCCTCTGCCATAGCGGCGAAGTGTTGCAAGGGGCGATGAAACCGAACCAGTGCCCCGCATTCGGCAACGAATGTACGCCGCGCAAACCCCTTGGAGCCACCATGGTCTCGAGCGAAGGAGCCTGCGCCGCTTATTACAACTACGGCCGGTTTGCGGAAACGGTGGAAGGCAATGGCTGATCCTCCCGATTTCAATAACTGGACCTGTCCGCTCGCGCTCCGCGACTATCCCAACATCGTCATCGGCCACGGTGGAGGCGGCAAACTCTCCGCCGAACTGGTGGAGCATTTGTTCCTTCCCGCCTTCCGCAACGAAGCCCTGGAGAATCTCGGCGATTCGGCAGTCCTCCACTTGCCCCCGGGACGCCTGGCCTTCTCCACCGATTCTTTCGTCGTCCGGCCGCTCTTCTTCCCCGGCGGCTCCATCGGCGATCTGGCGGTGAACGGCACCGTGAATGACCTCGCCATGAGCGGAGCCACGCCCCTCTACCTCAGCGCGGGGTTCATCCTTGAAGAAGGCTTCCCCATGGCCTCGCTCGCCGGGGTTGTCGAGGGCATGGCCAGGGCGGCGCAGGCGGCAGGCGTGCGGATCGTCACCGGCGACACGAAAGTGGTCGAGCGCGGTCACGGCGACGGCTGCTACATCAATACTTCCGGATTCGGCATCCTCCCAGGGCATGTGCGCATTGGACCCGCCATGGCGCAACCGGGCGACGTCGTGCTGGTCAGCGGTACCGTGGGCGATCACGGCATGGCCATCATGAGCGTCCGCGAAGGCCTCGAATTCGACACGCTCATCGAAAGCGATTGTGCTCCGCTTCATACGATGGTGCGGGCCATTCTCGATGCCACCCCGCGCGTCCACGTTCTCCGCGACCCCACCCGCGGCGGCGTTGCCTCCTCGCTCAACGAAATTGCGGCGAAATCTAATGCCGGCATCGTCATCGATGAGCGCAATCTGCCGGTCACACCCGCCGTGCAGGCCGCCTGCGATCTGCTTGGCCTGGATCCCGTCTACGTCGCCAACGAGGGCAAACTGCTCGCCATCGTAGCCCCCGAGGCCGCGGATGCGGCGCTCGCCGCAATGCAAGCCCACCCCCTTGGCCGAAACGCCGCCATTCTCGGAGAGGTCACCGCGCAGCGTCCCGGAATGCTCCTCGCGCGGACGCCGATCGGCGGCACGCGCGTCATCCCCATGCAAATCGGCGAGCAGTTGCCGCGGATCTGCTAGAGTTCAACCGGCGAATTGAATGCAAAATAACGATTGACTTCCTGATCAGAGGTCCTTATTCTCTGGGTGATAGATGTTTTTGTTTCCGTGAGCATACCATGAAACTGCCCCCCCCTGCCCCGCCTCACGCGAGTGGTCGAGACCGGAAATCCCCCAACCTCGCCCTCACTCTATCCGCAACAATTTTGATTGGATTTGCGCTATCCATCTCAAGTTCAAGGTCATCGGCATTCTTTTCTGATGTTTACGCATCCGACCCGTACTACAACACGGTGAATGAGATGGGTTTGAAGGGCATTTCCAACGGATGTTCACCAGGGTACTATTGCCCGGGCAATGTTGCCGCCCGCCAGGATGCCGCAGTTTTCTTCGTTCGCGCATGGTCTCTGAAAACCTATGGCTCTGTCGACGGCTTCGCAGACGCCGATCCTGGGCCGTATAATGGTTCCTGGTTTGCTGATGTTCAACCGGGGTATCTTTTCTACCGTTGGATTCAGAAGATGTACAGGCTTGGAATCACGGGGGGATGCGGTTATAACGGTCAGGGCCAACTGATCTTCTGCCCGGGCGGCCCTGTGTCGAATCTGCAGGCCGCTATCTTCGCGGTCCGAACAGGGCAACTAACAACTGGAAGTCCCACTTATGTGAATGGGGTAATTAACGATAGTTTTACTAACTACTCTAACCAGGCGTTTTTTCCGGCCGACATGCCCAACGGAACATACGGGTTGCAATGGGTGCAGAAACTCCGCGAGATTGGCACGATTGCCACCGGTTGCGGAGAGCGGCAGTTCTGCCCGAATAACGCCCTCTCGCGCTCCTCGATTGCCGACTATGTCATTCATGGCGTGCTCAACGAGTATTCATATGCGCGAAGAAGTAGTAATAGTCCGAACAATGCTCAATATGTATGGGAGCCAGTGATTGCTAGGGGGGGCTCGAACTGGGTAGCTGTATGGTCGCAGGCGCAAAGTAATTCGACGGCACTTTACTCTTCCTACTTCAACACGGGCAGCCATACATGGAGTTCGCCTGCGATCTTCGCGATATCTGGGGTCTTCATTTCGGATCCCGGCGTGGCATGGGATGCAGCGCGTAACCGCTATGTTATGTGTGCCTTGCAAGTGCCGCAGAGTGGAGGTCCGGCTAACGTTTACTTCGGGTACTCAAATGATTCACAAGGCAGTTCATGGACGATCAGCCCGATTCCTGCCTTTCAATCGGACCCCTTGCCAAGTTGGGACTACCCGTCCATAAGCGTGGATGGACAGGGCAGGATAGCGGTGGGCGCCGTGAGGTTCGGTGGATTCAATTATTCCATCGCCGCAGGTTATTACGTGGCAAGGTCCACTAATGGTGGCGCGACTTTTGTTTCACCGGCCACACTCGCGGTTCCCCCTTCGTTCATTGGTGGCGGGCACCTGAGTAAGATCGTGGCAACGGGCCAAAAGTTTCACGTGTTTGCACCGGAACTGAACCAGGTTATTCCGAAGGCCATTCATCGGTTCGAGTCAATCGACGGCGGGCAAACCTTTTTCGATACATCCCCTTCCCCCTTGACCACGTTCGGTCAACCTTATAACCTGAATTATGCACGCAGATGGAG
>JAIXKK010000016.1 GCA_026954325.1 Bryobacterales bacterium | reverse complement strand
TCCGCCCGAACCCAGGCCAACCTCCGCAACGAACTCAAGGATACCGTCAAGCAGGTCGAAGAAGAAGCGAAATCCGCCGCCGGAGCCATTCAGGACATGCTCAACCAGTTCAAAAAGTAAGTCCTCGCCCTCGCCGGCAGACATTTCACACCCCATCTCCTCACACACGAGCTCGAGGTGTCTCCCGCCTCGCCCTCAATACCGGATCCGGTTCTCCCGTTCCATCCACGCCCGGAATGGCGCAAGCGCCCGGTCCCTGCTCGGAACGTGGATCATGGGAATCGCCCGCGAGTCCGGAGGCAAAGCGATCTGCCGGTAAATAAAGGAATCATCGAATTCCGATTGCGACGCCTCCTGCTGCGTCGCCGCGAAGTATACGCGGTCCAGATGCGCCCAATAGATGGCGCCCAGACACATCGGGCACGGCTCGCAACTCGTATAAACCTCGCAGCCGGGCATATGAAAGGCGTTCAGCGCGCGGCTCGCGTTGCGGATCGCCGTCACCTCGGCGTGCGCCGTCGGATCATTGGTCGAGATCACCATATTCACGCCCTCCGCCAGGATCTTACCCTCCCGTACGATCACCGCCCCAAAAGGGCCGCCGCCCGCGCGCGCGTTTTCGATGGCCAGCGCGATGGCCCGTTCTAGAAAATCCGTGTTCACAAGCCTGATTATAATTTGGAGGTGCATTTCGATTCTCTGTACGTGGAGCGGATTGCAGGGCGGCGCACTCGTCCGTTGCTGGTGTTCCTGCACCACGGTTTGGGGTGTGTGTCGCTATGGCGCGATTTTCCCGCAAGGCTCGTCCAGGCGACGGAATGCCCCGCTCTTATCTATGACCGCCTCGGGCATGGCCGCTCGCCTCCCTTGCCGCAACCGAGAACCCCGCGCTACCTCTATGACGAGGCCCAGGCGCTCCATCACCTCCTCCATACGGAAAAGACGCCCGATTTCGTCCTCGTCGGACATAGCGATGGAGCCTCCATCGCCCTCTTGTATGCTGCCCTCCCGAACGCGCCGCCTCCGCGAGCAATCATCTCCGAAGCGGCCCACCTGTTTGTCGAAGACATCACCCGCGCCGGAATCCGCGACGCGGTGGACGCCTACGGCCAAGGCTTGCGGGAGCGCCTGGTGCGCCATCACGGCACGAAAACCGATACCTTGTTCTGGAATTGGGCCGGTGTCTGGCTGGCGCCTTCTTTCGACGCCTTCGACATCCGCGAACAGGCGCGGCGCGTGTGCTGCCCGGTCTTTGCCTTGCAAGGATCCGAAGATGAGTACGGATCCGCCGCCCAGATCGAAGCGATCCGCGCCTGCTGCCGGGGGCCCGTCCAAACGCGATTCATCCCCGGCGCCCGCCACGAACCGCACCGGCAGGCTTTCGACACCGTGTTTGACGTGATGCGCGGAGCCCTGCTTTCGCTGCTTTGACCGCCGCGGCCGGCTGCCCTCGCCCGGCGAGCACGCAATCAGGGTCCAGCCGCGCGATCTCCGCCAGCAACTTCTCCGCTTTCGGATTCCCCTGCTGCCGGCGAATGAGATAGAGCGCGTACGTGATGTACATCTTCGACATCGCCAGTGAGACCCCGGCTATAACCGGCAGCTTCTTGTCCGGAATGCCGCGGAACTCATCGTAAAGCGCCTGTGCCTCCCTTTCCACGGGACGGTTCAATCCGAGCGGATCGCTGAAGTGCAGCGTATCCAGAAGAACGTTGAGCCGGACTTTACGGTGGAGTCCGGGGTTTCCCGCCGACTCGCGGATGGCTTCATTGGCCAACCGCGTCCGCCGCACGACGGCATCCAGCAACTGCGAAACATCACCTGTCTCATAGGCGTGCAACGCAATGGCTTGCCCCAGCCGCACCTTGGCCATGGCGTTTGGCCCGCGCGCGATCACTTCCTCGAGAAAGGTGATAGCCTCCGGAATGCGCCCCAGAAACGTCAGCGCCTGTCCGTGGAGCGCCTCCGCGCTCGCATCGTTCGGAGCCAGCCGGAGAATCTCGACAGCCGCGCTGCGCGACCGCACCCAGTCCGAACTCAGGTAGCTGGCGCGGGCCAGCTTCCGCAATGCCGCAAGGTCGTCCGGCTTACGGTCGAGTTGCCGCAGGATCAGATCCACCTCCCGAAACAAACCCATCCGCTGCAAAAACGTCCGGCTGGGAAACACATACGTGCGGTTAGGGCTGAGAAAGATATAGCCGGGCAGGCGCAGTCGCTGCATGAACAGGCTGTGCAGCGCCTCCCGCCTGCGGCACGCGCCGAATCTCTCCAGGCTTGTGAATAGTCGCGCCACCTGCGTCCCCGCTTCGCTCACCCCTTTCAGGTTGCACAGCGAGGCCAGAAAATAGCCGAACTCCGCCTGCGCCTGCCGCTCCATCCGCCGTGCAAGATCCCGGAACTGATCGAGCGAAGCCCCGCTGCGTACCCCTTCCCAGACGGCGCCGAGCGCCTCCAGGCTGCCGGCGGAGATCATCTTGCGTCCGTCCCGGATCTCCGAATCCACCACGCCGGAAGCAAGCGCCTGCTCAATCCACTCGCGAGGCGGCGGCGGATCGATCCGCTCCGCGATATCGCCGAGCGCGATCGGCGCGGCCGCCGGTTGCCCCAGCAGAGATCCGGCCGAGGCGGCCCCGGATTGCGATACGGCCTCGCGAATCGCCCCGGCATCGTAGTTCTTCCGGCGGAAAACCGCCGTGATCTCCTCCAGGCTCAGCCGCTGCTGCCTTTTGAGCAGTTGGATCAACTGGATCAGATCGATTGTCGCCGCCTGGTAGAGAGCCGACGTGCGGCTGGTGCGCACCGGCTGCGGCAGCAATTCCTTGCGCAGATAGTAATGCACGGTCTGCCGGTGGACGCCGGTCTTCTGAAGAATCGTCTTCATGGTGACGTAGCGTGAATTAACAGTCTGCACGGCGTTCCCGCCCTACATCTTCGTGAACTTCGTCCCGTCGTCCGCCTGATCCGGAGCCGTCGGATCTTCGGGGCTGCAGCCGCTGCCGCTTCCCGCGGACCCGCCGCTGTTGATGAGAACCATGGTGCCCTGGATCGTTACTCCCGCCGGACTCACATCCACGAATCCGCCCGGTCCCTTCAGCGTCGCCTGCATGCCCGCCTCCAGAATGAGCTTCATCCCCGCCTTGATGTGGATCTCCATGCCCGCCTCCAGCGCCGCGTTCTGGCCCACCTTGTTCTGCTGGTTGCCGCCCACGTTCAGCGAATACTTCCCGCCGATCTTTTCCTTCTGGTCGCCGCCCACCTTGAGGTGTTTGTTCGCGGTGATGTCCTCCCGCTGGTCCTGCTTCACCATCAGGTGCCGCGAGCCGCCTACGTACTCCCGCATCTCCTGCTTGGTGCGGTCGTCACGCTGGAACTCGGCGTGGATGAACAACTGCTCCGAACCCTTCAGGTCCTCCATGCGGATCTCGTTATAGTTCGATTCGCCGCCTTGCTTGCTGCTGCGCGATTTCCACGTGCTCACCGTCTTATGATCCGGCAGCGTGTAGGGCGTCTGCTGCATCTCGTCGTATACCCGGCCCGTGATCAGCGGCCGGTCAGGGTCGCCTTCCATGTAGCTCACCACCACTTCCTGCCCCACTCTCGGAATCGTGATCCATCCCCATTTGTTGCCCGCCCAGGATTGCGACACCCGGATCCAGCAGGAGTTCTTCCTCTCCCGGTCCCAGTGGAACATCACTTTCACGCGCCCGTATTTGTCGGGATAAATCTCTTCGCCCTGCACATCGCTGACGACTATGGCCGTCTGCGTGCCCTTGATGGTGGGCTTGATGGCGAGGCGTGGCGGCCGGTACGGAATGGCCGAAGGCATCGCCTCATACGTGTTGGTGTAACGGAAAGGCTCCTCCAGTTCGGAACGGAAATTGCTCCCTTCCGCGCGGTGATAGGCCGCCAATAGCAAATACGATTGGTTGATGGCGCTGTTGAAATGTTCCGTGAGCGTGAACTTGTACCCCGGGGTGAATGCGCGCACGGTGCTGTGGCCCCGCACCAGGTTCTCCGGCCACTCCTCCATTTCCAGCCAGTCTCGCGCCAGTTTGTCCATCCCCGGACCATTCCACTTGTAGCCCGGAAAATCGTACTTCTCCGATTCGCTGTACTTCCCGCTGACGTTCGTTGTGAACGGATCATACTGCTTGGTGAAGTCGAACTCGGCAAGGGACACTTTCCCGGTCCGGTACGAGCGCTCGAAGTCCAGAGTGTGGATAAAATCCTCGGGCTCCTCGACGTAGATCTGATGCGCAAATTTCACCGTGCTCTGCGCCGGGCACGGCTTGACGCTCGAGGGAGCGTCCATCAGGACCATCGTATGGCTCGACTCGCTCTGCTGCCAGTAGTAGGAAATACCCTCCTCCTCCATCAGGCGGCTCACGAAATTGAAATCCGTCTCCCGAAACTGAACACAATATTTCCGCTTCTCATAGCCGCGCGTGAGCGACATATTGAAGTCGCCGCCATGTTCGCCGAAGATCGTCTCGAGAATTTCAGGAACCGTCTTGTCCAAAAAAAAACGGCAATTCGTTCTTTGCGTGAGAAACCATAGCCAGGGGACCATTTCCAACTGGTAGGTGGTCAGCCCCATGTCGAGCTCGAGTTGCCGCGCGCTACGGCACTTCCCGTTGATGTGGCGATAGGTCGTGTTGTCCGGCAGCCGCAGGTAGAGCGTAATCGATTGGTTGATCAGTGAATTGAGATCGAGCGCCTTCTGCGTCGAAACCATGTGGAGGTGGAACTCAAACGGTTGCGAGATCGCTTCCTTGCCGTCAAACCTTTCCAGCAGCAGCACGTCCTCGCCAAGGGGCGTTCTGACCTTGATCGGGCGATCGGTTTGTGTGTATTCAGGCATGGACCAACCTCCTCCGGATTAGTGTAGACCGTTTCCGGCTCCAATATAGATACGCGCAAAAAAGCGGCGGGCGTTATCATCCTCCGCGGAGAAAAATGACGCCGCCCGCCGCCTCTGAACTAGCGGTTAGGAATAGACAAACTGGCCGTTCTCCCCGACAGCCACATGGATCCTGCTCAGCTTCGCTCCCTCCGCCATCGCCGCCAGCAACTGCCGCGAGATGTCCGGCAGCAGCGTGTTGGTGAGAATGTTATCGACGTTGCGGGCGCCGCTTTCCACTTCCGTGCAGCGCGTCGCCACTTCATCCACCAGCTCCGGCGTCACCGTGAGTTCAATCTTGTGGTTCTCCAGAATCCGCTTCTGGATCTTGCCGAGCTTCAGACGAATAATGAGCTTCATCGCTTCATCGCGGATCGGATAGTACGGAATCATCACCAGGCGGCCAAGAAACGCCGGCTTGAAGATCTTGTCCAACTCCGGCTTGATCGCCTTGATGAGACCTTCCGGCGAAGGCGCTGTCTCGGGGTCCGCCAACAGCTTCATCATCGAATCCGTGGCGGCATTCGAAGTCAAAATGATGATCGTGTTCTTGAAGTCGATCTCCCGGCCTTCCCCGTCCTCCATCATGCCCTTGTCAAATACCTGGAAGAACAACTCCAGCACATCCGGATGCGCCTTCTCCACTTCATCCAGCAGAACAACCGAGTACGGCCGCCGCCGCACCGCCTCCGTCAGCACCCCGCCCTCGCCATAGCCCACGTATCCGGGAGGCGAACCCTTCAATGTGGACACCGTATGCGCTTCCTGGAACTCCGACATGTTGATGGTGATGACGTTGTGCTCCCCGCCGTACAGCATGTCCGCCAGGGTGAGCGCCGTCTCCGTCTTTCCCACGCCGCTCGGACCCACCAGAAGGAAGGTGCCGATGGGCTTCTTGGGGTCTTCCAGCCGCGCCTTGTTGGTCCGGATGCGCTGGCTGATCGCGAACAGAGCGTGATCCTGCCCGATCACCCGCTTGCCCAGGTGCTTTTCCAGCTCCATGATGGTCTTCACCTCGTCGCGCATCATGTTGCCCACCGGAATGCCCGTCCATCCGGAGATGATCTCTCCGACCACCACCGAATCCACCGTCACGCGCATCAGCGGCGTTTCACCCTGCAACTCGTCCAGTTCTTTGTTCAGAGTGATGAGGTTTTCCTTCATCTCGTGCGGCGTGCCCGAGGGCTCTTCCATCCCCTCCGGCATCTTGGCGTTGGGGTCCTCGAGGCGGAAGCGGATGGCCCGGATCTTCTCCACCAGCCCCTTCTCCTTTTCAAACCGCTCCTCGAGCGCCTTCAGCCTGGCGATTGTCCCTTCCTTCTGCTTGGCGATCTGCTCGAGCCGCTCGAAGTGGTTCGCGCCGACCGCCTCCTCGCGCCTCAGCACCCGTTCCTGCGTCTCCAGATCATCCAACTCGCGGCGGACGTTCTCGAGAGCCGGAGGAATGGCGTTCTGGCCCAGGGCCACCCGGGCGCACGCCGTGTCCAGCACGCTCACGCTCTTGTCCGGCAACTGGCGCCCGGCGATGTAGCGGTGGGAGAATTTGACCGCGGCGGAGACGCCGTCGTCCACCACACGGACTTTGTGGTGGTTCTCCAGGGCTCCGACGATGCCGCGCATCATGATCATGGCGGTCTTCTCGTCCGGCTCCTCCACCTTCACCACCTGGAAGCGCCGTGCCAGGGCGGGATCCTTTTCAAAATACTTCTTGTATTCGGACCATGTCGTCGCGGCGATGGTGCGCAACTCGCCGCGCGCCAGGGCGGGCTTCAGCAGATTGGCCGCATCGCCCTGTCCGGCCTGCCCGCCGGCCCCGATCATGGTGTGGGCTTCGTCGATAAAAAGAATGATGGGGGTCGGGGAGGACTTCACTTCCTCGATGAGGCTCTTGAGGCGCTGTTCGAACTCGCCCTTCACGCCCGCCCCGGCTTGCAGTAACGCGAGATCCAGCGTGCGGACTTCGACGTTCTTCAGCGGCGGAGGTACATCGCCATGCACCACGCGCAGAGCGAAGCCTTCCACCACGGCGGTCTTCCCCACGCCGGCCTCGCCCGTGAGAATCGGGTTGTTCTGGCGGCGCCGCATGAGAATGTCAATGATCTGCCGGATCTCGAAATCGCGGCCGAGCACCGGATCCACTTTGCCCTTTCTGGCGTTGCCTGTGAGGTCCACGGTGTACTGATCAAGGTTGGGGGTCTTGCCGGAGCCCACGCGCGGTTTCCCGGCGGCGGGAGCCTCGGCCATCTCGGCGATCGTGTCTTCCGAGGACCCGGACACGACCGACATGAGGTCTTTCTTCAATCCCTCGACGGGAATCTTCTGCAACTCCTTGGAAAAGGAGAGCGCCACCCGCGAGAGTTCCTCATTTGCCAGCAGGGCAAGCAGGGTGAAGCCGCTGCGTACCTTGGCGGCGCCGTAGTCGATGGACCCGTAAGTCCAGGCTTCCGTCATCAGCTTGAAGATGTTCGGGCTGATCGAAGGAGTACTGGCATTGCCCCGCTTCACCTGGTCCAGCGAACGGCCCAGTTCAGCGGTCAGCCGGGAGGGATCCACTCCATACTGGTGCAGTATCTTGGCAGCGTCCGAGTCGCTGTAGTCCAGAAGTTTGAGCAGGTAATGCTCAATTTCGACGTTATAGTGCGTGCGCGAGAGACAGAGCCCAGCCGCGCCTTCGAGCGCGTTACGCGTCACGTCGTTCAGTTTGCCGATCAGTTGTTTGAGGTTGACGCCCATAGCAGTCCTTTCCAGATTTACAAAATCATATCTTGAAAACGGTCTCGTCAGGATCCCGTTGCATGGCGACATTCTTGGCCCACGTGACCCAGCCGAGCCGCGGACCAGCCTCGCCAAGCGCCCCTAGTTCGCAGGAGGGAACCTCTCCGCGCTTCAGGATCAACTGCGCTTCAAAGCTCAACTCCCCGTTCGAGAAGAACCGGGTGATCGCCTTCAGCGGCTTGTAGGCCGTTCCATTCGGAAGAAAATCGAGGTACTGGCGCAGAGTCAGCGGCCCCACGCGCACCCGAATGCCCGATTGCGGATCCCAAACTTCGTCGCCCACCACTACGCCCACGCCCAACTGTTCGGCGTAACTGTCGCCCCGCTGGAAACGGCAGATGGAGTTCGGCTCGAGCGGATACCACGCTCCGACGAACTGCTCCACCTGCATCGGAACGTCGAAGTAGTCCGAGAGGATCTGTTCCAGGGCGAGCGCGGAGCGGGGCAGAAGCGACAGCAGCCCGCTATAAAAGAGTAGGGAATCGTCGCGCACGTCCTGGCGCCGTTGCAGCCCCTTGGTGCCCAGGCCAATGAGGTCCATCAAATATTGGGACAGCCGGTCGCGTTCGCCGCGCTCATAAGGCACATAGAAGCGGTACTTCTCCCAAGCCGCATAGAAGAGCGAAACCATGCGGTGGTTGAATATATCGAGGAAGTAGGCCAAGCCGCCATCCCTGGCTCGCAGGCGCGCCATGATGTACTGCGAGTAGTAGAGCGGAAGTACGCCCATGGGGCCGAACAGGCCCATGAAGTTCACCGTGAGCGCGATAGCCCCTTCCTCCGGCCAGTCGATCCCATGAATCTGCGAGGGCGGAAATGCCGTCGAGGGGTTGGCATGGAAGCGCAACACCTCGCGCGAAGGCGGGTAAAACTTTCCGATCTGCCCGCGTTCGTTTTCGATGCGTTGCAGCCAGCGTACGCACTGGAAAAAGTGGAACTCCCAGGGAGTCTGCTTGATGTCGCCCGCCAGAATGGGCTGTCTTACATCAGAATCCGTTGTCCGGCCCGCGGCAGCCATTCCCGCAATACCTCCTTTCTCTGGCGTGTATGGACCGCCAACTGGCTGAAGCTGTTGAGCGTCGCATAGAGGCCGAGGAAATACTCGATGACACTGGCGAAGAGAAAAACGCCGCCGCCGACAAACTGCTCCTCATCCAGAGTCACCTCGGCGCGGATACCGCGAGCGAAGCTGATGCCGTTCTCTGAGATCACTCGGGCGAACTGGCGGCTGCTCTTCAACCCTACAATGCCGTCGATCTGTTTGGCGGTGTACACGGAGTCAGTGAAATTGTACAGCTTGAGAATCTCCTGGAGGGCATCCTTGCCCTCTTCGACGAGCGAGAGGTAGTTGAGCGAGAGATGGGAGATCAGGCGCCAGAAGATGCCCTTGCCGGCGGGAGGGCGCAACGGGGATGTGGGCCTCCTCAGACAGACGATCTTCCGCAGGGCGGACATTCCCTCGATGTTGAAGTCCCCTGTTTCACTCATGAACGGGAGGCGGGAGGGGAGATCGCGGTTGGTGCAGAGGGTGCGGACGGTCAGGGTGTCCGCGTCCGGCCGCACCATGCGCATCGAGAGGTCGACTAACGAGAGATGGATATCCGTGCCCTCGTCGTTCCGGCGTTCCGAGGGGCGGCGGTTGGCCACCCAGAAGGTCTGCTTGTTATCCCGCGTGGCGGCGTGGCGGTATGAATAAAAGGGCTCGAAGGTCTTCTTTTCCCGGGATTGAGGATCTATGGAAACGACTTCCTCGATGGAGAAGATCTCGGTCGAGCTGATCCTTCGGATGTCGGGAATGACCGGGTATTCGTACTTGCGCTGATCGAGCAGAATCGGCTCGCACGTCTGTGGGAACAGGTTAATGATGGGAGTACAGCCCAGGCGGAAGGTCTTGGGGCTGATGTTGAGCTCCAACTCCTGGCGCCTGTCCTCGAGTTCGAAGGGCCGGATGAGAAACACGATTTCCGCCTGTTCCTTGAATCCCATGCGCCAGACATGAGCGATATCTTTCAGCTCGAGGAAGAAGAATTTGTCGGGAAAAGTAAAGTACTCCTGCAACAGCCGGTAGGCTAGAAAGGAGCGGCGCGGATAGGGGAGCATCCCCTCGTCTTCGGCGAAGCCCAATGCGCGGAGACTGGAGGATTGCAGAATGATGGGCTTGCGGCGGGTGTTCTGCGGGTCGCGAACCTGAATCTGGACGCAGTTGTTGAGCAGAAGTTCGTAGATGGTGTGAATGAGCTTGCTATCGCCGTGAAGGTAGAACCGAAGCGCGTCCATTTCGAGTTTGTCGAACTGGACGTCCTGGGCGGTCTGCAACTGCAGGCGCAATGCTCCCACAGCTTCGGTCGATTTGATGGGCGGGGTGAGGCGGTCCGGCGGCAGGTAATTCGCCTCGGTGATGGTGACGGGCCAGAGGGTGGTGTCGTAGCAGGTACGGAACTTGCAAGGGTCCCCGCCGACGGACTTCGAATACATCGTGGTGTTGCGGGGAATCTTCAGCCCGGAGGTGAGTTTGCCGCGTTCCGGATCGAGCACCATTTCGACAATGGACATCGAAGGAACGGGGCGGACGTAGTGCGGATAGATGATGGAGAGCAGCGCTTCGGTGATCTCGGGGAATTCGTCGTCGATCTTGAGATGCACCCTGGCGGCGAGGAAGGCGACGGATTCGATGATGCGCTCGACGTGCGGGTCGTCGCACTTGTCGGGCTCCATGAACAGGCGGGATGCGATCTTGGGATACTTGACGGCAAATTCAGCGCCCATTTGCCGGAGGTAGCTGAGTTCCTTCTCGTAATAAGGAAGGAAGTCATCCCGCACTGGAATCCCTCACCTGGTACTCGCCCGTCGGAATATCGAGCACGGTGTCAAAGGAGATGTGCTCCGGAGCGGGGTCCATTCTGAGCATGCCGTCGATGTGGAACCGCAGGGCGCGGCCCGGTTCAAAGCTGTTGTCGAGAAGACGGACGGTAATGCCGTCGAGACGGGGCTCGAAGAGGCTGATGGCCAGTTCCAACTGCTTTAGCAGGCGCTGGCGGTCCCCAAAGTTGTTGAGGCTGAGGTGCGTATAGTCAGGCAAACCGTAATTGTAAACGGATTTGGCCACCTCGGGCAGTTCGGCGGCGGGGGGGCATTCGTGGTTGGCCCTCGAGTTGAACAGCCATTCGAGGTCGCGCCGCAGCGAGACTTTGAGCAGGCGCACGGATTGAGCCCTCGTCAGGGGGGGATCGGAGGCAAGATTCGGCTCCAGATCCGTCAGCCTGTCGAGGATCGGCAGCGAAACAATCTGATCGTTATCCCTGGGCATGGGTCAAACTAGCCGTGGCGAAGGCGCGGGGTGGACACGGACATGCCGCCAACGTTGCGCCGGCGCCGTTCCAAGGCAGCAAGGATCAGCTCGCCGATGTTTCTCCGGTTTCGCCGGTGGATGTGGCCGGGGCATCGGCCGCGTGGAATTCGATCTTGCGAATGTCGAGTAGCGGGAAATCCTCGCCGTCGACGACAAACATTTTCTGGCCGAAGGGGACGTCTTTGCCATCCTCGGATTCCCAAACGGTGGAGCGGCCGAGCCGGACGTTGTCGTCAGGGTGCTTGAAGGAGAACGGACAGAGAACAGGCAGAAGACATTCGCCCAACTCCGCTCCCTTAAAGCTTTCGGCGGTGTGGATGAGAACCGGCGCCCAAAGAAGATCGCGAAGGCGCTTGGGGGACTCGATGGTGATGGAATCGATATGCTCGAAGGGTATCCACAAATAGGCTCCGGCAGTGAAGACCTCGAGGCGGGCTCCGATGCGCGGGTCGGCGTCTTCCATGGATTCGAATGAGGCGCCGTTGAGGGTCCCGCCGCGGGAAGCGCCGGCGGGAACGAACGGATATTCCTTCTTTTGAAAAGTCTCATTGCGGGTGCGCTCGGAGTTCATCAGCCCCTCGTAGAGCAGAGCGCCCATGCCCGCTTTCTGGTTTTCCTTTGCCAGCAACTCCAAGTGTTTGCGGGCGCGGTCAAAATCGCCGGCAAAGCAAAGCAGTTCGAACAGGAATGTTCGTCTCTTGGAATCGCTGGGGTTGTCACGCAATTCGGCGCTCAGCGCCTGGATGGCCTCAGTCAGCTTACCGGTCTGGAATAGTTCCCTGGATGTCATTGTTTACTCGATTTATCTGCCCGCGTGGCAGCCTCGCGGAGTTGGCCTGGAGTTTGAATCAGACACGATCAGAACAAGAAAGTCGGGCGCACGGCGCCGCCGGCTCTTGCCGACGGCGCCGTGCGTCATTTCCGCCACAATCAGCAAGAAGCGCGCCCAGGTTAAACCTTGGCGTTCTTCTTCTGATCCCAGCCCTTGGGCACGAGAGCGCCCACCTTACCCTTGGCGTCCTGCTTACCATACGCCATGATCATCTTGGCGAAGTTGAAGCTGATGGACTCCGTGGGGATGGGGTCGCCGTGGCCCTGGCCGCTGACGGTCTGGCTGGAAATCAGCACGTCCTCGAAAGTCACCTTGTAGAAGACCTGCTGGCCGCCGTCACCGGTCGCTTTGCGTACGAGCAGTTCGCACTTGGGGATGTGCTTGCCGCTGCAGCAGGCGTCGAAGAGGTGGGGCGTGCCGTCGTCAGCGCGCTTGGTGAAGTGGAAGTCCTGGAACTGGACTTTACCGGTGGAACCTCCGCCGCCGTAAGCAAAGCTACCGGTCTGGGTGGCTCCGAACGAATAGGAAAGCAGCTCGATGTGCTGCGGGAACATTTTGTCGTCGGTTTCCCCGTTGATCCCATCGATCTTCAGGAATGCATCAAATTGCGACATATTCGAGAATTCTCCTCTCAGCTCTAAGTGTTGTTCTATCAGTCACGAAGAGTCAGGTGCGGTAACTCTCCAGGAAGGTCATCCTTCGCCGGTTACTTCTTCGCCGGCGCGGGGAGTTCAGCTACCAGGCGCAACGAAACTGTCAGTTCGTCGAGCTGGAAATGGGGCCGCAGGAACGCAACCGCGCGATAGGCTCCCGGCTTGCCAGGGATTTCCTGGACGTCGATTCTCGCCTCACGGAGCGGGTGCGAAGCTTTGATGGTGGGTGACGCCGTGTCATCCGGAACCACGTAATTATTGATCCACTGGTTGAGCCAGATTTCGCAGTCGGTGCGCGACATGAAGCTGCCGATCTTATCCCGCATCATGGCCTTGAGGTAGTGCGCAAAGCGGCTGCAGGCAAGGATGTAGGGTAACTGCGTGGACAGGCGGGCGTTGGCGTTGGCCGCGGGCTTGTCGTACAGTTTGGGCTTCTGGCAGGACTGGACGCTGAAGAAAGCGGCGTAGTCGGTGTTCTTGCAGTGCACCAGCGGGATGAATCCCTGGTCGGCGAGTTCCTTTTCCCGGCGATCGGTGATGGGAACCTCGGTGGGGCACTTCATGGCGACGTCGCCTTCATCGGTGTAGAAATTGTGGACGGGGAGACCTTCGACGAGGCCGCCGCCTTCGACGCCGCGGATGGCGGCGCACCAGCCGTGGCGGGCAAAGGCGTTGGTCAGCCGGGCGCCGAGCGCCCAGGCGGCATTGCCCCAGAGATACCTGCCATGGTCAGTGCCATCGACGCCCTCTTCGTAGTTGAAGGCTTCGATCTGCTTATTGGCGCGGCCATAGGGCAGCCGCATGAGGATGCGGGGAACGGTGAGGCCGACGTAGCGGCTGTCTTCACTCGACCGGAAGGATTTCCACTTGGCGTACTCGGTGGTGTCGAATACCTTGCCGAGGTCGCGAGGGGCGTCGAGGCTGGTGTAGCTCTCGAGGTTGAACATTTCCGGCGAGGCGGCGGAAAGGAAGGGCGCATGGGCGGCGGAGGCAACCTGAGCCACACGCTCGAGCAGTTCCACATCCTCGGGGTGGCGGCTGAATTCGTAATCGCCGACGAGGGCCGCGAAGGGAGCGCCGCCGAACACGCCGAACTCCTCCTCGTAAACTTTCTTGAACAGGGTGCTCTGATCGAACTCCGGCGCGCGCTGGAGGTCGCGGAGAAGTTCGCGCTTGTTGCAGTTGAAGATCTTGATCTTCAACATGTCGCTGGTCTCGCTCTGGTCCATCATGTACTTCACGCCGCGCCAGGTGGATTCGAGCTTCTGGTAGGCGGGGTGGTGCATGACTTCATTCAACTGGATGGAGAGGAGGTGATCGATCTGGGCGATGCGGGCGTTGATCATGGCTTCGGCGTCTTTCGACACGGCCATGGAACCTTCCAGCACCTGCTCGGCGAAGATCTTGATGAGTTCCTTGCCGCGCTCCTTGGCGGCGGGATCCTTGCCCAAACGGCCTTCGTCTACGATTTTGTCCAGCAGGCTGGTTTCGAGGACGGTCTCCCGTGCCTGAGCGGCTGCGCGTTGTGCGTCACTCATTGCTGCCTCCTTCGGGCTTCACTTCCGACTTCAATTTCGCCAGTTTTTCCGGATCGCCGACGGAGTCGAGCAGCATCTCTTCGAGCTTGTCATTGCCCATGAGGCTGCCGCGAAGGTCGGCCAGCTTGGTGCGCAAGTCGAGGAGTTCCTTGAGGGGCTTTACCTGCTTTGCCACCTGCTCCGGTTCGAAGTCGTCGAGACTCTTGAAATTCAGGTTGACGCGAAGTTGTCCGGCATCCGGATCTTCGCTGAGCTTGTTTTCGACCTGGAAGGCCAGGTGCGGATTCATGGCCTCGAGGACTTTATCGAAGTTGTCGGGATTGATCTCGACGAACTTGCGGTCCCGAAGGCGGGGCAGGGGTTGTTCGGGCATGCCGGTGAAATCACCGAGGACGCCGAGGACAAACGGCAACTCCTTGATCTCGATTGCGTCGCCCACTTCCACGTCGTAGGTGATATGAACTCTCGGGGGCCGTACCCGATCCAGTTTATGCTGAGCGCTTTCTCTTGCCATTTCAAACCCTCTTTAAATTTCCGGTTCTCAACCAGGAAGGCGTCACCCGACCGTTACGCCGGCTGGAGAACCACAAACTTCGATCTCCATGGGCTGCGCGCGGAAAAGGGCACAAGCCCTCCCCAGCAACCCGCTGTACATACCTATCACAGCACATCCCAAAGTTCAACAGATAATGCTTGCGTAGGCCCTGGGTGCATGCACGCGGCAGGCGATTTCGTCTTTTCTTCTAGTTTTAGCCTGTTCGAGGTCGATGATCGGGACTTCGGGTAACGTGCTCCCACAGTGGAAAGCGAAATCGCGCGCGAAAACCCATCACGGGGTTGGAATTTATTTTGGGGGTGTCCCGCGGGGGGAAAGAACTTGGCACACCGAAAAAAAGGCCCGCCAAGCCGGCGGGCCCTGATTCACACACACATCGAAAGGAGGTGATCGTCTATTCGTTCGCCTGGGGAGTTGACGGCGCCGCGTGAATCTTCACAACGCCGAATTCGGAGGTGACGCCGTGGCAGGCCGCGCAACTTTCACCAAGTATTGTTGTGTTCGCCAGCGCATGGGACGCAGCGTCCTTACTGCGATGGCAGGAGAGGCAAGCCGCGGCAGCCGGCCCGCTTGGATTGAGGTAACCGCGCGGATTGGAGACTACCGCATTGGTTTCGGGCAGCGGCAACTGTTGCGATCCATTCACGTGGCACATGTCGCAGGAGGCGAGACGGCCGGGGAAAGTAACTTCGCTGAAGTCATTCCGGGAGCCGCCGAATCCATAGATAATGTAGTCCTCGATCTTGTAAGCGGCCTTCGTTCTCTCACCGCCGTGGATATTGTGAATCATCTGGCGGAAATCAACGCTTTGCGGAGCTCCGGCCGCGGCGGGACGCCGCGCGACGTCAGTTTCCACGGGGTTGTGGCAGGTGACGCAGTACTGGATGGTGTCGATGCGGTTTTCACCGTGCAACCGCAGGCTGACGTGGCAGCGCTGGCACTTCTCGATGGCCACGACCTGTCTGCGCGGGAAGACGGGAGTTCCATCGACGGTGAAGTACGCCACTGCGTTCTGCTTCGGACCGTACTGGACGGACTGCTCCTGCCTGGTTCCCTTGTAGATGACTTCGACGCGCCGGCCTTCCAAGCCGACAGAGAAGGTTCCACTGGCATTATCGGGAATCGCATTCGAGAGGGTGTAAGTGTACGTACCGTTGGCTCCGGTCGCCTTGAGCAGGCTCTCGGAGACGTACCCGCTGGAGGTGGCGCCGGGGAACTTGGTAACGTAATCCGTCGTCGGTCCTCCCATCACCGCACTCAGACTCGAGAAATTGGACGGAGCGAGCGGGTTGCCATTCTTGTCGGCGAGGGTGAAGGTTACGGTGGGCTTCTTTCCGGCGGAGCCGTTATCCACCTTGGTGATGGCCCACTGGAATCCGGTCAATTCACGAGAGTTATAGGGGATGGTGTGCGCGCCTAAAATGGAAGCGTCGAATTCCAGCTCACCCTGCGGAATGTGGCAACCCGAGCACTGGTTGTCGCTGACCTGGGGCAGATTGACGTGGTTCTCGCCGGTTGCGAAATTCACGTTGTCATGGCAAGCGCCGCAGGCTGCCTGGTTCGGTTTGGTGAGGTAGTTTTTGGCCTGCGCGGCGCCGGTAGTCTGCTCATGGCACACCGTGCAATTGCGCTGGTCGGTGGGGAAGCCCACATTGGAATAGTCGTTCACGCTATTGCCGAATCCGATGATCTGGTATTTCCCGCCGGCTTTCACACTGGGTAGATCCTTGCCCATGTGGATCTTGTGGATCATCACGGGGAAGTTGACCGTGTTGCCTGTGTCGGGGTCAGTCGATTGCGGAGTGTGGCAGAGCACGCACATCTGGACGCTGGTTCTTCCGGTGGTCCCGTGGAAGGCGAAGCTGTCCACATGGCAGCGCTGGCAGCTTTCGGTGCGAACCACGTCGCGTGTGTCGGGCTTGGCGGAACCGTCCGGCACGAACGGAAGAACCGAGTCACTCAGCGCAGTGCCCAGGTCGAACTCGGTCAGGTTGCGGCTGGCATAGACGCCAATGGCATGGGTGGAACTTTTCTCATAGTTTGCCGGCGCTTTGGTGGCGAACTTGTAGGTATATTCGCCGTCCGTCACTTTGGTCCAGGTTCCGCCGGTATCCGTGCTCGCCTGCACCGCGCTGTCCCCGGTGATGGTGCTGGTCTGCCGCCGCGTGGTGTAGGCAGTGTACTGGCTTTGACCGCTCGGAATGTAAGCCGCAATGGCGCTTGCTCCGATCACGCCGGGAGTTTGAATGCCGTCCTTGTCCAGCGGAACACCCGCCGGGTCGGCGAACTTCACCCGCGCCGTGATCGTGCCGTCGGTTGCGATCGACGCCGCGGTCACGGTCACCTTCAATCCGGGCCGCACATAGTTCACCGTCTTTTCGTCGAGATAATAGGCCTTATCATTTTGGGTGAACGGTGACTTGGGCGCGCTCACCAGGACAGCCGCGCCAATCAGCACCGTGAGTGCCAGACTGATCCGAAGTATGACTCTTCGGTTTCTGATAATCCCCATAGTATTAGAACGCTCCTCCTTCGGTTACAGGATGAGACAACCGAGGTCTATGCTAGCACGAGTCATTCCAAAAGAGGGTGATGTTGGATGGGATTGAAAAGAAGCAATTT
Source organism: Bryobacterales bacterium (assembly GCA_026954325.1). Classification (GTDB taxonomy): domain Bacteria; phylum Acidobacteriota; class Terriglobia; order Bryobacterales; family Bryobacteraceae; genus CADEFT01. The sequence continues at coordinate 23,773 of JAIXKK010000016.1, read as the reverse complement.
ACCGGAAAACGTCAAGCGGGGCATATACCTCGGCGATGCTTTCGTGGGGCCTCACTGGGTGAACTGCCCCAGTGTCCGCCTAGCCACCGGCCTTCACTCGGGCTTCCGCACCGCGCAGAGTTGCGAGTTTCCCGGCGGCTAGTTCCCGTACTTTCCTAACATTTTCCTCTTTAATCTGTTCGTAGCCGCGGATCTGTTCGGGCAGGGTCAAAATTTCCAGCGCGAGTGCGTCATTCTCCGCTGTCAAATGACGCAGCACTTCTCCGGTGAGTTCCCGGTACCAGGAAATGAGTTGGCGCTCCATGCGGCGGTGGGGAAGATACCCGAACACATCGAACGGAGTGCCACGCAGAAACTTGAGGGCCGCCAGGATGCGCAGGGGCGCGCGGAACCACGACCCGAACCGGATTTTCCTTTTCACGCCGAATGCGCGCAGCAACGGGGGATGCAGGTTGTAGGAGAGCGATTCGGGCTTGGCCCACATGCCGAGCACCGCGCTTTCCACCTCGGGTTTGGTGAGGAGGCGCGCGACCTCGTATTCGTCCTTGTAGGCCATCAACTTGTAGAGGTAGCGTGCGACCACATCCGCGAGCGCCGGCGCCTGGCGCGCCACCTGGGAGACGAAGTCCTGGTATTGCCGCGCGTAGGCGGCGCTCTGGTAGTGAGTCAATTCCCCCACCCGGTCAAACGGTTTGGATTCCTGCTGTTGAGGCGGGGAAAGAAGGGCTTCCACGGAGGCGGCGTCGACGTAGTATTTACGGCCCCAAAGGAAGGCCTGGAGGTTGCGCTCGACTTCGACGCCATTGAGGCGAATGGCCGCTTCAAGCGATTCCTCGCTCACGGGAATGAGACCCGCCTGGTATGCGGCCCCGAGCAGAATCGTATTCGCGGCGAGGTGGCTTCCGAACAGGCTCTCCGCAAGACGGGTCGCATCGAGGTGGACGTTATGCCCATGCCGTGTCAGGCTGTTGACGATGTCCACCAGATGATCGAGACCGGAGAGCGCCTTGCGGTTTCGCACCTCTTCTCCGGTCGGCACATGGGTGGTGTTGAGCACCGCCACCGTGCGTCCGGCATCGGCCGTCCTGAGATTGTCCGCATTGGCCGCGCTCAACAGATCAAAGCCGAGAATCAAATCGGAGTTGCCGGTGTTTGTCCGCGCGGCCATTTCGATGGGTGTTTCGCTGAGGACGAGATGCGATACGACGGCTCCGCCCTTTTGGGCAAGACCCGTTTGGTCGAGCGTGAGCACGTGGAGTCCGTCCATGGACGCGGCGGCGGCGAGCAGCGCATTGATGGTGACCACGCCCGTGCCGCCGATCCCCGGCATGAGGACGCGGTAGCCATCCCGCGCCGCTACCTTCTGCCGGGGAGGGGGAACGTCGGTCTCCGGGAGCGACGGCAGCGTTCTTTTCCTGAGGCCCGTTCCCTCGGCGATGGTCACGGTGAGGAAGGAGGGACAATCGCCGAGGGCGCAACTGTAGTCCTTGTTGCAGGAAGACTGATGAATGCGGATCTTCGGCCCCAGTTCGGTGTCGACGGGATGGAGGCTCATGCAATTGGACTGCTTGACGCAGTCGCCGCATCCTTCGCAGACTTCTTCGTGAATGACGAGGCGCTTCACGGGCTCCTTGGCCTTGCCGCGTGACCGGCCGCGGCGTTTCTCCGCCGCGCACTCCTGGTCATAAATAATGACGGTGACGCCGGGTATCTTCTCCAGTTCGGCGAGCACCGCTTCGATCTCCATGCGGTCGCGCACGTCGCAGTTTTTCGCCATCAAGGCCCCGTCGAGATATTTGGCGGGGTCTTCGGCGAGGACGACAATTTTCTTCACGCCCTCGGCTTCGAGCTTGCGCGAGAGATCAGGTATGGGGAGCGCGCCCGTCGCCTCCTGCCCGCCCGTCATCGCCACGTGTCCGTTGTAGAGGATCTTGAAGGTGATGTTCACGCCCGCGGCCACGCAGCTCTCGATGGCGATGGAGCCGGAATGAAAATAAGTTCCATCGCCCATGTTCTGGAACATGTGCCCGCGTTCAACAAACGGAGTCATGCCGATGAAGGGGACGCCTTCGGCACCCATGTGGGTGCAGAAGAGGTAGCCGCGGCTTGCGTCCTTGAGCATGGCCGACATGCCGTGACAGCCGATGCCGCCGCCCGCCACCTGGCCTTCGAGCAGCAGGGTGGAGCGGTTATGCGGGCACCCGGAGCAGAAGCTGGGTGGGCGCATCGGCACGAGTTCTTTCGGGCGGAGGACGGCTGCCTCCAAGCGCGCCAGCCTGCGCCGTATTCGCTCGCTGAGTTCCGTATGTTCGAAGCACCCGGCAATGGCCGGGGCGAGCAGATCGGCGTCCATTTCGTAGGCGGCAGGCAGGAGGGGCGCGCCGGATTCGTCCTCCTTGCCGAAGATCACCGGATGCGCGGCGAGGTTGTACAATACGTCGCGCAGTTGCATTTCAAGGAAACTGCGCTTCTCTTCGATGACGAAGATCTTCCCGAGGCCGGAGGCGAAGTCACGGGCAAAGTGGGGCTCGATGGGGAAGGTCATGCCGAACTTCGCCACGCGGATGCCCATGGCTTCGAGATCGGCGGCGGAGATTCCCAGATCGCGCAGGGCCTGCATGAGGTCGTAGTAGTACTTGCCGGCGGTGGCGATGCCGAGCCACGCGTTGCCGCGCGCGCCGAACCAGCGGTTGAGGCGGTTGGCGCGCGCGAACTCCCTGGCCGCCTCCAGACGCCGGTGATTGACTTCCGGCTCCATGCCGTTGGTGAAGGGAATGAGCAGCCGCGGATCGGTCTTTTTCTGGTAGCCGGCCGGTGTCCGGATTTCCCTGGTGGAACCAACTTCCACCGTGCCGCCGCCATCGCAAACAGCGGTGAGGAGCTTCATTCCGCACCATGCCCCGGTATAGCGCGAGAGCGCGATGCCGAGGAGGCCGAGATCCAGCACTTCCTGGGTGTTGCCGGGGAAGAGAACGGGTATCCCGACGTTCATCAGGCTGAAATCGCTTTGATGGGGAATGGAGGAACTCTTGCAGGCATGGTCGTCGCCGGCCAGCACGAGGGCGCCGCAGTATCCGGGGGATCCGGCCAGGTTGGCGTGGCGCAGAATATCGCCCGAGCGGTCCACGCCGGGGCCCTTGCCGTACCAGATACCGAGGACGCCGTCGTACTTCGAGGCGCCGAGCACCTGGTAGATCTGGCTGCCGAAGATGGCCGTGGCCGCCATGTCTTCGTTGACGCCGGGCCAGAAGTGAATATCGAGTTCAGCGAGCAAGCCGCGCACGCGCTGCAATTGCAGGTCATAGCCGCCGAGAGGAGAGCCTTCGTAGCCGGAGATGAAGGCGCCGGTCTTCAAGCCCGCCTTGCGATCGAGACGCATCTGGTCCATGGGCAGGCGGACGAGCGCCTGGATGCCCGTCAGATAGACGGAACCGGATTCCACGGTGTAGCGGTCGTTCAGTTTCATGAATGCGTCAATTCCATTATCCCGTCACGCCATGGCGAGGATCCGATCGAGGGCCCTCGAGACCTTGCCGAGGTAGTCCGGATCTTCGGGGCGGTGAGTCATCTCGGGGCTGAGGAAGCCGCGATAGCCGGTCTTCCTGAGTGCGGACATCACGGCGGGCCAATCGACGTCGCCTTCGAGCAGGTCGACAAAGCGGCCTTGCTCGTCGCGCCGGCTGAGTTTATAGTCCTTGACGTGGACGCGTTTAATGCGGGGGCCAAGCGTTTGGATCCAATCCTGGGGGTAGCCGAACTGCATGACATTGCCGATATCGAAATGGGATTGGAGCCAGGGGCTAGAGAACTGGTCGATGAATGATTTCATTTCGAGCGGGCTGACGAGGAACTTGTTCCAGATATTTTCCGGCGTAAGCAGGACGCGCGCCCGCGCGGCATGCGGAATCACTTTGCGGAACTCTGCTGTAAGGCGGTCCCAGGTGTCCTGATAGCCGTAGATGAACTTCGGCCCGTCACCAAGGCGGCCGGGCACGATGAGCAACGCGCCGCAATTTACGGACCTGGCGAGATCGATCGACTGATGAAGCACGGCGACGCCCCTGGCGCGCACCTCCGGGTCTTCGTGATTCAACGGCGCCGCGCCGAGCGCTTGCGATACCCACAGGCTGACGATGACGACTCCTGTCTTGCGGGCTTCCTCGGCGAGGCGCGCGGCTTGTTCGAGCGGGGTATCGTGGCGCAATTCGTGGCCGAGACGGATCTCGATGCCCGCGAAGCCGGCATCGCGCGCCCGGCGGAACTGCTCCGTGAGAGGCATGTCTCGCGGAAAGATGCCTCCGCAAATGCTCTTGAGGAAAGGAGGGTCCGCGGCGCCCAGAGCCGCCGCGGGAATGAGTCCGAGAAATTCCCTGCGCTGCATGACGGTGGGGATTGTATCATGCACGGATGCCCCGATCCGCGCTAGAATCCCAATAATATGTCAACCCCAGACGATCTCCTGCGTGAGATTGAGCGTCTCAAAGCGGAGAACGAAGCACTGAAAAAGCCCGCGCCCAAGGGCGCCATCAGTTACAAAGTCAGCGACAAGGGGGCGGTTTCCGTCTACGGCCTAGGACGCTTCCCCGTCACGCTGTACAAAGAGCAGTGGGAAAAACTCCTCGACCGGTCGGAGGAACTGCGCCGGTTCATCGCGGCCAACGACGCGCATTTGAAGAAGAAGGAAACCGGGAGCTAAGGCGGGAAGACTCTCACGGCGCCATCGGGATGGATGGCCGCATGGCGGATGCGGAAACCGGGGGTGTGGAAACGCCGCGTCTCGACGCCGGCGGCATCGAGGAGGAAGATACCGCTGACGGCGTCCGTCTCCAAGGAGGAGAGGAGGGCGCCGTTTGGCCCGGCGGTGAGTCCGGTGCGCGGCACGAGCAGGTCATCGCGGCGCCACGGCTTCGGAGATCCCCCCGGTTTCCCCACCCTAACCCAAAGAGGACGTGCGCGCGGCAATCACGTTTGCCTCCACCCGGCGCGGGAAGATCTGCCGCTCGCCGGGTGGCCCCCTTCAGCGGTGAAGATCAAAGCCCGAGATGTAATACCGCGTCACCGTTTCCGCCACGCAGGCAGGCTTCGCTACGCCTTCGATCTCGATGGTCACCCGCCAGCGGCTCTGCCATCCGCCTTGCACCTCGGCCACCTCGAGCAGGCGATGGCGGGCGCGCAGGCGGGCGCCGCACTTGACCGGGTGGGGGAAGCGAACCTTGTTGCAACCGTAATTAATGGTCATCGCGAACTTCTGGCGGATGAGGATGGCCGCGCAGGTGAACCACGGAATCAGCGACAGGGTGAGGAAGCCGTGGGCGATGGTGCATCCGAAGGGGGATTCGCGGCGGCAACGCTCGACATCGACGTGGATCCACTGGTGATCGCCGGTGGCATCGGCGAAGGCGTTGATGCGCTCCTGGGTGATCTCGAGCCAATCGCTGACGGCTACCTCCTCACCGGCCAAGCTCTGTAATCCGGCGATATCCGGAATTTCACGTTCTGGCATTCACACCTCGACAGGAATCTAATCGTAGCCAATCGTAGCCAAGTCTCTCATGCCGGCATCAGGAACCTTGCAATGTTCCTGGCGGCGGCCGCATGCGTGACCGCGACGCCCGTCTCCTTCGAAAAAGAGATTAAACCTATTTTAGAGAGGCGCCGCGTGAAGTGTCACGGGGCCGCGGCGCGGTTGGGCAAACTCGATCTTCGCAACCGGGCGTGGCGCGCCGGATCATTAGCGAAAGAAAACATAGCTGAACAGCGCTCCCACTATCGACATCGACAATCCCCAAATCAACAGCTTGTAAAACAACCCCCGGCTCTCCTCATAACTTGTCACTCCCGCAATACAAAGCGCTCCGATCGTTGACAAGGGCGAAACATCCACCAGGTGCCCCCCGACGTTCATCGACGACGCCAACGCCAACGCGCTGCCCCCGCCAAGTTTCTCGATAAGCGACGGAATAGTGGGAAGAAACGCCGGCAAAACCACTCCGGATGTGCTGCTGTAAACCGAAACGACCCCCGTCACGAAAGCAACCACCGCTGTCGCCGATTCGCGTGACGAAATGCGGGCCATCAGGCTGGCGAACAATTCAACTCCTTCTGTTTTTTCCAGTATTCCGATGAGTACGGTAACCCCTGAAACCATCAATAATGTGCTCCAGGGCATCTTTCGGATGGCTTCCCCGTCGTCCGAAACGCGCAGGAGAGCCAGGATGGCGGCGCCGGCGAAAGCAGCCATGCCTATGTTCACTTTGAGAAACAGAACTCCCAGGACCAAACCGGCAATCGCGCCCAGCGTGATCCATTGCCGCCTGTCTAACGCCGGCACTCGCGGAGTCTCCGCCTGGTCCGCCGTGTGACCGCGAAAAAGAGAAACACCTCCAAATAACAGATACCCGGCAAACGCCACCGCCGCATGGGCCGCGAAGTTATTCCACCAGTTAGTAAGCTCGTAACCCCGCAATCCGATGCGCTCCATCAGCCCGTTCACGATAATCCCGGTCGGCGCGAACGGCGAAAGCGATCCCGAGTTCGCTCCGTTCCCCACCATGATCGCCATCAGAAAGGAAGGAATCCGCATCCGCCCGGCCGCCGCCATCGCCGCGGGAGCCAGCAGCGCCGCCGTCGCGATGTTCCCCGGCCCCATCGAAGCGAGCCCCGCCGCCAGCAGAAAGAACATCACCGGCAGCAATGCCGCATTCCCCTTGCACAGCCGGACGGCATGCCGCGAAATCTTCTCGAGCGTCCCGTTCACCTGCGCCTGCGAAAACAGCAGCGTTACTCCCGCCAGCGTCAGGAACAGATCCACCGGGAAACCGGCGGCCACCTGCTTCACCGTCATGCCGCCGAGGTACACTCCGATAATCCATGCGAACGCAATGGAGAGCACACCCACATTGATCGGGCTGAAACAACTGAGCGCAATGGCGGCCGCGAGCGCTCCCACCGAGATCCAGGCAAGGTTCATGGCCTATCTTCCAGCAGACCGGAGATCAGGATGGCGGGATGAACCGCCTGTCTCCCGGCCAGTTCCTCCACCTGATGGCGGCACGATACCCCGGCGGCAACCAGAACATCGCCAGGCCCCATCCCGCGGGCTGCCGGAAGCAGTTTGCGCTCCCCAATCGCCACGGACACCTCGTAATGCTCTTTTGCGTACCCGAATGAGCCCGCCATCCCGCAGCATCCCGCGTCCAGATCCACGACGGACGCGCCCGGAATCCGTCCCAACAGCGCCTTCGCCGGAGCGAGCAGCCCGAGCGACTTCTGGTGGCAGTGGCCGTGCAGCAGGATCCGCGCCGGGCCGGGTTTGAACCTGAGCCTTCCCGCGCACTGCGCCTCCACATACTCCTCCCATAGAAAACATTGCTCCGCCACCACTCTTGCCTGCTCCCGCGCCTCGCCCCGCAACAGCGCCGGAACGTCCTCCTTGAGCGCCGAAAGACAACTCGGCTCGCAAAACAGGAGCGGCTTGCCTTGTTTTGCCGGCGGAAACAGCAGCTCGGTATTGCGCGCAGCCTGGCGCCGGGCTTCCTCGAGAAGCCCCTGTGAGATCAACGGCCGCCCGCAGCACACATTGGGCGCCAGCGCCGCCCCCGCTCCCGCCGCTTCCAACACCCGCAGGGCTGCCTCCCCCGTCTCCGGATGGTAATGGTTGGTGAACGTGTCGCAGAACAGGAGGACCGCCGCCCCATCCTTGCCCGCCACCCGGCGGCGGAGCGGCCGCCCGTCCCACTTCGGCGGCATGCGGCGCGCATCAATTCCCGCAATCCTCTCGTTCAGCCACCGCGCCGGCGTGCTGCGCACAACGGCATTCGCCACGGGAGCCAGCCGGCTCCCCCAAACCGCCAACTCCGCCGCGTGCCCCAGGATCTTCGCCCGCAGTGGAACTCCGTGCCGTGCATGGTAGCCGGCGAGAAACTCACTCTTGAAGCGCGCTACATCCACGCCCACCGGGCATTCCGCCTTGCACGCCCGGCACTCCAGGCACAGGTCCAGTACCTGCTTCACTCCCTCGTCCCCGAGCCCCGCTTCCCCCAGCCGCCCGGAGATGGCCATCCGCAGCACGTTCGCCCTTCCACGCGTCGTGTGCTGCTCATCCCGTGTCGCCATGTATGACGGACACATCGTTCCTTCCATCGTTTTCCGGCACACGCCGAGACCGCTGCACATCTCCACCGCCCCGGCGATGCCGCTCTCGAACGCCGAATAGTCGAAGTACGTGAACGGGCTCGATGTCTTGTACCGCGGCCCGTAGCGCAGATTTCCGGTCAGGCAAGGGGAATCCACAATCTTTCCGGGGTTCAGCAGATTCTCCGGATCGAACGCCTTCTTGATGGCGCGGAACGCCTGGTACAACTCCGGACCGAACATCTTTTCCATGAACGGACTCCGCACCAGCCCGTCCCCATGCTCGCCCGAAAGCGCGCCGCCGAACTCGAGGACCAGGTCCGAAATATCCGTCGCGATGGCCTCGAACTTCTTCACGCCCTCCTCGGTCTTCATGTTCACCACCGGACGCACGTGCAGACACCCCACCGAGGCATGCGCGTACACGCCCGCCACCGTTCCGTGCTTGCGCACAATCTCCAGAAACCGGCCGATGAAGTCGCGCAGCTTCTCCGGAGCCACCGCCGTATCTTCGACGAACGACAGAGACTTTGCATCTTCCTTCATCGCCATCGACAGTCCCAGTCCCGCCTCTCGCAGGCTCCAGATCCGCGCCTGCGTGGGAAGATCCAGCGCATGGAAGAAATGCGTCCCGTACCCCGCGGAGCGAACGTCCCGCTCCACCGCCTCCATCCGCGGCAGCGGTTCCTCCGGCGTATCCGAGTAAAACTCCACGCAAAGCAGCGCCCCGGGGTCCCCTTGAATGAACGTCCGCCGGATGCGGTCCAGGTTCGCGTTCTGCTTCGTGTGGTCGAGGATGAATTTGTCCATCACCTCCACGGCGGAGGGCTTGTGCCGGAGAATCACCGGAGTCGCGGCCAGAGCGTCCAGCAGGGTTGCGAACTCGATGGCGAGCACCGATTTGTGCCTGGGCAGCGGAACCAGGTTCAGCTTGGCCTCGAGGATAATGCCCAGGGTCCCTTCCGAACCCACCATCAGCTTCGCCAGGTTGAATGGCTTGTCCGGGCGAGCAAACTCATCGAGGTTATATCCGCCCACGCGCCGCAGAATCTTTGGGAAGCGCCGCTCCACCTCCGCGGCCTGCTCCCGCGCAATGCTCCGCGCCGCGCGATAACAACTCGCCTCGAACGACTCCCCCGCGCACGCCGCTTCCAACTCTTCTTCGTTAAGAGGCCGAAACTGCACCACCGATCCGTCCGAGAGCAGCACCTTCTGCTCCAGCACGTGGTCGATTGTCTTGCCGTACAACACGCTCCGCGCGCCCGCCGAGTTGTTCGCCATCATCCCACCCACCGTGGCCCGGCTCGCGGTGGAAATATCCGGAGCGAACCGCAGATTGTGCGGCTTCAGCAATGCGTTCAGTTCATCCAGTACGATGCCCGGTTCCACGCGCGCCCAGCGCTCCTCTACGTTCACCTCGAGCAGCCGGTTCAGGTACTTCGAAACGTCAATCTGCAGCCCCTCGCCGATCGCCTGCCCCGCCTGCGAAGTCCCGCCCCCGCGCATCGTGATGGGACAGCGATACCGCCGGCAGATATCGAGCGCCTTCACCACATCGTCCGGTGTCCTTGGAATCAGAACCCCCGCGGGCTCGATCTGATACACACTCGCGTCGGTGGAATACAACGCCCGCGACACCTTATCGAAACGGACCTCCCCCTTTGTTTCGGAAGCGAGGGCATGCTGAATCGAGATACGGTCCATCATCGGATTGCTTCAAACGCGCCGCGCAGCCGTTCCAACCCTTGGGCCAGCGTCTCTCCGCCGCCGGCAAACGAGATGCGAAGCGTGTTCTCCCCCGCCGCGCCGTAGGCCGACCCGTGGATCACCACCACGCCATGTTCATGCAACAGCCGCCGCCGGACCTCGTTCGAAGTCTGCCCCTGCGGCGTGACATCGGCCATCGCAAAGAAGCCGCCCTCCGGCGCCAGCACGCGGCAGCCCGCAAGACCCGTCAGCCGTTCGCAAACCAGGCGCCGGCGCCGCGCGTACTCCTCGCGCATCGCCGCGACGCAATCCCTCGGCCCGCGCAACGCCGCCACCCCCGCATCCTGCACGAACGTCGCCGGACCGCGGCTCGATTGCTGCAGCACCAGGAACATCGCCTGAATCACTTCCGCCGGCGCCGCGCAATAGCCGATGCGCCACCCGGTCATCGCATAGGTCTTCGAAAAGCTGTTCAGAACCACCGTCCGCGCCCGCAACTCCGGCGAAAGCGCAGCGGGCGAAATGTGCGGCGCTCCGTAGGTGATCGCCTCGTAAATCTCATCCGCCACCAGAACCAGGTTCCGCCGCGTCACGATCTCTCCGATGGCCGCCAGTTCCGAAGCCGTAAACACCGTGCCCGTGGGGTTCCATGGCGTATTCAGCAGCAGCACCCGGGTCCGCTCCGTGCAAGCCGCGTCGATTGCCGCCGCATCCAGCGTGAAGCGGCCCTTATGAATACGGGCCGCCACGGCACGAACCGCGCCCCCGGCCAGCAGCACCGGCGAATGATAGGCATCATAGACCGGCTCCGGCAGAATCACCTCGTCCCCCGGATTCAGTAAGGCCGTGAAGGCCGCGTGAATCCCGAACGTGGCGCCGGTGGTGATCAGGATCTCGCGCCCCGGATCATAGCCAAGGCCGTTGTCCCGCAACAGTTTCTCCGCCACCGCCTCCCGCAACGCGGGTTCCCCCCGGTTGTCCGGATACCCCGTCCGCCCGTTTCGCAAGGCGCGCTCCGCGGCCTCCACAATATGCGGCGGCGTGCGAAAATCAGGCTCGCCGCGCATCAGGGAAATCAGCTTCCGGCCCTGTGATTGAAGCTGCTTCACCTCCGCCAGAATCGAGTTCACCGCCGTCGGCCGCAGCAGTTGAACTCGTTGCGATGTGTCGATTGCCGCCATCGTAAGGGAACGACTTATCGTATCATCGGCTAGATGAAACTCGTTGTCCTCGACGGATATTGTCTGAACCCCGGCGATCTTTCCTGGGACGCGCTCGGCCAGTTGGCGGAAGTGGCAGTCTACGACCGTACTCCCGTCGCGGAAGTCGTCTCCCGCGTGGGGGACGCGGAACTGGTGATGACCAACAAGACCCCCCTCGATGCCGCCGCTCTCGCCCGCCTTCCCCGCTTGCGCTACATCGGGGTGCTCGCCACCGGATACAACATCGTCGACATTGCAGCCGCAAAGACCCGCGGAATCATCGTCGCCAACATCCCCACCTACGGCACGGCATCCGTCGCCCAGCATGCCTTCGCCCTGCTCCTGGAACTCTGCCATCATGTGGGGGTTCACGGCGAGTCCGTGCGCGGCGGCGAATGGTCGAAAAGCGCCGATTGGTGCTATTGGAAGGCCCCGCTCATGGAACTCGCGGGCAAGACCATGGGCGTCATCGGATTCGGCCGCATCGGACGGCAAACCGCGAAAATCGCCGATGCCATGGGCATGCGCGTCATCGCCAACGACACGTATGAGAGCCACCCTCCCGCTTACGAGGGCTTCCGCTTCGCCTCCGTCGAAGAAGTGTTACGCGAGTCCGACGTGATCAGCCTTCACTGTCCGCTGACTCCGGAAAACAAAGGACTCATCAACGCGGAACGCCTGCGCCTGATGAAGCCTTCCGCACTCCTGCTGAACACCTCCCGCGGCCCGCTGGTGATGGATGAAGATCTCGCCGCCGCCCTCAATGCCGGAGTCATCGCCGGCGCCGGACTCGATGTGCTGTCCGTCGAGCCCCCCGCCGCCGGCAATCCGCTGTTTGTCGCGAAGAACTGCATCGTTACCCCGCACATCGCCTGGGCCACCAAAGAGGCGCGGGCACGGCTGATGGAGATCGCGGTGGGCAATGTAGCCGCCTTCCTCCACGGCGCCGCCGTCAACGTGGTGGGATAAGATTCAATCCAGTTCTATCTCCGTCCACCCTTTCATCAGATTTGGCAGCCTGCCCACGTACACGTGCCCTGTCACCGGGATCTGCGGCGAACCGGCTTTGATGTTGAACATAAGACCGCCCCTGTATCCCACGGAACCCCTCTTTACAAGATCCTTTCGCAATTGCGACTTCTCGCTCTCCGATACCGCGTGCCCGTCCACGGCCTTTCCGTACTCTCCAAAATCGAGATATTCGCCGCTCGTTTGTTCGAGTTGGACTCGTGTGTTCAATTGCGGCCCGCCGCTGGAGGACTGGCAGATGTCGACCACCGCGGACGGCGTGCGGTTGGTGTTGACGGACCGCACCTTGTCGATAATGGCGATGTGTGTGCCGTTCACCCACACGATCACGCACAGGTCCTCCATGTGCGTGATCTGCTGGATAGGGAAGAAGCGGTCCATGTAATGCCGCGGATACAGCGGCAGATACGTGGGGAAAATGCCCGCATCCTCGAGGTAGCGGCCCACGAATCCGATGCAGTCCATCCCGAACATCGCATCATCCACCATTGCCTGAAGCGGATTGATCTGGTCGAAGTACTTGGCGAGAATCGTCTTCCCTGTCGCGTCCTTGTACGCCTTGAACTTTTCCTTGTTGTACCAGATGAGGTGCATCAGAATGGAGAAATTCTCGGGCTTGCCCTGCCCGGAAAATACCCTCTCATACTCCACTGCCCCCATCTGGTGGATGGTGGGCTCATCTTCCGTCCCCTTGACCACCGCGCGAATGGCGTTCCTCAATTGAGCGGCTTTGGCGTTCCCTCCGTTGCCGGCGTCGGCGCAGAGGTATTTCCGCAGGCCGACCCAGTCAGACATGGGAACAATCCACAAGCCGGGGTCGGTCAGATCTTCAACGAATGAACTGGGGGCCGATTGTGCCGTAGGCATGCCGGGCGCCTCCTCGATGTCTGAAAATGGGGCGTGACACTCCGGTGCATGCCCATTATGATAATCGATATTTTTTCGAAATGCCTCCTCCCCCACTCGCGCTAGAATGGCCGCGATGGCTTTCCCGCCTTCCGCAATTCTGCTCTCGTCCGCGGCTTTCCTGGCCGCTGTCTGCCTCCTCCAACCTCCCTCCGCGGGGCGCGCGGCCTCCAGACGCCCGCGTTTCATGGACGTGGCGCCCAACTCCCGTTTCCCCTATATCTCCAACAACGATTTCCGCAAGCGCAAGTATTTCCCCCAGCCAATGTGCGGGGGAGTGGCCATACTTGACTACGACAAAGACGGCTGGATGGACATCTTCCTCACTAACGGCGCCACCCTCCCCGAACTGCGCCGGCCCGATTCGTCTTTCTACAACTGCCTGCTGCGCAATAAGCATGACGGGACGTTTGAAGACGTCACGAAGGTTGCCGGCCTCGCCGGCGAGAATCTCGAGTTCAGTTTTGGGGCCGCGGCGGGCGACTATGATAACGACGGCTATCCGGATCTTTTTGTCGCCGGGAACGGCCGCAATACCCTCTATCACAACAACGGAGACGGCACTTTCCGCGACGTGACGGCCCAATCCGGTCTCGCGAAACCCCCGGACACACTCAGCGTTCACGCCGCCTGGTTTGACTATGACAATGACGGCCTTCTCGACCTCGCCGTCGCCAATTACACCCTGTGGACTCCTCAAACCGATCGCCGCTGCCGGCGCGGCGAGGAGGAGATGTATTGTAGTCCAAAGACGTACCCCAGCGTGCCCCAACGCCTCTACCACAACCTCGGCGGCGGCAGATTCTCCGACGTCACGGAATCCTCTGGTTTCGGAAAGATCCCTGGTAAAGGGATGGGCATCTGCGCCGCCGACTTCAACAAAGACGGCTGGATGGATGTGGTCCTCGCCAATGACACGGAACGCAACTTCCTCTTCCTCAACCGGCGCAACGGCGCTTTTGAGGAGGCGGGGCTCCGCTATGGCGCCGCCTACAACGAAAACGGCGCCGCGGTCTCCGCCATGGGCTGCGACGCCAAAGACTTCGACAACGACGGATGGCCCGATCTCTATTACAACGACCTCATGGGCCAGATCTGGGGCATCTTCGCCAATCATCAGGGCCGCCGCTTTGACTACGTATCCCCGCGGACCAAGATCCTCCAACTCAGCGCTCCTTACTCCGGATGGTCCACCGGCTTTTTCGACTATGACAACGACGGCTGGAAAGACATCTATTCCGCCAACGGCGACGTCGACAATCTCACTCCGCAATCCCCGCAGCACGACACATTGTTTGAGAACCAGGCGGGCAAGGAATTCCTTGACGTTTCCCCGGAGATGGGCAGGGACTTTCTCCGGAAGGGCTACCAGCGCGGCTCGGCCTTCGCCGACCTCAACAACGACGGCTTTCCCGATATCGTCGTCACCTCTCTTCAACAGCGGCCGCGAATTCTCATCAATTCCGCGGATAACGGGAATCACTGGCTGCTCATCGAACTCGCCGGGGGCGACGGAAATCGCGACGCCAGCGGCGCATGGTTGAAGCTGGTCACACCTTCCGGCCGCGCCCTGTACAACCACGTGACGGCCAGCATCGGATTCCTCTCCTCCTCGGACCCGCGTGTGCATTTCGGCCTTGGCTCGGAGAAATCAGCCTCTTCACTGGAGATTCACTGGCCCTCCGGAGAGGTGCGCACGCTCAAGAACGTACCGGCGGATCAGATCCTCAGGATCGTCGAGCATCGATAGAATGCGCATGCATATTCCCGTTTCCATATCCTGATTTTCCCTTTCCATTTTTAATCTGATGTGATACAGTTTCGTCCCAGGATGGGGTGTATCGCGATGGTGTGTGTTTCCTTTGGGATTCCAGAAGGAAGCCGAACGGGGAGCGGTTCGTTAAAAGTGAGGCTCAATGCAATCTTCATCTAGTCGAAAAGTTCGTTTGTCCGCCACGCTCTTGGGGTTGGCTTTTCTGGCGCAGATGGCCTCTGCCCAGGACTACCGCGGCCGAATTCAGGGAACCGTGATGGATACCACCCACGCCGCCGTGCCAGGGGCCACCGTTACGCTCACCAATACCAACACCGGCGTTCCCGCCACCCGGCAAACCAATGAAGCAGGCCATTATCTTTTTGATCTCGTGGAGCCGGGCGTCTACAGCATCACCGTCGAATTCACCGGATTCGCCAGGTTTGTCCAGGAAAACATCAACCTGCTGCAACGCGGCGACGTGAGCGTCGACGCCACCCTCCGCGCCGGAGATGTCCGGGAAACCGTGACCGTCACTTCAGAGGCCGCCGTGGTCCAGTTCAATACGGGAAAGCTCGAGACTACTGTCGATAACAAGCTCACTTCGTCTGTTCCGCAGATGTACCGTACCCCGTTCCTGCTCGCCACGCTCGACCCATCGGTCGAGAGGAACGACTACGGCTCGGAATATATGCCCTACCATAGCTGGGGCCCGAACCAGCAGCGCGTCGGCGGCGGCCAGAACTACACCAACGACCTCCAGGTGGACGGCGCCTCCGTCACCATCGGCTACAAGACCGGATACGTTCCCTCGCCGGACATGGTGCAGGAAGTCAACGTGCAACAAAACGCCGTGGATGCCGAATACGGCCACTCCGCCGGCTCCGCCATCAGCCTCACTCTCAAGTCAGGCACCAATGAATTCCATGGAACCGCCTTCTACCAGGGGCAGTATCCCTGGGCGAACGCTCTCGAAAACCGCGTGTTCCGCACCGTCAACCTCGGACGCAATCACATGTATGGCGGCACGCTCGGCCATCCCATCAAGAAGAATAAGCTCTTCAACTTTGTCGCCTACGAGGGCTGGCGCCAGACCGATCCGCAGACGCTCGTGCAAACTCTCCCCACCGATCTCGAGCGCCAAGGGAACTTCTCGCAGTCGCTCAACGTGAACGGAGGCCTTCGCGCCATCTATGATCCCTGGAGCACGCTTACCTCCGCCGACGGCCGCACCATCACCCGCACGCCGTTTCCGGGCAACGTCATCCCCTCCTCTCAACTCGACCCCGTCGCCACCGGCTACACCAGCCACCTCTGGAAGGCGAACTCGGCGGGCATCGGCCCCTATCACGTGAATAACTATTCCGTCGCACTGCCGATTCAGTTTCCGTTCAAGAATTTCTCCGACCGCGTCGACTACAACATGACGGACAAGATCCGCATTTCCGGACGCTTCAGCATCTTCCGCACGCCCATCACCACCTCGAATCCCACCGGTTCCGATTACTTCGTTTCCGACCGCGGCAGCGAACGCGACTCCAAGTCCGTATCCGCCGACCTGACGTACACGCTCAGTCCGAACACGGTGCTCAACGTGCGCGGCGAATACCACGACTTCATCGACGCGGCGAAGCCAGGGGCCACCTTCACCAAGGACGGCTGGGCGAAGATCTTCCCCAACTCGAAGTTTTACGAACAGATCTTCAAGGACCCCGCCGTCCCCATCCTGCTTCCGCGCATGTCCATCACCGGCAACGACGGCTCCGCGCGCAACTTCAACATGGGGCCCGGCGGCGGGTACTGGGATCAACGCCCCACCGCGGACGGCCTCGACGTCAAACTCGCCCAGCAACACGGCGCGCACTACCTGAAATTCGGCTTCGAGACTCGCGGCAACCGGTCTCCGCAAGGGCTCATCCTCAGTAATCCCGGATTCGGATTCTTCGCCAATCCCACCGCCGATACCTACGTCAATCCGAACACACGCCTGTCCGGCGACGGCTTTGCCACCTTCCTCATCGGCGCCGTAGCCCCAACCAATGGCGGACCCAGCGACTGGGATTCCAGTTCCACTTCGATGCCGGCCATCAACTTCCTCACCCCGTCCTCACGATTCTACTCGGGGTTCGTGAATGACGACTGGAAGATCAGCCGCAAGCTGACCTTGAATCTCGGCCTTCGTTACGAGTTCGAGCAAGCCTGGCGCGAATCGGAGGACCGTTCCGTCCGCGCGCTCGATCTCACCAATCCAATCCCCGAATTCCAGGGCGCCAATGCGCCCCAAATGCCCGCGGCCGTGAAGCAATACTATAACGGCGGCTGGATTTTCAATGGCGCCTTCCAGTTCGCCGGCAGTGGCAATCGCGGCCAGTGGAACTCCGGAAGCGGCACCTGGTCGCCGCGAATCGGCGCCGCCTACCGGCTCAACGACAAGACTTCGCTGCGCGCCGCCTACGGCAGATACGTCACACCCTGGATTCAGGGAACCACGGACTTCAACAACCTCACCACTCCGGGCTACACCAGTTACACCGGCGCTCCGCCGCTGGTGCTGGGAGTGCCGCAAATGCGGCTCTCGGATCCGTTCCCGGCATCAAACCCCCTCATCCCGGCTTACCAGAAGGCGCTCGGCCGTTACACGGCGCTTGGAGACAGCACCACTTTCTATCTGCCGGACCGGCCGCGGCAAACCAGTGACCGGATCAACTTCTCCATTCAGCGCCAACTGCCGCAGAACCTGGTGCTCGACGTCACTTACTACCTCAACCTCTCCCATTTCGTGTTCGACACCTCGCGCAACCTGAACCTGGTGGACCCGAACATCGCCTACCAGTACAAGGACGCGGTGAACCAGTCCGTGAAAAACCCGTTCTACAACATCCTCACCGTCGACAAGTTCCCCGGACCCCTGCGGTATCAGCAGAACGTGAGTATTCTGTCCCTGATGAAGCCCTACCCGCAGTACGGCAACATCATGGTGGTGGATGGCCAACCCGGAGGCGATATGAAATATCAGTCGCTTCAACTCAAACTTCAGCGTAGCTTCGGAAAAGGCTATACGCTGCTGTTCGGCTACAACTACCACTACGAAGAGGATCAGCGCTTCTATGATGACCGGGCCACTTACGCCCAGCAGTACTCGTGGATCGGTTCCAACGCCTCTCGCCACCGTCTCTCTCTTGCCGGCTCGTGGGATCTCCCTTTCGGAAAGGGCCGGCAGTATATGACGCGCGCGCCGCGCCTGCTCGACGCGCTTGCCGGCGGTTGGAGCCTCACGCCCGTGGCGACATGGCGCTCGGGCCGCTTCATGCAGTTCGGCGGCATGGTGGCCAATGGTGATCCCCACATCTCCAATCCCGGACCTGCCCAATGGTTCAATACTTCGGTCTTCTCTCCGATTCCGGCTTACACGCCGCGCTCCAATCCCTGGCTCTATTCCGGACTGACAGGGCCCGGTCAACTCGTGGTGAATGCATCTCTAGTGAAGAGTTTCCACATCACGGAAAAATACCGCTTCGAGTTGCGCATGGACACATTTAATGCGCTGAATAGCATTACATGGGCCGATCCGAACACCAACGTGTATTCGAGCACCTTCGGCCGGTCGACCGACCAGTTGGCGAACACCTACGGGCGCCGCACCCAACTCGGTCTCCGCGTGGAGTTCTGACGGCGCTGATCGCTCTGGCCCTGGCCGCCGGCGCGCAGACCCAGGACCAGAGCTTACGCGAGGCTGCCCGTCTCGATACCGAACATCGCTGCGAAGAAGCCCAGCGGCTGTACCAACTGGCGCTGTCGAAGGGGCCGCCTTCGGTTGCTCTGCTGAACAATCTCGGAAACCACTACCTCACCTGCGGCGACCCGGCCAAGGCCCGCGTCTGGTTCGAGCGCCTCGCACGGGCAAACCCCTCTCATCCGAATGCGAACCTGCAACTGGCGCGCATCGAAACCGAAGAGAAGCACGGCGTCAAGGCGCTCGAATATCTGTCGCGAGTCCGCGAAACCGGACCCGCCGTGGAACTCCTGCGAGCCGAAGCCCTCTACTACGCGGGGCAGCGCGAGACGGCCGTTTCCCTGTTCGCGGGCATCGAGAGGAAGGCCGGCGGCGATTCCCGTATCCTGTTTCCTTTGGGCGTAGCATACGCCCGCGCCGGTCTTTATGATCGCGCCGAACGGGCCTTCCAAGCTGTACTCGAAAAGTACCCGGACGAGTTTGATGTCCTGTTCAACCTTGGCCGGGCCGCCGCGCGCGCGGGACACTATGACCGCGCCGGCCGTGCTCTCGAGGTGGCTCTCAAGCTTCGCCCCGAGGACGCCGAAACTCTATTCGAACTCGGCCTGCTCGATGCCGCCCGGCAGGATTACAGCCGCGCGGTGTTCCTGCTGGCACGGGCCGCCCGGCATGCTCCTCGGAGAGCGGACGTCCAACTCGCTCTTGCCCGGTCCGCCGAAGGGGCCGGATATTACGGTGATTCCGTGCTGGCCTATGACCGCTATCTCCAGCTTCAACCGGAGGACGATGCGGCCCGCCGCGACCGCGCGCTGGTCCTGGGTCTCACCGAAGCGGGACTTCCCGAGGCGTTGCGGCAACTCACCGATTATATAAGGAAGCATCCGCGGGATCCCGTTGCACCCTACGACCTTGCCCGGCTCACATGGCGCGGCCATCCGGATCAGGCTTTGGCGCACCTGAATGCTGCCATCCGAGCCAAGCCGGATTTCGCCCCCGCGCTCCTCGGGCGCGCCTGGCTTCTATACCGGATGGGACGGACATCCGAGGCGCTGCCGGATCTCCTCGCCGCGGATAGGACCGTTTCCGGGAATCCGCGGATCCTCCAACAATTGGGTCTCGTCTATCTCGCGCTCGACCGGCCAGCGGAGGCGGAGAAGGTTCTGCGCCGGGCGATCGCGTCAGATCCGGAGGATTCCGAAGCGCTCTTGCATCTGGGCCGGGCATTGATGGCGCTCGGCAAGGAACCGGAGGGCGAGGCGGTTCTGGCGAAGTTTGAAAAGGTACGGGCTCCCTCTGCCCGGGGACCGCGCCGCGACGCGGGAATGATCGAACTCGCCACGCTCCCGGCGGCCGAACGCGCCCGCCGCGAACTCGAGCGCCTCCGCCGCGACAGCGGCACACACCCGGGGGATACGGATCTTCAATTCCACTTTGCGTCCCTGCTCCTCATGGGCGGACAGACCGCCGAAGCCATCCTCCAGTTCCGGGAACTTCTCGGCAAGGCCGGCGACGCCAGGCTCTGGCAAAGGGCGGGGACGGCGTTGCTAGCCTTCAATCAACATGACTTGGCCGCGGAATTTCTCGAGCGGGCCGCAAAGGAACTGCCCCAATCCCGCCTCGATCTGGCGATTGCTCTCTTTCATGCCAAAGGCGCCGGGCCGGCGTTGCAAGTGCTGGACGGGATCCCCGAGGGCGAGCGGCACGGCGAATACCTGCTATTGAAGGCACAGGTTCTGGACAGCACCGGCAAGAGGCCGGAGGCCGAGCGAGTCCTGCGGCAGGGGCTCGGCGCCGTACCTTCCCGCCCCGAAGTGGCGGAACAAACGGCGCTCCTCCTCATGCGGCTTGGACAGAGCAAGGATGCCATCGAGTTCCTCGACAAGGCCGCGGCCGTGCACCCGGGCGACCCCGAGTTACAGTTGATCCTGGCGGCGGCGCTCTTTTCAAGCGGGCAGAAGCCGGCGGCGGAAAGGCGGATTCGGGAGATTGAGGCCCGATGGCCGGAATGGGACCGCGTCTATCTGGCCCATGGACTCCTGCTTGAACAGACCGGGCGGCCAGTGGAGGCCAAGCGGAAACTGCAAACCGCGCAGGCGCTCGGCTCGGAGGGATTGCCGGTTCAATGCGCAATTTCACGGGTGGCCGGCGGGGCCGTTTCCGAGTCAGCATGTACCTGTGCCGGCAGCCTGTGGGGGAGCCTGTTCGGGGGCTGTTAGCGGCCCTGTAAAATTTGACAAATATCCGTATACGGACGTACAATGTTGCCATTGTTTATCTAACGCTTCCGCCCCGGTTGTAATGCCTCCGGGTGCGGTCTGGGTCTTGAAAGGAGCTTCCATGAAGCGTGTGCAAAGTCTCGTTATCCTGCTTATTTTGTTGTGTTTCACATCATCCGTCGGACTGGCGCAATTAGCCTCCGGATCGATGTCGGGAACGGTAACGGACCCCAATGGAGCCATCGTTCCGGGGGCCAAGGTGGTCGCTCTCCATGAGCCGACCGGGCGCGAATACCCTACGGTCACCACGGATGCGGGAGTCTACGTTTTCCCGAACCTTCCCACCGGTCCTTACACGGTTTCGGTCGAGCAGGCCGGCTTCAAGAAGCTTGTCCGCGCGGGCATCGAGATTCGCATCGGACAGCGCCAGGATCTCAACCTTCAACTCGAGATCGGCGATGTCCAACAGAAAGTGGAAGTAACCGGACAGGCGCCGCTGCTTGAGACCACCACCGCCGAGCGGGGCCAGGTGCTCAGCCAACAGTTGCTGTACAACCTGCCCATCTACACGGGCGGCTTGAGAAACGCCGAGTCGTTTGTCGGTTATATGCCCGGCGTGAACAGCGGAGCGGAATTGAGCATCAACGGTTCCAACGGGCGCGCGAAAGAGATCGAAATCGATGGAGCGAGCCTGACGCTCCCCGAGTCCGGCGGAGTGAATTTCTACTTCCCCGGCTTTGAAGCCTATAGCGAAATGAAGCTGGTCACCTCCACCTACGGAGCGGAGTACGGCCGATTCGGCGGCGGGCTCGAGGCTTTCACCAGCCGGTCGGGCACCAACGACGTGCATGGCGCGGCCTTCCTGAACATGCGGCGCGACATCTGGGAAGCGGCCGGATGGAGCAGCAACCAGGTATTCGGCCGGACCCCAGGTTTCCGCCAGAAGGTGCGGTTTAATGAAGAGGGCGGCGCCGCCGGAGGCCCGGTGTATATCCCGAAGGTTTACAACGGCCGCAACCGGACCTTCTTCTACTTCACCATCGCCAAGGATGTACGCCCGGCGAGCCCCATCGTGACCAACGGCGAGACCTTGCCGACCACGTTGATGAAGACAGGCAATTTCAGCCAGTTGACGGTTCCCATTTTCGATCCGGCGACCACATCGAGCGCGGGCGGAGTATCGTCCAGGCTGCCGTTTGCCGGCAATCTGATTCCGTCGAGCCGGTTCAGCACGATCTCGAAGAACATCCTGCCGTTCATTCCCGATCCGACGCGCCCCGGCATCACCAACAACTATGACTTTCTGGGAAGCAGTGTTCACGACGACACCATCTGGACTCTCAAGTTCGATCACTCGATCACACAGAATCATCGTATTGCATACTTCATGACTCACCGGAACTACCTGGATGACGCCATCCAGTACTTTCCGGGGCCGATCAGCTACGGCCTGACCAACATTCAACGCCCGGACGACTACCGCGTGAACCATGACTGGACCATCAGCCCGAACAAACTGCTGCACACTACTTTCGGATTCAGCCGCAGCCAGCAGTTGTGGAACAACCCGCTGCAAAACGGCTATGGCTCGAAGATCGGCTTGCCGCTAAGCGGACTGGCCGATGCTTTTCCCACAATCGGCTTTGCGACGGATTTTCCCTCCCCCGGGCTGCCCGCGGTGGGGCCGGTTCCCGGCGGCAATACGGTATTCGGCATGAGCCAGGGCAAGGTCAACAACGGCGGCCAGTGGAATTGGACGACGCATGTCAACCAGCAATTGAGCTGGATTCGCGGCAAGCATGAAATGAAGATGGGGTGGGATATCCGCCGCCTGCGTACGATCGGTAACGACTGGGCCGGGTCGAACGGTTTTTACTACTTTAACCGGGCTCAAACCGCGGATCCCACGAAGCTGACATCAACGGGCCACTCCTTCGCGAGTTTCCTGCTAGGCGCTGTCGACCAGGCGAGCGCGACGGCGACTCCGGTGACGCCGTTGCAGATCCGTTACGGGTATCACGCCGGGTTCTTTTCGGATAACTTCCGCATCACGCCGCGCTTCACGCTGAACTACGGCCTCCGTTACGAGGTGCCGGTCGGCTGGCATGAAGCGAACGGCAACTATTCGAGCTTCGACCCGACGGCGCCTAACCCGGGCGCGAACAACATTGCGGGCGCGTTGATCTTCGCCGGCACGGGTCCGAACCGGACAGGCAAGAAACGCCTCTACCCGATGGACTTCTCCGATTTTGGGCCACGGGCGGGATTCGCCTACCAGGCGGGGAACAACACCACGATCCGCGGCGGCTTCGGCATCTACTACCAGACGCTCGGCAACGGCGGTTGCGGCTGCACTGACGGGGTGAACGGGAGTTTTTCGCAGAATTCCGATGGCGTGAACCAGGCGTTCAATTGGGACCAGGGGGGCGTAAGGCCTCCTCCGGGATACAGGAACCCGCCGCGGATTGACCCGAGCTTCGACAACTTTGTCAACGGCATCTACCGGATGGGTCCGAACTACGGAAAAGCGCCGCGGATTTACAACTGGAGTTTCACCGTCCAGCGGGAGGTTCGCAGGTTCCTGGTCGAGGTGGGATATGTGGGCAACCGCGGGCATGGGCTTGCTTCGTCGGTATTCATTAACCAGCTTCCCGCCAGCTACCTGGCGCTTGGCTCGCTGCTTTCGAAGAATATCAACGATCCGGCGGTGGTGGCCGCGGGCTACAAGGAGCCGTTCCCCGGATTCGCGAAGGGATGGGGCGGCGGCGCCACGCTGGCACAGTCCCTGCGCCCATTCCCCCAATACGGCAACATCTATGATGGCAATTCGGCCATGGGGCAGACATGGTACGACGCTCTGCAAACGAAGGTGGAACGGCGCTTCGGCGACTTCCAGTTGATCGGTTCGTGGGTGTGGTCGAAGAGTCTTTCGCTGATGACGTACCGCCAGATCTTCACACAGACACAGGTGAACACGCAGGACGCTTATAACACCCCCGATGGCAAGTCGTATAAGCCCTGGGACTATCCGCATGTCGTCAATATCCTGTGCACCTACCAATTGCCGTTCGGCAAGGGGAAGAAGTTCATGGGC
>JAIXKK010000118.1 GCA_026954325.1 Bryobacterales bacterium | reverse complement strand
GGAAGAAGGTGGCGGTGACGGAGCGGCTGACGCCGGTCTCCAATGTATTGGAGCTGGTGCGGGGGTGGGAAGGGAAGGTGGCGAAGGCGGTGGATACCCCGATTGGGGAGGCAAGGCGCACGATTCCGCAGGCGGAAGTGAGAGTGATGATCGAAGAGGCGATGAAGGAGGCGACTGGCGCGGACTTCGCGTTCATGAACAGGGGCGGGGTGCGGGATGTGATTCCGAAGGGGACGATTCTGGCAAGGAACATCTGGAACATCATGCCGTTTGACAACCGGCTGATGGTGGGGCGTTTTTTGGGGAGGGATTTGCCGAAGGTGGTGACGGAAGGGCATAGTGTGGCTCCGGAGGAAGAGTACCGGCTGGTGGTGAGCGACTTTACGGTGGTGAATCAGAAGACGCAGTTGGGGACGACGGGCCTCGAGTTCCGGCAGGCTGGTCCCTTGATGCGGGAAGCGATCATTGATTGGGTGAAGAAGCGGAAGGTGATCGAGTGAGGGCGGAGAAGACTTTCGGGAGGAGGCCGCGGCAGGCCGGCTCATCTCTCGCAAAGAGGGTGTGAGGAAGAAGGCCCTCGCAGAGGCGCGGAGACCGCAGAGATTTTTTAGGATGACCGGTTTTGAGGTGGTTTCGCTCATTAATGGCGTGAGGCTGCATGTGCCGGCGTCGTTTGCGAGGATTCTGCCGGTGTCGCCATGCGAGACCGATTTTCCGTACGAAATACATTCGTGGGTTGCGCTGGAGGCTATCGTGGAGGCGGGGGAGGTGGTGTATGACGCGGGGGCGTCATACGGAATTTTCTCGGTTATGCTGGCGCGGGCGGGGGCGGAGGTTCATGCATTTGAAGCGAATCCGGATGTGCTCGAACGGCAGAGGGAGTTGGTGGAAAGCAATGGATTGCGCGTCACGACAGTGCCGGTATGCGTGGGGGAGAGGAGCGGGGGAGAGGTGGAGTTTTACCGGGCTCCGGGGCTGGCGAGCGTGGCTTCGAGCCGGCATGCGGTGGTGAAGCGGATGCATGGGGAGGCGAGTATGGTTCGTGTGCCGCTGCTCGCGTTGGACGATTATGCGGCAAGCAAGGGCCATGTTCCGGGGTGTTTGAAGATCGACGTGGAGGGAAGTGAATGGATGGCGCTCGAGGGTGCGCGGCGCCTGATTGAGACGGCGCGGCCGGATATTGTGATGGAAACGCATCCACGGCAGATGATAGGGGCGACACTTGGCGATTTGTGCGGCCGCCTGGAGCGGTGGGGCTATCCATTGTTTGATCTGGTGGGTGGACAGATGATGGAGGGCGCAGAGTTTGCGCGGGCGTATGCCGCCTTGCCCGGCTACGTGCTGGCGAGTTCGCGATTGGCGGAGAGGGAATTCGTGGGGGGTCTTTCGCGGCGGCATGAAGCGATGAAGCGCCGGTGGGCGGTGAGAGAAGGGCAGGCGGAGACGATCCGGCAGGCGAAGAAGCTGATGGATGGCGGTGCGGCGAGCGCGATTCCGCTGCTGGAGCAGGTGGTGGCGAACTGTCCGGACCATGCGGAGGGGCATTACCTGCTGGGATTCTGTCTGCACGTGGGAAAGCGCGAGGTGGAAGGGGCGCTGGCGCACTATGAGCAGGCTTTGCGGCATGGGTTCGATCCGTTCTGGGTGGAGTATCACATAGGGGCTTTGCTGTACGAATCGGGACGGCGGGAAGAGGCTGGGGGTCACTTGAAGCGGGCTCGGGCGCTGGACCCGCGGCATGAAGGGACGAAGGCGCTGGTGGAACAGTTGGGCGTGTAGGAGGCGCTTCAGCTTCCGGTGGAGCTGTAGTTGCGGACTCCGCGATTCCAGAGCCACAGCGCGGCGAAGGAGAAGCATACGGTGACCACGGGGAGGAGCCAGACGAAGTGGCCGTAGGCAGCGGGGCGGAGGACGGCGGCGGGCGGATAGAAGGTGGCGAAGCCGAAGGGGACGATCCAACTGAGGATGACGCGGATGAAGCCGTTGTAGATATCGAGGGGATAGCGTCCGAAGGCGATGAGGTTATAGAAGGGCGGCATGACACCGACCTTGTCTTCAAACCAGAAGGAGACGGTGCAGAGCATGGTGAAGATGGCGGTGTAGAGGAGGTTCCTTGGGGGCCTTGGTTGCAGTAGATATTGCTATAATCATCCAGCCTGGTGTAGACTTCCCTTGGGGAATTCTTGCCGGTACGGCGAGAGAAACGGGACGAGGGGCAATGAACGTCAGCCGGAGAGCCGCGCTTTCAGCTATGATCGCGGTCGCCAGTGCAAGAGGGCAAACTATTGCGACCGACGAGGAGTGGTCGACCTTCATCGCGTGGGTGAGAAATTCGCCTCCGGGGATGTTCAGCAATCAGAGTGAAGTATTCCCTGGATATCAGAAAAAGTTGATCGCGGACGGCTTGGGAAGTACGGACGCTGCGGCGCTCGCTGCGCGACTTCAAGAACGCTCCGTGGACAATCCGAAATGGACCGCAGAAAACTTTGATCGTGTCTACCGCCAGGCCGCCGATCGGTTTGTGAAACCGGACGCCTCTCTAGTCGAAATGATTCGCCTTCTGAGACCGGGGAACGCTCTCGACATCGGTATGGGCCAGGGCCGGAACGCGATCTTCCTGGCACAGCAGGGTTGGGATGTCACCGGCATAGACCTGTCTGAATTGGGCGTGATTGAAGCAAGGGAACGGGCACGCAGGCTAGGTGCGCGTATCGACGCCCGCGTACAGGATGTCTTTCGTTTCGACTTAGGCGAGAAGCAATGGGATCTGATATGCCTGATGTACTTCATAATCCCAGCAAGCCAACCTGGTCTATACCAACGAATTGCCACGGCAGTCAGACCGGGCGGCCGTGTGATTGTGGAAGGGACTGGGATTCCGCCATTACAAACGTTGCTGGCGGAAGTCGACAAATGGCTGCAAACAAAACTTCACGTTATCAAGTTGGACTATCGTGAGGTGCAAGGCGGCTGGGGTAGAAGCACAGATGTTCCGGGTCCTCATTTAATCCTGCAAAGGCCCGTGTAACGCGGTCCGGTCGAAATGTCCTCGGAGCCATCCTCCCGATTCGCCAAAACTCGCTTCAGGGCGTTGGCGGCACTGATGGCCGGCCGCCCACTAAAACTAATCTAATGAATTATCGGCTATGGTTTCAAAGATTTGTGCTGCCAAACGAATGTCACGTTTGACGCCAGCGGTCGATGTGTTTGGCGTTGGCGGTGCGTTGTCGCGAATGACGGGAAAACGCAAACAACATGTACAGATTATGACGAAACATGAAGGCGGCTTCAGCTTCCGGTGGAGCTGTAGTTGCGGACTCCGCGATTCCAGAGCCACAGCGCGGCGAAGGAGAAGCATACGGTGACCACGGGGAGGAGCCAGACGAAGTGGCCGTAGGCAGCGGGGCGGAGGACGGCGGCGGGCGGATAGAAGGTGGCGAAGCCGAAGGGGACGATCCAACTGAGGATGACGCGGATGAAGCCGTTGTAGATATCGAGGGGATAGCGTCCGAAGGCGATGAGGTTATAGAAGGGCGGCATGACACCGACCTTGTCTTCAAACCAGAAGGAGACGGTGCAGAGCATGGTGAAGATGGCGGTGTAGAGGAGGGCTCCGAGGAAGACGGCGGCAAGGAGGAAGAGGAGGTTGAGGGGGTTGGCGTGGATGCCGAGTCTGGGTGCGGTGGCGGAGAGGATGAAGAGGCCGAGGACGGCGTCGCCGAGGGCTTCGATGCGGAGTTGTTCGAAGAGGATCTGGAAGAGGGAATGGACGGGGCGGAGGAGGACGCGGTCGAATTTTCCCTGGATGAGGTAGATGTCGGAGAACTGGTAGAGGTTGACGCTGAAGACGTTGAAGAGGGACATGGGGAGGAGGGAGAAGCCGTAGAGGAAGAGGAGTTCGTCGAAGCGCCAGCCGTTGAGGTCGTGGAGGCGGCCGAACATGAGGAAGACGACGGCGAGGCCGAAGACGGTGGCGAGGGTCATGGTGAGGACGCTGATGAAGAAATCCCAGCGGTACTCGATGCGGACCTTGGCGTATTGGAGGGCGTATTGTCCGAACAGGGAGAGATAGCGGGACATAGGGTCAGCCTCCGTGGATGGTGATGCGGCGGCTGAGGCGGAGCCAGAACCAGTTGGCGAACCATAGGAGGGAGAGGATCCAGAGCAGTTCGAGGGTAAGGGTGAAGGCGATCTCGCGCCATTCGATCTTGCCGAGGTAGATCATCATGGGCGTAGCCGATGTGTTCGAAGGGAGCAGGGCGCTGATCTTGCGGAGCGGGCAGGAAGAGGGCGAGGGGACGAGGAGGGCCGCTGAGGAGTTCCTGCATCCAGAACTTGAAGCGGAGCAGGCCCTGGATGGAAGTGAGTTCGAGAGCGCAGCAGCCGATGATGAAGTTGATGGAAGTGACGAGGAGGACGCTGCCGGCAAGGGAGAGGAGGAAGGCGCCGAGGTGGGCGGCGTCCCTGGGCGGATTGATGGGGAAGATGAGGGCGAGGACGATGGAGGTGGGCAGGGAGAGGAGCAGCGTGCGGAAAGCGGCTTCGCCGAGGGCGCGCCCCATGTAGGTGAGGGGCAGGTTGACGGGGCGGAGCATGGCCATGGCGACCTTGCCCTCCTGGATGTCGGTGGCGAGGTCCCAATCGATGTTGTTGAAGTAGAGGGAGCGGATGATCCAGCCGACGGTGACGTAGGTGATCATCTGGTCGAAGCGGAAGCCGCCGAGGGTGGGGTTGGAGGTGAAGACGGCCTTCCAGATGAAGTAATAGACGCTGACGGAGAGGAAGTAGTTGATGACGCCGGTGTAGTAGCGGAGGCGGTAGGCGAGCATGTCGAGGAAGCCGACGCGGGCGAAGACGGCGAGGAGGCGGAGGCTCATGGCACGGGTTCCTGGAGGAGGTTGCCGGAGTAGATTTCCTTGACCACTTCGTCGATGGGCTGCTCTTCGATGGCGATGTCGAGGACGTCGGCGGAGGTGACGACGCGGCGGATGATTTCGGCGGTGGTATAGGCTTCGCGGGGGAAGCGGAGGCGGAGGGAGAGATCGCTGAGGCG
>JAIXKK010000143.1 GCA_026954325.1 Bryobacterales bacterium | reverse complement strand
GGTGGTCTCGGAGCGTCTGGGACACTCCTCCGTGCGCGTGACCGCCGACATCTACTCGCACGCGATCCGCGGCCAGGACGACGAGGCTGTGCGCAAGTGGGAAGAGTATCAGCAGCGGAACCGGCCAGCATCCGGCGAGGCATCGCATAAAGGACAGGTCCAGTGATCCTCGTACATTGCGCGTGGTTGCCGGTGGTTGCCCGCGTCGGCCTAAAGCCCGCAACTCTTTGGAAATAACAGGGGAATTGGTAGCGCTAACGGGATTCGAACCCGTATTTAAGCCTTGAGAGGGCCTTGTCCTAACCCTTAGACGATAGCGCCGCGAGCCGACCTTTATTATACCCGATCCGGGACCATTCGCTACAATCAAGACAATGGACCGACGCGCATTCCTTTTCAGTTCCGCGGCCGCTCCGGCCGCGGCTTTCAAGCCGGCGGGCGATGGCATCCCCAAGTACAACATCGTCACTGCCTACAAACACGAACCGCACTACGAACTGCCCGGGCAGGTGGTCCGCGTGCACGCGGCGAATTCCATCAATGAAACCACCGGAGAAGCCGACTCCGCCGTGGTCCGGGAAATGATGAATCGCGGCCTCACCAGCCTCACCGGCGACAAGGACCCGCGCGATGCCTGGCGACGATTCATTCAGCCCTCCGACGTGGTCGGCATCAAGGTCAACGCCTCGGGCGCGCCCAAGATCATGTCCCACCCCGTCGTGGTTGCCGAAATCGTCCGCAACCTTCTCGACGCCGGGGTCAAGGCCACCAGCATTACTCTCTATGAACGCTTCCCCGATCAACTGACGTCCATCCACTACGACCGCTACCTCCCCGCCAGAGTGAACATTCACGCGGTGGAACCCTACCGCAACCGCCTCACCGAATACGACCTCAAGACATACGTCGAAACCGACTTCTTCGGGGAAGAGGAAACGCGCTCCTACATGATCCGCATGGTGACCGAGAGATTCACCAAAATCATCAACGTCCCCAACATGAAGGACCACGGCGCATCGGGCGTCACCGGGTGTCTCAAGAACATGGCCTACGGCGATTTCAGCAATGTCGCCCGTTCGCACGCTTACAACAAGACCCACACGAAAACCTTCATCGGCACTCTCGCTTCCGTCGAGCCCCTTCGCTCCCGCGTCGTCCTCCACGTCATGGACGGCCTCAAGAGCATCTGGCACGGCGGTCCCTTCCAGCGTGATCCGCGCTTTGCCTTCTTCCCCAAACAAATGATGTTCGGAACGGACCCCGTCGCCGTCGATCGCATCATGCGCGATGTCATTGAAGCCAAGCGCAAGGCAGAAGGGGCCGTCTCCGTTTTCAACCGTGATGTCGAGATCACCAAGAACGTGCGCCCTCTCGATCCCAACAAGAACATCTACGTTCGCGAGCCGCTGCACATCGAATACGCGGGCTCGCTTGGCCTGGGCATCGCCGATATCGAGAAAATCCACCTCAAGGAGATCACCCTGTGATGTGGACGATACTGCTGGCCGCTGTTTATCCCGTTCTGTTTCCCGGAGGCGAGCCCGCGGGCCTCGTCAAGGTCCCCCCGCCCGGCGTCCGCTATCGCATGAACATGGCCATGGCCACGTCCTCGCCTTGGGTGGATTCCAACATCTGGCGCTATCGCCGCGACCCGGAGACGAAGTACTTCTGCGACGTGCGCGGGAAGTCCGTGCAACTGGCCGCCGCCGAGGCCTTCTCCCAGGGAGTCGGCGTCTCGCTCCAAACCACCCCCGAGCAGAAACAGGATTACGATGCCATCCTTGAATTTCTGAAGAGCATCCCCCAAGGCCCGGCCAAGCCATGGGCGGATGTGCGCATCGCCTCCGATGACGGCTCGGCGCAAGCCGGCGAAGCGCTCAACCTGCTCGCCCGCCGCAATATCTTCTACACTACCCAACCCGGCGCCCGCGGCTCCGCGCTTCGCCTCGATTCGAAGATCACCAACGCCTACGAGTACATGCAGGATGTCCGCGAAAAAATCGGCGACGATAAGCGCGTCCTCAGAATCTTCGGCAGCGAACTCACCATCGCCACCCTGACCCGCGCCGGCAAGCGTGTCCGTCTGCAACTGGTCAACTACGGCAACCGGCCGGTGGAAACCCTGCGCATTCGCATTCAGGGCCACTACACGGAAAAGAATATCCACGCCCGTGTCTTCAAAGTCGCCGAACCTCATCTTGCCGAGTTCGCCCACGAAGGCAACTACACCGAATTCACTCTCGAAGAACTGCCGCTTTACGCCGTTCTGGATTTCGATTAAGACTCAGCGCGTCATCTTCCGCTTGCGCAACTCGTCGAACGACACCGCCAGGATAATCACCGCGCCGATGATCGCCTGCTGGACATAGGGGCTGATTCCGAGCAGATCGCTGCCGTTGGCCAGCAGCCCCATGATGAGCGCGCCGATCAGGGTGCCCACCACGCTGCCCTCTCCGCCGCGCAGGCTCCCGCCGCCGATCACAACCGCGGCGATGGCTTGCAATTCGTAACCTTGCCCCGCCGTCGGCTGTCCCGTCATCAGGCGCGATGCCTCGATCATTCCGCCAAGCCCTGTCAGCGCCCCGCAGATCGCATACACCGCGGTGGTGTGAAAGGCCACCGGAATCCCCGCGTAAAATGCGGCCGCTTCGTTGCTGCCGATGGAAAAGGTGTACCTCCCGAGGCGCGTATGCTCGAGGACAATGTGAACCGCCACCGCGCACGCCACCAGCACCCACAGCACGAACGGCACGCCCAGCAGGTTACCCTCTCCCAAATAGGAGAACGCCTGTGGGATCTCATGCACCGGAAGGCCGTTCGAAATAATCAGCGTCACGCCGCGGATGATCCCCAGCGTTCCCAATGTCACGATGAACGGATTGATCTTCAACTGCGTGGTCAGCAACCCGTTCGCCAGCCCGCAGACCCCTCCGGCCAGGATGCCGATCATCACCCCCAGCCAGATGGGATTCCCCTTCGCCATGGCCATCGTCCCCAGCAGCCCGCCCATCGCCAGAATCGCCCCTACCGACAAGTCAATTCCGCCGGCGACAATCACCAGCGTCATTCCAAGCGCCATCAGGTTGATCACCGCCGTCTGGCGCACGACGCTCGAAAGATTCGTCTTCGTCAGGAAGTGATCGGGCGATGCGATCGACAAACCTACAAACAAGGCAAACAGCGTAATGAACGGCAGCAGCCGCTGAATCATTCCTTCTCTCCTATCAGCGCCCCGCCGTCGTGCAACGTGGCCAATGTCATGATCTCTTCCTGCGTGGTGCGTCCCGGCAGTTCCCCAGTCAGCCTTCCCTGCCGCATCACCAGAATGCGGTCCGCCACTTGAAGAAGTTCGGGCAATTCGGAACTCACCATCAGGATCGCCGCGCCGCCGCGCGCCAGTTCATCCATCACCTCGTAGACTTCCACTTTCGCGCCCACGTCGATTCCGCGCGTCGGCTCGTCAAACAGGAAGACTTTCGCTCCGCGAACCAGCCACTTGGCGATTACTACCTTCTGTTGATTCCCGCCGCTCAACCGCCCCGCAAGCTGACGAGGCGATTCGCACTTGATCCGCAGCTTCCGGATGTACTCATCGGCAATCGCCTTCTCCCTTGCCGCGTCGAGAAGCCAGCCCATGCGGCACACCTTGCCGATGTCCGCCAGCGTCAGGTTATAGCCAATCGGCAGCGCCGTCGCGAGGCCCGTCTGCTGCCGGTCTTCCGGAATCAGCGCGATCCCGCCCTCGACCGCTCCTCGCGGCGAGTGGATCACCGCCGGCTTACCCGCCAGCTTCACCGTGCCGGAATCGATCTCGTCCAATCCGAACAGCGCGCGGCATAATTCAGTCCGCCCGGCGCCGATCAATCCCGCCATCCCCACAATCTCTCCGGCGCGCACCGAGAGCGTAATGTTCTCGAGCGCCGGCTTCCTCGTCAGTCCCTCGACGCGCAGCAATTCCTCACCGGGAGTTACGGGCTCGCGGCGGTACATCGCCCCCAACTCCCTGCCCACCATGTGTTGAATGATCCGCTCGTTCGAAATCTCGTGCAGACCGCAACTGTGAATCGTCTCCCCGTCGCGCAGAATCGTGACGCGGTCGCCCACGGTCCGCAACTCCTCCAACCGGTGGGTGATGTAGATCACGCCCATCTTCCGCTCGCGCAGCGTCTTCACGATGCGGAACACTTCCTTCGTCTCGTGCCCGGAAAGAGAACTCGTCGGTTCGTCGAAGATCAGCAGGCTCGAGCCGTGCGCAATCGCCCGGCAAATCTCCACCAGTTGCTTCCCCGCCGGGCTCAACTTCTCCACCCGCCACCCGGCGTCCAAGGGAAAATGCTGCTCTTCAATCAACCGCCGCGCGTCCGCCAGCATCTTGCGCCGGTTCACCCATCCCAGCGGCAACCGAGGCTCGCGTCCCAGATAGATGTTCTCCGCCACCGTCAGGTGAGGCGCCAACAGCGATTCCTGGTGGACCATCGCGATCCCCATGCCCGATGCATCCGCCGGCTTCCCGAAACTTACCCGCCGGCCCTTCCACAGAATCTCTCCGCCGTCGGCAAGTTGCATCCCGGCGACGATCTTCATCATCGTCGACTTCCCCGCCCCGTTCTCTCCCAACAACAGATGGACCTCGCCCGCCTCCACCGCGAGGTTCCCGTTTCTGAGCGCGACCACACCCCCGAATCGCTTCTGAATCCCCTTGAGTTCGAGTAGCATCGAAACTGCTTAGTTTACAGGATTCTCCGCCGCCCTCTATTGCAGGACAAAACTGTCTCCGCGCGAGGGGATGGTCACCGGAGTCCTGTACGTCCGCGTGATTGCCGCCGCCAGCGCCTGCTGCTGCAATGGTTCGCCGTGCACCAGGAAGATCCCCTTCAACCCTTTGACAATCGGCGCAATCCAGTCGAGCAACTCATGCTGATCGGCGTGCCCGGAAAGCTCGTCAATCGTCACCACCTCGGCCCTCAGGTTCATCAATTCGCCGAAAATCGGCACTTGCAAATTCCGTTCCACGATCTTACGCCCCAGCGTGTGCTCGGCCTGGAAGCCCGTGATCAGCACCGTATTGCGCCCATCCTCGATGTTGTTTCTCAGGTGGTGCAGAACACGCCCCGCTTCACACATCCCGCTCGCCGAGATAATCAGGGCCGGCGTGCGCAGGTCATTCAAAGCCTTCGATTGCTCCACATCGCGCACATACCGCAGCATACGAAAGCCGAAGGGGTCCGAGTGGTTGTCGAGGAACCGGCGCGTATCCTCGTCATAGAGTTCGGGGTGCTTCCGGAACACGTCCGTCACGTTCACGGCCAGCGGGCTGTCCACGTAAATGGGAATGGTGGGAATCTTCTGTTGCAGCACCAGTTCGTGCAACAGCAGAACAAGCTGCTGCGTGCGCCCCACGGCAAACGCCGGCGCGATGATCTTCCCGCCGCGCGCCGCTGTCCGCGTCACTACGCCCGCCAGCCTGTCGGACACGTGGCCCGGAGCCTTGTGCAGGCGGTCTCCGTACGTGCTCTCCATGATCAGGTAATCCACCTGGGACATGGCCGCGGGATCATGGATGATCGGCAAACCCTTCCGTCCCACATCACCCGAAAAGCCCAGCCGCAGCGTCCGCCCGTTCTCTCTCACCGTAAGTGACACGCAGGTCGATCCCAGCATGTGCCCGGCCTCATACAGTTGAAAGTTGACGTTGTTGCCTAATGGCGTCTCGCCGTGGAGTTCCGTGGGGCGGAAGCGCTCCATCGCCGCCCCCGCGTCTTCCGGGTTGTACAGCGCCGTCACGTCGCAGCCGTTCTCGCCGCCATCTTCCAGCATCTTCCGCCGCCGGCGCCGCTTGTTCACGAACTCGCAGTCTTTCATCTGGATGAACGCCGAATCCTTCAGCATCGCGTCGCAAAGGTCCATTGTCGCCGCGGTGCTGTAAATCGGACCCGTGAATCCCTGTTTCACCAGCGTCGGCAGATTCCCGCTGTGATCGATGTGCGCGTGCGAAAGCACCACCGCCTCCACATCCCGCGGAGCAAACGGGAAATTCCGGTTCCGCTCCTCGGCCTCCTTGCGCCGGCCCTGGTAGAGGCCGCAATCAAGCAGATACCGCTTGCCGCCCGTTTCGACGATGTGCATGGAGCCGGTGACTGTCTTCGCGGCTCCCCAAAAGGTGAGTTTCATATCAGATTGCAGTATACCCGTGCATCGCTCCGTTATACTGAGGGCGAATGATCCTCCCCAGCCGCGCGGTGCTCCTGCTGCTGCTCTGCGACGCCACCGCATTCGCGCAAAAGAAGCCGGTCACTCTCGATGCTCTCGCCCAGGCGCCGGTTCCGCGCGCGCCCGAAATCCAATGGTCTCCCGGCGGCCGGCGCTTCGTCTTCACCCAAGACGGCCGCATTCAACTCTACGACGCCGCCTCCCGCGCGCAGCGCGAAATCATCTCGCTCGCGGAACTCGCCAATGCGGCCGTCAAGGTTCCGCCCTCCTCCGCCCACGGCTGGGAAAACCGCCGCGTGAGCGAACAATCCGTTCAATGGACGCCCGATGGCAAGAGCCTCGTCGTGTCTGCCGGCGGCGACGTCTTCCTCGTCAAACTCGATGCCGGCGGCTGGGTGCAACTCACCGCCACCCCCATCGCCGAGCGCGATCCCAAGCTCTCCCCCGACGGCCGGAAACTCGCCTACCGCCATAACCACAATCTCTACATCCTCGACATCGGCGGCAAACAGGCCACGCAGATCACTCACGATGGCTCGGACACGCTTCTTAACGGCGAACTCGACTGGGTCTACCCTGAAGAACTCGATCTCGAAACCGCCTACTGGTGGTCGCCCGATTCGCAATTCATCGCCTACCTCCAACTCGATACGAGCCGCGAAATGATCCAGCCCCACGTCGATCTCCTGCCGCTGTTCGCCATCGAAGAACCGCAGCGTTATCCCAAGGCGGGAACCCCGAACGCCGACATCCGGCTGGGTGTCGTCCCCGCCGCCGGCGGCCGCACCCGCTGGATGGACCTTGGTGAACTTCGTGACCGCCTGCTTGCGCGCATCTACTGGACCCCCGACTCCGCCGCGATCTTCGCCATGCGGCTGAACCGCGTCCAGAACGAGATGCGCCTCCTCTTGGCCGGAGCCCGCGGCGGCGAATCGAAAACCATCCTCGAAGAAAAAGACCCCTTCTGGATCAACATCAAAGACGACTTCCGCCAGCTCCCCAAACGCAACCGGTTCCTCATTGGCAGCGAACGCGACGGTTACCGCCATCTCTACCTCTACCGCAACGACGGCCATCCGGAGGCCCAACTCACCACGGGCGAATGGGAGGTCACCTCGCTCCTCCAGGTGGATGAGGCAGGCGGGCGCGTCTTCTTCGAATCCACCGAGGAGAGTCCTCTCGAACGCCACCTCTACACGGTCGGCCTCGCCGGCGGCGAACGCCGCAAACTCACCCGCGAGAAGGGCGTCCACACCGTCTCCGTCAGCCCCAGCGGCGAATACTGGACTGATTTTTTTTCCAGTCTCGCCACGCCCCCTCGCCTCACGCTCAACGATGCGGACGGCAACGTCATCGCCACCCTTCGCAAACCGGATACCCGCCTGGAAGAGGAGTACGACATCCAGCCCACCGAACTCCTCAACTTCCGCGGCTCTGACGGAACCCTCTTCTACGCCCGGCTCATCAAGCCCCGGGGATTCGACCCGGCAAGGAAGTATCCCGCCATCGTGATGATCTACGGCGGCCCGCACATGCAGGCGGTGCGCAACACCTATGCGGGCGTCTCCTGGGACCAGGCGCTCGCCGCCCGCGGCTTCGTCATCTGGCAAATGGACAACCGCGGCTCAGCCGGGCGCGGGCATTTGTGGGAATCGAAAATCTACCACCAGTTCGGCAAGCAGGAACTCGCCGATCAACTCGAGGGTGTTCGCTACCTCGTCTCCCTCGGCTTCGTCGATCCCCATCGCACCGGCATCACTGGCTGGAGTTACGGCGGCTACATGACCCTCTACGCCCTGCTTCACTCACCCGATACTTTCCGCGCCGGCATCTCCGGAGCCCCCGTCACCGATTGGAGAAACTACGACA
This sequence comes from Bryobacterales bacterium, assembly GCA_026954325.1. Lineage (GTDB taxonomy): Bacteria > Acidobacteriota > Terriglobia > Bryobacterales > Bryobacteraceae > CADEFT01. Next base: position 33,469 of record JAIXKK010000143.1, on the reverse strand, counting down.
CCATCTACACCGAACGCTACATGGGCCTCCCCTCTGATAATCCCGAAGGCTATAAGAACTCCTCGCCCGTCCACTTCGCCAAGAACCTCACCGGCAAGCTGATGCTGGTTCACAACTTCAGCGACGACAACGTTCTTTACCAGGGGAATATGCAGATGCAGGTGGAACTCCAGAAAGCCGGCAAGTTCTACGACCTCCTCATCTACCCCCAGAAATCGCACGCCGTCACCGGCCCCTTCGCCCGCCACATGCGCCGGGCGATGACGGACTTCTTCGAACGGACGCTCCGCGCGGATCCAAACTGAGCCCCTATCGCCCCCTTTGACGGTCTCCACCGCGGGTCAACCGGATAGCTACATACGGACCCCGCCCGCGACCCCGAACCGCGGTCAACCGGTGGCCGGTTGCTCACCCGGCAACTCCGCCGGACCAACCGCGGGCAAGGTAATACGAAACAGGCAACCCTTGTTGGGTTCGGAGTTCAGGGTGATAGTACCCCCGTGAGCTTCCACGGCCCATTTTGCGATCGACAGGCCAAGGCCCGCTCCGCCGGATTCTCTCCAGCGCGCCTTGTCGACACGATAGAAGCGGTCGAACACCCGGGTCTGATCTTCGAAAGGAATGCCCGGGCCGTGATCCTGAATCTCCACAACGACCCTGCTGTCTCCATTCCGGACACGTACCAGAATGGTTTCTCCGACAGGGGAATACTTCACGGCATTGTGGACTATATTGACGAACGCCTGCCGCATGAAGAGGCGATCGCCTTCCACCCGCGCGTGTTCGTCGCCTTCCAAAACCAGGCGCTGCGATTTTTCCTCCATCAGGATCTCGAACAGCCCCGTAGCCTCGCGAGCCAGGTCCATAACGGGAACAACAGCCGGATGGAGATGGATGTACCCGGAATCCGCTCGGGAAATCGTCAGCAGGCTGTCGATCAAAGACGTGAGACGGTTGACCTCCTCGAGCATGCTTCCCACAATGTCGCGATATTCTTCCCGCGTGCCGTCTCTCTGTAGCCCCACTTCTCCCACGCTGCGGATCATGGCCAGTGGCGTTCTCAATTCGTGGGATGCGTCGGAAGTAAATCTTCGCAGTTGTTCGAAAGCTTTTTCAAGACGCGCCAGAGTGTGATTGAAGACGCGCGCCAGTTGTCCCAGTTCATCTTCGCTGTTTTCGTTTGGCAGCCGGGCATCCAGCCTGTCCGGAGTGATCTCCCGTGCGCGCCGCGCCATTTCCTCGATGGGGCTCAGCGCGCGGCGGGCGAGACCGTAGCCGGCAAGGCCCGCGATTCCGAGCATCAGCGGCAAAACGACAAGAGAGGCCGCGAACCATTCTCTCAACTGCGCGTATAGTGGTTCCTCGCTGTGCGCCAACCGGATCAGGAGCGGACGTCCGTCAAGCGAATGGACCCTGCTCACAAGGCGAATGCGCGTTCCATCCGGCAACCGGCCGGAACGCTCGGAATAGCCTCCCACGCCTTCTCCGCGGAAAGGCCTTGCTCCGAGGCTCTGTCCGCGCAGTCTTTCGTTCCGTAGCAGGACGGCGCCATCGGGCGACAGGACTTCGAGGAACCGGTCGATCACCTCCTTGGATTCGGGATGGTTGTGGTAATCTTCACGCAACTCGAGCCGGCCGCCGGGCGCAAAGAAAAAAAGCCCTTCGACGGTTTCAATCTCCTGAATGGAGAAACTGTCAATCTGGTTCCGCAACTGGAAAAACAGAAGCGCGCAGTTGCCTGCCCAGGCAACAATCAACAGCGCCGCCAGCACGGATACGTACCAGAGGGTAAGGCGAGCCCGGAGATGGCGCGGCCGCAATCGCATCAGGATTCATCCTGCTCTCTCAAGACGAAACCCACGCCGCGCACGGTGTGGAGCAGTTTCCGGTCGAACTGACCATCCAGTTTGCGGCGGAGGCGGGCCACCTGGGCGTCAATCACATTGTCGAGCGGGGTCTGGCGGGCCGTTTCCTTCCAGATATCGCGGGCCAGCATTTCCCGGGAAACCACGCGTCCCTGGTTGACGAAGAGATACCGGAGCAGATCGAACTCGCGCGGCGTTAGCTCAACCGGTTGGCCGCCGCGCATCACCCACCGCTGCGCCGCATCCATTTCCAGATCCGCCAGCCTGAGCCGCTCTCCATCATCGGGTTGTTTGCCTCTCCGGAGCAGGACCCGCAGGCGCGCCAGAAGTTCCGGGAAAGCAAACGGCTTCACCAGATAATCATCGGCGCCCGTGTCGAGCCCGCGGACCCGGTCTTCAATCGCATCCCGCGAGGTCAGCAGGAGCACGGGTGTCCGAATGCCCCTCTTGCGAAGGGTGCTGAGGATCTCAAATCCGTCGTGCCCCGGCAACATCACGTCCAGAATTACCAGATCGAAGGGCTCGGCCTGAATCAGATAGAAGCCTTCCTCGCCGGTATGGGCCACTTGCACGGAGTAGTCGTCCGCCTCCAAACCCTCGCGGAGGGCTTTGGCCATCTTCAACTCGTCTTCCACGACGAGAATGTGCACGATTCCTTTTATAAGGCCGGAACGGCGCCCATGGCAACAGTCAAACTCCTGACGCTTCTCTGACGTAACCGGTCAGGGAAGAATCAGGAAATCATCAGGCGCAAAAGTCCCGCGCCGGTGTTACAAAACTGAATAGGCGCGCGGGGTCCGCCGCGCGCAATGGAGAAGATTGATGCTGCTGGCACCTGGCCCGGCTAAGAAGGTCACCATTCACCTCAACGAGGACACAAGTTCCCAGAACGATTATCTGAGCCGTGAAATCCTCGCGCTCCTTCTTCGGGAGGGCGTCGCCGGAGCCACGCTGCTGCGGCCGGAAGCGGGTTTCGGCTATCACCACCGCATTCATTCCCAGGAGGGAGGAGCGGATACCGCGCTACACATGCCATTGCGCATCGAATTTGTCGACGTGGCGGAGAATGTCGAGCGGCTCATCCCATCCCTCATGGAACTGCTCACGGACGGATTGATCGAAGCCCACGACACCGTCATCCTCAAGGCGGCCGTCGGAAGGGCACGATGAGGCGTGGAGGGCCAGTTGCCTGCGCATTTTACGCGGGCGTCACGTTCGCGGCTGCGGTCTGGGCGCAGACTCCGGCTGTAATATCTCTCGCCCAAGCCCAGCAGATCGCGCTACGGAATCATCCTCGAATCGCCTCCGCCGCCTTTTCCGCGGAGGCGGGCAGGGCGGTGGTCAATCAGGTCCGGGCAGCCTACTACCCCGCACTTTCCGCAAACGTCACCGCAGTGGGTTCGCAGCACAACGCAACCCTCTCCTCCGGTTTCGTCACCACGTCCAGTCTTTACAGCCGCGGGGCCACGGGCATCACCGCAAATCAATTGCTGACGGATTTCGGCCGCACCTCGAGTCTCGAGCAGACCGCGAGACTGCGCAATGCATCCCAAAACCAGAACGTGATCAACATCCGCGCCCAAGTTCTGCTTGAAGTCAAACAGGCCTATTACGCGGCCATCGGAGCGGAAGCCGTCCTCAAGGTGGCCCAGGCCACGCTCAACCTGCGCCGTGTGACTCAGCGACAGGTGAGCGCGCTTGCAAAAAGCGCCCTTCGATCGTCGGTTGACGAGAGATTCGCGGAAGTCAATGTCTCCCAGGCTGAACTCGACCTGCTCCGCGCCGAGAACGACGCCAAAGCGAGCCATGCACGCCTTTCCGCCTCCATGGGATACGATCGGGACCAGCCATTTTCACTGCTCGATGAGCCGCTGCCGCCACCCCTGAATCCCGAGGCGGACGCTCTCATCGCGGATGCTTTGAAGGGCAGGCCGGATCTCCTCGCGCTACAGTTGAACCGGGACGCGCTCGGACGTTTCGCCGAGGCCGAGAAGCGCCTCAGAAACCCGACAGTCAGCGCGGCGGTTGTCGCCGGGGTGGCTCCGGTACGAGATCAACGGATCCAGGAAACCTACAGCGCCGCGGGCGTCAACCTCAACATTCCGGTCTTGAACGGAGGGCTGTTCAAGGCTCGGCGCGAGGAGGCCGAGTCGCGCGCCGCTGCCGCGTCCAAGGATGTCCAGGACCTCTCCGTGGCGATCGCGCGGGATGTGCGCGTCGCCTGGCTTGAAGCAACGGACGCATTCCGCCGGCTGGATGTAACCGCGCGCATGGTCGCCGAGGCAAATGAGGCGCTCCGGTTGGCGCGCGCTCGCTACAACAGCGCGCTTGGCAGCATCGTCGAACTCAATCAGGCCGAAGTGAACCAGACTTCCGCGGAGATCGCCTCCGCTTCCGCCAAATACGACTATCTCATCCGGCGCGCGGCGCTCGATTACACGATGGGGGCTTTGCGATGATTCACCAGCAGCGCAATCGCGAAATAGCGAACGGGCAGAGGCGCTTCGCGGCTGCCCTGGCAATTGGCTTCTCGATATTCGGGCTCGCCGCGTGTTCCCGCGGCGGCGCTCAAATGCCGCGTTCGTCGAATCAACCGCCCGAACCGCCCACAGTCGCGGTTGCGAAGGCTTCTCTCGCCGATCTTTCCACCTCGGTGCCCTTGACCGCCGAATTCGAGCCGTTTCAGGAAGTGGACGTCATGGCCAAGGTGTCCGGGTATATCCGGCGGATCAACGTGGACATCGGCGACCGCGTGCGCGAAGGGCAGGTGCTGGCGGTTCTCGAAATGCCGGAGATGCAGGACGACCTGACCCGCGCGGCGGCGGCAATTCAAGAGGCGAATGCTGAGTTGGGGGCGGCCCGGGATGAGCTGCAACGCGCGGCATCCGCCCACAACATGGCGCACCTGTCTTATACACGGATTCTCGATGTATCGAAAGGAGAGCCGGGATTGGTGCCGCAGCAGGAAGTGGACGAGGCGCACTCGCGGGACCTGGTGGCCGAGGCCCAGGTTTCCGCCGCGAAATCCCGTATTTCGGCAAACCAACAGCGTATCCACGTCGCTGAAGCGGAGCAGGCGCGGCTGAAGACCCTCTTCCAGTACGCGGTGATATCAGCGCCCTTCGCCGGCGTCGTCACCAGACGCTATGCGAACACGGGATCTCTGATACAAGCGGGCACGGCTTCGCAAACCCAGGCCATGCCAGTAGTCCGCCTTTCGCAGAACAGTCTTCTCCGGCTTGCGTTGCCGGTTCCCGAATCCGCGGTTCCCCTGATTCGTCCCGGCAAGCCGGTGGACGTGCGCGTTTCGGCTTTGAACCGGACCTTTCCAGGGCGTGTCGCCCGCTTTGCCGGCAAGGTGGACAAGGCGACAAGAACGATGCAAACGGAAGTGGACGTTCCCAATCCGACACTCGTACTCATTCCGGGAATGTACGCAGAAGTCGACTTAATTACGGAGAAGCGCAACCGCGTTCTTTCGGTGCCGTCCGAAGCCGTTGACGGCTCCGGGGCTTCCACGCGCGTTTTCACGGTGGGGGCCGCAGGCGCCATCGAAGTGATTCCCGTGAGTCTGGGAATCGAGGAGGCGCGGCGCGTCGAGATCCGTTCCGGCGGCCTCAAAGAAGGCGACGACGTTGTCGTCGGGCCTCGTTCGGGGCTGAAACAAGGCCTGAAAGTCCTGCCGAAGATCATCGCTCTCGCCAGCGATTCCGTGCCCTAGACCAAGGAGCGCCGATGTCCCGATTCGCCATCAATACGCCTTACCTCATCATTGTCGCCTGCCTGATCATCGCCATTCTCGGCGGCGTCGCCGTGGCGCGGATGCCCGTGGATATGTTCCCCGCCATGAACATCCCCGTCGTCGTCGTCGCGACATTCTACTCCGGGATGCCCCCCGAGCAAATCGAGGGCAACATCACCTATCACCTGGAGCGCTTTTTCACGTTTGCCAACGGCATCGACCATATCGAGTCGCGGTCGCTCAATGGCGTCAGCATCATTCGCATTTATTTCCAGCCGAATACAAACGCGGATATCGATGCGGCCACGATCGCGAATCTTGCCGTGTCGGACATGAAGGACCTCCCCCCGGGAACGCTGCCGCCGGTGGTCTTGAAGTCCGACGCATCGAGCCTTCCTGTCTGTCTCGTCGCCATCAAAGGCGAAGGGATGACCGACGGCAAACTGAAGGATATCGCCCAGAACTTCGTGCGCAACCAGTTGGCGAGCGTATCCGGAGCCTCCATCCCGCAGCCCTTCGGCGGGCCATGGCGGCAGATTCAGTTTTACGTGGACCCTCACAAACTCGAGGCGAGGCAAATCAGCCCCATGGACGTGGTGCGCAGTCTGAGCCAGGCGAATGTAATTCTTCCCGCCGGCGATGTCCAGATCGGAAACCTGGATTACAACATCTACTCGAACGCGCAATTCAATCTCAATAATGCGGGCCGCTATCCCATCAAGATGAGCGGAACGAACCCGGTCCTGATGTCCGACGTCGGAGAACTAAAGGATGCGCACGCCCTCCAGTACAACGTCGTGCATGTAAACGGCCAGCGCTCCGTCTACTTGCCTGTAATGAAACAGGGGGGCGATTCGAACACCATCGCCGTCGTCGACGGAATCCGCAAGACGTTGACACATCTGGTCGACGTCCCTTCGGCAATGAAGACCGATGTCGTGTTCGACCAATCCCGTTTCGTCCGCACGGCCATCGAAACGCTGCTCCACGAAGGCGGGATCGGCCTGTTGCTCACCTGTCTGATGATCCTGATGTTCCTCGGAAGCCTGCGAGCCACCGTCGCCGTGTTTTTCTCGATTCCGCTCTCTGTCTGCGCTACCTTTTTTGTTCTCCAACTCGGCGGCTCCTCCATCAACAGCATGATTCTCGGGGGACTCGCCCTCGCCCTGTCCCGTCTCATCGACAACTCCGTGGTCGTGCTCGAAAACATCTATCGTCATTTGGAGATCGGCGAACCGCCGCGCGTCGCCGCCGAGAGCGGCGGAAAGGAAGTCGCCCTCCCGGTTCTTGCCTCGACGCTCACCACCGCCGTCGTATTCTTCCCGGTGACGCTGCTGGCGGGCGTGAGCAAGTTCCTCTTCTCCGCGATGGGCCTCGCCGTGGTGGTTTCCCTCTTCGCTTCGTACTTCGTCGCGATGACGGTGGTGCCGCTGTTCTGCGCGCGCTTCCTGCGCCTCGACAATCCGGAGCACCTGGGCGAGGCCGAAGCCGGCGAAGCACGGACGCTCAAGGGATCCGCCGGATGGGGGGAGCGCTTCAACCGCGGCTTTAACGCGGCATTTCACCGCATGCTGGAAGGGTACGAAACCCTGGTTCAGCGAACTCTGAATATTCCGGTAACCGTTCTGCTGCTCTTCTCCATCGGCTTCGCCGCCAGTCTCCTTCTCTATAACCAGCTTGGGTTCGCTTATTTCCCCCAGACGGATGCCGGGCAGTTCGTAATCACTTTCAAGGCGCCGTCGGGAACGCGGCTCGCCGTCACGGAGGCCAAGGTTGCGCAACTCGAGGCCTTGGTGAAAGACATCATCCAGCCCGAAGACCTTGATATTGTCATCGACAACATCGGGGTCGATAACGGCTTCTCGGCGGTTTATACGTCAAACGCCGCCATGCACACGGGTTTCGTGCAGGTGGGCCTGAAGCCTGAGCATCGCATCGGCAGCTATGAATACATTCGCCGCATCAAGACTCGCCTTTCCCGGGAGATGCCCGAGATCACAACGTTCTTCTCCACCGGCAGTCTGGTGGAGGCGGTTGTCAGCATGGGCGCCCCGGCCCCCATCGATGTCCAGGTCGTGGGAGCAAATCTCGAAGCGGACAATAAGGTCGCGCAGGAAATCGCCGCGAAGCTCCGCTTATCGCCGGACATCGCCGACGTGTTCATACCACAGGATCTTGATTACCCTTCGCTTCGTGTCGACGTCAACAGGCTGCACGCCGCCAAGCTCGGCTTGAGCGAAAAGGAGGCGCTGACGAACGTCATTACGTCTCTCACTTCGAACCAGATGATCGCCCCCAATCTTTGGATCGATCCGCGTAACGGCAATAACTACTTCCTGACCGTGCAGTATCCCGAAACCCAGATCCGTTCCTTTCAGGACTTGAAGGCCATTCCTCTCCATGCGGGCGGCGTCAACGCGCCGACACGCCTCGACATGATCGCCAACATCGAGCGCATTCAGGCCCCAACCGAAGTCGACCACTACCAGATCCGCCGCAAACTCGACATCTACGCCCGGCCCGCTTCGGAAAACCTGGGCGCCGCGGCGGATTACGTACAGCACGTGATCAACGGTCTGGAGATCCCTTCAACCGTGAATGTGGCCGTCCGCGGCAGCGCGGAGGCGATGAACGCATCGTTCCAGAGCTTCGCGTTCGGTCTTATCCTGTCCGTTGTCCTGCTCTATCTCATCCTGGTGGCTCAATTCCGGTCCTTTACCGATCCGTTCATTATTCTTCTGGCCCTTCCCCCAGGCATCTCCGGCGTTCTGGCGATCCTCGTTCTCACCAACACAACCTTGAATGTCATGTCGCTGATGGGTGTGGTCATGCTCGCCGGCATCGCCATGTCGAACAGCATCCTGATCGTCGAATTCGCCCATCACCTCAGAGTTGAAGGCAGAAGCGTCAGAGATGCCGTTGTGGAATCCTGCCGTGTACGTTTGCGGCCGATCCTGATGACATCGCTGGCCACGATCATCGGATTGCTGCCCATGGCTTTGAAATTGGGAGAGGGCAGCGAATCGTACGCGCCGCTGGCGCGAGCACTGATCGGCGGTCTGACCGTGTCCGTCGTATTCACCATTTTTCTTATCCCTCCGGCATTCTGCCTCGCCTACCGGCGGACCGAGGCCGCCGGCCACTGACGGGGGAGCGGACCCGTATCGGCGCCCGCCAGTGGCGCCGCACCCTCCGGACATGGTGTAATCCCGGTGATGCGATTTCTCTTGTGTTTGCTGGCGGTGGTCCCCGCCATGTCACAGGGAGTGGTGACGCCCACCGAATCCCTGCGGTTTCAGGTTATCAACCCCGAGCCCAAAGGGACGCTTACGGAGCAATTGGAGAGAGCGGAAAGCAAGGTGAAGGGGCGTGTTTACCGCTACCGGGTGTTCGTGCGCCCGGAGGCCGATGTGAAACCATTCAGCATTACCTTGCGCGCCCCGGTGCTCACCATCGTCCGCGTGGCGGCGTTGCCGGACAAAGACCAAAAGGTCTCGCTCGAGGCCGTCACCAGCGGCGGAAGGAATCCCCACGGGTTGGTTTTTATTTCGGGCGAGGGGGTGACCGGGAACGAGGCCACGCCGAAGGTGGCGCCGATGGTGACGACGGCGCTCGACAACGTGAACAAGGCGCTGCACGCGGCGCAACTCGCGCCGCCCGATGTCCTGTCCCTCACCTGCTACATCAGTTCGCTCGAGGACATTGCCGATGTGCGGAAGTTGACTGCTTCCCGCTATCCGAAGGCGGCTCGCAACCACCTGCAAATCCCCATTCCTTTCGGGCGCGCGCTGGTGGAATGTGAAGCGGTGGCGAGGGCCAAGGGGGCAGTCGGGTTTCTGTCGCCCGAAGGGTTGCCGAAGTCGCCCAATTTCAGCCACGTTGCCGGGGTAAGCGCGAAGAAGATTTACTGGAGCGGGGTGTACACGGCGCCCTCGTGCGATGAAGCGGGGGTGCGGAAAATGTTCCAGGACCTGGCGGCCGGTGCGAAGAAAGAGCACGCCGCGCTCGACCAGGTGGCGTTCTCTTATCTCTACCCGAACTCGCGGCAGGCGGTCGATCTCATCCGCAACATCCGCTTCGGCTTCTATAGCAAGGAGCGGCCACCGGCGAGCACGATGATCCTCTTTAACGGCGTTGAGAACGCCAACGCCTGCGCCGCGGTGGAAGTGGCGGCGCCAGTGCAATAAGCGGCCTTTCAGCGCCGGGAGGCCCGGCACGTCCTCCATACAGCGGCCACCATCAGGCCGGCGAGAGCGAGCAGGGCAACGCCGTTGTAGAGAAGAAAAGGCGCCGGCTGCTGAATCAGAGCCCATGCCTGCGAGGCGGAAAGCGCCACGAAGATGCCTGTCCCTAAAGAAACAACGTCGGTGGCCAGCGTGAGGACCAGCAGAGCCGCCACACCCATTACGAGAGCCGCCGCGAAAAGGTGGAACGGAATCTGCACCGGCTCCAAGCTACGGCTCAAGGCGAGGATGGCCAGCACAATCCCCAGCAGGATCTTAAAGCCGCGCGCGCTCAACAGCGTCATGGCGCCGCAGAGGAACGCGCCGGCCAGGGATACTCCCATCAGTGCCGCCGCATAAGATGCGGATAGGACGTCCACGGCGGGGAAGAGGGAATCCATCCCGCTCAAGTCCCAAACGGCCGGATCGAGTCTCGGCCCCGGGGTGTGCTGGTGTATCCACTGGGCCACTTGAGGCACGGCGGCGAACAGAACCGCCACGGCCGCGATACGCGCCAGGGTGGGACGGGGAAGCGCTCTGCCAGGCGAAAGCGCCTGCAGGAAAGCATCAAGCGCCATCAAAGCCAGCAGCATGGCCGCTCCCGTGAACAGCACTAGCGTAAGTTGTCCGGTGGCGAATTGCAGATAGTAGTTCTCGAGCGGCGTGGAAGTGTTGTAGCCGGTCAGCCAGGCAGGATAGCCGTTGAGACGCGCCGCCACTGCCAGGGCAACGCCGCAGGCGGTTAATGTGAAGTAGGTTCTCCAATGGAACCGCTGGTTGCGCGCGCCCAACCGGCGGAGAAACGCAACCAGCAACGGCACGCCACACGCTCCGAGTAGCGCGGGAGCAAGGAACGAGGTGAGCCGGGTCTTCCGGAAATCGCGCAACCAGGCTTCGGGCAGTTTGAGAAACGGCCGGAACTCACAGGTTTCGTTCCCCACCAGATGGAGGCTCACGCGGAGGCGGGCGTCACCGGCGCGAAAATCCGGATCCTCCCAAACGAAGCTGTAGTCGGTGCGGTGGTCATGTTTTTCCTGCTGCGAATCGACGAGAGTGTAGCTTTGCACCGGAATACCCTGCACAGTCGAAAGATACTGCTCGGCAATTTTCCGGGCTTCGTCTCGCGGCAGTTGCGCACCGGAAGCCTTTTCGTCCAGCACGTGATCGAAACGGTAGGCGCCCCCTTTCTGGTTGACATAGAAGATCCACTCCTCGGCATGGAGCGGCTGAACGAAGCGTACGCGCCAAACGCCGGTCATCAGGCGGGTGCGCAGAATCTCGTTGGCGCGCGAGGAGCCGACGGTTTCGCGGAGATATTCGGCGTCGGCGGTCTGTAGATTTTCAGCGAAGTCCGAGGCGATACGCCATTGGGAAGGCTCGAGCCCGTGGCGGCGTGCTTCGGCCCGGGCCGCGGTCTCCGCCTGATCACGGGTCACCCGCACACGCAGGAAATCTCCGTAGCGAGTGGTATGCGCGGCGAGGGCAAGCGCCGCGAAGATCGCCGCCGCCAGGTAGAGGTAACGCGCGGGCCGGCGCGGAGCAAGAGGCGCAGCCAGGCTTTCCTCGACATGCCCGGCAACGGGATCAGGGGCGGGAGCGGCCTCTTCCTCGATTTCCGGAAGAAAGCCGCCATTGCGGCGGTAGGCCGCCACGGAGATCAGCAGCGGCGCGAGAATGAACAGGGCCACCACGGCTCCGTTGATCCGGTAAAGCCAGTTCTCGGCGCGAAACAGCGACAGGCCGATGAGGAATGCGTCAATGGTGTAGTGCCACATGAGCGTGGCGATGATGCCCATGCGGAGAAAGAGCCATCCGGCGGCGATACCGATGAGGCCGACTTCGACGCCGCGGATGTAGCCCGGTTCCTGGGGATAGTTGGCGTGCAGAAAGCCCCACAGAAACGCGGGGATGATAATCGCGATCGAACGGTAGCGGACAAAGCGGCGCACCAGGGGGATGGCCAGCATCCGGAACCAGAACTCCTCGGCCGAAGCCGCCATCATCGCAATGGCCACCGGATAAACCCAGGGGATGGGCGTTGCGAGGAGGTCGGAGTAGTCGATGTCCTGCGGGCTCCACACTCCGGCGCGGCTGCCGATCAGATAGAACGCCGTGAGAAACGACAGATGGCACGCGGCGAGGCACAGCCCGCCGAGGATGCAGCGGAAGAATGAGCGGGTGGCCACGCCGCGCCTGTTGAAGGTGGTCAGCAGTTGGGGCGTTGACCCGGCGGCCGCGGGTCCAAGCACATACAGGAGTATGCCCGCGCTCGATCCGAGCGCGCCGAGCAGGGCCAGCAACACCATCTGCGGATAGGTGGAAGAGGTCTGCATGCCGTCAATGGCGAACGGCAGCATGTTCCACTCGTTGAGGAAATAGAATACCGCCACGGCTCCGGCTATCCACAGGAGTGGCCGCCAGCGAATGGCGTGGCGCCGGAGTCTCCGGATGACGAGAGCCGCGGCGATCAAGATCAGCACCACGAACAGCCCTTGGGCGATACCGGCGTAAAGATCATTGGAGGAACGGAGCTTGGCGAAGTCGCGCTGCCACTGTTCGGGAACATAGAGGAACTCGGCGTAGCGGCCCACCTTGTCGCCGTGAAGGACAACGGTGCGGCGGATGGTAGCGTCTTTGGCGCGGAAGCCCTCCTCTTCCCAGGTGAACTCATAGTCGTCGCGATTCGGGCGCGCTTCCTGTTGCTGCGCCACCAGCTTCTGCGGACGGTCTGTTTGCGAGTGGAGAAAAGCTTCCGCCAGCGCCAGCGCCGCCGGGGAGTCCAGGCGGGCTCCGGGATCCGTTTCCTTGATCCGGTGTTCGAAGCCGGTCAGCCTGCCCTCCGGGTTGAGCCAGATGAGCATTTCTTCCTTTTCGGGAGGCCGGAACCAGCGGGCGCGCCAGCGCCAGATGGGGACTTGCGATTCCATCAACTGGTTAGCGCGTTTGAGGGTCAGTTCCCGTTCCAGGTAGAGGCGCCCACCCTCGTCGGGATCGAAGACGGTAAGGTTGCGGAAGCCAGCGGTGTTCAGTCCGCGCGCGCGCAGAAGGGCTTCGGCGCGGTCCGTGATCTGGCCTCGCGTGAGCGGAAGGGAGAGTGACGCCTGGGGAAAGGCGGCATTGTAGTTAGCGCTCACGTAAACGGCGGATGAGGCGGCCAGCAGGAGCGTGAGGGCGATCAGCCGTTTGTCGGCGGGCTGAAGAGGAGTCGTCATGAGGCCACGCACGCAGACACCGTGGCCGCGGGGAGTTGCATAGCTTGAAGGTAACAGCGCCTTGGGCGCGGCGCAAGAGCCGGAAAGCGGTTAATGCTTTCTCACGCGGCTACACGCCAGTTCTGCTCCGTTCGGGTCGATGGCGGAGGAACCTTCTTCGATGTAGGCGATCCTTCCTTCCTTATCCACAACGAACGTCGCGCGGTTGGCGAAACCCCGGTCTTCCATCAGAACGCCATACTCGCGGGACACATTGCGCTTGGCGAAGTCACTCAGAATCGGGAAGGAGGCTCCTGTCTGTTCGGCGAATACTTTCTGGCTCGGGGTATTATCCGTGCTGATGCCGAAGACCTGGGTGTCCATCCCTTCAAACTTCGAGATACCAGCCTGGTATCCCTTTATTTCCTTCGTTCAACCACCGGTGAAAGCGGCGGGGAAGAAGGCGAGGATGACATTCTTCTTCCCGCGGAAATCAGAAAGTCTGACCGGCTTCCCAGCAGTAGAAGGCAGCGTGAAATCGGGCGCCATGTCCCCAACTTTGAGGTGGGTTTTGGGGGGCGCGCCTTGTCCATAGGCGGCGGCCGAACAGGCTGCGGCCAGAAAGAACTTTCCTCTTGTCATGAAACCTCCCAGGCTTGTAAGGTAGCAGGGGTTTCCCCGCGAAGGCAACCTCAAGCAGCGAAAGGATTGTCAATCACGTAGCGCCAGACGCCTCCGGAGCCGCGCCGGACCACTTCGATCGCCTGGCCGGACATGGCCACTTCAGCGCCGTTTTTCAATCGCCATGCGCTGCGCAACATGGCGAGGTTCGTACCGCCGGTGAGGGCCGAATGGAGGTCCATTTCGATCGTGAGCTTCATCCCGAGAAGCGTTGTCAGCGCCTCGCGGATGGCGCCGCTTCCGGTGACTGTCCTTCCGGGTGAGGGCACAAGGGCAGCATCCGGTTCATAAAGGTCCATCAGCGCCTCCACGTTGCCCGTATTGAACGCGGAGGTGAAGGCGGGGTGCAGTTGATCGAGTTCGGTGACAGGCATAGATGTTCAGTTTACCTTGACTTTCGCCGGATAGACGGCTGTTTTTGCCTCCGGCGATAAGTCTGATGGATCTGCATTCGTACACGCCCCCGATCCTCCCAGTGGCGGCGGCGCCCTCTATCCCGGCTTCGCCTTCCATGACGGGTTGCTCTCTTCCGGTCTCCGCGGCCGCCCAGAACAACCGCCCGCCGCCCACCATGCGGCCATATATTACAAGGCGGCCGCAACCTCCCCGCGCGGGGAGGCGTCGGTACAATGAGGTTTCATGCCGATGCGAGGCTTGGTGCTCGGATTCCTGTGCCTGAGTTGTATCCTGGCGCAAACCAAGGGACCCATTCACGTGCAGGAACCGCCGCCGGAGCCGGACACGCCTCCATCGCTTGCTTCCGAGCCCCCACCCCCGAATACAGCACCGGCAAAAACCGGGACGAAGGAGGCTAAGAAAGAGCCACCGAAGCCTGCCCGCCAGCCCTGCATCGCCGATTCCGAGGATTCGAGCCGCCCCGTGTTGAGACGGGGGAAACCCACAACCAGGGACATGCGCCCCGACTGTGAAACTCTGCCCGTGGTGCTCGATGAATCGGAGTCCGTGGACTCCCCTGGCGCCGGCCCCTCCACGGCGTCCACCGCCGATCGCCCGGCGGCGGCCACCGAGGGGCAACCGGCCACGATCATCGACAAGGTGCGAATGAAGGCGGAAACCTACTCCGAACGGCTGCCGGATTTCATCTGCCAACAACTCATCCGGCGCAATCAGAGCGGCGCGACGCTCCGCGACTGGCGTCTGAAGGACACGGTGCAGGTGGATGTGATGTACGTGGACGGCCGTGAGGACTACCGGAATGCGCGGCACAACGGCAAACCGGTGAAGTACGAAGATACACAGAAATCCGGAGCCTGGTCGGAAGGCGAGTACGGGACGGTGCTGCGCGATCTGATGAATCCCGGCACGGACGCGCGGTTTACTTACCGGCGCGGTGAAACAATCGGAGGCGTGAACGCCGAGGTTTATGACTACGTGGTGCAGCAGCCGAATTCGCATTGGACGCTGAAGTTCGGCGGCCAGGAGCTAAGACCGAAGTACCGCGGCTCGGTCTGGATTGACCCGAAAGAACTCACGGTGCGGCGCATTGAAATGCAGGCGCAGGACATGCCGGCATCCTTCGCGCTCGACCAGGCGGAGATGAGCCTCGAGTACAATCCCGTGAGGATCGGCGAAAAGTCCTATCTTCTCCCCTTCTATTCCGCCAACCTTGCCTGCTTCCGCGCCGAGCGGGCTTGCGTAAAAAACGAAATCGAATTCCGCAATTACCGCAAGTTCTCCGCCGAGACCACGATTTCGACCACTGACTCCTCCGTCACCTTCGACGGCGACGGCAAGAAAGCCTCCGAAAAAAAGAAGTAACGGCGCGGTTGGCGCTATCATGGACTTCGCCTGGGAGCAAGGAGGACGTTCATGCGCAAGCTTCTGTTGACCGTTGGAATTCTGATCGCCACCCTCATTCTCATCGCCGGCGCGCTATTGATGTTTGTCGACGTCAACCAGTATCGCGGCGTGATCCAGGGCCAGTTGGAGAAGGCGCTCGGGCGCAAAGTGACGTTGGGCGCAATGAGCCTCCACATTTTTCCTCTGGCGATTGGAGTGCAGGATGTAGCCATCGCCGAGGATCTCGCCTTTCACACGCAGAATCCCGTGCTCGGCGCCAAGGAGCTTTCCGTGCGGGTGGCGTTGCTGCCCCTGCTCGGCAAGCGGATCGAGGTGGAATCCATTCGCGCGCGGGAGCCTGCCGTTGAACTGGTGAAGAGCCGTGAAGGACGCTGGAACTTTTCCTCGTTCGGCAAAGACGGAGCGGGCAAAGGAGGAGGGGAGTTCATCCTTTCCGAACTGATTCTGGAAAACGGCCGTGTCGCTGTCACCGATCTCGAGGAAGGAAAGAAGCGGCAGGTCTACGACAACATCAATCTCACGCTGCGCGATCTCGCTCCGGGCAAGCCGGTTACCGCCGATGCCGTCGTCAAGCTCCCCCAGGATGTGGTGGCCAAGGCATCCCTGACGGCCACCTATGACAAGGCTTCGCGAAGAACCGCCATCTCATCGCTCGCTCTGAATCTCGGCGCCCTTACTCTCACCGGATCCGGCTCCGCCGATTTCGGCGCAACGCCCGCCCGGGTCGACCTGCGGGTGAAGACCGAAAAGGCTGCCATCGGCGAACTGGCAAAGCTCGCCGGGGCTCTGGGTGCGGGGTTCACCCCCGATATGAAAGTGGACGGCACGATGAGCGCCGATGTTCATGTCACCGGCGCCGCCTCCAGTCCGCAATTCTCCGGCTCGGTTGCGGCCACCGGCGTGGTGGTGAACGGAAAGGGCTGGAAACAGCCTGTCCGGACCCCGCTGATGAAGGTCCAGTTCACCCCGGATGCCATCCGCACCGGTACGTTCGTCATCGAATCAGGCGGCACGCATCTGGGCGCCGTGGCAAGAATTTCCAATTACGCAACGGCGCCGCGTCTCAGCGCTTCGTTGAGCACCAAGGGAGCGAACCTTGGGGAACTGCTGAACGTGGCTTCCGCTTACGGGGTTTCCACCGGCGGCCTCCAGGGCGGCGGCTCGATATCAGTGGACGTGAGGCTGGACGGGCCGTTCAAGAGTCTCGCCTACTCGGGTTCCGGAGTGTTGGAAAATGCCACGTTGCAACTCCCTTCCCTCACCAGTCCGCTGGTTGTGAAGACAGCGGCGCTGCGCTTTGAAGACAACAGCGCGGTGCTCGAGAACTTGGTCTGCACGCTTGCCGGCAGCACGCTTCGCGGCGGGATGAAAATTCGTAACTTCACCGCTCCTGAACTCCAGTTTTCCGCCGACGTGGACCAGATCAACGTGGATGAACTTCGCAAGGTTACCAGGGATCAGCCTGCCGCCGGCGGCGCCAAGTCCGCCAGCGCGGTCCGTGGTAAGGGCACGCTCTCAGTGGGCAAGATCCAATACGGAGGCGTCGTTCTTAATAAGGTGAAGTCGGAATGTTCCCTCGACCGGGGCGTCCTCAAACTCGATCCCGTCACGGCGGAGTTGTTCGGAGGCTCGCAGCGCGGCGCGATCACGATGGACATGCGGCCGGAAGCCACCGCATACGCCGTACAGACCAAGCTCGAACGGGTGGACACGAACCAATTGCTTTCTTCCACTACTTCCCTGAAGCAGTTGGTCTATGGGCTGATGGCCGCTGAAGCTGACCTCAAGTTCGCTCCCAGGCCAGGGGAAGACATCGCAAGGAGCCTCAATGGGACCATTGGCCTGAGGCTCAATGACGGGAGGCTTACCGGGGTCAATATCCTCAACGAACTATCGCGCATCGGCCAGTTTCTTGGTTATGCGCCAAAAGGCGGGGCCATCACGAACATCCTGTTGCTCACCGGGACGATGCAAATCCGCGACGGGTTGGCTTCAACGGACGATCTGAAACTCGCCTTCGACGGGGGCTCCCTGGGAGCTTCGGGCAGTTTGGGGTTGGCCGATCAGAGCATCAAAATGAAGGTGCTCTCCGTGCTCTCGAAGCAGGCAAGCGACCGCTTCGGCGGGTCGAAGGCCGGCGGCTACCTGACCACGGCTCTCGCCAATTCCAAGGGGGAGCTTGTCATCCCGTGCCTGGTAAGCGGATCGATGGCAAAACCGATATTCGTCCCGGATGGCGCGGAGTTCGCAAAGTTGAAAGCGCAGAGCCTGCTTCCCTCGGCGGGCAATCCGCTGGGAGCGGCGAGTGGAATCATCGGGGCAATCGAAGGGGGTAAGAAGGAGGGCGCGAAGGGAGTTGGCGGCGCCTTGCTCGACATGCTCGGCGGAGGCCGTAAGAACGAACAGAAGAAGTAAGGAAAGAGGGCGGTTCCGGCTTCGGGTGCTAGGACAACACGCTGTCCGCCCACTGGAGAGCGGCGGCATAGGCCGCTGCCGGGGAATCCTCGGGCAGATGCAGGTGGAGAGCGTGCCGGGAGACGGATGTCCAATCGGCGCCTTCATAGTCACGGACCAGTTGGAATATGGAGCGGAACCGTGGATCGGCGCCGGATCTCCCAAGCAGGGCGCCGGTGACATCCTGATCCAGGGGAAGACCCTGGAGGGCTTCTCCGATGTTTGCGTCGAGCAGTGCATCGAGCAGCGAGAACATGCCCATCAGAAACAACGATGCCTTGCGGTCAGACATCCCCGCGGCATCCCCCAGCAGTTCGCAGAACCGGGCGCGAACCAGGGCGAGAATGACCAGTTCGCGGGTTTTGTTTTCACCCAGGCTGCACACCAACAATAACGAAGCCCAGCGGCGGACCTCTACTTCACCGAGCAGCAGGAGGGATTGGCGGATCGAGTCAATGGTGATGGAGTGGGCAAAGCGCGCGGAGTTGATATAGCGCAGCAGTTTATAGGAGAACGAAACGTCTTGTTTGATGATGCGTTCGATTCTCGCGAAATCGAGTTCGTGATGCTGGATGGCCTCGAGTAACTGGCAGTGGCTTAGCTTCAGGGCAGGCGTCTGCCTGCCTGCAACCAGCACCGGACGGGCGAAGAAATAACCCTGAAAATAAGAGTAACCGAGAACTTGGGCACGCTCGAAATCCGCCCATGTCTCGATTTTTTCGGCAAGCGCCTTCAGACCGCGAGCTTCGAAACGCGGCACATGACGCTCAGGACGGACAATGCCCGTGGATCTCACATCGAACTTAACAATGGCCGCGCACTGCAGAAGCGGCTCGAAGACCTGGGAATGGACGTAGTCATCAAGAGCCAGCAGGAAGCCTTGTTTTTTCAAGCTGCGACAGGCGGCGATAACCTCTTCGTCGGGGTGGATCGTCTCGAGAATCTCGACCACAATGGAATTGCGCGGAAGAAGATTCGGGATACCCTGGACAAGGAGTTGGCGCGTAAAATTGATGAAAGCGAGTTTGCCGTTGACGAGGTTTTCGAGTCCGGCGCCGAACAGGCCGTGCGAGACGACCTGGGCCGAGGCGGAGTTGCCATCGATGGCATCGAAGGAAACGCTGGAGCCGGAACTGCGGTAAAGAAGTTCATAGCCGATGACGGCACGGCTGGAATCGATAATCGGCTGGCGAGCCACGAACGTCTTCATCTTCCCTTCCCTTATCGGCGCCTCCCCTCTTCCTCTCTGACACCTTCTTCTCCTCTTTTGCATCTCTTGTGAGAGGGATTCCTCATGACCTACTCCACTACCCGGATCTGCCCGTCCTGTGAAACCAAGAACCGAGTACCTGCCAGGCGACTGGCCGATGCCGGACGCTGCGGATCATGCAAAGCGCCTTTACCGCCCCAGGCAGCGCCGCTCGAAGTGGACAGCGAGGAGTTCGCCGCCATCATTCAAGAAACGCCGGTACCCGTGTTTGCCGACTTCTGGGCATCCTGGTGCGGGCCCTGCCGGATGGCCGCTCCGGAAGTGGCGGCGCTTGCCCGGGAGATGGCGGGGAAAGCGGTGGTGGTGAAGGTGGATACGGAGCGCAATCAGCAACTGGCGGCGAGGTTGGGCATTCAGAGCATCCCGAACTTCGTCGTCTTCGACAAGGGGCGCGCCGTCTTCCAGCGCGCCGGTCTGGCGAGCAGCCGGGAAATGCGGCAATGGGTGGAGGCGGCGATTTCAGGGGCAACGCAAGCCGCGCGATAGCGGACGTCAAGGCGGGCAGGCGGTTCCGCCCAACAAAACGTTAACCAGAGTCTGCACGTCGACGACATCGACGCGCCCGTCGCGGTTCAGGTCGCCCGCGCCGGGCAGAGACGTGACGCCGATGACGATGTTTACGAGCAGTTGCAGATCCACTACGTTCACGGAGGCGTCGGTATTGATGTCACAGCGCGACAGAGTGGTGGAGGCATACTCATAGGCGCCGATGTCCGGAAGACCGTCATTCGGACGGGGCTCGGAGGATTGATGCTTGACGTATTGCCGGATGAGGGCATTTGCCGGCAGCGCCGCCGCGGCGGGCGCAGTGCCGGCGTTGTTCGCCCGTGAACTCGCGGTGAGATGAAAATCCTGTCCGGCTTCATCGAGGAAGCCCGGTGAACTGCCGGTGACGGAGGCGCCGTCGTCGTGGATGGTTCCATCGAGCGTGCCGAATGTGCTGACCCGGCCGGGCTTGAACCAGTTGTGGCTGAGGTTCAGGGTCCCGCTTTGATCGAGCAGCGAGAGCGTGCTTCCGGCCGCGGAAACGTAGACGATGTTGTTTCGGCAATCACAGGTCTCGTCATTTGTGGAAAGCCGGAGCAGAGTGGTGCGGTCCGTACGGGTGGAGACGATGGTGTTGTTGTAGAGATAGAGGGCGCCTTTGCGGTAGATCGTGGTGGTCCCGCTGTCGCCGCCATAGTGGATAATCTGGCGGTTGCCGTCGCCATCGGGTTCCACCAGGATGTTGCCGTAGACGAAAGTGGAGCGGTAGCCGGGATCGCTCGATATTGCGCTGTTATCTTCGGCATCGACCAGATCAAGCTGGCGGTTGCCGCCTTCGATCCAGTTGTAGCGTACAACCAGACCGGCCGAGCGATCCTTGAGATTGTTTCCGGACGTACCTGAACGGAGAGGGCCAAAATGATTGTACTGGAAGACGATTCCGAGCACCTCGGTGTAGTTGTTGTGCTCGTAGGCGCTCCCTTGGTTTCCGTTGCCGTAAATGTAGTTGCCCTCGATGAGGAAATCGCGCGAGGGCTGCGTGGGGCTGCCGGAACCGGCGAAGAGGCCGTTGCCGCTGTCGCTGAGAATGCAATTGCGAACCGTAATGTGCTCGCCTTTCTCGATATATACGGCCGCGGCGTTGTTGACGTAGCTTTGCACGGAACCATTGGCGGCCGTGAAGGTATACGGGGGACGGGCGGAGCGGAACTCGATATTCTCGATGGTGATGTACTGGGGGGTAGTGTCGGCGGGAATATTGGCGCCGCCGATTTTCAACAGGCCACGCGGTTCATTCCAATAATTGAGCGTTGTTCGGGTTGTGGCGCCATTGCCGTCAATGACGGGCAGTTCGCCGTTGGGTCCGGGGACACCGCGGACGGTAATGGGGTTGGCGGCGGTACCCTGCCGGCAGAGCACCCACTTTTCTTTATAAGGGGTGGATCGCCAGTTAATGAGGACGAGATCACCAGGTTGTAAGGACTCCCAAGGCGCCGCGCCGACGGAGGAGTAGGGCTTGCCAGGACCCACCTCGTACGTGGCCGCCTGCAGCAGGCCCGCAACCGGGAGGAAAAGCAGAAAGAGAGGCATCAGACATCACCTGAAACTCGACAGTTCTCCTGTAACACAATCATTAATTATAAATATATTTCTCCTAGGATTCTAGTACTTCCAGTATTCGTGTACCAGGTTGACGGAAACCGCGTCAAACCGTACACTGAGCCATTCTCGAAAATCGAATCTTGTCCGCGCGTGATGTTTTTGGGAAGAGTGTCACTAATAGATAACAGGCAAGGAGTCTGAGTGGAGACGCGAAAATCCCGATTTACGATAGGCCGTGAGCGGACGTGTGACATTCCGATTGCAGATGATTCCGTAAGCCGTTTGCACGCCGAACTTTCCCTGATCGAGGGCGGCAAGCTGTTTCTTACCGATTGCCACTCGAGCAACGGAACGCTTCTGCTGCGCGACGGCCAGTCTCGCAGGATTACGCAGGAACTCGTCCGGCCCACGGACCGCATTCAGTTCGGCAGTGTCGTGCTGGCGGTGTCGGACATTCTGGCGTCGATCAGCGGCCGCCACCCCGCGCCCGGGCGAAACTCGCCGAAACTGGACACGCCTCCGGCGGCGGGCGCGAAGGTGATACGGTGCGAATGCGGAGCCATCAAGCCGGAAGGAAAGGGGTGTCCCGCTTGCGGGATGTAAACGAACGCATATGAGTCAGCAAGAAAAATCCCCAAGCTTCTGGTCGCTGCCGGACCGGTGGCAGGTGATGGGGTTATCGGCGGTACTGGCGGCGGTGTTCATTGCGCTGTTGACACTGACGCTGGACGGGCGCGCGGCGCGGTTGATTCTCGACAAAGGGTCGGAGCACTTCCCTTATCCATTCACCATCCAGAACCTGCTGCATGTGTTCTTCTTCCTCGGTTTAGGCGAATTATTTGTACGCTGGCGGGTGGCCGAGCGGGAGTTGGGCCATCTGAAGCGGGGGTATCTGCCGGAGGATGACGCCACGGTGCTGCAGGCACGGGATTTAAGCCCGATCCGAAAGCGAGTGGCCCGGGAGTTCGATGAAGAACATGGGTTCCTTCCGGGACTGCTCGACATCAGCATTCTGCAGTTTCAGGCTTCGCGCAGCGTGGACCAGACCGTGTCGGTGATGAACTCGAGCCTGGAACTGATCGCCCACCGCGTGGATCTGCGCTACAACACGGTGCGCTTCATCGCCTGGCTGGTGCCGACGCTGGGCTTCATCGGAACCGTGTTCGGCTTGGGGGCATCGCTCTACGACGCCGGCAGGCAGCAGACGCTCGATGTGCAGAAGACGGCCATGACCCTGGGCGTCGGCTTCGACTGCACCATGGTGGCGCTCATGCAGAGCGCCATCCTGGTGTTCATTCTCCACCTGACGCAGGAAAAGGAAGAGATGGCCGTAAACCAGGTGGGAACTTACACCCTTCGCAATCTGATCAACCGCCTTTACGTGGGCGACCGCTGAAGACTCCCGGTCATGAAGCCCAAGAACAAAGAGGTGAACATCTTCAACATGTCCCTGCTGGACATCCTGTGCGGGGCATTGGGGGCGTTCTGTTTCATGATGCTGGTGCTGTTCCAGTACTGGAAGCCGGAAAGTCCGGATGTGAAGAAGACGAAGGTGGACACGGCGCAACTCGAACAGAAACTGGGCAGCCTGATGAAGCAGATGAAGAATATGTCCAATCTGCCGCCCGAAGCCGCCGCGCGGCTCCAGCAGATGGAGCAGGAGTTTGAAGGCCTTCAGGCGCAGGTGGCGAAGCTGAAATCGCTGGTGCGGCAATCGCAGGCGCAGGCGGAGGCGTTCAAACAACAGACCGATGAGGCGCGGAAGGAAGCCGCCAGGCTGAAGACACGGAATCCGGTCGTCGTGATGCTCTCCACCCTTACGCGGGACCACGACGTGGACCTGTACGTTAGAGACCGGACGATGGCCGAACCCGACCCCCGTAAGACACAGAACGTGAAGTGGCCCGGGGATGTGTTCTTCAACGCGGCCAAAGGTCCATCGACGGATGTGTGGCTGATGCGGGACGTGCCGCCGGGCGAGTACAAGATTTACTATAAGTTCCTGGCCAGGAACAACAATCCGGAGGTGGCCCTGGTGGCTGGCTATTACCTGCATAATAACGCCTATGGCTATCTTCCGAGGCTCGAACTGGCCCGGGAGGAGGCAGCCGTATATGTAGGCAGCATCGTCGCAAATCCGGACTACAGTTGCAGCTTCAAGGTAGCGCCGGAATTTGAAAAAATCTACCAGGAACAGCAGGAGCAGAGGAACGGGCGGCAGCAACCGCCGCCAAGTCACTAATGATCTCATCTGATCTCATCTCAGGACGAAAAGGATCGGAACGCCCGCTGCATTCCGGCGAGAAGGAAGGAAGCAAAATGATCCGTTGTTCGGAAGGACACTTTTACGACCCGGCGAAGCATAACGCCTGCCCGTGGTGCGCCAAGCCGCTCGATTTGGGAGACGCCACGGGACCGGATCCCGCGGCGGGGAAGACCAGGCCAGTGCGGGAGGCGGCCCCGGAGCCGGCTGTCATGGCCGCGGGGCCAACGGCGGGCGCGCCCGCCGCGCCCGCGGCTGCGCCGGGCGTGACCAGGCGAGTGGCGCCGAAAGAGTTGGGAATCGACCCGGTGGTGGGCTGGCTGGTGTGCGTCGCGGGAGTGGACAAAGGCCGCGACTACCGCATCCATGCCGAGCGCAATTTCATCGGCAGGGCACAGCACATGGACGTCTGCGTCTCGGGGGATGATTCCATCAGCCGGGAACGCCACGCCATCCTCTCGTTTGACCCCAAGAAGAAGCAGTTCTGGATCCAGCCTGGCGAATCGACGGGGTTGGTATACCTCAACGGCGACGCGGTGTACGTGCCGGTGCAGTTGAAAGACAGGGACTTGGTGGAATTGGGGCAGACGAAGCTGATGTTTTTGGCGTTTGTGAACGATAGTTTTCAGTGGCAATAGATCAGTCTCATCGAGGTTGCCTGATGCCGGGAATTTGGCTGTGGATGTTGATACTCCCGCCCGCGGCGGCTCAGCCGGTGAGTCTGTCTCTGAGCCAGACCTGGAGCGAGGGGCCGGCGGTCACGTTCTGCCTCAATCCGCGCGGCGCTGACGGGACGCCCGCCAAGATCGGGAACGCGGAGGTCAGCGCGGCGGCCGGGGGGCGGGTGATCAAGGCAGCCGAGGTGAAGGGGTTCGTGGCGTCCGGAGAAGGAGTCGCCTACCTGGTTCTGGCCGACATCTCCAAGTCTATCCGTCCGTCCCAGTTCGAGGAAGTCCGTCAGGCGATAGCGAATTTCGCGGCGGGGCTGCGCAAAGCGGACCGGATGGCCCTGGTCACCTTCGGTGACGAGGTGCGCGTGGCGCTCGATTTCACGGCGGACCAGGAGAGGATCCGGAAGGCATTGGCGCTGCTGCAAGCCGTTGCGTCACGGACGAAGCTTCATCTGGCATTGAGCCGCGCGCTCGAATTGGGGCAGCGGGCGGACAGCGGCCTTCCGCGCCGCCGGGCGATCGTCGTGCTGACCGACGGAAAGGATGAAGGCAGCGGTCTCAACCTGGAAGACCTGGTGAACGCGATCCGGATCGCGGGCATCCCGGTTTACGCCATCGGATCGAGCCGGCTGGGGGAGGCGGAAAAGAGCAAATGCTTCGCGGAGTTGCAGCGCCTGGCGGCGAACTCCGGCGGGGATTTCTTCGAGGCCTCGTCTTCGCTCGAACAATCGTACGAAGCGATGCGGGAATCGGTGACCGGGGGACTGCTGGCCAGTTTCGACTGCGGCGAGTGCCCGCGGACGGGAAGGGCGGAATCCTGGACCATCACGTTGAAGACCTCGGGGAAAGTGCTGACCGCGGCGAAGGAGGTTGCCCTCCCGCCGTTACCGGCCTCCATGAAGGCGGAACATACGGCGGCCCCGCCGGCGCCGTGGTGGCGCAGGCCGATGCCGTGGCTTGTGTTGGCGGGTCCGGCCGTGATCGTAGCCGTGGCGCTGGTGATGTTGCTCCGGCGGAACAAACACACTTCCCCAATGGCGCCCGCTCCGGCGGCGGAACCACCTGACGCAGTTCCCGCCCCGGAGGATACAGGCCCCTCCCCTGCCCCGCTTCCCGTGAAAGTCATGGCGCTCGAACTGGTGACCATGCGCGGGATGGAGCGCGGAGAAATCCACAAATTCCAGCTTGCCGGAATTGCGGCGGTCGGGCGGGATGCGCGATGCAATCTGGCGCTCGAGCGGGAGACCAGCCTCGAAGACGAGCAATTCGAACTGTCGCTGTCGGACGGACTGGTGGTGATTCGCGATCTCTCGGCCGGGAAAACCACGTCGGTGAACGGAGTGCCCATCCGCGGCGTGCATCCGCTCGCGAGCGGGGACGTGATTGGAGCGGGAGGGGCGGAGTTTCGTCTGCTGATCGGGAAATCATGAAGCTGATTCCCGGAAATGCGCAACATATCGGCTCGCGCCAGCAGCAGCAGGATGCGTTCGGGTTTTCGAACCTGTCCAATGAGGCCTTCCGCAAACACGGCGGGATGCTCGCCGTGGTGGCGGACGGCATGGGCGGGATGGCGCACGGGGAGGTTGCCGCGCGCGCGGCGCTAAGGTCATTTCTCGACTCCTACGAAGCGAAGACGGAGACCGAGAGCATCCCCGATGCTTTGCTGCGCAGCCTGCACGCCGCCAACGCGGCGGTCTACCAGCAGGCGTTGACGATGGGCGCGGCCGAGGACATGGGGACAACGCTGGTGGCGGTTGCCTTGCGGGAGAACCAGATGTTCTGGATCTCGGTTGGCGACTCCGGAATCTTTCTATACCGCGGCGGGGAGTTTACGCAGGCCAACGCGAGCCACGTGTTCGCCGCGGACCTGGACGAGAAGGCGGGCCAGGGGATGATCAGCCGGGAAGACGCGCTGGCGCATCCGGAGCGGGAGGCGCTGACAAGCTTCCTCGGCATGGAGCGCCTGGCCTTGATTGACCGCAGTCTGCGTCCGTTTCTCTTGTGCGAGAACGATGTGGTCCTGCTCGCCACTGACGGCTTGTTCAAGACTCTGAGTTTCGCCGGGATGGCGGAAGCAATGCACGGAGACGCGCAACTGCTCGGCGAAGCACTGGTGAACCGGGCGCTGGCGGTGGAAAAACCATTCCAGGACAACATCACGGTAGTGGCCATTTGCGCGGAGGCCGAACGCCCTTCCCTGGCGGCGGCCGAGGGTGCGCGGACCTCCGGCGCCGGACCGGCAGGGGGACGGCCGCGTTCCTGGATGGCGTTGATGCTGCTGACGGCCGCGCTGGTGATCGTGGGCGGCTATATCTACTACATGTTTTCTTATGATCCGGGAAGCAGGCAACCTTCCGGCGCGGCACGGCAGTCCGCGCAGCCAACCCGCGAAGGGCCGGCTCTTGATCCGGCGGCGGTCCCGCCGGTGCAGCGGCAACCGGGCCAGAGCCCTGTAACTCCGCCCGCCGCCGGGCGGGAATCAGCCCCGGCGCCGGAAGGGAAGGATGCGATCGAGCCACCCGCCGGGAAGCCTCGGCATGAGGAGCAAGGACGATGAAAGACTCCTTGGGGCGAATGATGGCGGCGCTGGCGCTGGTTTCTCCCGCCCGGGGTCTGGAGCCCGACGTAGCCGCCATGAAGCGGAGTACGGTGAAGATCGTGGTGACCGCGCAAGTGCGCGCGGCAAGCGGCGAAACAGGCATCTCCAGATCGAAGGGAACCGGCTATCTTACCGGCGGCGGCAAGTACGTGGTGACGAACAACCATGTCTGCTGCGGCGAACAGCCGGGACTGGCCGTGATCGAGAAGAAGCTGATGGTGTATTACTCGCGAACAGAGTTCACGCCGGCGAAGGTGATATGGAACACGGAGAAAAAAGACCTCGGTATCCTCGAACTTGAACATCCGCTCGACCGGCCCGCCGTCACTTTCGCGCGCGATGCGGACATCAAGGACGGAATGAGTGTCTGGGCCGCCGGCTTTCCTGGAGCCGCCGAGCAGGCGACGACCACCGAGGAGAGCGACTTCGTAGCCACGGCCACCAACGGCATCATCGGCAAGTTCGTGGACCAGGTGCTGGTTGCCAGCGGCCCCATCGTCCCCACCATCAGCCACTCGGCGGCAACCAACGCGGGAAACTCCGGAGGTCCGCTCTATAACTTCTGCGGGCAGGTGATCGCGACGAACTTCGCCAAGGCCCTGGCGGCCATCCGGCAGCGCGTACAGATGCGCAATCCGGCGACGGGCGGCCTGGTCGAACGCGAGATCGAGCAGCGCGTGGTGATGGCCGACGGGATCAACTGGAGTTTGCGGTTGGCCAACCTGCTGCCGGAACTGGACCGCCTGGGAATTCGCTACGAGGTGGCAACCGGCCCCTGCCAGGAGATCGACAAGGAAACCAAGCAGGAGTTGACGCACGTCAGCGGCGAGGTCAGCAGCATCAGCGGGCGGCTCTCCACGCTTGTGGCGATGCAGATGGGCTCGGTGGCCCTGGCGCTGGTGGCGGTGGGGCTGGCGATGAACAGGCGTGTGCGGCAAACGGTGAGCCGGCGATTGAGTTCGAGGCGCACGGAAGACCGCGCCGCCCTTGTGGCAGGCCCCGCATTCACGGCGCCGCGGCAGTACCTGAAGGGGATAGCCGGATTCTATGCCGGGACGGCTATTCCCCTGGAAGCCGAGCCATGGGTGCTCGGCCGTGACCGCGATGCTTCGAACCTCGTATTCCCCGCCGATCACGCGGCCATCTCAAAACGCCACTGTTCGATCAGCTTCGACCCCTCGACCGGGAAGGTGTACGTGGAAGACACGTGGTCGAGTAACGGCACGTACCTGGCCGGCGGGATCAAACTGGAGCCCGGAAGGCCCTATGAATTGCGCGCGGGCGACCGCTTCTATCTCGCGGACCGCAACAACCTGTTCGAAATCTCGGCGGAGGGCTGATGCGATTTCTTACTCACAGTCTGACCCACTCCGGCGGCCGGGAACAGAACCAGGACGCCTGCCAGTGCGCCGTTGCGGACCGGATGGCCTGCTGGGTGCTTGCCGACGGACTGGGGGGGCACGGCGGTGGCGAGGAAGCGGCGCGCCTGGCCACGGACGCGGTGATGCGGGCATTCCAGTCGCACGCGGAATGTTCGCCCTCCGCCTTGCTGACCTACATAGAACTGGCGCGCCAGGCGGTGGTGGCGCGGCAGGAAGAGAGCCCCACGCTCGGCGGCATGCGCACCACTCTCGTGATTCTGGCAAGCGACATGGAGAAGGCTCTATGGGCCCATGTGGGCGATTCACGGCTGTACTACTTCGCGCGGGGACGCCTGGCGCGCCAGACGCGCGATCACAGCGTCCCCCAGGCCATGGTGGATGCCCGGCAATTGAAGCCCTCTCAGATTCGTTTGCATGAAGATCGCAACCGGCTCCTGCGCAGCATAGGCGGGCGGGAAGAAGTCCGGGCAACGCTGGAGGAAGACCCGGCCGCCATCCGAACCGGAGATTCGTTTCTTCTCTGCACGGATGGTTTTTGGGAATATGTGACCGAGACGGCAATGGAAATGGATCTGGCGAAATCGGCGGATCCGCGCGAGTGGCTTCGTTTCATGGAGCAGCGCATCCGCCAGACTGCGCCGTCCGATCAGGACAACTACACGGCAATTGCAATTTTTGTGGAGAACTAGCGGCAGCGACGAAAAGGTTTCGGCAAGTCCGGGCACATCCGGACATGAATACCCGAGAGGAGATGGTTATGGACGTGGCTGAACTTTGCATGGGGTGCATGGAGCCCAGGGGCGCCGGGGATACGTGCGAGCATTGCGGTTACCGGGAAGGAACGGAGCCGGATTCGCCGCTCCATCTACACCCTCGGACGGAACTGCACGGCCAGTACCTGATCGGGAAAGTGCTGGGACATGGTGGATTCGGAATCACCTATCTCGGTTGGGATCTGAACCTGGCAAGAAAGATCGCCATCAAGGAGTACCTGCCGAGCGGAGTGGCGGTGCGCACCGGAGCCAATAGCGAAGTGATTCCCTTCTCCGGAGATTCGCGCAAGGATTTTGAATATGGGCTCGAGCGTTATCTCGACGAGGCGCGCACGGTGGCCCGCTTCCAGACACACCCTTCCGTAGTGTCGGTCCTGAACTTCTTCCGCGCCAACGGTACGGCCTACCTGGTAATGGAATACCTCGAGGGAACCACCTTCGAACGCTATCTCGATAGCCACGGAGGCAAGACAACGGTGGATACCATCCTCACTATCATGGCGCCCGTTCTCGAAGCGCTCGGCTCGGTGCACCAGCAGGGCATCCTGCACCGCGACATCAGCCCGGACAACATCTACATTACGCGGAAGTGGCAGATCAAGGTGCTCGATTTCGGGGCCGCGCGCTATGCGCTCGGCCAGAAGAGCCGGAACCTCTCGGTGATCCTGAAGGAAGGCTATGCGCCCGTGGAGCAGTATCACAGCAAGGGCAACCAGGGGCCGTGGACGGACGTGTACGCGTGCGGAGCCACCATCTACCGGGCGCTTACGGGGAAAATTCCGCCGGCTTCGCTCGACCGCATGCAGGGCGATGACTTGCGCCCGCCGGGCGAGATGGGCGTGGAGATCGCGCCCCAACAGGAGCGGGCTATTTTGAAAGCACTGGCCGTGCAGCCGGATGCGCGGTTCCACTCGATGCGGGAGTTCCATGACACGCTGACGGGAGTGACGCTGATGCCGGTGGACGAACCGGCCGTCGAAGCGCGGCCCGCGCGGCGGATGGAGCCTTCCTCCGAGCGCATCGTCTTAGCCGGCGAACAGAGCGCCGTCGCGGAGAAACGCGAAGGTTCCTCGCGCGAGACGCCGCGCACGCGCACGCCGCAAAAGGCGCCGGCGCCCAAGTGGTTGTGGGCCGCCGCGGCGGGAATGCTGATCGCCTTCACCGGCGTCGCCGGGTACAGGCAATGGGACGACAACCGCAAGCAGATCGAAGCGCAAAAGCAGCGTGAGATGGCCAAAGCGCGGTTCGAGGAAGAGATGAAGCAGCAGGAGGCGCTGCGCCAGGAGACCGAGCGGCGCCGCCTGGAACGGGAAAAAGAAGAAGCTCTGTTGAAGCAGCAGCAGGAGGCGCTCGATCAGAAGCAGCGGGAGTTGGCGGAAAGGGAGAGCCAGATCGAGCAGCAACGCCTGCGCGCCCAGCAGCAAAAAGCTCCCGCGCAGCCGGCGCAGGGGCAAACTCAGCCGCGGCAGAACGGGAATCCGTATGAGCAGTTGAACAACAATTTGCGGCTGAGACAACAGCAGATGCAGCAACAACTTCAGCAACAACTCCAGCAGCAAGCTCCGCGCCCGCAACAGCAGCAGTTCGCTCCTCCGACGCCAACCTATGACGACCTGATGCGGCAGGCATACGGCTTCAGCCGCGCCCGCAACTACCAGGCTTCGATCCAAGCCAGCCAGGCCGCCGTCCGCGTCAATCCGAACCGTCCCGAAGCGTATGCAAATATCGGGTGGGTGGCTCTCTACGGATCAGGCGATCTCAGTACGGCGATGGCGAACTACCGGGAGTCGCTGCGCCGCGGCGGCACGGTCTGGTTTCGCGTCTACCACGATCATCTGAACATGACGTTTCAGCAGCGCTGCTCGGGCGACCTGGGAATCGCCAGGGATCACGTGGAGTTCGCGGCGCAGGACCACGCGCACAACTTCCGAATCCCGAAGTCCGAAATCAGAGAAATTCAAGGCAACCGCATCCCGTTCCGTCCCGTATCGGGCGACTTCCACGTCAAGTCCACCGACGGCCGCAATTTCAACTTCATTTCCGCCACCAATGCGAAACCCGTTCGCGACATGATCTTACAGTTGGCCGGCACGCGGTAGAATCTAAGTTCGGAATGGATTTGCTCGAACTTTGCATGGGGTGCATGGCCAACCGCGGCCAGCGGGAAGAGTGCCCGCGGTGCCGGTACAAGGAAGGGACCCCGGCGGCCACCCCCATGCACCTTCTTCCGAGAACCGAGTTGCACGGGCAATACCTGATCGGGCGCGTGCTCGGACACGGTGGATTCGGCATCACCTACATCGGCTGGGACAAGCACCTGCAGCGCAAACTGGCGGTGAAGGAGTATTTTCCCAATGATGTGGCGATGCGCTCCGGTTCAAGCCGCGAGGTCACGGCTTTCAGCACGCGCCTTCGAAAAGATTTCGACTATGGGCTGGAACGCTACATCGAGGAAGCCCGCATGGTGGCGCGGTTCGCGCACCATCCGAACATCCTCTCGGTGTTGAATTTTTTTCGCGAGAACGGTACGGCCTACATTGTGATGGAATACCTGGAAGGGCGGACACTCGAAGCGCACCTGGACCGGATAGGAGGCAAGATCCGCGTCGAAGAGGCGCTCGGCATTGCCGTTCCCTTGATGGACGCCCTCTCCGAAGTGCACGCGGCGGGCATCCTCCACCGTGATGTCAGTCCGGATAACATTCACCTCGGTCCGAACCGGCAGGTGAAATTGCTCGATTTCGGGGCAGCCCGGATGGCGCTGGGGGAAAGGAGCCAGAACCTCTCGGTGATCCTGAAAGAAGGATACGCTCCCACCGAACAATATCGCAGCAAGGGACCGCAAGGACCCTGGACGGATGTGTACGCGCTGGCGGCCACGCTGTACCGGGCGATGACCGGGGTGATGCCTCCTGGAGTGCTGGACCGTATGACGGGGGAGGAACTGAAGGCGCCACGTTCTCTGGGTGTCGAGATGAGTGAGCAACAGGAAGCGGCGCTGCTCAAAGCAATGGCGTTCGAACCGGCGGCGCGGTTTGAGACCATGGAGCAGTTTCGTAACGCTCTGGTTCCACCGATTCATGCGGCGTCGTCTTTGACGCTGGAACCGGTAGCGCCGTTGATCTCCGAAGTGACCACGCAATCCGCCGTACGACAGGGCGAATTCCAACCGCCTCGGACCACATTGCCTCCCGTCGAGAAGAAGAGAATTCCCGGCTGGGTGTGGAGCGCGGCAAGCGGCGCCTTGGTGCTGCTTGTGCTGTATACTTTGCGGCCGGTCCCGCCGGCGCGGGTGCAACCACCGCGGCGGCAGGTGGCCTCCGTGGAGCCATCGCCCACGGCGGCAAAAGAAGATACGCCACCAGCGCCACAACCGGAGGACCCCGGGCCGGCGAAGCCCGCGGGACCGGGTTATGAAGAGTTGGTTTCGAAGGCGGGGTTGGCGGGGAAGGCCTCCGAGGCGATGGAACTGGCCAGCGCGGCGATTGAAGTCGAGCCGGACCGCTGGGAGGCGTACGATCTGCTGGCGCAGGTGCAACTGTACAACAACAACAACTTCGACGAAGCCGCCGCCAACTACCGCAAATCGCTCGAGCGCGGCGGATTCGCGACGTTTCATGTTCAACTGGACGGCAAGGATGGAGCGGGAAGCGGACTGCTGCGGCTTGGCAAGAATTCCATTTCCTACCTGGACCGTGCGGGGACACACACCTTCACGGCGCGAACTGAAGACGTGAAGGAGTTCCACGAAAACCGCAATCCGATCCCGCGGTTCCTGCGTGGCGGCGCGGCGGCAGCCTTCCACGTGAGGCTCGGCAACGGGGAGAATTATAACTTCGGCGGTCTATCGAAGGACAAGGCGAAAGAACGCGGCCTGATTCTGCAACTGGCGGGAGAGCGATAGACCCGCCGGTTGGTGTATGCTCTTGCCATCCGGAGAGAATATGCAATTTTCAAAGACAATCATCGGACTTGGAGTAATCGCGGCCGGCGCGGTGTTCTGCCTGCCGGCGCAGCAGTCTGCCCGGAAGAAGGCCGGCGGCGCCCCGGCTGTCATCACGCCCCTCGAAGAAACGGGGTTTCGGGCAATGTTTGACGGAAAGTCGATGCACGGCTGGGATGGGGACCCGAGTTTCTGGCGCGTCGAGAACGGGTGCCTGGTAGGTCAAACAACCACCCAGAAGCAGCCCAAACAGAACACCTTCCTGATCTGGCGGGGAGGCAAGCCGGCGGATTTTGAGTTGAAGCTCAACTACCGGCTGACCGGGTTCAACAGCGGGATTCAGATCCGCAGCGTCGAATTGCCGGACATCCAGTGGGTAATGAAGGGCTACCAGGCCGACATGGATGGGGAACAGCCGTACACAGGCCAGTTCTATGAGGAGCGCGGAGGGGGCTTTCTCGCGCTGCGGGGACAGGCCACTTACATTGGCGCCGGCGGGAAGC
>JAIXKK010000167.1 GCA_026954325.1 Bryobacterales bacterium | reverse complement strand
GTGTGGCTTGTCCCGGATTACCCGGTTGCTGCTACCACCACGGGAGGCATTTCTCATCGCCACCCCGCCGCCAATCCCCACGTAAACTAAGGAAATGACCAAACTCTACGCCGGCACATCCGGCTTCGCCTACGACGCCTGGAAGCCCGGCTTCTACCCCGCCGATCTCCCCTCCAAGAAATTCCTCTCCTACTACGCCACCCGCCTCAACACCGTCGAAATCAACTACACCTTCCGCCGCCTCCCCAACGCCACCACGCTCGAAAACTGGGTCCAAACCACTCCCGAAGGCTTCGTCTTCGTCCTCAAGGCCCACCAGCGCATCACCCATATCCAGCGCCTCAAACTCTCCGAATTCAGCGAGATTTTCTTCAAAGTCATCGACCCGCTGCGTGTCGTGAAGCGCCTCGGCCCGGTTCTGTTCCAACTTCCGCCCAACCTCAAGTGCGACGAACCGCTGCTCAAAGCCTTCCTCGAAACCATCCCGCCCGGTCTGCGTTGCGCCTTCGAGTTCCGTCACGCCTCCTGGATGCAGGACCCCATCTACCGCCTCCTCGAACAACACGGCGCCGCCCTGTGCCTCGCCGAAAGCGACGACTTCGTCGCCCCCGAAGTCATCACCGGCGGATTCGTCTACTGCCGCCTCCGCAAATCGGAATACACCCCCGAAGACCGCGCCGCCATCAAGGACAAAGTCACCCGGCTCGTCAACGACAGCAAAGACGTCTACGCCTTCTTCAAGCACGAGGAAACTCCGGCGGGCGCCCTCTACGCCGAAGAACTCCTCCGCCCCTGACTCACCGCTCCATCTCGCTCCCGGCCATCAGGTACGCGCCCGTCCCCCAGGTCTGCGAGCCCGCCGGCAGCTTCCCGTAATACTCCTTCCCTCTCGGTTCCGTGCCCGCCGAAACCCCAATCACCACTCCGTCCCGGACATACCGCTGATTGACCGCCTTCCATGCCCTTTCCGCCAGCGCCCTGTACCTGCTCTCCAACACTCCCAACCGCGCCAACTTCTCCAACCCATAAACCATCATCGAAGTCGCCGACGATTCCGGATAACTCGACGGCTCATCGAGCACCGTATGCCACAACCCATCCGCATCCTGCGTGCGCGCCAACCCTTCCGCCTGCCGCCTGGCGATCTCCACCAGTTTCCCCCGCAGCGGATGCCCCGCCTCCATCACCTCCAGAGTATCCGCCAGCGACATGGTTACCCATCCGTTCCCCCGTCCCCACAACGCCGGCGTGCGCTCCCCGGTCTTCCAATCCCACATGTGATAGAACAGTCCGCTCCGTTCATCTTGCAGGTGTTTCGCATATACTACAATCTGCCGCGCGGCATCCGTTATGTACTCCGGCTTTGAAAACGCCTTCCCCGCGCCCGCAAGCAGCGGACATGCCATGTATAGCGTATCCACCCAAAGCTGATGGCTTCCCTGCCAGTGCCCGAGCGCGCCCTCGCTACTCCGCTCCGCGTGGTTCGCAATGTAGTCCACGACACGCCGCACCAGCGTCGCGTATTCCGCTTTTGGCCTCGCCTCCTGCATGAAGAGAATCGCCGTCGCCGGACTCCAGTGCCCGCAATACCCCTCCCGCACGCCGTTTAACAAGACCCGGGGATCCTGCCCGATATAGGATGCCGTCCAGCGTTCCATATAATCCAGATACCGCTTGTCCGCCGTGCGCTCATAAGTCTTCATCAATCCGATCCACTGCACGCCTTCGCCCCAGTTGAACTCGTACGCCCCCGGGTCTGTCTTCACTAATCGATTCGCGACGGATAGCCACTCCGCCTTGTACCGGCCGGCCCCAGAGATGCATAGTGGAATAAGCAAGAATAAGCAGGCAATTCGCATACGCTTCCGGCCTGCACGCCAGTGGCCAGGCAATATTGCCCCAGGCTACCCTTTTCTTCGAGGAGGTTGTGTGTTTTGGCTCAATTGCCTGCGAATCTTCGCCCTTGCCACGCTGACTCTATCCGCCCAAACCCACCGCGTCTTCCTTTGCGGCGCCACATCCAAGGGCTACGTCGTCGGAGCCAAACTCCCGCCGAGCGGTCTCTTCACACTTACCGCGCGGGAAACCTGGGATCACCTCAGCTACAACCATCCCTTCCTCTCCTCCCTCGATTATGACCGCCGCGACCCACGCATCCTCTACCTCGCCGCCGGCAACGGCTGCATCCGCTCCTCCGATAGCGGCCGCACCTGGCGCATCCTCACCTCCTGGAACGTTACGGAACTCCAGGATGTCGCTGTCGATCCCCACCACCCCGGAACGCTCTTCATCGCCCTCCCCGATGGCATCGCTGCCTCCACTGATGACGGCCGCACCTGGCGGCACACCGACACCGGCATTTCCCGCAAGTTCACCAAAACCATCCGCGTCGACCGCGCCATCGAGGGCCGCCTGCTCGCCGGTACGGAGCTTGGCATCTTCCTCACCACCGATAACGCCGCCCACTGGAGCCGCGCCGCCGGCGCCCCCGAGATGATCACCGCCATCGAGCAATCCCCGCACCAACCCGCCGAGTGGCTCGCCGCCACGCAATCCTCCGGCCTCTATCGCTCCGGAGACAACGGCTCTTCCTGGCAACCCGTCTCCGCCATCCCCGCCGGACCTACCCTCTATAAGATCGCCTACGACCCGCGCCAACCGCGCCGCCTCGCCGTCTGCGGCTGGGGCCCCGGCGTCCTCATATCCGACGACAACGGCCGCACCTTCACCCCGCGCAACACCGGCCTGCCCTCCACCCAGGTCTGGAGCGTCGCCTTCCACCCCGATCACCCCGGCCGCCTCTACGCGAGCGTCCACGAGGAAGCCGTCTTCGTCTCGGAAGACGCGGGTCTCCATTGGAGCCGCCATGGCATGGAGGGCAGCATCATCCAAGGCTTCTTCTTCGTTCCGGAGGCAAGACGATGAACCTGCTCTTCACAGCCCTGCTCCTGCTCGCGCCGGCCTCGGCGCAAACCGCCTTCCCGGAGCGCATCCGCAAGGTCATCGAAACCAACGCCGCGCTTCCGAACGGAAGCTACCAGACCATCGCCGCCAAGCTCTATCTCCACCGCGATCCCCAGTGGTGTTCCCGCCGCCTTGAAGAACTCCTCGAATCCCCCAGCGGCGACATGTTCTGGATGTTCCCCGTCACCGCCGTCGCCTACCTCGACCGCGGACAACTCACGCCCTCCGCCCGCAACGCCCTCCGCCAATCCTGGAAGACCTACATGCCCTTTCGCGGCGACACCGAAAACCACTGGCTCATGTACTACGTCTCCCTCTACCTCATGTCCCAGCTTTATCCCGATCAGCCCGGCGACACCTGGTACACCGGAAAGTCTTCCTCGGAAAACTTCCGCGAGGCCGAGGAGTACCTCCTCCACTGGATGAAGCTCACCACCACCATCGGCCAGGGCGAATATGACTGCACGCACTACATCGGCGTCTACCTGCTGCCTCTCTCCTACCTCGCCGCCTGGTCCGAAGATCCCAAAATGCGCCTCCGCGCCCAGCGCATGCTCGATTGGATCATCGCCGATTACGCCATCGAAAACCTCGACGGCATCTACATCGGAGCCCACGCCCGCACCGACGATATTCAGGTCCTCGAAAAATGGAACGGAGTCTCGAGCGACTTCGGCTGGCTCCTCTTCGGACTCGGCTATCCCCTCCCCGGCTTCAGCTACTACGCCCTCTTCTACTCCGTCGCCTCCGCCTACCAACCCCCCGAAGTCATCCGCCAGATCGCCACGGACCGCTCCCGCCCCTACCTCCACCGCGAGTTAAAGCGCACCCGAAACCGCTGGCGCTTCACCGATGTCCGCAACGCCCCCGTCTACAAGACCACCTACATGCACCACGACTACGCCGTCGGCTCCGATCAGGGCGGCATTCTCCAGCCCATTCAGCAACACTCCTGGGACGTCACCTGGGCGCTCGACGATCCGCGCGGCAAGCGCAACACGATCTTCTCGATGCACCCCTATTCCTCCACCTACGAACTCCAGATGTACTTCACCGCCATGCCCGACTTCGTCACCGAGGCCGTCGTCCGCTCAAAGAAAACTTACGACTCCCCCGACAAATTCCTCGGCGGCTCCCCCTACGAGCAGATCCTTCAGGACCAGGACACCGTCATCGCCCTCTACGACATTCCGCCCGGAACCCGTTTTCCCCACATCAACGGGTTCTTCCCCGACAACCTGACTCACTTCGAAGAACACCCCTCCGGCTGGATCTTCGCCCAGGGCGGCAACGCCTTCATCGCCTACCGCCCCCTCGCCCCCTATGAATGGAAGCCCGTCCCCGGCGGCGGCCGCCGCCTCTTGAGCCCCCACCTCCACAACGGAACCATCCTCCAGGCCGCATCCGCCTCTGAATTCCCCGATTTCGAAGCTTTCCGCCGCGCCATCCTCGCCTTGCCGCTCCATTTCCAACTCGACCCCGTCCCCGGCGTGCGCTTCCGCTCCCTCCGCGGCCACGACCTCCGCTTCACCTACGGCCAGCCCCGCGACTTCTCCCAGTGGAAACTCTTCGACTCCCCCTACCTCCAATCCGCTCCCGGAGGCCGCCTCCTCACCGTCACTCACGGCAACGACCACTACACTATCGACCTGCGCGAACTCCTCCCGTGAGCCGAGTAGTCCATGTGAGTCTCCACACATCCGCCTACGCGCCGCGATGAACTCGGCGTCTGGACTCCGCGAAGACGAAGCGCACCGCCGGCGCCTGTACAGGCGGTGCTTCATTCGTGCGGCTTACCGTATTTACCCATTGCAGCCAGAGGCGGTGGATCGAAGGCCCGACAACAAGCGCGGCGATGTCAAAATCGTGTCCCGCATCCGAGTGTTCGCCGAACTTGACGGACACCTCCCAGTCGCCGCTCGCAACCGCGGCCGGTCCGCCTCCTTGCGGCCACCAGCCCGCCACGTCGACGCGATGGACCAGCACCCAAAGGAACGAATCCGGCGGCAACTCCACGCGGCCCATGACAGTGCCCGCCGCCGCAACCCCTTGCGATTTTGCGGGAGACAGGATGCGGACGGAAGCATTCCACGCGGCCCGTTCACGCAATTTCCAAAGACCCCCGAGCAACTCCCGAACCAGCGGGCGCTGAAGCTGCATGCCGAGCCGCTTGCGCCAGTCGTAGCGCGGCAGAGCGCGCTCGTTGTACCGCTGCGCTTGCCACCCATCGCCCAAGGGATCGAACGTGTACTCTGCCGTGCGAGTGAAAAACGCCGTGTTCCGGACCACTTCGTCGAGATGGAACATGCGGTCGTGACGCAAAAAATCGAAGAGGTGATGGATGGTGGGGATCTGGATGTCATCGAGAATCAGGAGCGCGCCCGTCTCGAGATGCGGGTAAAGGTAATAATATTCGAGATCGGGAAACGGGTAAGCGTGCGGACCGTCCAGCAACACGAGTTGCAGTTTTTGCGAAAACTCGTGCCGCGGTAGGGTTCTCTGCGTGGGCCCTTCGACAAAGGTAACCACCCCGGAACGCAGAAGCGGGGATTGCCGGATGTTGGTCATGCTGGCCGCGACATCGAGCGAGAAGACCGCATGATTCTCGCTCAGGTGCGAGAGCAAGAGCGTGCTTGCTCCACAGCCGGTCTCGGCCGAATGCCGGATCGCGCGGCCGTCCGCCCGCCGCGCAATTGCCTCCAGCGCTTGCCGGGACAACGAACCCGCGCCATGCAGGATTTGCTGCTGCTCCAGAATTTGGCTCAAGGGAACTTGCCGCATGGATAAACTGTTTCGAACTCAATTCTCACACTTGGCGAGGGGGTCTTGTCAGTCGCGTTTCGCCACTCTCGCCCGTCCACGGTCATGGGCCTATCGAGGGGAGCCCGGTTTCCGCCTCCCCGCCCGCATGGCTTCCACCGCCTCGCGATCGTGCGCCAGCAGCTTTTCCAGCGTGCCAAAGTCGCGCCAGTGCAGAATGCGATCGAAGCCGAAAAAGTCCTTGGCCGCCGCCGAGCCTTTCGGCTGCTTTCGCGCAAGCGCTTCGCCTTCCACCAGCACGGCGTTGAGTTCCCGCACGGTGTAGCGCCGCGGCGGCACGCCCGCCGGCGGATCTGTGAGCGCCTCGGCCAGGATGCGCCCGTCCGCATTGGGCGGCGGCTTCACTCCCATCAGGTGACACAGCGTCGGCACGATGTCGATCTGCTCGGCATACTCGAAGCGTTGGCCCTTCTTGATGCCCGGCCCCACCGCGACAAGCGGCATCGCCCACGCGTCGCGGTCATCGAAGGGATGCCAGCCGCCGTCGGACTGCCCGTGGTCCGCGCTCACGAACAGAACCGTCTTTTCCCTCAACCCAAGCTTCCCGAGTTCCTCCACGATGCGCCCCAGGTACTCATCGGCCTTGAGCGCGTTCCCGCGGTAAGGCGAGCCCTCGGCCCAGATGTTCCCACGCCATGGTACGGCCGGGTCTTTCTCCGAGCGGCACATCTCCCCGCCGCGCCCGGTGTCCTGCAGGTGGATCTTCATGAACGCGGGCCGCGCCTTGCGGAGAAACTCGGCGGCCCAGAAAAACACCTCCGCGTCGTCCACGGGAGCCTCGTCGGAGCCGTGCAGGAAGCTCAGGTGGAACCCCACGTTCAACCGCCGGTAATCGATGTCATTCGCCGCGTGGGCGGTGACGCGGCGCGGATAGAAGCTATCCTGCACCCAGCGCTGATCCGGCCGCAGCAGCAGCGTGCCCGCCAGAATCGCCGGGTTCGGAATCGACGAAGAATGATAACGCGCCCACTCGCCGCTCTTGGGGTGCGCCGGAACAATGTTGTACGATTTCTCCCAATACGCCCCCGCCGCCGCCAGCGCCTGGAAATTCTTCATTCCGATACGCTCGGGCGCCTTGAAGCTGAGCCCGTCGATCAGCAGGATGATGGCATGTTCGGCTCGCGGCGTTTCCGCCACGGCCGGCGGTGCGCACCCTTGTAGCATCAATAATAGAGCGGCTAGTCCCATACGGGATAGTTTCCCTCAAACACCCCCCTCGAGGCTTCGGCCCCTCCGGCTCCGTCTTCCCCTCCGGATACAGCGATTCGAACGGCTCCCAAACCCCGGTCCACCTTGACCGTGAACAAATCCCCGATCAGCAGATCCTTCACCGTCCCCCTCGACCGCGGATAGTCCCGCATGAATTTCCCGAAACTGAACCCGTCATAGTATTCGCAAACCAGCCGCCGCATCCGGTCCCCCCGGTTGAATCCCGTGCCCCATTTCCCCAACTGCCCTTCCGGCATATCCCCCGCTTCCAACCCTTCCACAATCGCATCCGCCGCCAGTTCCCCCCGACTTCGGCGCCAGCAGCACTCCCGGCGAGTACAGCGGATCGAGAAATCCGAACGCATCGCCCACCATCACCCATCCATTCCCGGCAACCTTCTTCGCCCGGTATGAGCAGTCGCGCGCCGAAAGACCCTGTCGCCCGCTTCGCATTCGCCGTCCGCACCTGGATGGCCGGACACCGCTCCACCTCTTCCTGATACTTCGCCTCGTGGTTCGACGTTCATGGGCGCGTCTAAAATCTCATTCGGGCGCCTGTCGCCGGCACAGGTGCATGCCGCACTTGCCTACTACTACACCAAGACCGAAATCGACGCTGATCTGGAAGCAGAGGAGCGCGAGTACAACGCGCTCGCGGAACAATCCCGGCGCTGACCCTCAGTGTCCCTGATCCGGATCTATATCGATGCGGCGGGCAAGGGTCTCGTGGCCGCGCTTCGCTCTCATCTCATGGCGTGACCGTGCTCACGGCTTTGGAGGCCGGGCTGACTGGAAAGCCTGACGAGGAGCAGTTGGCCTATGCGACGGAGCGCGAGTGTGTTTGGACGATGACTGGAAAAAATCATTGGCTTGAGGACTCACGCAGCCGTCCGCCCCTACCCCGCCCTCGTCCACAACACCTGCACCACCACATCATCTCCGCCCACCTTCGTCGGCGTCGAACGTAGCCTCAGTTCATCCCCATCCACCGCAAAATACCGCACCTGGTCCATCCCCACCCAGTTCGGAAACAGGCTGAACTCCACGTGATGCGTCACCTTGTCCCCATCCACCGTGTACCGCCCGCCATAGGAAATATAGGTCTCCGCCGCGTGCGCCTTCTCCTCCACGGTCCCCATCAGCGGGTCCTGAGCCGCGAAATTGCCCCGCCCCGGCTTCATCAGCGTCACGCACATGTAGCCATCCACGGAATACATCAGGTACCCCACCACATCCGGCCCCCAGAACTTCCGCGCCACCCCGCCCGGGTCCACCGTGAAGTAGTCCGTCAGCCGCCACGTGCCAACAATTTCGCTCCTCATACCGCTCCTTCCGGTTCACTCCATGGACGGCCCCGCCTTGTCCTTGGCATAACACACACTGTTCAGCGGACACTCGCCGCACTTCGGCTTCCGCGCCACGCAGATGTTCCGCCCGAAATGAATCACCTGGTGCGAAAACAGAATCCACCGCTCCCGCGGAATCGTCTTCATCAGATCCTGCTCAATCTTGACAGGGTCCTGGTTCTTCGTCAGGTCCAGCCGGTTCGCAATGCGCTGCACGTGCGTATCCACCACCACTCCCGACGCGATCCCGTAGGCCGTCCCCAGCACTACGTTCGCCGTCTTGCGCGCCGCCCCCGGTATGGTCAGCATCTCTTCCATTGTGCGCGGAATTTCCCCATGAAAGTCATTGATGACTTTCCGCGCCGCCCCGGTCACCGACTTCGCCTTGTTGTTGAAGAACCCCGTGGACCGGATATCGTTCGCCAACTCCTCCTGGCTCACCGCCGCGAAATCCGCAATCTCCGGGTACTTCGCGAACAACCCCGGGGTCACTTTGTTCACCCGCTCATCCGTGCACTGCGCCGACAGAATTGTCGCCACCAGCAGTTGCCACGCGTTGTGATGG
Organism: Bryobacterales bacterium; assembly: GCA_026954325.1. Lineage (GTDB taxonomy): Bacteria > Acidobacteriota > Terriglobia > Bryobacterales > Bryobacteraceae > CADEFT01. Next base: position 32,718 of record JAIXKK010000167.1, on the reverse strand, counting down.
TGCAGCGCGCACGCCGCATTCGGGTAGAGTTTGTCCAGTTCCGCGAGAATCCGGTCCACCCGCGCCTTGCGCTCCGCGGCCGTTTTCGGCTTCGCTACTGTATTGGTCCTGGCCGTACGCAAGCCCTTAAAATAGCACAGTGCGCGCTACACTCCTCATTCTTCCCGCCGCCCTCCTCGCCTTCGCCGGAACCCTTGCCGCGCCCTTCTATCTCGACGACTTCGCCCTCCTCGCCGACCCCGCCGTCACCTCGCCCGATGGCTGGCGCCAAGCCTGGGCCATCACCCAAACCCGCCCCCTCACCTGGTTCACCTTCTGGGCCGATTACCAGCTCGGCGGAGCCAATCCCGCCGGCTACCACCTGGTCAATCTGCTCCTCCACCTCGGTTGCGTCCGGCTCGTTGCCGCTACCCTTCGCCGCCTCATTCCTACCTCCGCCGTATGGATCGCCGCCGCGCTGTTCGCCCTCCATCCCATCCAAACAGAAGCCGTCATTTATGTTTTTGCCCGCGCCACCCTCCTCATGACCCTCTTCTGCCTCCTCTCCCTCCGCGAATGGACCCTCGGCCGTCACTGGCGCGCCGCCGCATGGTTCCTCCCGGCCCTTCTTGCCAAGGAAGAATGCGCCGCCTTCCCCCTCTTCCTCCTCCTGCTCCACTTCTCCATCTCCCGCAACCGCAAGGAACTGGCCCCTATCGGCCTCATGTCCGCCATGTCCCTCGCCGCCGGAGTCCGCGTCCTTTACGCCACCGCCGTGACCGCCGGCTCCGGAGCCGGAGTCCAGTCCGGCGTCTCCCCTCTCTCCTACTTCCTCGCTCAAGGCATCGCACTTTGGCGCTACCTCCGCCTCCTCGTCATTCCCCATGGCTTCACCATCGAATCCCCCCTCCATCCCTCGCTCCTCGCCGGCCTCTGCGGATGGCTCGCCATCGCCGCGCTCCTCCTCATCTCCCTCCGCCGGTTCGCCCGCGCCCGCGAAGGCTTCTGGGGCCTCTCCGCGCTCACCCTCATTGCCCCCAGTTCCACCATCTTCCCCGCCGCCGACCTCGCCGCGGACCGCCGCGTCTACCTCCCCATGCTCGCCCTCGCCGCCCTCGCCGCCCTGCTCCTCCAAGCCCGCCCCAAGTGGCTGCCGCTCACTCTCCTCGCCGTCTTCTCTCTCGTCAGCCTCCGCCAGACCCTGCTCTGGCAAGACAGCGCATCCCTCTGGCGCGAAGCCGTTCACTTCAACCCTGACAAGATCCGCCCACGCATCCAGCTTGCCCGCCAATTGCCGCCTCCCGCCGCCCTCGAGGTTCTAAAGGAGGCCCTTACCCTCGCCCCCAACGATCCCGCTGTCGCTTCCGAAATGGGAAAAGTCTACCTCGAATCCGGCGACGCCCAGCGCGCCCTCGCCGCCTTCGGCCGCGCTCTCGCCCTCGCCCCTAACGATCCCGCCGCCATCAACAACCGCGGGGCCGCCCTATTCCGCCTCGGCCAGCGCCCGGCCGCCGAAGCCGACTTCCGCCGCGCCCTTCAGATCGACCCCTGCCTCTTCGATGCCCTCGTCAACCTCCGCGCCCTCGGCCTCCCTGCCTCACCCCCGCCCGATTGCCGCTATACTCCTCAACAGAGGGGCGCACTGCAATGATCTACACCTTGCGATGCCAGATGATTGTTCCCGTCTCGATGCTCGACTCCTTCGAGGTCTTCGAGAACCCGCGCAATCTTGTCCGCATCACGCCCCCGTGGCTCGGCTTCCGCATCCTTACCCCCGAACCCCTCGCCATGGCCCTCAATGCCCGCTTCGACTACGAGTTCCGCTGGCGCGGCCTTCCTCTCCGCTGGTCCGCACGTGTCACCGAATACGAGCCGCCCTTCTTCTTCGCCGCTGATATGGTGAAAGGTCCCTACGCCATGTGGCGCCACAAGCACACCTTCCACCCCATGGAAGAGGGCACCCTCATCACCGAGGAAGTGGACTACATCCTTCCGCTCGGCCGGTTCGGCCGCGCCGTCCACAAACTCGCCATTGCCCGCCAGCTCAAGGACATCTTCCGCTACCGCCAGATGTCTCTCAATGAGATCCTTTGCGGCGGCAAGGCCCATTGGACCGATCCCGTGATTACGGAGAAACCACCTGAAAATCCGCCTTCAGAAACTGCCAGTCCGGAAACTCATACGCGCGCAGTTTAGTCACCGCCTCCGCCTTCAAATCCTTGCTCTCGAAGGCCCCTAGCGGAGGAACTTTCACCGTGAACGTGCTGATCGGATCCGAATCGGGCGCCGCCGTGGTCGGCCTCAGGTTCACCGCCAGTTTCAATTCCGGCAGTTCCGCCGCCGAGTGGTTGATCACGATGAGATGCACTTCCAGCTTCCGGTTCGCGCTCTCCACCACCCGCAGCCCCGCAATCTCCAGATTCCTGGCAAACGGCGAAACCTGCTTCGCCGCATCCGCCGCCGGGACCGTTTTCAGATCCGGCTTGGCCGGGCCGGGACGCAGAAACGTGATCCCCGCGTACCCCGCCGCAATCAACACCACGGCCACAAGCAGCACCACCGCCCAACTCGGCAGCCCCGATTTCGGCGGCGGAATGATGTACGTCTCCTGTTGCGGCGCCGGAGCGCTCGTGTCCACCACCCAATGCGAGGTCTGCGTCGCGGGCGGAGGAGGCGGAGCGGCCGCGGGCTGTTGTTGCGTATAGAACGGTGGCGGCGCCGCCTGCCTCACCGGCTCATAGGCCATCGGCGGAGTGGCGGGTTGCGGCGGAGCGTACGCCGCGGCGGGAGGACTATAAACCGGAGCAGGAGGCGCGGGCGCGTGGACCGGCGGGGCGGCTTGCTGCGCTCCCGTCTGCCCCATCGCCTTCGCACATCGCGGACAATCTGTTTCCGAGGGCGGCACCTCAGCTCCACATTTTGGGCAAATCCACGTGAACATGTGCTTGCTACCATCTTGACACATGCGGTTTTTGCGCAAAGCTCCCCTCACTCCCCACCGCCTCGGCATCCTCTCCGGAGCCTTCCATCCCCCCACCCGCGCTCACCTCGCGCTGGCACAATCGGCCCTCGATTCGTTTCAAACGGAAGAGGTTCTTTTTGTCATGCCCGAAATTTTTCCCCACAAGCTCTACGGACAGATTACCCTCCACCAGCGCCTCGAGATGCTCGCCGCCGCCGCCGCGCACGAATCCCGCTTCTCCATCGCCGTCGCCGAAGGCGGACTGTTCCTCGAGATCGCCCGCGAATGCCGCGCCTTCTACGGTAAAGATACCCGCCTCCGATTTCTATGCGGGCGCGACACCGCCGAACGCATCATCCACTGGGAGTATTCGAGCCACCCGCCCATTGAGGCCCAACTCGAAGAATTCGAACTCCTCGTCGCCGCCCGGCAAGGCCCCTTCTCCCCGCCTCTCCACCTCGCCCGCGCCATCGATCATCTCCCTGTCGATGACGCCTTTAACGAAGTCTCCTCCACCGAGGTCCGCCGGCGTATCGCCGCCGGAGCAGACTGGGCCCACCTCGTCCCGCCCGCCATCTTCCCCCTGGTCGCCGAATGGTACCCCGGTCCGCGCTGACACAATCCAAGGACCTACATCATTCGGCACTGGGCCTCCGGAGAACGCGTCCGGCAACCACGACCCGGATTGCGCCTGGTCTGAACTCGCCAGGGTTCTTCCATGATGCGCCGTTACCGATGGGCTATCCGCAAAGCCACATCCCTGTTCCAGGAAATATTCGATCAGATCGCTCAGTGCAGCCGGGGGTATTCGGCTTTGGCTTGCGTTGAAAGCCGCCTTCGCCAACCCGGCCGCATGATCAAAGAGCCCGCCGGCGCGTCATGCGGCTTTCAAGCCTATCCGGCGCCGCCAACCAGGTCGCTGGCCTCCGCATCAACGGCACGCCCAGCGTCTACCTTGAAACCTACGTCGCCCGCGCCCGCTCTGTCGAGCCCGATCAGATCGAGCGTGTTGCCGCCAGGCGTTTCTCTCCCTCCGATGCCGCCATTGTCATCGCCGGCGACGCGTCCAAGATCGCGCGGAACGCCGGGCAGTTTGGTAAGGTTACCATCGAGAAAGCGAAATGAAGCAACTCATCCGGCGTAAACTTCTACTCGACACCCCTCTCTTCCAGGTCACGGATAACCACATCATCGACGGCCATGGCCAGGAGGTCCACCGCTTCCTGGTCGAAACCACCGGCGCGACCTGCGTCGTCGCTCTCGACGGCAGGCGCCGCGTTCTGCTCGTCAGCCAGTACCGCCTGCCGGCCCGCGACATCATCTGGGAACTCCCCGCCGGCAAGGTCGACGCCGGAGAAACACCGCTCCAGGCCGCCAAACGCGAACTGATAGAAGAGACCGGCTACCGCGCCCGCACCTGGAAAAAGCTCGCCACCTTTTACACCAGCCCCGGCTTTCTCGGCGAGAACATGAACGTCTTCCTCGCCACCGGCCTCAAGCCCGGTGACCGCCGCCTCGGCGCAGGCGAAGAGCATATGAAATCCCAGTGGCTCACCCAAACCCAGGTCGTCGACCAGATCAGGAAAGGGGTCATCAACGACGCCAAGACCATCATCGGCATCTACTTCCTCCGCCACCTCAGCCCCAAGCTCCAATCCTGAATTACAGCCTCAATGCGTGCTCCCGCATCCGCCGCCGGAAGCTTACCAACGGCTTCCACGCTACTGCCCCTTTCGCCGCCCCTCCCCCCGGTCCCACCCCATGCTCCGCCCGGCAAAGTCCCGCTCTTCGATCTCCCGTTCCGACAGCGCCAGAATTCCTCCGTGCCGCGTGTTTTTCAGAATTCCGCGGAACGTCGTATACACTACCCGAACGGACATAGATGAGTTGCGTCGCGTCACTCCCCTGCCGTACTCATCGGTGAGGAATTGAAAAACGGGTGCTTCACCGGTTTGGGGATGAAGTGGATGAAGTGAAGCAGGTCCGCCGGCGCCTATCTGGAGGCGCGGGTGACCGCCTGTAAGATGCGCCCCGATTGCGTGTTGATAACCGATGCGCACGCAGCGGCATTGGTTGTCAAAAAAACGTTTTCCTGAAGCCTTGTTTTAGCCGGGTCCTGGGGGTGCGGGAAGGGTGAATCTCTCATCCGCTACTACAGTGAGAATGCCGGGCGTATGCGCCATGACGAGCATCCGCGACTGGGGTATGAAACCGGCAGCGGAGCCGTGGAAAGCGCTCAAAACAGGTCAGCCATGCTCGCTTTCGTCAACCCGGAATGCGCTGGAGTGAAGCGGGAGTCTGTCGTCTGTCAGCGCTACGCCTGTTGTTGAACGATAACCGGGCTCTGTTGGACCATGGCCCGCCGGTCCGCCGGGGAAATTCCTGCCGGTCTCCGCTCCCGCCTGGAAGCCGCCCGGCTTGAGCTGTTGACGTTGTTGCGCGCTTTGGACCGGATGGATCTGGCGCCGGCTGAGATTCCGCGGCGGTTGATCCGGCAGCTCTTCCAACTGGATGGCGACTTTGTCGAAGCCCTCCGGGCCTTGGAGCAACCACCCGCCGCCTCTGCCCAATTCCGAAAGAATCTTCCCCGGCGGGCTCATCCCACGCTCGCCCAGGAAGTCACGGTTCGCAACACCCTCCTACCGGCGGAACCCTACAACATGATCCCAGGCCGCGATCCCCAAAACAGTTACGCACCCTGGAGGAATCCGGTTTCAGGAGTGCTCGCGCGATATCCTGTAATATCGTAGACCCATGATCACCAGACGCACCCTCCTCCATTCCGCCCCCGCCCTGGCTCTGGCATCCTCCGCTTCCAGGTGGCCTCTCTGCCTCCACCAGACTACTTCGGCGGGATCGACGTTCCGGCAATCCCTCGAGGGGTATGCAAAAGCCGGCATTCGTTACGTCGAGATTATCCCCCAGCTACTCGATCCGTTTGTGGACAAAGAGGGTCTGCCGGCCGCCAAACGTCTGTTGAGCGACCTGGGAATGAAAGCCGTCTCAGGCGGCAGCGGTGTGCGCGGGCTTGTCGAGCCTAGTCCGCAACGGGCAAAGGCTCTCACTGATCTGAAGTTCCGCGCCGAGCAGTTCGCCGCGGCCGGCGTCGACCGTATGGTGATCCCTTGCGCCGCCGCCGGGAAGTACACCCTCGATGACTACAAGCACGCCGCCGGCCGCATGCATGAGATGGGCGAGATCGTCAAGCCGTTCGGCGTGACGGCCATGCTGGAATTCATGCGCGGCTCCACCTTCGCCGGGTGCCTGCCGACCTCCCTCAAGCTGGTTCGCGAAGTAAATCACCCTTTTGTCAAACCGATGTTGGACTTTTACCACTTTTACGCCGGCTTGAGCAAAATGGAGGACTTGGACATGATTCGCCCCGGCGAGATTCACCACGTCCATTTCCAGGACGTTCCGGACATCCCGCGGGAACTGCTGGATAATTCGACGCGCGACATTCCGGGCGACGGCGTGTCGCCGCTCGTGAAGATCCTGCATGCCCTTCGCAAAGCGCGCTACGAAGGTTCGTTATCGGTGGAGCTGTTCTATCCCAGGCTCCAGAAGGGCGATCCCTACGAAGTGGCGATGGAGATCAGGCAAAAGTCGGAGAAGGTGCTCCGGAAAGCGGGAATGCTGTAACGTCAGACGACGCGGAGAATCTCGCGGGCGCCTGTGAGATAGAGGTCCGTATAACCCTTCATCTTCTCGCGAAAGGATTCGTTGGTGGCGTATTCCTTCATTCGTTCCTCGAACTCACCTACGCTCGCGGCTTCGTATTCCAGGATGACGCGGTTGAAATCGCCGGTCATGTCAGTGAGGACGCGGAAGGTGGAAAAGCCGGCAGCGGCGGCGGCTTCTTTGAGTTGGGCCGCGAGTTTGCTGGCGCTTCCCGGTTTGGCGACAAAGCAGTTGCGAATGACGATCATATGAGTGTCTCCTCGGTGGATTTAGCCTCATGACATCATAGTTCGAAAAATGGCGGAACGCATCAACCGGCGCGAGTGGATGGCATCGCCATGATGCTCGCCTTGGGGGGGGGCGCCGGGACGGCAATCCTCAGCCGGGCCGAGGAGAGCGCGCGCCGGGGGTTCGAGAAAACGATAGGGCAGGCGAAACCGCTTGGGCAGAACGGGCCTTCGGATCCTGATGCCGCGGCCCAGGTTCGAGGACTGCTTCATGCTTTCACCGGCTTTGATGACGCCATCCGGCGGGTGGATCTGGTGATTGAACCGGCGCCGGCAGAAACGCTTCGCGCGGGTGGATTCCCTCGCAAGGCCCGAAACGATATTGGCCACGAACACCTCGGGGCTGAGCATCACGGCGATTCAATCGAAATGCTCGCGCCCGGAGAGGGCGCCGGCCGAGGAGGTGCGGGCGCCGCTCGGGGATTGCGGCGGCAACCGCTCGCGGATGGCTCTGGCGCGGGAGGCCGTTCACATTGTGCGGGAGGGAATCGCCGGCGCCGAGGACGTGGACCTGGCGGCGCGGGCGAGCTTTGATCCGCGTTTGCGCGTACGGAATCCTCGAGCACCAGGACATGGTGGGCCGGGGCATGAGTTATGCGATCACGGACTACGTGGCGCGCGATCTGAATGAGCCGCGCGCGCCTAGGCCTGGCGCGCCCGTCCCGACGCTTTCGTCCTCGCGGTGAGAAAACAGAAACTCGCGCTCCATAGGGAATACTCTCTTCGGCGCGCATGCCGGCGGGTGGTGCGGGTGGAAGGCCGGCTCGTTTAAGATCAGAGACGAAAGGTTTCATATAGTGAAAGCTCTCGTGAAGGCGAAAGAGGCGTCCGGGCTCTGGCTGGAGGATGTGCCGCAGCCGGGCATCGGAATCAACGATGTTCTCATTCAAGTCCTGCGCACGGGTATCTGCGGAACGGATCTCCACATCTACAACTGGGACGATTGGGCCAGGCGCACGATTCCCGTGCCCATGCACATCGGGCACGAGTTCGTGGGCAGGGTGGTGGCCGTCGGCTCGAACGTTCTCGACTTCCTTCCCGGCGAGATCGTCTCGGGAGAAGGCCACGTCGTGTGCGGACGCTGCCGCAACTGCATGGCCGGGCGCCGCCATCTTTGCGCCCATACCCAGGGTGTGGGAGTGAACCGCCCCGGAGCGTTCGCGGAATACATCGCGCTTCCGATGTCAAACATCTGGCGGCATGCTCCATCGATTGATCTCGATGTGGCGGCGATCTTCGATCCATTCGGCAATGCGGTGCACACCGCGTTGTCGTTTCCTCTGCTCGGCGAGGATGTGCTGGTGACCGGAGCGGGTCCCATTGGGATCATGGCGGCGGCGGTGGCGCGGCACGCCGGAGCGCGGCACGTGGTGATCACGGACGTGAATCCGGCGCGGCTCGAACTGGCGCGCAAAGTGCGCGTTTCGCTCGCGATTGACGTAAGAGAACGGACGATCGCTTCCGCGCAGGAAGAACTCCGCATGGCCGAAGGCTTCGACATCGGCCTGGAGATGTCGGGCAACGAGCAGGCTTTTCGGGATATGCTCGCCAACATGGCGCACGGCGGCCGCATCGCGATGCTCGGCATCCCTTCTCAGCCGATGCGGATTGATTGGAACACGATCATCTTCAACGGCCTGACGATCAAGGGAATCTATGGCCGGGAGATGTACGAAACCTGGTACAAAATGACGGTGATGCTGGAATCGGGATTGAAGATCGGCCCGGTGATCACGCACCGCTACCACTACACGGAATTCGAAAAGGGATTTGCCGCGATGCGGGAAGGCAATTGCGGCAAGGTCATCCTTTCCTGGGAGAAGTAAGCGATGTACGCAATGGAGCAGCACCTCCGCGACACGCTGGAGGAGATCCGCGCGGGCGGATTGTACAAGAACGAGCGGCTGATCGGCACGGCGCAGGGCGCGCGCATCGGCCTGGCGGACGGAGCACGGGTGCTGAACCTGTGCGCGAACAACTATCTTGGGCTTGCGCATCACCCGGAACTGATCGCGGCCGCGCATGAGGCGCTCGATAAGTGGGGCTACGGGCTGGCCTCGGTGCGCTTCATCTGCGGGACGCAAACGCTTCACAAACAACTCGAGGGGCGGATCAGCGAGTTTCTCGGGACGGACGACACCATTTTGTATTCCTCCTGTTTTGACGCCAACGGCGGATTGTTTGAAACGCTGCTGGGGGCCGAGGACGCGGTGATCTCCGATGAGTTGAACCACGCGAGCATCATCGACGGGATCCGGCTTTCGAAAGCACGGCGCTTCCGCTACCGCAACAACGACATGGAGGACCTGGAAGCGCAACTGAAAGAGGCATCCGGCGCGCGCTTCCGGATGATCGCCACCGATGGCGTGTTTTCGATGGACGGCTACATCGCCGGCCTGCCCGCGATCTGCGATCTGGCGGAGAAGCACCAGGCCTTGGTGATGGTGGACGACTCGCACGCCGTGGGCTTCATGGGCAAACACGGCCGCGGCACGCATGAGCATCATCACGTGATGGGGCGCGTGGACATTCTCACCGGAACTCTCGGCAAAGCGCTGGGAGGGGCGAGCGGAGGGTATGTCTCCGGGCGGCAGGAGATCATCGCGCTGCTGCGGCAGCGTTCACGGCCGTACCTGTTCTCGAACACCGTGGCGCCGCCGATTGCCGCCGCTTCGTTGAAAGCTCTCGATCTGCTCTCGCGCTCCACGGACCCGCGGGACCGTCTCGAGAGCAATACGAAGTTCTTCCGGCGGCAGATGAGCGGACTCGGGTTCCACATTCTTCCCGGCGAGCATCCCATTATTCCCGTGATGCTCGGAGATGCGGCGCTGGCGGCGCGGATGGCGGACTTGCTGCTCGCCCGCGGCGTGTACGTGACCGGGTTTTCCTTCCCCGTGGTCCCGAAAGGCAAAGCCCGGATCCGGATTCAGGTATCGGCCGCGCACACGCCGGATGATCTGGAATTCGCCGCTGCGCAGTTCGCGGCCGTGAAGGCCGAGTTGGGAATTTGAGAATCAGGGGACTGTCCATGTAATTCGTGACATCGGCCATTGCGGCGAAAATCTTCCACAATATGCTTATGAAACCGTGGATTTGGATTGTCTGGTGCGCATGCGCGGCGGTGACCGCGGAAACGGCGAACCAATCATTCCCGATACGCAGCGGGCCGGTGGAGTACCGGCTGGCGAGTTCCGCCGGCGTGGTGCGGCTCGAGTATTTCGGACCCGCCGGAGCGGCGGCGTGGAGAATGGATGGACAGCCCCGGGGCCAAGCTTTCCGTGGACAGGATATGTTCGGCATGGTGTCCGGGCAAACGGTGGAGCCCGAGGAATTGAATCTGCTCTCATCGTCGCGGGAAAGCCAGGGGGCAGTGAGCAAACTCCGGTTGGTATACCAGCACCGGCGGCTGCCGCTGCGCATCGAGGCGGTGTACGCCTCTTGGGGCGAGACCGGCGTGATCTCCCGGCGAATGAAGCTGATCAACACCGGCGCCGCCCCGTTACAAGTCGAGTCGCTGCCGGAACTGAGCTGGCGGCTGCCGCCAGGCGATTATGATCTGACTTACTTGTGGGGAGGCTGGGGCCAGGAAAAGCAAATCACCACGGAGCAATTGACGGCGGGCGGGAAGAGACTACTGAATAGCCGGGGACGTTCGACGAGCATATATTCGCCATGGTTTTCGCTATACAACAGGACGCTCGGCGTGCGGTATACCGGCGAACTGGCCTATTCAGGCAACTGGCAGTTCCTGGTGGAGCGGACGCCAGGGTCCGGTAAGACTCCGCCGCGCGATACGGATGTGCTGGTGTCGCTTGGGACGCAGTGGGATTTCGAGGGCGCATTGACGCTGGGAGCAGGCGCGTCGCGGACCCTGCCGGAAGTGGCGTTCACGGCCTCTTCCGGTGATTTGGACGATGCCACGAACCAGTTGCACCGCCGGCAGCGGCAGTTTGCCTACGCACGCACGCCGGCCAATGATCCACTGCTGGTGCAGTTCAACTCGTGGTATCCGTTTCCGGGCAAGATGACGGTGCGGGAGATGAAGGACTGCGCGGATATAGCGGCGGAGTTGGGCGCGGATGTATTTGTCCTGGACTCCGGCTGGTACAACAAGAAGAATTGGTCGGCGGAACTGGGAGACTACCAGGTGGACCGGGCGGCCTATCCCAAGGGGCTCGAGGAACTGGCGGAGCATGTCCATGGGAAAGGCATGAAGTTCGGCCTCTGGGTGGAAATCGAAAACGTCGGGCTGGAGTCGGACATGTACCGCGAACATGCGGATTGGCTGCTCACCTACAATGGCAAGCCGGTAATCAGGGGCGTCCGGGCGATGCTGAATTTCGCGAAACCGGAGGTGCGCGCGTGGGCGCACCGGGTGATGGACCGGTTGGCGCGCGACTACAAGCTCGATTGGGTGAAGATCGACTACAACATCGACATTGGCTCTGAATTCGATCCGCCGGCTCCGGGTGAGCGGAAGGGTACGGTGCTGGCGGATCACATCCTCAATTACTACGCATGGCTGGACGAGGTGCGGACAAAGTATCCGCGGCTGGTGATCGAGAATTGTTCGAGCGGCGGGCTGCGGTTCGACAGCGGGATCATGGCGCACACGCACACCACGTGGCTGTCGGATGAGATTGCTCCGCTGCCATCGGTGCAGTTGGCCTACGGCTGTACCACCGCGTTCACCCCGGCTGTCTGCAATCACTGGATGGTGGGCGATAAGCCGGAGGCGAACGGCGGCTTGCGGGGACGGATTGCCGGAGGAGGCGCGCCAGGCTGGTGGGATTTCATGCTGCGCGTGCCGATGAACGGACAGTTCGGAATCTCGAGCCGTGTCTTTGAATGGCCGCCGGAGCTAAAGAAACGCGCGGCCGAAAACATCGCGCTGTACAAGCGTATCCGCGAGGTGATCGCCGACGGCGATGTGTATCATTTGACGCCGCCGCCCGCCAACCAGGCCCCCCGGGGATGGATGGCTTTGCAGTATGCCGCGCCCGATGCCGGCAAGAGCGTGCTGATGGCGTACCGCCTGGGCGGCGGTGAGGCCGAACGAAGATTCGCGCTCCGCGGACTCAGGAAGGGCGCAACATACCGTGTCTCCGTGGATGGCGTCAAGCGGCCGGCGGTGAGCGCGGCCGAGTTGTCAGGCGGGTGGCCGGTGAGGCTGGATGCGGAGTGGCGCGCCGCGGTGGTGGAACTGGAGGTCGAAAAGTGAGATTGCGATTGTTCTTGACGGTGTGCGCCGCGCTGCCGGCCGGGGTGGCGGTGGCCTCCGGGGACATGCCGGTCCTGACGCCGAAGCCGGGGCCGGCTCCGAAGATCAATGGTCCGAAAATCCACGGCGCGCGGCCGGGTCACGATTTTATTTACCGGATTCCGTGCACGGGCGAGCGGCCCATGAAGTTCAGCGCGTCAAAGCTGCCGCCGTCATTGAAACTGGACCCCGCGACGGGAATCATCACGGGAAAGGTTCCACGGAAGGCCGGCTCGTATGAAGTGACCTTCAAGGCTGTGAGCAAGGCCGGGCCGGCGGCGCGCCCGTTTAAGTTGGTGGTGGGGGACACGCTGGCTTTGACGCCGCCGATGGGCTGGAATGACTGGTACGCCTACCGGAACCAGGTCACCGGAAACCTGATGCGCGAGGCCGCGGACTTAATGGTTGCAAGCGGCATGGCGGATTATGGCTACCAGTACGTGAACATCGACGACTGCTGGATGGTGAAGCCGGGCGATCCGGAACTGGGCGGCGAGCCACGCGACGCCGGCGGCGCGATCTTACCGAACAAGCGGTTCCCGGATATGAAGGGGTTGACCGCGTACATTCACGCCAAGGGCCTGCGGGCCGGCATTTATACCGGCCCTGGACCGTTAACGTGCGCGGGCTATACGGCGTCGTACCGCCACGAGGACGCGGACGCGAGGCGGTTCGCGGAGTGGGGGTTCGATTTTCTGAAGTACGACTGGTGCTCTTACCGGCAGATCGCCCGGAACGATTCCCTGGAAGAGCGGAAAAAACCCTACGGCCTGATGGGCGGCATCGTGAAGCGGTTGGACCGGGACGTTGTTTTCAACCTGTGCCAGTATGGCATGAGGGGCCGGGGCGCTGGAACGATCCGGATTACCTGATCATCGGTTACGCGGGACGGCCGCGGCAACGCGAGGGACCGCCGGCGAAGGTGGAACTGTCGGCGGATGAGCAGTACAGCTACATGTCGATGTGGTCGCTGATGGCGGCGCCGTTGTTTTTCTCCGGCGCGATGAACATGCTGGACGATTTTACCCTGAACGTGCCGTGCAACGCCGAGGTGATCGGCGTAAACCAGGACGTGCTGGGAAAGCAGGCGAAGATTCCGCGCCGGAGCGATGACGAACTGGTGCTGGTGAAACCGCTCGAGGACGGCTCGAAGGCGGTGGGTCTGTTCAACCTGGGCACGGAGCCCCGGATGATGAAAGTGACGGCCGCGGAGTTGGAGATGACAGCGGGTCTCCGGGTACGGGACGTCTGGCGGCAACGGGATGTGAGCGGAGTGCAAGGGGAGTACTCGCCCCGGGTGGCTTCACACGGGGTGGCGTTCGTACGGGTTTGGGCCAAGAAGCGACGATGGCCTATCGCGTATCGGGCGGCATCCCGGTATGGATCTTTTTCCGGTACTGTTGTCGTCATGGCGGAACCGGTATTGCGCGTGCCTGACGGCTTTCCCGGACAACGTTTTCTGATGCTGCCGCGGCCGATTGTGCAACGCGCCTTGGCGGAGCAACTTCCAGTCAAGCTGCTTCCCACCGGCGCCGGCTACTTTCCCGATGCGGCGTATCACTACTTTGAACGCCCGCGCGGCTGCAATGAACTGATTCTCATCCTGTGCGTGCGCGGAGCGGATGGGTGGAAATGGGCGCCGCGCGGCACGAGGTCCCGCCCGGACATCTCATCGCGATCCTGCCGCGGGAGCCGCACCGGTATGGGGCGGCGGAGGCGCGGCCATGGACTATCTATTGGCTCCACTGCGCGGGCCGCGCGGCCGAGCACCTCGGCGCGATGCCGCGCCGCGGCCGCGTCAGCCCTCTCTTCGAGGTGGACGAACAGTCGCGCCTGGCCGCCTTGTTCGAGGAGATCACCGAGGAACTCTCCCACGGCTATGGCGCCGGCCGCCTGCCGGCCGCCTCCCTGGCGCTGGCGCACCTGCTCGGCCTTGCCATCTCAGCCACTCACCGGCAGACCGCTTACACGGGCGCCGGCCCACGCATCCGGCGCGCCATCGCCTACATGCACCAGCGTCTTGAAGATACCGTCTCCATCCCCGAACTCGCCAGTATGGTGAATCTCTCCAGTTCCCACTTTTGCGCCGTCTTCAAGAAAGCCACCGGCTTCGCTCCTCTCGACTATTTCCCGCGGCTGAAAATCCGGCGCGCCTGCGAGTTGCTCGACGGCGGCGATCTCCCCGTCAAGCGCATCGCCGGCGAACTCGGCTTCAACGACCCCCTCTACTTCTCGCGTCTTTTTCGCCGAATTCAAGGTATCTCGCCTACCGAGTACCGCGGCATCGTCAAGGGCTGAAGCGCCGCAAGCCCCAACCGGGCGCCGCCTTCGCTGTCCGCAAGGCCGCGCGGCGGACGGACATTGCGGGATACGCCGGCCGGCATGACGCCGCCGCGGCTTCATTGCAATGACCCCGTATCCTTCGGCGGCGCGGGCTGACCGGAACATAATCACCCATTCGGAGCATTGACTTTCTCCCATTCTTTCCCGTACGCTCTGCCTCATGCGCCTCGCATGGACCCTTGCCTTGCTTATGGCGGCCTCGCTGCCCGCCTACGGTCAACCGCAATCCGGACCTCCCCTCCCCCACGGCCTGGTGGAAGGCTGGCCGCAACTCCCCGCGGGCTGGAACTTCGGCGAGGTCTCCGGTGTCGGCGTGGACCGCAACGACAACGTCTGGGTCTTCAACCGCGGACCACATCCCGTGATTCAATTCGACAAGAACGGAAAGATGCTCCAGGCCTGGAAAGACGTGCCTGTCAAGTCCTCGCACGGCATCCGCATCGACCCTGATGGAAACGTCTGGCTGGTGGATGTCGCCGGGAACGCCATCATCAAATGTTCTCCCCAGGGCCGCGTCCTGATGGTCTTCGCCAACCCCGGCGGCGCCCCGGGAAACAACGACAGCCCGTATGCCTACAACCGGCCCACTTCCCTCGCCTTCCACCCGAGTGGAGATTTCTATGTCTCCGACGGCTATGTCAATTCCCGTGTCGTGCGTTATCACAAGGACGGGACCTACGTGCGGCACTGGGGGAAGAAGGGAACCGGCGACAGCGAATTCGACATCGCTCACGATGTCACCATCGACCGCCGCGGACGCGTCTACGTCGCTGACCGCACCAACGCGCGCGTGCAGATCTTCGACGCCGGCGGCGGGTTCCTCGGCAAATGGACGGACCTCGGCAGCCCCTGGGGCCTCTATTACACCCCGCGCGAAGACATGATCTACATGTGCGACGGCGTGAATAACCGCGTCATCAAGGTGAACCTCGACGGGCGGGTGCGGGGCGTCCTCGGCAGCTTCGGCAAGGCGCCCGGGAAGTTCGACTTCGCCCATCACCTCGCCGTCGATTCCGCGGGGTCCATCTACGTGGCCGAGATCAAGAACTGGCGCGTGCAGAAGTTCGCCATCGTCCGGTAACCCGACGGGCAATGCATTCCCTCGCCCTCCTTCCCTGGCTGCTGCCGGCCGCCGCCGGCCGGCCTCAATTCCGAGGCCCCCAGGGCATGGGTTTAACAGACGGCGCCAATCTCTTCGCGGAAGTGGGCGCGGATAAGAACCTTGTCTGGAAAACGCCGCTGTCCCCGGGACACTCTTCTCCAATCCTTGCCGGGGATCGCAACTTCCTCACCGCCTACGTTGGCGACAGGCTCCTCACCATCGCCCTCGATCGCGGCACGGGCAAACTGCCGTGGCGGCGCGAGGCCCCAGGCCCTCGTAAGGAGAGGTTCCAGCCAGCCAACTCCCCCGCCTCGCCTTCTCCGGTGAGCGGCGGTGAGATGGTCTGCGTGTTCTTCGGAGACTTCGGGCTGCTCGCGTTTGGAAAAGACGGAGACGAGCGCCGGCGGCTTCCCCCCGGCCCGTTTAACAATGACCGGGATACGGACTTGTTCCTCATCGCCCCTAACAAGAACACCGGGAAAGCACGCCGGCGCGCCGAACGTCCGGAGGTGACGCGAGGCTATGCCACCCCGGGTGTCTATATACCGAAAAACGGGCGCAAGGAGTTGACCACCCTCAATCCGGAAACCGGAGCCGCCTATAAGCAGGCCCGCCTGCCGCGCGCCATCGAACACTATTGGGCCAGCCCTGCCGGAGGGGACGGCAAAGTCTACCTCCTCAGCGAAGCCTGCAAACTGAGCACTCAAAGCCGCGCCACAATGGGAAGTGATGGCCGCCAGCGACCTCGACGATGAATGCTTCGCCACCCCCGCCCCGGCCGATGGCGGCATCTATCTCCGCAGCCGCGGCCGGCTCTACTTTTACAAGAACTCTCACTGAATGGAACCTCTTTACGTACAAGTCCACCCCCGGGATAACGTGGGGATCATCGTCAACCCGGAGGGTCTCGCCGCCGGCGCTGTGTTCGCCGGCGGACTGGCGCTCCGCGAACGGATCCCCCAATCGCACAAAGTCACTCTCCAGCGCCTGGACGCCGGCGCCCCCGTCATCCGCTACGGCCAGATCATCGGCCGCGTCACTCGTGACGTGCGGCCGGGCGAATGGATTCGGGAAGACATGCTGCGCCTCCCCGCCCCGCCACCCCTCGATGAGTTGCCCCTCGCCACCGCCGTCCCCGCCCCGCTGCCCCCGCTCGAGGGCTACACGTTCGATGGCTACCGCAATCCCGATGGCGGCGTAGGCACGAAGAACATCCTCGGCATCACCACCACCGTCCAATGCGTCGCGCCCACGGTCGAGTATGCCGTCCGCCGCATCCGCCAGGACTTGCTGCCGCGGTTCCCCAACGTCGATGACGTCGTAGCCATCACTCACACCTACGGCTGCGGCGTCGCCATCGATGCTCCCGGAGCCGCCGTCCCCATCGAGACCCTGCGCCACATCAGCCGCCACGCCAACTTCGGGTCCGCGCCGCTCATCGTCAGTCTGGGCTGCGAAAAATTGCAGCCCGCCAGGCTCTTTCCCAACCAGCGCCTCATCCGGGCCGGAGCGGCCGGACTGCCCGTGCTCGAAGCCGATCCCTACGTGGTCCGCCTTCAGGATGAAGACTTGCGCGGCTTCGGCAGTATGATTTCCGCCATCCTGCGCGTGGCCGAAAAGCGGCTGGCCGAACTGAATGAACGCCGCCGCGTTCCCTGCCCCGCCTCCGAGTTGATCGTGGGCTTGCAGTGCGGCGGAAGCGACGCGTTTTCCGGTGTCACCTGCAACCCCGCCGTGGGCTTCGCGGCCGACCTGCTCGTCCGCGCCGGAGCTACCGTGCTGTTTTCCGAAGTCACCGAGGTGCGCGATGCGGTCCATCTGCTCACCCCAAGAGCCGTCAACGCCGAGGTCGGCCGTGCCCTCATCCGCGAAATGCGCTGGTATGACGAATACCTCGCCCGCGGCCAGGCTGACCGCAGCGCCAATCCGACCCCGGGCAACAAGCGCGGCGGCCTGGCGAACGTCGTCGAAAAGGCCCTCGGGTCCATCGCCAAGGCGGGCACTTCCGCCCTCATGGCAGTCGCTTCCCATGGCGAGCAGGTGAAATCAAAAGGGCTCGTCTTTGCCGCCACCCCCGCAAGCGACTTCATCTGCGGCACCCAGCAACTCGCCTCCATGAACCTGCACGTCTTCACGACGGGAGAAGGCTCTCCCTACGGCTTGGCGCTGGCGCCCGTGGTCAAGGTATCCTCCCGCACGGCTCTCGCCGAGCGCTGGCTTGATCTTATCGATATCGATGCTGGCCGCATCGCCACCGGAGACGCTTCCATCGCCGACGTGGGCTGGGAACTCTTCCGCTTCCTCCTCGATGTTGCCGGCGGCCGCAAAAAGACCTGGGCTGACCACTGGGGACTCCACAACGCGCTGGCCCCGTTCAATCCGGGTCCCGTCACGTGACCCCTTCACACGGGAGCGGAACAGAACGGAACAGAGAACAATCCGGAACTTGTCTTTCCTCGCGCGCCGTGCGAAGCTGAGGTGGGACCTGCCGGACGGGCAGCCGCGTGTTCCATCCGCCTCACCGCGGCCGGCGCACGAGGAAAGTCCGGTCTCCACAGGGCAGCGTGCCGGCTAACGGCCGGGGGGGTTCGCTCAAAGCGGATTTCACGGAAAGCGCCACAGAAAATATACCGCCGGCGCTCTGGAAACAGAGTGGCTGGTAAGGGTGAAATGGTGCGGTAAGAGCGCACCGCGGCGGCAGCAATGCCGCCGGCAGGGCAAGCCCCACGCGGAGCAAGACCAAATAGGGGAGGAGGGGTGGCCCGCTCCGCTCGACTTCCGGGTAGGTCGCTCGAGCCGGGTAGCAATATCCGGCCCAGAGGAATGGCTGCCGCCTTCCATTACGGGAGGTACAGAAACCGGCTTATAGTCCGGCGGGTCTCATGGAAAAGAGAGGAATGGCCCAGGCGGAAGGTCTGCGCTTCACCTGTATTCGCGGCTACCGCTGTGAACAAAAGGGATGGGTCTATCTCACCGAACAGGATCTTCGTAACGCAGCCGCCTTCCTCGGCCTCACGCGCGGCGCCTTCGAGAAGCGCTACGTCTACCGCACGCGCCGCCGCCTGCGCCTTCGCAAACCGCCCAACGCCCAATGCCACTTTCTCTCCGCCGGCGGCTGCGCCATCCATCCCGTAAAGCCGGCGCAATGCCGCCTCTTCCCCTTCTGGCCCGAACTGGTCGAGCGCCGCAAAGAATGGAACCGCACCGGGAAGTACTGTCCCGGTATCGGCGAGGGCCCCTTGATTCAGATTGGTACGGCTCTCGAAACGGCACACCTGCGGACACCTATCCCAGAAAACCCGGTTCCTAACCGGCAATTTCCTACCGAACTGGCACATTCTTATCGCGTTTCTCTGTAAAACATCCAGTCGATACACGCCGGCACCGCCCTGGCAACGAAAATGCTCAAGAACGGTCAACATGCTCGAACGAGTTGCCGGCAACCTTCAAAGCTACATGGATCTGCTGAGCGCCAGGCAGAAACTGGTGGCCTCGAACCTCGCTAACCTGGACACTCCCGGCTACAAGACCCGGGATGTCGATTTTCACTTCGAATTTCTCAGCCAGATTGGCTCCTCGGAGAAACCGGCCGTCATCGAACCCGATCTTCCGGCTAAGAACGACGGAAACAACGTCAGCCTCGACCGCGAGGCCCGTCTCCTTGCCGAGAACGGCATGCGGTTCCAGATGGCCTCTCTTCTCACCCGCGGCCAGCTCAAGATGGTCCGGGAGGCGATTCAGGAGGGCAAAGGCGGATGAGTCTCTTCAATTTATTGAGCGTGAGCGCCTCCGGCATGGCGGCCCAACGCACGCGCGCCGAACTGCTGGTGGAGAACCTCGCCAACGCGGAAACCACGCGCACCGCCGAAGGCGGCCCCTACCGCCGCCGCGATGCGGTCTTCGAGAGCCAGCCACAGGGCTCGCCCTTCTCCGCTGTCTTCGAAGATCAACTCGCCGCGCCTTCCGTGGGCGTTGCCGTCTCTGACATCACCGTCGACGGCCGCGAACCCGAACTGCGCTACCAGCCGGGACATCCGGACGCTCGCCCCGATGGCTATGTGGCCTATCCCCGGATCAACCCCGCCGAGGACATGGCCGATTTGATGAGCGCCACGCGCGGCTACCAGGCCAATGTCTCCGCCATGTCCGCGGTCAAAGACATGATTCAACGCTCTCTTGACCTGATGAGGTAATGAAACCATGAGCAACCTGATTGGCGGCATCCGGGCGCCGGAAGCGGTCGTCGATGAAGTCTCTCTCGGCGGCAAACCCCCAACACCGGCGGACGGCGCCTTCTCCAAGGTCTTTGAACAGGCCGTGGCCCGCGTGGAACAGTTTCAAAAAGACAGCCAGGCGAAGGCGGACAGCCTGTTGCGCGGGGAAGACCAGGAAGTGCACGGCGTCGTGCTCGCGGCGCAGCGCGCCGAACTCTCCTTCGAGTACTTCCTTCAAGTGAGGAACAAAGTCATATCGGCCTATCAGGAGATCATGCGGATGCAAATGTAAGCCCCTATGGCATGCGTAGACGGACCATGGACCCGGCATGTTGGAACAGATCAAACGGCTCGTAAACAGCCTTTCACGGAAACAACAGATTCTCATCGCGGTGGCCGGGCTCGCGGTGGCCGCGGGGTTAGCCCTCCTCCTGCACCAGAACCGCGAAAAGGACTTCCGTCCTCTTTTCACGGGCCTGGCCCCGGAAGACGCCGGCCAGGTGGTGGCGAAACTGAAAGAAGCGAACGTGGACTACCGCCTCTCCGAGGGAGGCTCGGCCGTTCTGGTCCGCTCCGCCCGGCTCGCCGATTCCCGCCTTCTTGTCGCGGGCGCCGGGCTTCCCAAGTCCGGCCGCATCGGCTTTGAAATTTTCGACAAGACCAACTTCGGGGCCACCGATTTCTCCGAAAAGGTCAACTACGGGCGGGCTCTCGAAGGCGAACTCGAGCGCACCGTGATGGCCCTCGCCGAAGTCGAACAGGCGCGGGTCCACATCTCCTTTCTCAAAGACAGTGTATTCACCGAATCCCGCCAGCCCGCCAAAGCGAGCATCCTCCTCAAACTGAAGCCCGGCGCGCGCCTGTCCCCGCGCAATGTGAGCGCCATCGAGCATCTTGTGGCCAATGCGGTCGAAGGCCTCTCTCCGGAAGGGGTGACGGTGGTGGACATGCAGGGCAACCTGCTGAACTCGCCCCCGAAAAATCCCGACACCGGCGACGTGGATGGACCTCTCGAATACCGCCAGAAGATTGAGCGCGACATGCTCGCCAAAATCAATGCGACCCTCACCCCCATTCTGGGCGCCGGTCATTTTCATGCGGGCATCTCCGTGGACGTTGATTTCTCGAGCGGCGAACAAAGCGAAGAAACCTGGGATCCGGACCGCAGCGTGATGGTCAACCAGCAGCGCTCCGAGGAAACAAACTCGCCCGTGGTCCCGAGCGGCGCACCCGGAGCCGCCTCGAACCTCCCGCGGCCCACATCGAGACCCGGCGCCGGCGGTTCACGGATGACGCGCCGCACCGAAAACGTCACCTACCAATCGAGCCGTGTAGTCCGCAAGACCCGCCTCCCGCAGGGAGCCATCCGCCGGCTTTCCGTCTCCACTATCGTCGATCAGAACGTTCGCTGGGAGGGGACGGGGAAAAAAGCGAAACGGATGATCGATCCTCCTAGCGATGAGACCCTCAAGAAAGTACGGGACCTCGTGGCCGGAGCCATCGGCTTCAACCAGGAACGAGGCGATCAAATCGTGGTCCAGACGCTTCCCTTTGAAAGCACTTTGCACGCATCCCCGCCGCCGGATCCCTTGGCGCCGCCGTCGCCGGGGAAGCCGGACGGGAACTCCTCCGGGTTCGAGCGCTGGCTGGCCGAAAAGAACATCAGGGTAAGCCCCATGATCTTGTACGGCGTGGCGGGAGGTCTTCTCCTACTCCTGCTCGGCAGAGGCTATTTCCTCTTCGCCGGACGGAGCAGAACCGCGGCCAAGGCGAGCGCCGAACTCGCCGCCGGCGAACTGGCCGAAGGAGACGGTCTTCACGGACAGGAACATAAACTGCCCGCCTCAACCGAAGGGCCCTCCCCTGAGGAGGGCACACTCGAGCAGAAGCTGGAAAAGCAACTGGCCGACCGCGAATCCGCCCGGCTCAAAGCGGAAATGGAGGTGCTCAACTCCCTTCAGACGCCCAGTCTCACGACCAGAAAATCCGAGGTTCTAGTGAAACATATCGCCGAGCAGGCAAAACGCGATCCCGTCATGATTGCACAAATCGTTCGCACCTGGCTGCAGGATAAGGAGGATCACTTCTGATATGCCCGCGGAGCGTCCGAAACTCCCGGAACCCCGGTACTCCGGCGCGAGGAAGGCGGCCGTGCTCTCCGTAATTCTTGGGGATCACGTCTCGGCAGCCATTTTCAAGGAACTCGAAGAAGACGAAGTGCACAAGATCAGCCGCGAGGTAACCAAGATCGGCACGGTCACGGGCGACGAAGCCGAGGCGATTCTCGAAGAGTTCTATCAAATGTCGCTCGCAAACGACTACGTCCACAAGGGCGGCATCGAGTATGCGCGCAAAGTGCTGATCAATGCCTACGGACCGGAACATGCCAGAAAGCTCCTCGACCGTCTGCTGAAGGCCATGGGAACCGAGGGCGCGAACTTCGATGCGCTGCAAAAGGCCGATCCGCAGCAACTCGCCAAGTTTATCCACAGCGAGCATCCGCAAACCGTGGCCCTCGTTCTCTCTCACCTGAACCCGTCTCAAGCGGCCGCGCTTCTGCAGTCCCTGCCCGCGGAATTGAGGCCCGACGTCGCCCTGCGCATGGCAAACCTCGATCAGATCTCCCCGGAAATCATCTCCAGAATCGCCGCCATCATCGGCCAGAAGCTGAAAGCGCTCGGAGAATTGAGCCGCGAATCCTATGGCGGCGTCCGCGCCGTGGCCGAGATCTTCAACCGGCTGGACATGGGAACCAGCAAGGACATCCTCGAGGCGATCGAGAATGAAGACCCCAACCTCACCGAAACGATCCGTCATCTGATGTTCGTCTTCGAAGACCTTCTGACGCTCGATCAGAACGCCATCAAGGAGGTGCTGGGCAGAATCGACCGCAAGCTGTTGACCGTGGCCCTCAAAGGCACCAGTGAACAACTGAAGAACCACTTCCTGCAAAGCATGAGTTCCCGCGGCGCGGAGATGATGAAGGAAGATATGGACGCCCTCGGTCCCATCAAGATCAAGGAAGTCGAGGCCGCCCAGCAGCAGATTATCGCCGTCGTCCGCCAGTTGGAAAACGAGGGCGCCATCAGCATGAAAGGCGGCGGCGGCGATCAGTATGTCGTCTAGAATTCTTCAGCCCGGCCAGCTTTCCGCCGCCGTCCCCATGACATGGCGGCCGGCCGGAAGCCCGCCTCGCCCGCCGGACAGCGATCTGTTTTCCGCTCCCGAACGGCCCCCATCCGAAAATCCCGAACCGCCTTCGAAGTCTGAGCCCCGCGGCCCCAGTTGGGACGAGTTCCGCGCCCTCGAAACCCGCCTGGTGGAGATCGAGCAGCAACTCCCGGTACGTGAGCAGAAGGCAAGACAGGCCGGCTTCAAGGAAGGCGAAGCCGCGGCGGCGGCAAAATGGCGGGATGCCGTCGAGAATACGTCGAGAAGCGCGGCGGAGATGGCGGGGGCGCGTTCCCGCATGAGGAGGGAGTGCGAGGAGGATGTCGTCAAGCTCAGCCTTGCCATGGCCCGCCGCATTCTGCGCCGCGAACTCACGGTCGATGGCGAGGCGCTGCTCGGCCTTGTCAAGGCGGCCCTTGACCGCGTGGACCTGCGTGAAACCCACCGCGTCCGGGTGAGGCCGGAAGATGCCCCGCTGGTTGCCGCCTGCCTCGATCGCATCGGCAGTCCGCACCGCGTCGAGGTTACCGCCGATCCCGCGCTCGAACGCGGCGCCGTGGTGTTCGAAACACAGCGCGGCCAACTCGATGCGTCGATTGACACCCAGCTCGAGGAAATCGAGCGCGGCTTTGCCGATCTGATGCGCCGCCCGATGGAGAAATGAGGCGCCCACACCATGCCATCCGTTGATCTCACCCCTTATTTCGACATTGTGGAGCGCTCTCCCGCCATCCGCCGGCTGGGCACTGTGACCGCGCTGGCCGGCCTCCTGGTGGAGTCTTCCGGCCCGGCCGCGGCAATTGGCGATTTCTGCGAAGTCCTCACTTCCTCCGGCCGGACCGTCCGCGTTCAGGTCATCGGATTCCGCAACGGAAAGGTCCTTTCGATGCCTCTCGAAGAGATCGACGGGCTGCAATTGGGGGACAAGATCGTAGCCCGCGGCGAAGAGGCCAAGGCCGCGGTGGGAAAGGCGCTGCTTGGCCGCGTCCTCGACGGGTTCGGGAAGCCGCTCGACGGCAAGGGGCCCGTGGCTGCCGAGGCAGGCTACGACCTCTACACGGCTCCTCCCGGACCCCTCGAGCGCGAGCCCATCCGCGATCCCCTCGTCACCGGCATTCGCGCCATTGACAGCCTTCTCCCCTGCGGCAAGGGACAGCGGATCGGCCTGTTCGGCGGCAGCGGCGTGGGGAAAAGCACCCTCCTCGGCTCCATGTCCCGCAACAACTTCGCCGACGTCTCCGTCATCGCGCTGATCGGAGAACGCAACCGCGAGGTACGCGGATTTCTTGAAGAGGAACTAGGGCCGGAGGGCCTCGCCCGGTCGGTGGTCGTGGTCGCGACCAGCGACCGCCCGGCGCCGCTCCGGGTGCGCGCCTGCTTCCTCGCCCTCGCCATATCCGAATACTTTCGCGACCAGGGCGCTGATGTGCTTCTGGTGATGGATTCCGTCACCCGGCTAGCCATGGCGCAGCGCGAGATCGGCCTCGCCGCCGGAGAGCCTCCGGGCCAAAAGGGGTACACCCCGTCGGTTTTCAACATGCTCCCGAAAATCTTTGAACGCGCGGGACGGTTTGCCAGGGGCTCCATCACCGGTTTCTTTACGGTTCTTGTCGAGGGAGATGACTTCAACGAACCGGTTTGCGACGCCGTGCGGGCCATTCTCGACGGCCATATTATCCTCTCGCGCGAATTGGGGGCCGCCGGGCATTACCCCGCCATCGACGTGCTTCAGTCGGTCAGCCGCCTCGCCTCCCAGGTGGCTACGCCCGGCCAGAAGGTCTGGTCCCAAAAAGTGAGGGAGGCGATGGCGGCCTACCAGCGCGCCCAGGACCTCATCCTCCTCGGCGCATACACTGCCGGCTCCAACGCCAAGCTCGACGCCGCAATCCGCGTTCGCCAGGAGTTGGAAGATTTCCTCAAGCAGGATTCCCACCTGAAGAGCACTGGCGCGGAAACCCTCACCCGGCTCGAGAAGCTGGCTGCCGCCCTTACCCTATGAAGCGGTTCCACTTCCAACTGCAAACGGCTTTCGAGTGGCGCCGCCGGAAAATGGACATGGAACAGGCTCGCCTTGCCGCGCTCGAAGTCCGCGGGCAGGAGTTAACCTCCGCAATATCCGACTTGCAGAAAGCCTGGCGCGAGTCGCGCGAACTCGTGCTGTCCAGCTCCGCCATCAGCGCCGCCGATCTCGCCGCTCTCGAAGCCTACCGCCACTCGGTCGATCGCCAACGGCACAAACTCGAGGGCGAAGCCGCGCGTCTTGCCGCCGCCATCGGCGCGCAGCAAAAGGCGTTCCTCGAAGCATCGCGCGAATTCCGGCTGCTCGAAAAACTCCGGACGCGCCGCTTCACCGAGTGGAAGCGCTCCGCCATGGCCGAATCGGAAGCCGAGGCCGGAGAACTCTATCTGGCCAAATGGGCTCCGCCGGAGGATAGCGTGGAATAGGAAGGGCTTGGGGTGGGTAGTGGGATTTGAACCCACGACATCTGGAACCACAATCCAGCGCTCTACCGGCTGAGCTATACCCACCGTGAACAATCACAGTATACCACGGCGAGCAAGTGCTCGCTGGCGCAAGACACCCTCCACGAGCCCCATTCGCAAAACAATTGTATGCCTTTTTGTTCCAAACAACTTGACCCTTTTACGTTTTTGCGCTATCTCTAAATTAAGCGAATTGAGTTCCACCTCCCCCGCAACCGCTCGGTTCGCCGCCGGCTGGCCATTTCTATTCCCAGAGGCGCGGCTTTCCCTCAGAAATCGCTCAATTCTTCCCTGGGAAAAGCCACTCGCAGCGCGTTGAGCACGGCTGCCAGGTCGATCACTTCCTGCGCCACCGCTCCCCCGATCGGAGGAAGCTGCCCGATCACGGCCAGCACCATTCCAGCCATGCTCAAGGCCATGCCGCCGAGCGCGCTTTGCAGGGCAATCACCCGCATGCGCCCTCCGATGTGAACCAGTTCGTCCACTTTCTGAAGAGTCGCTTCCAGCACCACCGCATCGCCCGCCTCGGCGGTGATGTCGCTATGCGTTCCCAGCGTCACCCCAACCGTGGCCACGCGCATTGCCGGCGCATCGTTGATGCCGTCACCCACATACAGCGTCGGGGCCGTTGCCGTCTCCTGCAACACCACCTCCACCTTCTCCTCCGGACTCTTCGATGCGTAGACTTTCTCGATTCCCACCGCGCGCGCCAGGCACTCGGCTTCCGAGGCCCGGTCGCCGGAGAGCAGAATCAGGCGCGCCGCCCGGTGGCGACGGCTGAGGTGAGCAATAAAGGAGCGGCTGTCGGCGCGCGGTTCGTCGCGGAAACGCATGGTGGCGGCATAATCTCCATCGAGCAAAACGATGCACTCGAGCCCGCCCTCCTGCGGAGGAAGCCGCGCCTCCCACGCGGCGGTATGCTGCCTTCCGGTAATCACGACAGCGCGGCCGTCGACAAGGCCGCGCAGCCCCTCGCCGGGTTTCTCGCTGAGCGAGATGACCGGCGAAGGACCCAATCCCCTCTGCTCGGCCGCCTTGCGGATGGCGTTCGCCAGCGGATGTTTGGAATACAGTTCCAGGCTTGCCGCCAGTTGCAGCACTTCGCGCTCCTCAACACCCGGAGCCGTGTCAATGGCGGTGAGCACCGGGCGCCCATAGGTCAGCGTGCCGGTCTTATCGAAAATCCAGATCCGGCAATCTCCCACCAGTTCGAGCGCCGCCGGGTTCTTGATGACAATCCCCCGGCGCGCGCTCAGCGATATCGCGCCCACCACGGCCACCGGGATAGCGATCAGCAATGGACACGGGGTGGCGATTACCACCACCGAAAGAAACCGCAGCGGGTCTCCGCTGACAGCCCACCCCAGCGCGGCCATGGACAAGGCAAGCGGCGTATACCAGGCCCCGATCCGGTCCGCCAGACGGCGCATTTTCGGTTTGCGATCTTCGTTTTCCTCCATCACCCGCATGATCTGCGCATAGCGCGAATCCCGCGGTTTCCGCGTGGTGGTGATTTCGAGCGGCATCTCCCCGTTCACGGCGCCGGAAAGAACCGCGGCCCCGGGCGCTTTGGAAATCAGAAATGGCTCCCCCGTCAGGTAGGATTCGTCCATCGTGCCGTGTCCGCTCGTGACCACGCCGTCGGCCGGGCAGATTTCATGCGGGTAGACAACCAGCAAGTCACCGGGTCCCACCTCCCCAACGGCCACGTCCTCGACGCCATGCGGCGCGCGGCGGTGGGCGATCTGAGGCATGCGCCGGGCCAGGGCATCGAGAACCGCCGACGCGCGCGCCGTGGCGTAGCGCTCCAACGCGGCGCCTCCGGAGAGCATCAAAACGATAATCGCCCCCACCAGGTACTCCCCCAACAGTGCGCTCGCCACAATCGAAACACCCGCCAGCAGGTCGGAGCTGATTTGCCAGGAAAGCAGTTTCCTTCCCAGGTCCCCGAGAAGAAGAATACTGGCGGCAAGCGTCGCCCATAGCGGCGGTGAAGACCAAGGCGCCGCCACGCCGAACACGTAGCGCATGGCCAAGTGGACTGTTATCGCACAAGCGGCAAGAATGGCAATACGCTGCTCCTTCAACGCCCTGGGGCTGTCCAATGTGATGTCCCTCCGGTGCCTGATGCACCCGTACTAAGCTAAGTCCGCTCCGGCCAGTCTGGTCCCAATTTAGCATCCTATGTTCCACGGCCAGGAAAACAGGACCTCCTCGCGCAGCCAATGTTACTTTCAAGAAATATCATTGACTTTTTCGCAACATTTGTGCATGATTGCATCTAGGGTTAGAGGTCTTTAGAATCAGCCGCTCCTTTTAGTCTGGTATGGTTGGTGCAGAAAGAGGAGAGGAAACACTACTGTTATGTACTGCTTGCAAACCGCAAGCCGGTGCGTGCGGCGTGGCTGAACTCAGCTGAACTCACATTATCGGTAACGTTGTGTGAATAGCCGCTCACGAACTTTGAAGCGGACTACTTCAGTCCTGAGACCGTAGCACCCCGGCGAACACTTTGTTGCAGTACTGGTTACGAAGGAACTCGTTTGGGCAACCTTCACCGCTCGGAACAGGACCATAAAGGGCCTTCAACCCGATCTTCATTGGTTTGTACGGGAAAATGTATATGAAATCTAATTGGAGTCATCTTCTTCGCGTATGTTGGCTCGCCGGCATCGCGTCGGTGTTCGCCGGTTTGGCCGCCGGCCAGGATATTCGCGCCAGAGTCCAGGGAAGCGTTTCGGATCCATCCCAAGCCAAGATCGCCGGCGCCAAGGTTACGTTGAGAAACGTCAACACCGGCGTGGAGTCGGCCAGAGAGACGGATTCAAACGGCGCATACCTGTTCGACTTTGTCGCTCCAGGGACATACTCCCTGACAGTGGAAGCCTCGGGGTTTCAACGTTTTGTGCAGGAAAACATCACCGTGCAAACACGTGGTGACGTGACCGCGGACGCGCAACTGGTGGTAGGCGGAGTGGCGGAAACGGTGACGGTTACCGGACAGGTATCTTCGGTTCAATTCAATTCGGCGACCATGACCACGATGGTCACCGGACAATTGCTCAAGGACTTGCCGGTGCTGGCGCGCAATCCCTTTACGCTGGCCTTGTTGAACCCCGCGGTGATCAACCGCTATTGGGACGTCTCCCACCGCAACCCGTTCTATATGTGGTCGAACTCCGGAATGGATGTCGGGGGAAACACGGGCGGCAAGAACGACCAGTTGCTCGATGGCGTGCCTCTGGGGTACGCGGCCCGCGGGTCTTACAACGCCTCCATGGACGCCGTCCAGGAAGTCCAGGTGCAGCAGAACGCGGTCGATGCCGAGTTCGGTTTCAGCGCCGGCGGCACTCTGAACCTCTCCATGAAGTCCGGAACCAACGAGTTTCACGGCAGCGGTTACTACTTCGGACGCAACCCCTATTTTAATGCCCTCCAAAACCGCATCACCCGTACTGCCAGTACCGTAAGAAACCATAACTGGGGCGGCACGCTCGGCAACCCGATTCTCAAGAACAAACTTTTCAGCTACTTCAGCTATGAGCAGTGGAAGAGCACCCAGCCGCAGTACAACGAAGTTACGCTTCCGACGGATCTCGAGCGGGCAGGCGATTTCTCGCGGTCCCTTACCAATACCGGCGGGCTGCGCGCCATTTACGATCCGTTCACGACGCAGTACGACCCGGCTACCGCCATAGCGACGCGAACCCCGTTCCCGGGCAACATTCTGCCGCAGTCGCGGATGGATCCCACCGGCCGGAAGATCATCGGTGACCTTCCAAAGACGAACGGCCCGGGTGACGACCTCACCGGCATCAACAACCGCAAGAATTCCTACTACTGGTGGCTCCACTACTGGAACATCTCCGAGCGCGTGGATTACAACATCAACGACAAATGGCGCATGTACGCCCGCTACTCGAAGTACCAGACGCGACTCGACAACCCGAACTGGGGCGGCACCATTGCGGTGCGGTCCGATAACGGCGGCATCATGGACGCCCTCAACGCGGCGGCGGACGTGCTGTACATTGCTTCGCCCAACACCACTATTGATTTCCGTTACGGAGCGATTTACCTGGAAGACGAATATGACTCTGACTGGGCAAAGGTTGGGGCGTCCGCATGGGCTAATCTCTTCCCCACCGGTTGGTACAAGCCCGTGTTGCAGAATCTGCCGGGTATCTATTACCCCTCCATCAGTTTCTCGGGTAACGGCGGCTATACCGCCGGCCTGGGCAGTTGGTGGCAAGTGCGCGGCCGCAGCCATACCCCCAGCGTGGCCGTGACGCACGACATGGGCAAGCATCACATGAAAGCCGGCTGGCAGTTGCGCTACAGCTACGACTACAACGGACTGCCGGCGGTGGGTAACCTCGCCTTCAACGCGGTGGATACCGGCAACACCTTCATTAACTTCAACCAAAGCCTGAGTGGGAATATGTACGCCTCCGCCCTGCTCGGCACCCTCAACGGTGGAAACGCCCAGATCAACCCCATGTTTCACAACGGATACTCCCAGTGGGGCCTCTTTTTCCAGGACGACGCTGGCGGTAGGCATCCTGAACCTGGGCCTGCGCTGGGAGACCGAGCAAGCCCCAAAGGATGACCAGTACATGTTCTCCCGGTTCCTTGACCTGTCCAACCCGATCCCGGAGTTGCAGGGCGGGGTCACCATGCCCTCCCAGGTCACGTCGATTGCGAAGGTGAATTACAAGTACAACGGCGCCTGGATGTTCACCGACAGTTCCAATCCGCGCGCTTACAAGAACCTGAACAACTTCCTGCCCCGCGCGGGCATCGCCATCCGGCTCAACGACAAGAGCGCCCTGCGCTTCGGCTACGCGCGCTACGCCGTCCCGATGAAGGGCGCCTGGACCGAAGGCCTGGGCTCGATTCCGACGAACGGTTTTTCGCAGGCAACCAACGTTTTAGGTCCCGTCCAGGGCGTGCCCCAGACGCTGGTCAGCGATCCGTTCCCGTCGACGAACCCCCTCCTCACCCCAATTGGCCAAGGCTACGGGCGCTATCAGGACCTGGGGAATAACCCGTCCTGGTTCAATCAAAACCTGAAGCGGCCGATCAACGACCGCGTCACCATCTCCTACCAGCGCCAGTTGCCCTGGAATCTCATGACCGACTCCACTTTCTTCATGAACTACGGGCATAACCAGCTCGGGGACAGCATGTGGGGTGGAAACTACGGTTACGACCTCAACCAGATCGATCCCCAGCTTTACTATACGTACAAGGGCGCCATGGATGCCGCCGTGCCGAACCCGTTCTACCAACTGCTGCCGGCGAATAAGATGCCGGGCAGCCTGCGAAACCAGAAGACCGTCTCGGTCGCTACGCTTCTCCGGCCCTATCCGCAATACCCCGGGTCGCTGAACCAGCAGTTCGAGCCTGGCATCTCCGAGCGTTACAAGGCGCTCCAGATCAAGGTCGACCGCCGGTTCGCGCAAGGCCTCAGCATGACGCTTGGTTACAACTACAACCACGAGTCGAAATCGAACTGGTTCAACCAACCCGCCATGTATGCGAATGACAAGACCTTGATCGACATGCGCAACCCGAGGCACACCATCCGCATGGCAGGCACATGGGAGCTTCCCATTGGCCGCGGGCGCGCATTGCTGAAGAACGCGAACCGCGCCGTGGATCTGCTCGTCGGCGGTTGGGCCACCAGCCACATCTTGATGTGGAACCAGGGTGGGCTGCTCACATTCGGCCAGATGAACGCTCCGGCCGACAGTCCGTCAATCTCCAATCCCACAAGGAGCCAGTACTTCGACACCTCGAAGTTCTCCCAGGCGGCAGCGTACACTCCGCGCACCAACCCCTGGTACTACGGCGATTTGCGCGGCTTTGGCTTCTGGAGTCTGGACAGCACTCTGGTGAAGTACTTTCCCATCACGGAGCGTCTGAAGCTCGAGACCCGCTTCGAGTTCTTCAATCTGCCCAACGTGTTCATGCCGAGCGATCCGAACACGGACGTGACCAGTTCCACCTTCGGCAAGAGCACCGGGGTTGCCGGCGGCAACTACGGCCGTGAGGTACAGTACACTCTTCGGCTGGTTTTCTAAGCGCTGCCGGCAGCGCTTCTTGGAAGTATTTCGCCTTTACCGGAAACAGGGTGCCAGTGCACGCACTGCGCGCCCTGTTTCTTTCTATCAACTCACCTCTCTCTGGACTCCTCCGCGGTAGCGCGGTCCTCCGCCCGAACACATTATACTGATGGTCTGGCATGCTTCTATCCATCCTGATTCCCGTCTACAATGAGCGGGCCGTAGTGGAGCGTAGTTTGAGTCTCGTCCTGAGCGCCCCGCTGCCGGAAAACATGGGCGGGAACTGATCATCGTGGATGACTGCTCTACCGACGGCACCTGGGCGATCCTCCAGCGCCTGGCCGAAAGCGAACCTCGCATTCGTCTTTTTCGCCATGAGGTCAATCAAGGCAAGGGCGCCGCTGTCCGCACCGCCATCTCCAAGGCCGGCGGCGATTTCACCCTCGTCCAGGATGCCGACCTCGAGTATGATCCGGGCGAATACCCCGTCCTGCTGCGTCCCCTCCTCGACGGCCGCGCCGACGCCGTGTTCGGATCCCGCTACATGGCCGGCGTGCAGACCCGCGTCCTCCCGTTCTGGCATTCGATGATCAACAAGCATCTGACGCTGCTTTCCAACATCTTCTCCAACATCAAACTCACCGACATGGAGACCTGCTACAAGGTCTTCCGCACCGATCTTCTGAAGAGCATCCCCATCCGCTCCAACCGCTTCGGCTTCGAGCCGGAGATCACCATGAAGAGCGCCAAGCGCAAACTGCGCATCTATGAAGTGCCCATCAGCTACCACGGACGCACCTACGAAGAGGGCAAAAAGATCGGCTGGAAGGACGGGCTCAAGGCCCTGGGCGTGATTCTCCACTTCTGGCTTGTCGACGATCTCTACGTACAGCCCTACGGGCGCGCGTTCCTCAACAACCTCAGCGGCACGCCGCAGTACCTGTCCTGGATAACGCGGATCGCGCGTCCCTATCTCGGCGACGTGGTGCTCGAACTCGGCGCGGGCATCGGCAACCTGACGGGCCGTCTCATGGCCCGCCGCCAACTCTATGCGGCCGCGGAAAACGACCCGCTCTACCTGCACTCCCTGAATAACCGGTTTCTGAGAACCCCGAACGTGCGCGTGGTGAAGCTGAATCCGGCCGATCCCGCCGGCTACTCCCAGTT
>JAIXKK010000141.1 GCA_026954325.1 Bryobacterales bacterium | reverse complement strand
CTCAACGGAGCCCGGTCCCAAGGCTCATCACCTCCGAAGGCAAAGCCCGCTCCCCCGAAGAGCGGGAAGACTACAACGCCCTCCTCGCCGAATACACCGCCACGCCGTCTGGCGTCTTTAACCTCGCCATCCGTCGGGCGCCGCCCTCCTCCATCGCGGCCGTGCCGCCGCTGACCGCGCCGGCAAAACCGCCTCTACCAGGAACAGCTCTCCCATCTCCTCCCGCCCGGCGTCACCAATGCCATTAGGCAGGTCGAAGAAGAGGCGAAAGACTTCTCCGCCAGCATCCGGAACCTGCTCAGCCAGTTCAAAAAGTAGCCTCATGCCCGAAATCTCACCCGCTCGCCAAAGTCCTGGTGTGCGAACTGTGTCTCCACAACTCGCACTACGCCCCTTTGATCCGGCCAACAAGCGCCGTTACGTCCCTGACAACCGTGGCAGGGTGAAATCCCCCAGCTCCCGCCGACCCCGAGTGCCAATTCCCGCTTTCTTCCCCTGCGGCCCCCCCGTCCCACGCCTGTTCCCTTCTGGAAGCCAACGTGCTACTACCCGCCGGGAGGATGCTCGTTGACCTCTGATTCCTCTGATTCCGGAGGGAAGCGCCCTCGTCGCATGGAAGGAGAGCCATGAAGCTATCCGCTTTGGAAGCGCAAACCACCCCCCAGCGCAGCCAGCCAAAGATTGTCGATCAGCACATTGTCGAAATCGTCAGCGACTCCGGCGAAGGAGCCCAGACCTGCGGCCAGTCCTTCGGAGCCATTTGCGCCCGAAACGGCAACGGTGTGTGGACCGTCGAGATCATCCCCGCCGAAATTGAACCCCCGGCCCGCTCCCGCGCCGGGGCCAGCGGCAACCGCATCCGCATCGGCTCGAAGCCCGTCACCAACGCCGGCGACTTCGCTGACGTCGTCTTCGCCTTCAACGAGCAGGTTCTCTATAGCCGCATTGACAGCAACGCTCTCCGCCCCGGCACCCTCGTCTTTCTCGACAGCACCTGGGCCGATAATCCCATCGATGAGATCCGCGCCATGTATGCCGAAGCCGTCCAGGACTTCGGCCGCCGCGGCTACGCCGTCATCGAAATCCCCATCGAGCGGCAGTGCCGTAAACTCACCGACGAACCCCGCCGCGGCAAGAATATGTGGGTCCTCGGCATGCTTTGCGCGCTCTATGATCTCGACTTGGAACTTGTGCGCGCCGAGGTCGCCAAACGCTTCTCCAAAAAGGGTGGCGCGGCTGTCGAAAAGAACCTCGCCCTGCTCGAGGACGGCTGGAAATGGGCCCTCGAGAATACTGAGCACCGCTTCCATGTCCCTGCCTCCAGAACGGAAGCGCCCACGGTCACCATGAACGGTAACCAGGCCCTCGGCCTCGGAATCATGGCCTCCGGCATGGAACTGTGCGCCATGTATCCCATCACCCCGGCCACCTCCGCCTCCCATTTCCTCGCTTCCGCATTTCCCCAGGTGGGCGGCTTTGTCCACCAGGCCGAGGACGAAATCGCCGCCATCGGCTTCGCCATCGGAGCCTCCTACGCCGGCCGCACCGCCGTCACCATCACCTCGGGCCCCGGCCTCGCCCTCAAAACCGAATTCATCGGCTTTGCCGTCATGGCCGAAGTGCCGCTGGTCATTGTCGTCGTCCAGCGCGGCGGGCCCTCCACCGGCTTGCCCACCAAAATCGAACAGGGCGATCTCCTCGCCGCCCTCTACGCATCCCCGGGCGACAGCCCCAAAATCATCCTCGCCCCCGCCACCATTGAAGAGTGCTTCCACTTCATGGTCACCGCCCGCAAACTCGCCGAAGAGTTCCGCACCCCCGTCATGGTGCTCTCCGACGCCAACCTCGCCACCGGACAGCAGCCCTTCCCCAAACCTGAGGTCAGCGAATCCTGGCTCGCCGCCCCCGTCGATCAGAGCGATTGGGATCCCGAAGTCGCCCCCTTTGCCTGGGATCCCGATACCGGCCTCTCCCCCCGCCCCATTCCCGGCCAGAAACACGGCCAGTACGTCCTCACCGGCCTTGCCCACGACGAGTACAGCCACGTCGCCTACGAATCCGGCATCAACCAGCGTTCCATGGAGATGCGCAGCCGGAAACTCGCCGTCCTCGCCGGTTCCCTCATCGCCCCCCAAGTCCACGGCGGCGAGGAAGGCGACCTCCTGGTGGTCGGTTGGGGCTCCACTCTCGGAGCCATCGAGGAAGCGGTGGACCGCCTCCGCGCTCGCGGCGCGAAAGTCTCCTCCCTTCACCTCCGCTTCCTCTCCCCCCTCGAACCCGGTCTGAAACGCATCTTTTCTCGCTTCCGCCACGTCATGACCGTCGAAATCAACTACAGCGACGAGACCGGCAAACCCTACCTCACGCCCGAGACCCGGCGCTATTCGCAGCTCGCTCAACTTCTGCGCGCCCAAACCCTGTTCGACATCGATTGCTGGTCCCGCGTCCCCGGCAGTCCGCTCCCCCCCGCCATGATCGAACAGGAACTCAGCCGTAGACTGGACGCCATCGCCCGGCAATCCCGCCAAGGAGACCACCAATGAACACACTCGCCGAAAAGTGGGAACTCGAACCGAAACCAACGGTTTGCGTCCTCGAAGATTACGTCGGAGCCCAGGCCCGCTGGTGCCCCGGTTGCGGCGACCATTCCGTCCTCGGAGCCGTCCAGCGTCTTGCCCGCGACCTCCAACTCCCCCCCGAGCGCACGGTCACCGTCTCCGGCATCGGCTGCTCCAGCCGCTTTCCCCATTACATGAAAACCTACGGCTTCCATGGCCTCCATGGACGCGCCCTGCCCGTCGCCTGCGGCATCAAGAGCCGCCGCCCCGATCTCAACATCTTCGTGGTCACCGGCGACGGCGATTGCTGCGCCATCGGCACCGCCCACTGGATCCATGCCATCCGCTACAACATGGACATGACCATCCTGCTGCTCGACAACAACATCTATGGGCTCACCAAAATGCAGACTTCGCCCACCACTCCCGTCGGGCAGCATTCGAACACTCATCCCCAGGGTTCGCAGCTTCCTCCTCTCAACCCCATCTCCGTTACTCTCGGTATTCGCAACGCCTCCTTCGTCGCCCAGACCGTCGACTGGAACCCCCCCCACCTCTACGCCACCATCAAAGCCGCCTACAAACACAAGGGCGCTTCCTTCGTCCGCGTGTTCCAGCGTTGCCCGCACTTCACCTCCAACATCTTCGCCAAAGCCCAGGAGGACCCTTCCCGAGTCCTCATGATGACCCACCCTGACGGCATCAACCTCGATCCCAACATGATGCGCGCCTTCCCCAATCGTGTCGAGCATGACCCGTCGGATCTTTCCGCCGCCCGCGCTCTCGCCGGCCGCGAGGACGTCTTTACCATCGGCCTCTTCTACCGCTCCGGCGGCTCTTTCCGCTACGACCACCAAACCGCCCATGGGCTCGGCAAGACACCGGCGGAGAAGGTGGCGGCGCTCGACAAGGCCTGGACCGCTTCCTGGTCTAATGAGGATTCCCGTGAATGAAATGACTCTTACGGCGCAAGAAACCGCCCGATTCACTCTGCCCGCCGAATCCCCGGATTCGCCGGAAGCGGGCCGGTGGCGTGACAAGCTGCTTACCTTTCACCTTGCCGGAGGAGACCCGCACGCAAGCCCGCTGCCTCAACCCGCCGTTGTAAAACAATTAAACGATCTGAAATTCCCTATCCATCTGAGCGCCGGCGAATCCCCCGCCATCTCCTCCCTCGCCGATCTGCTGCCTTCCCCCGCGATGGACGCCCTGGCCTGCTCCTTTCGCGACCTGGCCGCCCGTACGGGCTCCATCCCGATGGCCGCAGCCCGCGAGCAGATCGGAGCCGCAGACGTTCCCTCCCCGCTGCCTTCCGAAGGCGTGCTTCTGCCAGCCGATGCCTCTGCCTTCCCCGTCCTCCACGGAGCCCTCCTCGCCGCCGCGCGCCGCCCCGCGCGCCTGCGCCTCGCCGCCGAAGTCACTCGCCTTCGCTCCCGCCTCCGTGATCTTCTCGCCGTCGATGACAGCCATACCCCGCGGGCCAAGTCCCCCGAAGCCGTGGCCTCCACCTTCGGAGCCGAAGGCCGCCTCTTGTTTGACGCCGCCTCGCTTTCCGCCGCGCTCCGCAAGCCAATCGCCCCTCCGCGGATGGAGCCCGCGCGCCGCCGCCGTATCGAAGAGGCGCTCGCGGCTCTCGAACTCTACCTCCGCGACGCCGGGGATGGCCCCGCATTCTGGGTTCTGCTTCCCGAACAGGAAATCTCTGCTCAGCCCGGCATCGCCGCCGCCGGAGGCCGCGCCATTCCCAACGGCGACGGCGTTCCCGGCGTCCTTCGCTTCTCTGACCGGATCCTCCAGCAGATGGCCGCTCTCTTCCGCGCCATCCGTACCGCCCGCCTCGAATCCGAGGGCGCCTTCCACCCCGAAACGCATGAAGAACGCCTCCAGCGCTTTGACTGGCGCGGCGCTACCGCGGACGAACTCGCCGCCGTTCCCGTAGTCGTGGCCTGCGAATCCGCCGCCTCTCTGGCCGCTACCCGGCTTGATGACCTCGCCCGCCTCCTCCGCTCCGGCCGCCCCGTGCAGATCCTTGTCATCGATGATGGAGATTGGGACCCCGCCTCGCCCGGCCTCGCCTCCCTCGCCATCGCCCACCAGGATGCCCTCGTCGCCTGCTCCTCCCTCACCGAAATCGCCCATCTGAACGCCTGCCTCGCCGCCATGGCCGCCGCCACTCGTCCCGCTCTCGCGCTGCTTTCCGTTCACCCGTCTCCGCTGCCGCCTTTTCTCTACCATCCCGATTCCGGGACCAGTTTCTCCGCCCATTTCCGCCTGCTCCATGAATCCGCCGAAGCGCCCTGGAAATCCGTGACCCTGTCCGCCGCGCGCGAGGGAGGCGGCCTGTTCGAATGGAAGGACGCGGTCACCCCTGCTCACGCCGCTGCCATGCTGCCGCAATACCGCGGTCACTTCCAGGTGATTCCTCCGCGCGCCTGGGACTCGAGCCAGGTGGAACTCACCGCCTTCCTCGAGCAACCCGCTTCCGATGGTCTTCCCTACATCTGGCTTGCCGGCTCCGACGGACTCCTTCAGCGCGCCCTCGTCACCGTCGCGATGGTCGAACTCTGCCGCAGGCATCTCCAGTCCTGGAAGACCCTCCGCGACATGGCCGGGGAAGCCTCCGCCGCTCAACTCCGCGAGGAACTCGAAGCCTCTTCCGCCGCTGCCGCGCGGCAAGCCCGCCAGGAGGGAGCCCGCGAAGCCATCCAACGCCTGGTCGCCGCCCTCATGAGCCGCGAGTCCCTGCCTGCCTCGCTGCTCGCCACCCCGCTGCCTCCTCGCCCCGCGCCTCGGCCGCAAGCCCAACCTCAGCCTCAACCCCAAGCCCAAACCCAACCCGCCAAACCCCAGGAGCCTTCCCCTGCCGCCGATCCCTATATCGACTCATACCTGTGCACCAGTTGTAACGACTGCATGAAGGTCAACGCCCGCCTCTTCTTGTACGACGGCAACAAACAGGCCTACATCTCCGACCCCAAACTCGGCGCCTTCGCCGACCTCGTCAAAGCCGCCGAAGGCTGCCCCGCCAAGTGCATCCACCCCGGCGCCCCTCGCCCCGGCGATACCACCGCCACCCCGCAACTCATCGCCAAGGCCGCCAAATTCAATTGACCCTACCGCGCCCCCAAATCGCCCAGAAACACCCGCCGGTATTCCCGGTACTCCTCCGGCTGCATCGGCCCCAGCGCCGCCGCCTTCGCCGCCGCTGCCTGCTCTCCCTCGAAGATCTTCGCCGCCGTATCGAACGCCATCCGGCACGCTTCGATAATCTCCGGCCCGTAGTGGTCCGCCGCGTCCACCACTTGATTGGCCCGCTCCAGCACATTCCGCGCCGCCTCCACCCGCGCCGCCGCCGAATCGAACATCTCCTGGTAGACTCCCAATTCCGCATGCCCGGCGAACGCCCGCGCCAGGTCCGCCCAACGCTCGAGTATGATCAACGCCCCGTAGCGGTGCCGGTCCATCTTCATCTCGAAGGCGAAGGCGGAGCCTTTCCGCTCCCCCTCGAGACGCCGTAGAAACGTCACACCCGCATTCAACTCGCCTGTCAGGCTATCGGAAAACGCGCTCACGCAGCCCAGAAACTGGGCCTCATTCAAGGACGGAAACCTCGTGACCTGCAACCCGCGCCCCTTAGCTCGAAAGATGGTCGCCCAGCGACTTCGCGAACTGCTCCGGAGTGATCGGTTCGCCGTTGTTCATCCGGTCCAAAAGCCCGTTGATGATCTCCTTCGCGTCGTCCTTCTTGAAGTTCTTCACGAATCCGTCCATGTAATGTTCTCCCGCCATTGCCCGGTTGATCTCCGTCTCCTTGTTGTGATCCTGCAACTCGGTAAAATACACCACGCGGTACTTCCCTGTGTACGTCTTCTCACGGTAGATCTCGAACATCGTCTTGTCGGATTCAAAAGCCATAGAAAGACGAAGGTAACACATCAGCGTACAATCATGACGTCATCGAGCGGTTTCTTTGCGCCGGCACGGTGCCGTCCGGCGCCGGACAGCCGCCGGCAGGACCCCGTCCGCGACCTCCACCGCCTCCCGCGCGTGGCAGTGCGTCACGCGTCTGTCTCCCTCGAGTCCGTAATCGATGCCGAACAACACAAATCAGATACGTGGCCGCCTCCAGAAAACTCCTTGTACCGGTCCGTGCCGGACGGCTCCGGCGCCTGCGGCCGCTCGTCCGGAAACCGCCGCTCGTATCTCCCGCTCTTCGGCCTCCGCCGCCTCGCCGATCTGCCGCTTCAACTCCGCGTCCGTTACCACCACAAACCGCCAGGGCTGCGGGTGGCCCCGCTCGGCGCAGGCCCCGCCACGCGGATCGCGTTCTCGATCAACTCCACCGGCACGGGCTCGGGAGAGAATGCCCGCAACTGCTCCTCCGGGCTCATCCGCTCGAACTGTAACTTCTCTCCGGGAATTTTCATCTGTGAATTCTCCCCTTGCCCGCTACTCTGCTAACATATCTCAACCCGCGAATGCCGTATCTCGCGGACCCAGGCTATAAAGGAGAAACTCCCCGATGGAAAAACTGAATCTGGTCATTGCCGAGCTTCAGCTTGCGATCGCCATGGTTGAGGCCAATCCCCAGGACCCCAGACTGAAAAAGCTGTTCGACGACGCCATCAGCGATCTCAAGGCTGCCGCCAAGAGCATCACCGGACAGGACCCCGGTCCTCCCGACACCTAGACCACGGCTGCTCCTCATCGGGAAGGTGTCCTCGGCGCCTTCCCGAGAGCGTTCCGCAACGCCGGATCCGCCCATAACCCCGCCAGGTCGGGATCATCTTCTATCTGGTGCAACGTGGCCGGGTTCTTCACGCTCGCCGCCAGCAGTTCCACCGCCCTTGGACGGTTGCCCGTCAGCTCATACACAATTGCCAGTCGCGCCAGCCGCGCCCGGCGCGCCGTCTCCGGAATGCGCTCCATCTCCGCGAGAGCGCCCGCCTTGTCCCCCAATCTTGCCTTGTATTCCGCGAGGTTCGCGCGCACGTCATAATCGTTGGGCGTAACTTGCAGAAATTTCTGTCCCAGTTCGATCGCCTTATGAAAAGCCGACGCCGACTTCCCTTCATTGCCCGGTGTCCATTTGCAGTAGATGCCGAGATTGCCCCAGAAAAAGTAACGGTTCGCGTCCAGGTCAATGGCCGTTTCGATTGCGGATAAGGCGTCCACGAAACGGTGCTGAAGATAGAAAGTCGCTGCCAGGGTCCCGTAAGTGGTTGCGTTCGATTTGAGCTTCAGCGATTGCTGCAACTCGTTGACAGCCTGTCCATACCTGCCCTGAAAGTAGTAGACCATCCCCAGATTGCGCAGGACCAGCTCATTGTTAGGAGCCAGTTGCCTGGCCTGTTTGAGCGCGGCCTCGGCTTCCTCGTACCGCTCCTGCTGATAGTAATACGCGGCCAGTAGCAGGAATCCGTACCAGTCCGTCGGCCGGGCCTTGGTGGCCTGAAGATAAGCCGCCTCCGCCTCTCGAAATCGGCCCAGCACCACATAAACCCGGCCCAACTCCCGCGGCGCTTCCGCATTCCCGGGCGCCAGCCGCAGCGCCTCCTTCAACTCCCCGATCGCCTCCTCTTCCCGTCCGCTGGTGCCGTAAATCGCTCCCAGCGTCGTGTGCACAACCGGGATTCCCGGCTCCAGCCGCACCGCGCGCTCCGCGTTCCTTACCGCCTCCGCGGCCATCTCCGGGTCGCCCTCCGCCCGGCTCTTGCGCCAGCAGGCTTCCCCCAGCCCCGCATAGGCGAGCGCATAGTTGGAATCTTCCCGGATCGCCTCCCGGAACTGCCCGATGGCCTTGTCCAGGTTGCCCTGTATGTCGTACCGCGCCAGCAGCCCCCTTCCTCGTAGATAAGCCGAATAGGCGCCCGGCGCGGACGTGTCCCCCCCGGACACCGTCTTCCGCGCCTCAT
Organism: Bryobacterales bacterium; assembly: GCA_026954325.1. GTDB lineage: Bacteria > Acidobacteriota > Terriglobia > Bryobacterales > Bryobacteraceae > CADEFT01. Next base: position 33,982 of record JAIXKK010000141.1, on the reverse strand, counting down.
CCACATTCACCGACAGCAGCCGCGCAAGCTCCTCCACCGCCCGGTTTCTGGCGGCTACCGCATTCCGCGGGTCGTATTCGAGCACTTTGGCCGCAACCTGACGCCGTGTCGCCGTGTCCACCAGGGCGAGCGTAAACTGGAGCTTGTCCCCAACCGGCTGCGCGCTGCCCTCCAGAACAAGGTTCGCCCCGTACACGCGCCGCGCCTCTTCCGGACTGCCGATGCTCCTCCGCCGTATTTCGCTGCTCGGAACAGCCGCAACCTTCCCGTGAGCCCGCTCGAAATCCGAAATAGCCGCTGTCAGCACTTCCATCAGCCCGTTGGCGATCTCCGCCGCTTCCGGACCTGTTCCCATCACTTCGAAGGGAAGCACGGCCACCAGCTTCTCCTGCCGCACTCCCGCAACCGTGATTGCTCCGCCGGATGGATGCGATCCGCGCCACCACCAGCCCGCCACTCCAGGAAGCAACAGCGCCGCCACCAACGCGGCCGGGACCTTCCACCTCCGCCTCGCCCGTACGGGCGAGGCTGCCACCGTGGTGGCCGGCGGCGGAGCCCTGCCTCCGGCAAACTCTTCCAGCGCCGCCGCCATTTGCTTCGCCGTTCGCCGCTCCTCCGGCGCCTTTTCGAGCGCCGTCCGCACCACTTCTTCGAGCGCCGCCGGAGCATCCGGCCTCTTCTCCCGAAGAGAGGGCGCCCTCTCCGTCACAATGGCTCTGCCGAGAGTCAGGGCATTGGAGCCCTCAAACGGCAGCACCCCCGTGAGCATCTCGTACAGGACCACGCCCAGCGACCAGATATCTGTCCGCTCGTCTACCGTCAGGCCCTGCGCCTGCTCCGGCGACATGTACGCCGGAGTTCCCACCGTCTTGCCCTCCACGGTCAGCCTTAGCGAGCCGGGCCGCAAAGCCAGTCCGAAATCAAGGATGGAGACGTTCCCGTCCGGCCCCACCATGATGTTGCTGCTCTTGATATCGCGATGCACCACGCCGAGTTCGTGCGCCTTCGCCAAACCATTGGCTACCTGCAAGGCGATCCCGGCCGCTTCCCGCGTCTCCAGCCTCCCTCGCCCGATGCGCTGCGCCAGCGTCTCCCCTTCGAGATACGCCATGGCGAGAAACATCTGCCCGTCCACTTCCTCCACGTCATAAATTGGACAGATGTTCGGATGGCGGATCATCGCCGCCGCCTGGGCTTCGTTCAGAAACCGTTGCCGGCCGGCATCCTGCAACGTCTCGGCCGGGAGGAACTTCAACGCCACCGGACGGTGCAGCCGCGTATCTTCGGCGAGGTAAACCATCCCCATTCCGCCTCGTCCCAGCGGACGGGTGATGCGGTAGCGGGAAATGACATCGCCGCTCTGGAACGTCTGCATTCAGCGGGCTCTCTGGGATAACGGGCGCGGGCCTCGCAGCGCCGCGCGAGCGGCGGCCGCAGGCCGCCGGGTCGCCTCCTGCGTCTCCGTGTATCCCTCAACCGTCAGTTGCTTGGGAAGCGGAGCGCCATTCACGTTGGGCACGAAAAACGATCCGGCGCCACCCGCCGGCACGGGAGCCGAGAGGACGAGGGCGCCGTCGAGGCGAAACTCGAGAAACCCTACATTCGCTGTTTCCACCCTCACATTCACGCCTTGCAACGTAGCGTCGAAGGATTGGATATGGACGCGGAAAACCGGAACCTGCGCAAGCCTGCGGCAGGCCAGTTGCACCAGGTCCCGGTTGCCAAGAAACAGGTCGTCCTGCGTACGCTGGTGCACCAGGTCCGCCCTCACTCCGATGTCTTCAATCGGCATGCCGGCGTTACGGCCCCTCCGCTCGCACCGCCGGATGGCGAGGCTCATTCTCACTTCGCGCGGGAGCGGTGCCAGCGGGATGTCCGGAAAGGGAGGAACACTGGCGCGCAGGTCCTCGTGCCGCCACAAATTGGCCCCGCCGCCGCCCGTGTTGCTGTCCACCCCGATCACTTCACCGATCTCATGATCCTGGAACCCCGCCGCGAACATGTCCGCGGCGCTGTAGGTGAGCGCATCGATCAGCAATACGACAGGCCCCTGATACACTTGCCCCACGTCATTCGCCTCCGTAGGGACGGTAAGCGGCCTGCCCGCGGTCAAATCTTCAATCGGCGGGTCGTCCTCCGGCCGGGTCTCGAGCCACGCCAGAAACTCCGAGCGGTCGCCTCCCGCGCCATCGTTCCGAAAATGCTCAATGACCCGGTCAATGGCGGCCGTCCTCGCATAGCGGAACACTACAGGCTCGATGGTCCGCGGCGTCAGCATCTGCAACATGCGCTCGGCTACCTGAATCTGGCCGCCGGGATTGCCGCGAATGTCGAGGATCAAGCCATCCGGGGCGTTCTCATTCTTGTCCTCGAGGATCTGTTTGAACCTGGTCAGAATCTGATCCTGCGCCACGCCGGGCAACCCCGCACCGAAGTCTTTGATCCTCAGGTAGCCGAATCGTTTACCGGTCCCTTCCTCCTTCAGTAAATCCGGGTCCGGCAATTCGGTGTCGAACATCGCATCCACGCCCTGTTTTGCCGCTGTCTCGGAGGATTTATACATGGCGTTGTACATGCGGGAGGTCTCCCGCGCCGAGTCACTGATGCTGAACGCGCTGGCGGCAAACGAGGTCTGGGTTCCCAGGCCGGTGGCGATGCTCCAGGGAAATAGGATCTTGCGGATCTGCTGCTCCCCTTTGGCGGCGTAGTCGACCGCCACGGAGCAGTCGATGCGGAACGGCGGCGTCCCGGAGCCGGCCAGCCCGATGGAAGACAGCGGCCGCAGCGTCATTCGCGCCACGCCCCGGGACAACTCCGCATCGGGATTCGCGCCCGGCTGGAGTTGCGCGGCGGAACGCGCGGCCATCTCCAACCCGATCCCGGCAAGATCGCGGTCCGTGATCTCGCTCACTCTGTTCCAGCCCAGGATCTCGGCGCCCGTTCCAAAGAAATCGTGCTCAAACTCGCCGTCCTCCGATGTCGCCATGACCTTGGTCACGACAAGGCGCCGGCCGCCCGTCCCGTCCACGACGAAGCGCGCCTGGAAGGGCAGAAACGCGACGGCGCCCGCGTAAGGAGCGGGCAGTGTGTAGGAGGTATGGACATCGTGCACCGTCGCGAAGACCAGCAGCATGCAGATATGAAAGTCAAAGGTGCTCAGCGTATCCAACTGGGCCCGCACCTGCTCGATGGCCACAAACGGATCATCGCCGGGAAAGTCCTTCTTCTTGAACGGTAGATGGGGATAGAAGTTCCGGAACAGGGTCTCGGCCTGAAGGAGGATCGCCTCCTTGTCCCCGCGGTCGAGCGGTTGCTCGCCGCCGGCGAGGCGCAGGAATTCATCCAGAGACTGAATGCGCAGATCGGGCAGGTTCAGGCGATCCTTGTTCTTTTCGAGAAGCTCTCCGGCAAGCCGGACGAGTTCGCTCGCGTCGTCCACTATCGCGGCGTCAGGCATCTGTTTTCCCAGGAGGGCTATAGTATAGCTCAACTCGCTACTTTTGCCATTCCCGTCGAGGTTTGAAACAATACTGTGAAAGGAGACCCCTCCCTTGTTCTGGCGACTTATTCTTGCTTACTCTCTTACTGCGCTCTCCGCCTCCGGTCAGATCGACTTCGCACGGACCGTCTATCCCGTACTGAGCAAGGCGGGCTGCGCCGGCTGCCACAACGACAACGGCGTGGCTTCACCGACAAGGCTCCACTTTCCGGAGGGCGATCCCAGCAGCGCGCGCCTTGACGCCTTCGGAAACTCCCTGTTCATATTGGTGGACCGCGAGGCGCCCGAAAAATCGTTGCTCTTCAACAAGCCCACCAATCGCGTGCCGCACGCCGGCGGAGAGCGCATCGCCCGCGGCAGCGAGGGCGAAAAGATCCTCAAGGCCTGGGTCGATTACCTCGCTTCGACGCCAATTGAGAAGCTCCAAAGTATCCGCTCCACCGAATCGCTGGTGCAGGTGGGGCCCATTCTCCGCCGCCTCACCAACGCGCAATACAACAACACCATTCGCGACCTGCTGGGCGATGAGAGCCGGCTTGCCGATCAGTTCCCGCCCGAGGATTTCGTCAACGGTTTCCGCAATCAGTACCAGTCGCAAAACACCTCGCCGCTGCTGAGCGAGGCCTACAGCGCCGCGGCGGAGAAACTGGCGAAGAAAGCATTCCTCGGAGGGGACGCCAAGGGTCTCGTGCCCTGCAAACCGAAGAGCGTCGAAGACGCCGTTTGCCGCGAGCGCTTCATCCGCGAATTCGGCCGCCGCGCCTTCCGCCGGCCTCTGCTGCCTAACGAAGTCACTCGCTATTCCAGCCTCTTCACGGAGGAGGCCGGGGACAGGAAGCAGTTCCTCGCCGGCGCCCAGATTGTCGTGGAGGCGATGCTGCAAAGCCCGAACTTCCTGCTGCGCACCGAGAACGGCATGGACCCGCGGTTGAGGGCCTACGAAAATGCGAGCAAGCTGTCTTATTTCATCTGGGATTCGATGCCGGACGAAGCGCTGCTCAAAGCGGCTGCCTCCGGCGAACTCCTGACCGGCGAAGGGATGGAGCGGCAGGCGCGCCGCATGCTCTCCTCGCCCAAGGCCCATCAGGCGGTGGACGAGTTTGTCACCGAGTGGCTGCGGTTTGACCGCCTTGACGGCACGGTTCGCGAGCGCAGGCTGTACCCCATGTTCAGTCCGGAACTGACGCTGGCGATGACCGAAGAGACCCGGCGGCTGGTTTCGCACCTGGTGTGGGAGAAGGGCAACTTCATGGATTTCTTCTCCGCGCCCTATACCTACATCAACTCGGACCTCGCCAAGCTTTACGGCTTACCCGCGCCGAAGACGGAATACGGGAAGGTGATGCTGCCCGGGACGGCGGGACGCGCCGGAGTGCTCGGCCACGCGAGTTTCCTCACCATGACGAGCAAGCCCGCGGAGACCTCGCCCACGGCGCGCGGCCTCTTCGTCCGCGAGCAGTTCCTCTGCCAGGATGTCCCGCAACCTCCGCCGGGGGTGAACACGAATCTTCCGCCGGTTTCCAAGGACCGCCCCATGACTCAGCGCGAGCGCATGGCGGAACACCGGACCAATCCAAGCTGCGCGAGTTGCCATCACCTCATTGATCCGATTGGTTTCGGCATGGAGAAGTTCGATGCGGTGGGCGCCTACCGCCCGGCGCTGAAGCTGACTATTTTCCCGGCGCGGCACGAGAAGAAAGAAGAGCCGGTGCACATCGAGTTGCCGCTCGACACCACGGGTTCGGTGATCGGACTGAAGGGCTCTGACTTTTCTTCACCGCGCGAACTTGGTATGATCTTGGCATCAACCACGCAGTGCCAACAATGTGTGGTGAAAATGGTGTTCCGGTATATGGCGGGCCGCCACGAAGCGCTCGCCGACCGGATCGTGCTGGATCGGGCTTTCGAGGATTTTAAAAAGTCGGGCTTCGATTTTCAGGAACTCATGGTATCTCTAGCCAGGTGGGGCTCTGCTCCGCCCAGGAAGGTAGACTGACATGGCCTCTGTTCATACACGCGATCGATCCCTCTCGAGACGGCTCTTTTTGCGCGGAATTTCCGCTGTTCCCGGCATGCGGGCAATCGTCGGGCTGCCTCCTCTGGCGGCGATGTTCAACTCGCTGGGCACGGCTTACGCCGCGCCCGCGCCGGCACGGGATTCGCAGCGGACTCCACCCTCGCGGTTTGTGCTCTGGTTTAACGGCAACGGCATTGTGGAGCGTTACTGGATACCCACCGGGACGGGACCGGATTATGTGATGACGCCGTGTCTGGCGCCGCTCGATCCGTTCCGTGACGACATCCACATCATCACCGGCCTCGACAATCCCGCTGCCCGCCTTCCCGGGCCCGGGAATGATCACCACCGCTCGATGAGCGCGCTGATGACCGGAACGCAGTTCACGGGACGCGGCGCCGGAGGACCGTCGATCGATCAACTGATCGCGGGCAAGATCGGCGGCGATTCGCGCTTCCGCTCGCTTCAGATCGGCGTCTCGCAGGAATCCTTCGGAGAAAGCGTGCAGCGCAACATGAGTTGGGCCGGTTTCGACCGCGCGCTGCCGCCCGAGATGTTGCCGAACAAGCTCTTCGACCGGCTGTTTGGAGCCCGGGATCTGGGCTGGGTGAATCGCAAGAAGAGCGTGCTGGACGCGGTTCGCGACGATGCCTCGGAACTGCGCAAGGCCCTCGGCAAGGAAGATACGAACAGGCTCGAGGAGCACCTGGCTTCGGTGCGCGACGTGGAACGGTCGATCGCCAGCCTGCCTCCCAACTACAGACGGGTGGATCCGCCGGACTTCGACGGCGACATGAAGGACTGGCCGCGGATTGCCAAGCTGCAAAGCGAATTGCTGGTGCACGCCTTCGCTTCGGGGCAGACGCGCGTGGCTTCCTACATGTTGACGAAGTGTCAGGGATTGTCGCGCTTCCCGTGGCTCGGCTACACCGCGGCGCGCCACCACGACTACACGCATCGCGACGGGAAGGCTCCCGGCTCCGATGCGCCCGACGGACAGCGGATCATGCGCGATATCTGCCGCTGGCACGTCGAGGAGTTCGCCTGGCTGTTGGGACGGATGAAAGCCACTCCGGAAGGCGACGGCACGCTTCTCGACCGCACGACGCTGGTTTTCGTGCATGAACACGCCGAGGCGAATGATCACAAGAACAACGGTCTTTCGGTGATCGTCGCCGGGCAGCGGAAGAGGACGCGTACGGGCCTCCACACGCGCCACACGGGCGCCGTGGCGGATCTCTACCTCGCGGTCGCGGACAAAGCGATGGGGGCGGAATTGAAGAGTTTTCCCGGCGCTCACCGGGAACTGCCGGGCGTGTTCACCTGATCACCGCGCGCGCCTGATCCGGTAATCCTCCGCCGTGGTCATTCGCACCACCTTGCACATCTCGAACAGTCTGGAGCGCGCGCGCATCCCGACGCGTTCGCCAAGCGTCGTGCGCCCTTGCGAAACCGTCGAGCCGGCATCGGCATCCACCAGGTTCGTGGTGGCGATCAGCGCCTTCTTGTGATTGCAGCGGTGGGTGATGATGGAGGTGACCGTGTCCTCCACCCAGTCCGTGACCCGGTGCGCGCCGAGATCGTCCAGCAGGAGCACCTCCACGTCCAGAGCCTCGCGATAAGCCTCCTTGTCGCTCGATCCGGAATTCGGATCGTAGCCCGACCGGATACGGTCCAGCAGGTTCTGGTAATCCGAGAAGATCCCCTCGAAGCCCTTGCCGATGAGGATCCGCAACGCCGCCACGGCCAGGTGAGTCTTGCCGGTGCCCGGTTCCCCGATGAGCAGCAAACCGGGTTTTTCGAGCGTGGGGAACTCGCGCGCGTAGGTGCGGACGGTGGTCAACACCTGGCCGAGGGCGAGTTCCGCGGATGGATTGTCACGGGGCAGCCGGAAGTTCTCCACCGAAGCATTCGCGTAGAGCGGCGGAATCTTGGAGCGGAATTGCAATTCCCTGGAGCGTTCAGCCTGCGAACACCGGCAGCGTTCCGCGCCCGAGATGCCCTCCCGCTCGATGATGCGCCATCCCGTTCCTCCGCAAACCTGACAGACTTCCGATGCCATGTTTCTCCTACTCGAGCGTTACCAGCACCTCTCCGGCGGTTACGCTTGCTCCCGCCCGGGCCGCCAGCGCGATCACCTTTCCGGACTTCGGAGCCTTCATTTCATTTTGCATCTTCATCGCCTCCACAACCACCAGCCCCTGCCCTTCCTCCACGCGGACCCCCTCTTCCACCAGAACGCGCACTACTTTGCCGGGCATGGGGGAGCGAATGCTCTGCTGCCCCTCCGCGCCGAAACCCCTCGCCCGGCCGGACAGTTCCCGCGGATCTTCCACCTCCACGGTAATGCGGCGGCCGGCCAGTTCCACGATCCACCCTTCCAGCCCCGGCGTGACGCGTGCCTCCAGCGCCCGCTCCCGGTCGAGCAGCGAATAGACGCCCGGCTCCACCTCGGCGTATCGCAACCGGCGGGTGGACGAACCGCCCGGATCTTGCCACGCGAGAGTGGCGGTAATGCGGTCCTCATCGTTCTTCCACTCAAGCTCCGCCTGCCGGTTTCCAGTCCGGATAATCCGTTTCATCGCATCATCTCCATTAAACCGGCGGCGCGCCATCTCGATTCGGGGGCCGCCGCCGCGGGCTGCGCAAGTTTCTGTCTTGACGCATGAACAGCCGCGATGATCGCCGCCAATTCCGCCACCTCGCCATCGGTTTCCTCCCTCTTGCCCGTCCTGGAAAAGAACTCATCAATGAATCCCGTATGCAACTCCCCCCCCGCGAATCCCGGGTCGGCAAGTACGCGCCGGAAGAAGGAAAGGTTCGTCCTGATGCCGCTCACGGCGTATTCCCCGATGGCCCGCTGGAGACGGCGGATGGCGGCGGGGCGGTCCCGCGCCCAGGCGATGAGTTTCGCCAGCATGGGGTCGTAATCCATTGGAACCACCCAGCCGGGGTAGACTCCGGAATCGACGCGGATGCCCGGCCCGGAAGGTTCGCGCAAGGCCGTGATCTTTCCCGGCGAGGGAAGAAAGTCCATTTCGGCGTCCTCCGCGTAGACGCGGCACTCGATGGCCGAACCTCGCCAGTGGATATCCTCCTGCCGCGGGGTGAGCCGCTCGCCCGAAGCGATTCGCAACTGCCAGTCCACCAGATCCAGGCCGGTGGCCAGTTCCGTTACGGGGTGCTCCACCTGGAGGCGCGTATTCATCTCCAGAAAATAGTAGTTGCGCGCCGCGTCCACCAGAAACTCGCAGGTGCCGGCATTGTAATAGCCCGCCGCCCGGGCAATCCGTAGCGCGGCCTCGCCCATGGCTTCACGCATCTCGGGATGCTCCAGCATCACCGGCGACGGGCACTCTTCGATCACCTTCTGGTGGCGCCGCTGCAGCGAACACTCGCGCTCGCCGAGGTGTATGATATGTCCGTATTGATCGCCGAGCACCTGAATTTCGATGTGGCGCGGCTTGAGTATCAGCTTCTCGATGTAGACCGCGGGGTTATGGAAGGCGTGCTCGGCCTCGCTCGATGCCTCGCGCAGGGCGGAGTCGAGATCCTGCTCGCGTTCCACCGTCCGCATCCCCTTGCCCCCTCCGCCCGCCGTGGCTTTGAGCAGCACGGGATAGCCGATCCGGGCTGCCGCGGCGTGCGCTTCTTCCCTGCTCCGCACAGGCTCTTCCATGCCCGGCAGAATCGGAGCCCCGGCCGCCTTCGCCAGTTGCCGTGCCGCCGTCTTTGACCCGACCTTCCGGATGGCCTCCGCGGAGGGGCCGATGAACACCACCCCGGCGTCGCGGCAGGCCCCGGCGAACACATCGTTCTCGCTGAGAAAGCCGTAGCCCGGATGAATGGCGTCGGCGCCCGCCTTGTGGGCCGCTCCCAGGACTCGCTCGATGTGCAAATAACTCTCCGTTGAGGGCGTGGGTCCCAGGTGCACCGCCTCGTCCGCCATCCGTACGGCAAGCGAAGCGCGGTCTACATCGGAATACACGGCCACGCTGGGGATGCCGCGCTCCCGCAGGGCGCGAATCACGCGCACGGCAATCTCTCCCCGGTTGGCGACCAGAACCTTTCGAAACATGCACGGTGATTGTAGCAGCCGGATCTCCGGCTGCTCAATGAGCGTCCGCCCCCTCGGACGGCCTTTGATCGGATTGCGCCAGGTTGCCCGGCGGCGCGGCATCGCTTCCAGTTACGGTGCGCGGATCGCAACCGCAAACCACAAAAACCCGGCGGCTCTTCCCGGCTTCGGTCGGCCGGGTTTGCCCTGGGCCTCTGCGATGTCGAACTCCGGACACAAGGAGACGAAACCGTCGTCTTCCCCCACATTGGCAAAAAGTAATCGAAAAAACCCGCGCCTACCCCACCCTCGCCAGTCCGTACCTCTTCTGCCAGTGATCCCGCAAATACCCCAACACCCGCTCCTTCTCCCGTTCGTTCCCCGGATTCTCCAGAAACGCCACCGCCCGCTCCCGCGCCACGTTCAATATCTCCGTATCCCGCGGCAGATTCGCAATCCGCAGCGCCGGCAGCCCCGATTGCTTCGTCCCGAAAAATTCACCCGGCCCTCTCAGCTTCATATCCATCTCCGCAATGTGAAACCCGTCGTTTGAATCCACCATCGTCCGGATCCGTTCCCGGCTCGTATCATTCATCCTGCCCGTCACCAGCACGCAGTGGCTTTGCGCCGCCCCTCTCCCCACGCGTCCCCGCAACTGGTGCAACTGCGCCAGCCCGAACCGCTCCGCCTGCTCAATCACCATCACGCTCGCGTTCGGCACGTCCACGCCCACTTCAATCACCGTCGTCGATACCAGAATCCGCACATCCCCCCGCTTGAAGCCCGCCATCGCCTCTTCCTTGTCATCCGCCGGCATCCGCCCGTGCAGCAGCCCGATCCGCAGATCCGGAAACACCACTTCCTTCAAGTGCCGGTACATCTTCTCCGCCGCCTTCAGCGCCGCCGTCTCTGACTCCTCGATCACCGGATACACCACGTACGCCTGCCGCCCCTGTTCAATCTCCTTCTTTACGAACGTCCACACCATCTCGATCCGGTCTTCCGAAACATGCCGCGTCAATACCGGCTTCCGCCCTGGCGGCATCTCGTCAATCACCGACACATCCAGATCCCCGTATAACGTCAGCGACAGCGTTCGGGGGATCGGCGTGGCGGTCATCACCAAAATGTCCGGCGTGATCCCTTTCTCCATCAGCCGCAGCCGCTGCATCACTCCGAACCGGTGCTGTTCATCAATGATGGCCAGCCCCAGCCGTTGGAACGCGACATCCTCCTCGAGCAGCGCGTGCGTCCCAATGGCGATCTGCGCCAGTCCCCGCGCCACCAGTTCCTTCAACTTCCCCTTCTCCCGCGCGCTCGACGATCCCGTCAACAACACCGCCACGTACCCCAGCTTGTGAAACAGGTTCTTGAAATACAGGTAATGCTGCGCCGCCAGAATCTCCGTCGGAGCCAGCACCGCCGCCTGATACCCGTTCTCGATCGCTATGATCGCCGCCTCCGCCGCCACCAGCGTCTTCCCCGACCCCACGTCCCCTTGCAACAGCCGGTTCATCGGATGCGGAGCCGCCATGTCCCTCGCAATCTCCCCCAACACCCGCTTCTGCGCCCCCGTCGGCTTGAACGGCAGCATCGCCTTGATCTGTTCCCTCACCCGCTCCGTCAGTCCGAACGCGATCCCCGCCTGCAGCCGCACCTTGCTTCGCCGCAGTTGCAGCCCGCATTGCAGCCAGAAAAACTCCTCGAAGATCAGCCGGAACTGCGCCCCGGACCGGAACGCGTTCAACTGCCGCAAATCCTCCCCCGCCTTCGGAAAGTGCAGTTCCCGGAACGCCGTCCCATAATCCGGCAGCCCCAGTTCCCTCCGGATGGATTCCGGCAGCGGATCTTCCAGCGCCGGCAGCCCCTCGCAGATCCGCCACAACAGCGTCCGCATCACACGCGGCGTAATCTTCCCCGCCGCCTCATGAATCGGCACGATCCGTCCCAAATGGATCGCCGCCTCGCCCTCATCGTCGGCGCTCAAAATCTCGAACTCCGGATGCAGCACCGTTAACTCGCCCGTGTACGAGTCGAGTTCTATCTTCCCGTATACCGCCACCCGCGTCCCTGGCGCCAGCACGGTCTTCAGATAATCGCCGTGGAACCACTTCCCCACCAGCCCCACCCGCGAGCCATCCTGGAATCGCGCCTCAAACAGCGCCGTCCGCCGCCGCAATTGCGACGACTTCACCGACGCCACCTCCGCGATCGTCGTCGCCATCTCCCCCGGAGCCAGTTGCGCCAGCGGCTTCACGTTCGTCCGGTCTTCATACCGGAACGGCGCATACGCCAGCAAATCCTCTACCGTCGAAAGACCCTTCGCCTCCAGCATGGCGGCCCGCGCCGGGCCGACACCTTTGACGTACATCAATGGCGTGCCGAGATCCACTTGCCGAATTATGGCGCTTTTGTCTTGCTTACCGTTTGGTTTTCGAATTCGTCCGCCGCGCGCACCGCCAGTATCACCTCGCCCGCCCCGGCCGGCCGTTCCACTGTCACCGCGTACTCCAGCTCCAGCGAATCCGACAGCCGCGACACCGGTTGCGCCGGAATCCAATTGCCCCCGTTCACCGCATACTCCGCCTTCTCGATCACGCTCCGCGCGTCCTTCGCCTTGAACTTCAGCAGAATCTTCCCGCCTTGTTCCGTCGCGCTCAACTCCGTAATCCGCGGCGGCGTATTGTCAATCGTGAACGTATCGCTCTCGAGCGACGACGTGAGCGCCTCCGCCGGCGGATTGTCCGACGCATCCGACGCCGTCACTCGCACCTGGTACTCCCCGTCCGCGAACCCCGTTGAATCCCAGCTCAGGTTCCGCTCCTTCACCTTGTCTTTCAGGAGTTTCCACTCCTTTTCTCCTACTCCCCGGATCTCCACCTTGTACTCCAGCGTGTCTCCGTTCTCGTCATCCGCCCGCCACCGCGCTCCAATGTATCCCTTCGCGTAGCTCAACGTGTTCGACGACGAATCGAGCGAAATTCCGCTGCTGCTTCTTCGCTGCCCTAACGCGGGCAGCGTCAGGCTCGGCGGCGCCGCGCTCGTGCTCGCCACCGGGTTCGGAAACCTGTAATTCGCCGGCGTCGTCTCCACCTCCCGCACCTCGGGAGCCACGTTCTTCGCCAGGTACGCCAGCTCCACCAGCGAAACCTCCGGCGAACTCCCATCCGCCGCCGCTTTCAGCCTCAGCCGGTATTGTAAAAATCGCGCCGCCGGCGACACGGACCTCCCCGAATCCGGAGCCGGCTTCACCGCCTCCCACTTGCTCCAGTTGTTTTGCGGCCGGTCCAGGTTCCCGCTTCGCGTCTCCAGGCTCACGCCCTCCAACCCTTTGCCTTCTACCCGCGCCCGCCCCCAGTACGAGAATCCCCCCGCGTCCAATACCTCGCTCTCCACCGTGCCTTCTTTGTCCAATTCCGGACCCAGCCGGAACAGCTTCCCGATATTCGCCGTCACCACATACACTCCGCCCTTCCGCGAAGCCAGCATCCCCGTGATCTGCGTCGAAGTCGAGTCCACCACCTGCGTATACAATCTCTCCGACTCCAACCGGTAGATCCGGCCGCGGTTCCCCGTTCCCAGCAGCACCTTCCCCCGCGCGTCAAATCCGATCGCATACACAACATCCGATGAGTGCCGCCATGCTTCATGCGGAGACCCATCCCCCTCAATCCGGTACACTTCGCTCCCTCCCGCAATCGATGCCGAAGCAGAGAGCGTCGGAGGCAGCAGCGCCGGTTGCGGCCGCGCGGCCGCCGACGTGCTCGCCGAAGGAGTTGGCGATGGCTTCGGCATCGGCGTCACCGGAGCCGGCAGCGTCGCCGGCGTCTTGTTCCCCACCCCCGCCGCGTACACCGTTCCGTCCTTTGCCACCGCCACCGCCGTAATCTCCCGCTTCGCCGATTGGTATACGACAAATCCTTCTCCGCCCGCCGATACCCGCAGGATCAAACCTCCCGGCTCCGTCCCTACTATCAGGTTCCCCTTTCCATCCACCGCCAGCGACCGCGCGTGCGTGTCATCCGTCTGGAAAAACACCGCGCCCTTTCCGTCCGCCCCGACCTTGTGCACCTTTCCTTCGTCCCCGGTCGCGATAAACAGGTCCCCCTTCGAATCGAACGCCATCCCCCAGATGTACTTCGCCTTCGGGTCATAAAACACCGCCGCCTTCCCGTCCGGCCCCACCCGGTACACCTTCCCGTCCGGTGACGTCGCCGCGTACACCCGGTCTTGTTTATCCACCGCAATGGCGTGAATCTCCAGGCCTTCCAGTTCCGCCAGCACCTTCCCTTTCCCGCCCGGTTCCACCTGAAGCAACTTCGCCGTGCTCGCCCCCGCCGATCCCCCTCCTACGTACACATTCCCCTTGCTGTCTTCCCCCACGGCCCACAGATACGCCGCCGACGTGTCGTAGATCTCCCGGAACACCGGAGCCAGCCTCAGCCGTCCGTCGCTCCTCAACGAAATATCGTGCAACGTTGCCTTCTCATAATCGGCCGCCTCATACTGCTGCCAGAATTTCGTCTCCACGGCATAGCCGCATACTGCCACCGCGAGTCCCGCGAGGTACAGCGAACAGGTTTTTTGCATGAGTGATTACTTGACCGTGATCTTCAGGTTGTAGCTTCCGTTGACTACAAAATCAAAAGGAATGGATTCCTGCTCCGTCGCCGATTCGCCCGACGTGATGAACGTATGGTTCTGCGTCTGCCCGCTTTGCAGCACGTTCAAAACCGACGCCGGCAGGCTCGGCATCGTCTTGTCTTCCGTGAACACTGTCGGCCTCGCCTCGATCAGCGATACGTACAGCTTGTTATTCGAACGCTCCTGGTTGATCAGCGATACCGTCTGCGGAATATCGATATACCGGTTCGCCATCCCCGCCGCCGATTGCATCCGGTTCAGCGTGTCCGCGTCGCTCAACAGAATCCGGTGCGTCCCCTTCGCCAGGCTTTCCGGTACGTGGATCTGGATCTCTCGCGCCATCCGCTCTCCGCGAAACGGCCGCAGGAATACCTTCCCCGTGATCGTCGCCCCCGGAGCCACCTCCGTCTGCGCCAGCCACGCGTTGTCAATCGTCGCGATCCGCCTTTGCGGCAGCAGGTCCACCGTCGCGTCCACCCTCCTCAGCTTCGGCGTCTGTACCGCGTTCAGAAACAACCGGTTGAATTTGTCCGCCCACCAGCCCGCCAGCACCATCGGAGCCGGCACCGGCAGTTCGCTCGGAGCCTGCATCGTCGTCAATGTCAACCGCTGATGCCCGTCCATCTCCACGTTCCCGCTGAAACGGTACGTTACCTCGTCCGAAAAGTCGTTCACCCCGCTGATCGAATTGAACAGCGTGATCATCATCAGAAACGGCGTCCATTTCTGCTGGACAAAGACGTGGAATTGGAACTCCTTTGTTTTCTCAACTTTGTCCTTGTCGGTGAAACTTCTCACTTTCAGCGACACGGGAATCATCTCCGCCGTGTCTCCCAGCACCCCCATAATCCCCGAATGCCGGTCCTGGTGCAGCGCCCCCACGATCTCCGTCGCGTTGGCGATCTTGTTCGGCTGGAACGCCGAACCCAGCGTCATCAGCACCTCGCCCTTCGCCATCGGCATCTCTACCGGCCCCAGATTGAAAAACGGGTGCCCGAACGCCAATACCCGCCGACCGTCGTTGTACGAAACCGTTCCCAACCCCGTCATCGACATATCGCCCGATACCAGCACCCCCGCCACCGGGTCCCCGGGCTGCAATGCCGTCTGCCAACCCGCCGCCGGCTTCGGGCTCAGCAGCGCTCCGCTCGCCCCTCCCTGCGCCGGGTTCAGTCCCATCTGCCGCATCAGCGGCCCGAACTCCCTCAACGTTCCTTCATTGAATCCCGCCAGCGTCAGCGGCGTCTCGATCGGCGTCATCAGCGGGACCCCGCTTACCACGGCCCCCGAAGCCCTCGCTTCCACCACTTTCGCCAACAGTTCGCCCGGGACCTCCAGCCCCGCCCGCGTCCCAGGCTTGTCCGGAGCCTTCCCATCACTCGGCCGCGACTTGTCAAAGTCCTTGATTTCCAACATCAATTCGATCGGCGTGATCCCGCAGATCGCGTCCGGCGAAAACACGCTCAACCGCAGCGCCACCGCCCCGATCAGCTTCCCGTCTATGTACACCGGGCTCCCGCTCATGCCGCCCGCTACGTTCGTCCGTTGCGCCTTCCCGCCCATCTTCCCCAGGATGATGTCCTGGCGCGGTCCCCAGGCGTTCTTCCACAGCCCGATGATCTCCACCGGTACCGCTTCCGGCGTGGTTCCCTCGAAAACCGTCCAGGCCGTCGCCTTCATCCCCGGCTTCAACTCCGAGGACCTCATGATGGCGACAGGACCCGCTTTCGGACGATTCATTGTCTGGCCGGAGGCGCTGATCGCCGCGGCGAAAGTTAGCAACACTGGAATACAGGGGTGTAGTCTCACGGCAGGGGTGACCTTTGCTACATCCATTATCGTCTACACGACAGGAATGTACACAGACTTCAGGTTTGCGACGTACTGAGTGACGTTCCGTCACTGCGGAAAGTTCCACGGCCGGAATAGGTCGGACCGGAAATCAATAATCGCTTGCCAGCGCCTCCCACGCCTCCCCTCAAGCAAAATGCTCACCCGAAGGTGAGCATTTGCACGATTTGACCCTGGCTCTTCACCAGGGGACGTTTTTGGGAGAATCAGATTCGACGGTTTCGCATCCGTACAAATCCTTCGTTTGATTTGGATCTTACGGCGAACGGCAAATCGAGTCAAGAGAAAAAGTCCGGCTTTTCAATATCCTCGCAGCTTGCTGAAACCACTAGCTTTATAACGCTTGAAGAGAAGTGCAAAGCGTGTGGAAAAGCCGTGGAAATCCTCCTCCGCGCAGCCCTCTTTCCCTTCTAACATGGAGACACGGTTGACTTTACGGGTAGCCTCCAAAGGGGTCGGAAAATCCACAAATCACCCCCTTACTCCTACGTCCCCGCCCTCTCTCCGTAGCTGCTGCGGCTCTCCGGCGCGACGAAAACGGATACTACGCTTTCGCATCACTACCACACGCCACCTCCAGATTATAGTTTCGATTCGGAGTCCTTTTATTATCCGCGGTATCTTACCTCGGGAATCTCACTACGGAATCCGCCGTCACCCGTCCCCAGCCCGGCCGCTCTAGTCCATCCCTCGAAATCGCCGGACTCCTCGTGCTCGCCGAAAACTCCACGCCCCCTTCCGGGCAAACCCAACCAGCCCCGTCCGTTGACGCGCGGCCGCGAGCGCCTCATCGTCGCCAGGCGGCCCGGCCGCAAACGCAAGTTCACAGCCCCGCCTCCCATGGTCTCCACCGTCCGTTTCCACCCTCCGCCAGGCCGTCCACGCCTTCGTCGAGTCCCGCGCGGAAGCCTTCATCGCCATCACGGCGTCCGTGCCCTCCTTGCCCTCTATCCCGTCGCCCGCCTCATCACTGCCGCCGGGCGCCTTGCTCTGCTCACGGTTCGTCCCAGCCGCCAGGGCTTCGGAATCGTTCGGAATCGTTTAAAGACTACAGCGCGGCATCGAAGGCGAGCTACCATAAAACCGAGGTGTCATCATGAAACTCGCGACTCTGGTCTGCCTGCTCGCCCCCTCCCTCCTCTGGGCCGCTTCCGATCAACTCAAACTGCGCAACGGCCTCATTGTTTCCGGAACGTTCCTCGGCGGCGCCAGCCGCGTCATCACCTTCCTCGATCAGAACGGCGCAACTCGGAGCTACAACATCTCCGACATCCAATCCATCACTTTCGGCGACGGACAGGCCTCTTCCTCATCCCCCTTGCCGTCCACGTTGTCTTCCTCCGTCGCCCCCACCCTGCCCGCGGGCACGGAAATTGCCGTCCGCACCAATGAAAACATCGATTCATCCAGCGCCCCCGAAGGCGCCACCTTCTCCGCCGTCATTGACCGTGACGTCCTCGGCACGGATGGGACCGCCCTCATCCCCAGGGGATCCGATGCCCGCCTCATCATCCGCAAGTCGTCCTCCGGAGGCGTTGGAACCCCTCAACTCGCCCTCGACCTCGATTCCGTCACCATCTCCGGCCGCCCGTACAACGTCAGCACCGAAGACGTCCAGCGCTCCAGCCGCGAAGGCCTCGGTAAGAATCGCCGCACCGCCGAAATGGTCGGCGGAGGAGCCGTCCTCGGCACCCTCCTCGGAGCCATCGCCGGAGGCGGCAGAGGAGCCGCCATCGGAGCCGCCGCCGGAGCCGCCGCGGGAGGAGCCACCCAGGTCCTCACCCGTGGAAGCCGGGTCAAAGTACCCTCGGAGACCGTCCTCACCTTCCGGCTCGACCAGCCGCTGCACCTCCAGTCACGCTAAACAATAACCGCTCTTACCGTTAGCCGAAGCACCAGCGGAGCCCGCGGCGCGTTCCAAGCGCCTCAACTCCGAAACTGTGCGTTCCCCTTCAATCCACAAATATTTCGCCCTTCCTCCACAACCACTTACAAACCCACCCCGCAAATCCTGAAACCTCCGCGTGGTAAAACCAGGCCAGAGTTCAACCCTATGTCCACCATCAGTCAAGCTCATAGCGACGCCGCTCGCGGCAACGGAGCCAGGTCCCAAGGCCCCGTTATCCCCGAAGGCAAAGCCCGCTCCTCCCGGAACGCCCGCACTCACGGCTTCACCTCCCAGCGCCCGCCTCCTCGCCGAATTCACTCCCAAGGGGGATGCCGAACTCCTCGTCTTCGACGAACTTATCCTCGCCGCCTGGAAGCTACGCAACATCTCCCTCCAACGCCCAAGCCTTTACGCATCGAACCCAAGCCCTCCTCAAGAATGAGGTCAAGGATACCGTCAAACAAGCCGAAGAAGAAGCGAACTTGTTCCGTGGCCGCGGAGCAGGCTACATTGAGACGACCCTGTATTTTTCGGCGAACGTTTGCCTGCTCCCGGTGGGGAGCGGCCGGGCGGCGCGCCCCAGGAGATCTGTTTTGGAACGAACCGTATTTCTCGCGGGTGCTTCGGGAGTTATCGGCAGGCGATTGGCGCCCCTGCTGGTCGCGGGCCAGTGGCGCGTGGTAGGAACGACACGCTCTGTCGCGAAGACCGCTATTCTGCGTGAACTGGGCGTCGAACCCGTGGTTGTCGACGTGTTCGATGGCGACGCGCTGCGCAAGATCATGCTTGAAGTCAGGCCGGAGATCGTGATCCATCAACTGACGGATCTGCCTCCGGGTCTCGCCGCCGACAAAATGACGGAGGCATTGGTCCGGAATGCGCGTGTTCGCGACGAGGGTACGCGCAATCTCGTTTCGGCTGCCGTCGCCGCCGGCGCCAGGCGAATGGTCGCCCAGAGCATCGCCTTGGTTTACGCGGCCGGGCCGCTGCCGCATGGCGAGGCTGATCCGCTTATCGCCGCCGCCGACCCCGCTTGGGGCGGTACGGTCAAAGGCGTTGTGAGCCTCGAACGACAGGTCCTCGAGGCGCCGTTCGAAGGAATTGTCCTGCGTTACGGACTGCTCTACGGGCCCGGAACAGGTTTCGGCTCACCTGCCGCACCAGGCTCCGTACACGTCGACGCGGCTGCGAAAGCGGCCGAACTCGCGGTGAACCGCGGCGAACCCGGCGTTTACAACATCGCTGAGGGCGACGGCGCCATCGCGAACGACAAGGCTGTGCGCGCTTTCGGGTGGGATGAGAGGTGGAGAATGGTCCCAGGCTCCCGGCCCTGAATCACCCCCGACATCGTGCGAGGTGAGCCGGAACGAAGCGTTGCGGGGCCGGTAAGACGTAAGCGTGGGCGGCCCTCAGCCAGGCGCAACCTGGCGAAGGCGCGGACTACGAAGGGCATTCCCTCGCGATGCTTCGCTCGCGATGATTTGAGTTAAATTACGGCCGCTGCGCGCCAGGCGCCATGCCGCACGGCCAGTGCACTCCAGGGAACATTCGTCAACGTTTCCTCGAATCATGGAGCACAGCCGCTGCGCGCCAGGCGCCATGCCGCACGGCCAGTGCTCAGAATTCCTTGCCGTTGTAAAGTCCCGCCACGTATTTCTCGTACCCGTTGTAGAGCAGCGTTGGCCTCCGCTCCATGTTCGGAATCACTTTCTCGCTCGCCTGCGACCACCGCGGATGCGGCTTGTGCGGATTCACGTTCGAATAAAATCCGTATTCGCTCGATTGCAGCTTATTCCAGAACGTAGGCGGTTCTTTTGTCACGAACTCGATCTTCACAATCGACTTCGGACTCTTGTAGCCGTACTTCCACGGCGTCACAATCCGCACCGGAGCCCCGTTCTGCTTCGGCAGCGGCTTCCCGTACACCCCCGTCACCATCATCGTCAGAGGATTCATCGCTTCGTCCATCCGTAGTCCTTCAAAAAAGGGCCACGGATACCAAGGCGTGCTCCGCATCCCCGGCATCTCCTTCGGCTTGCTCGCGCTCCAGAACCGGACATACTTTGCTTCCGCCTTCGGCTCCACCAGTTTCACCAGGTTCGAAAACGGGAATCCTGTCCACGGAGCCGCCATCGACCATGCTTCCACGCACCGCATCCGGTACAACCTCTCCTCGAGCGGAAACATGTCCAACAGATCGTCCAAGTCAAACGTCTTCGGCTTGTGCACCAGTCCCGTCACTTCCATCTTCCATGGACTGATGACGAAGGACCCCACTTTATCCTTCACCGCCTGTTTGTCCTGCGGGTCGAATTCGTAGAAATTGTTGTAGCCCGTCGCCGCCCACTCCTCCGTGACCGGACGGTCCAACGTGAATTCCGGGTTGCGCTTTGCCGGATACAGCGGTCTCTTCCCTTCGGCCGCCGGTACCAGGCCCTCCAATCCGAGAAATCCAGCGCCCAGCAGGATCTCCCGGCGGCGGCAGTACACGCTCTCCGGTGTCGCCTCGCGTTCGGGAATTTCCCAGCCCTTACGTTTCCTGATCAGCATCCTTCAGCCCTTTCGCAGTCGGAGTATCTGCTCCCATCGTACTCTCCGGCGCAATACTCCCGCTATCTATATGCTGATCCCAACGCCGCCTATTCCCCCCGCCCCCCGATCATTGCACGGCCAGCAGAACCGTGTTGCTCTCTCTTCCGTTGATCCGCAACCGCACCTGTGCCCCGCCGTTCGCCGCCTGGACGCCGTCCGGCAGCGCGAATCGCACCATCGCCGTCCCAATCTGTCCCGGCACGCCTCCCGCCCAAACCGCCGGAGCCGCCGTGTCTCCCACCAGCACCTCCACCGTGTCCGCCAGCGGATACGGTGGATTGTCCGGAAGCGGGAACCCGTCCGGCGCAAGCCGGTCATAAGGCCCGAATCCCGTGCCGTACAGCGTCACCGTCTCCCCAGCCTTGGCCGGAGCGGATGGCGCAACATCGCTGCCATCGTCATGCGCCGCAGCGGCGAAATACTGATCGTCCACCTTCTTCTGGAACAACCCCGGCGCGTTCCTCGCCACTCGCATCGCCGTCGCCGTTTCCGGATAGCTGTCCCACTTGACCGCCAGCTTGTAATCCCCCTCCGGCAAGTCGCCGGGAACTTGCACGTTGATCTGCCCCGGCGAAACGAATACCAGCGGCAGATACCGGTTCTGCAACCGTACCGTCACTCCCTGAATCGTCTGCGCCAGCGGATTCCCCGGCCCCACTTCATAGCTCCCCGACAGGTTCACTCCCAGAATCGACGCGATCGATCCGGGAGCCACCACCACATCCGGCGTCTCTCCCGCGGCATTCCTTACCCCCGCGTCCTCCGTATACGGCGTAATGTCCAGCAGCGCCCGCACCACGCGCGGCACGCTCATCACCACCGTCCCGGACCGGTAGGCTCCCGTCAGATCTCCTTCCCATCTCTTGAACCGGTACCCTTTCGCGACTTCCGCCGTCACCATCACCGCCGTGTTCGTCTCATAGAACCGGTCCGCCGATTCCGGTTGCGCCTGGAACGCCGCTCCGCTTCCCGGGTCCGCCACCGCCGTCAGCCGGAACATGTTCTTGAAATTCGCCACCAGCTTCGTTTCCCCAATAGCCGGGATCGTGTACGTCCGGTTCTGGCTGCCCTGGTCCGACCACGATACGAAATCAAACCGGCTGTCATCGGAAATCGGTACCGACCCTGGAACCTTCAACAGGATCTGCTCTCCTTCCGCCCCCTCCGCCGAACACGTCCCGCGGCACTCCTTCCCGTTCACCTCCACCGGCAGCCCCGGCGGGTTCGTCGAAATGGTCACCTTATTCCGCGGCTCGAAGTTCGCAATCAGCCGGAACCCCGTCTGCACATGGCTGTCCAGAATCGTTACTTCCTGCTCCGCCGGCCCTCCGTTCGACCATCCCGTGAACACCCACTTGCGCCCCTTCACATCCACCTGCTCCGCCGGAGCCGAAATCTGGTACTTCATCCCCACGCCCCACACGAAGTTATAGGCCGGCCAGTTGTCTCTCCCGTCAATCTTCAGCTTCAGCCCCACCGGATTCGTCACGAAGCTCGCCCGCGCCCCGCGCACGAACCGCGCCGTGAGACTCTCCGGCACGTTCGTCCGGTCCACCGTGTAGACCGCGTTTTGCCCGCCTCCGTTGCTCCATTCCTTGAACACCCACAGAGCATCCCCGTTCAGAATCTCCGATTGCGGCGAAACCGCCCCCAACACGTGTTTGCTTCCCTGCGCCCAATCCAGGTCCGCCGGCGTTTTCGTCGGCGTCCGGTCCGGAGCCACCATTAACCCGGCCGGATCTGAATAGAGCGTCACCCGCTTGGCGCCCTCGAAGAAGTTCGCGAAGGTGACCGGCCCCTTCATCGTATGGGTGTAGAAGGGCGATGTCGAATAGTTACCCGAGGACCCCCACCCCACAAACACAAACCCCGGATTCGGATAGGCCTGCAGCGTAATCGGCGTGTCCGCCGCCACCCACTGCTGCACGTCGCTTGTCGCCATCGCCCCTCCCACCGCTACCGTCCCCGGTGGATGGCAATCCCCCACATTCGCCGCCGAACAGGAATAGAACAGCACCTGCAACAGATATTCCGTGGTAAACGAGGCTTTTACGTATGTTAACGACGTGTCCGCCGTAACCGTGATCGCCTCCCCTGTCTGCGTCAGCCCCCCCGTCGAATCCTGCCACGCCGTGAAATTCCATCGCGTCCCCGGAAAGATCATCTGGCTCTGTTCTATCGAAATCGTGTGCTTCGTCCCCGTGGGCCACAAGAAGACCTGCGCGCTCTTATAAGGAATCCCGTCCACCCAAAACCGCAACCCGTTCGGATCCGTGAATATCTTTGTCGCGACGGTCTTGTCCTGCGCCGTGGCCGAGGCAGCCATCCCGGCCAATAGGGATAGCGCGAACAGAAAGTTCCTGCTCATGCCCCTTCCATCGGCATGGGGAGAGAGACACTTTAGGGGAATCTTAGTCCTGGTCCCAGTACCCTCAATCGCCCGGATCTACCTCGCCCCTTCCCCTAAAGCAGCGCCGCGTCCAACCGCTCCTCCACTTCCACCACCGCCCCCATCTTCCCGCCGTCCTTCCCGTTCACATACCGTAACAACAATTGCTCCGATCCCTCGAACAACGCCTCCGCCAACTCCTCGATCGCCTTCCGCCGCAGCGTCTCCCGGTCCAGCACCGGAGAGTAAATGAAGGCCCTCCCCGCCTTCCGCCGCGATACTCCGCCCTTCTTCACCAGCCGGTCGAGCAAGGTCATCACCGTCGTGTACGCCAGCTTGCGCCGCGCCTCCAATTGCGCCTGCACCGCGCGCACGTTCCCTTCGCCTATCGCCCACAGCGCCTTCAGACACTCCAACTCGAGCGGCGGTGGGATCTCCTTGGGCTGCCGCGGCTGCCGCATGTTATTCCTTTCCGTTCGGTTCCTTCAGCGCCTGCTTCAATCTTTCGGCGAACATCGACGCCGGAGCCGGTTTTCGCCCCTGCGCCTCCACCCGCCCGGCCGCCGTCCCGGCATTCCCGCCCCCATCGGCCGCCCCGGCCGGCGGAGCCGGAGGCCGCAGATACTTCTCTTTCTTTAACACCTGCCGCTCCAGCGCCGGATTGTAGCCCGTGAAAAATCCTTCGAGGGACCGGTCTCTCTCGAGCGAGTGCCGCATTGCTTCCATCTTCGAATCCAAATTATCAAGATGATGCAACAAAAGCGCCTCGGGGAAAAGGGGCATCTTCGGCGACCCGAATTCCAACTGCCCGTGATGGCTCAGAATCATGTGCTCCAGCAGCGTCCGCAGCTTCGGCGGAAACTCCCCGATCTTCCGCGCCTTCTCATCCAGCATCCGCAACCCGATGAACATGTGCCCCAGCAGGTGCCCTTCCGTCGAATACCCGAAGCTCCGGTCATACGTCAATTCGTAAATCTTGCCGATGTCATGCAGCAGCACTCCCGTCATCAGCAGATCCACGTCCACCTTGTAGTGCTCCCCGCTGAACCGCGCCAGCGCGCACATCGAAAGCACATGCTCGATCAACCCGCCCAGATACGCGTGGTGCATCGTCTTCGCCGCCGGAGCCGTCTTGTACAGCCGCGCGATCTCCGCGTCTTCCAGAAAGGCTTCGCACAGCGCCTTCAGGTGCGCATTCCCAAACCCCGCCACAATTTGCTTCAACTCCCCGAACATCTCTTCCGGGTCCCGCGTCGAGGCGGGAAAATAATCCGCGAACTCCACCGCGCGCTCGTCCACGCGCTGCAATTTCTGGACCGTCAACTGCAGCCGGTTCTGGTGGATCTGCGTCAGCCCGCGCACCTTCACGAAATCGTCCCGCTCGAAGGTCTCCATCACCTCCTCGACGTTGTCCCACATCTTGGCGTCCACCTCGCCCGTCCGGTCCCCCAGCACCAGGGAAAGATAAGGCTCGCCCGTCTTCTTCTGCCGGATGTCTTTGTGCTGCACCAGAAACGTCGCCGTTATCACCTGGCTCGGCTGCAATTCCGCTACGTAGGGAGATTTCATGAACGCAATAGATCGCGCACGGGACCGCCCGTGCCTCGTCTTTCCTTCTTCTCTGCTCTTATTTCTTTACCACTTTCGAACTCGAGGTCATCGCCTCGGCGTTCGGCCTCGTGGTGGTTCCGGGAATCGGAATCGCGAACAGCAGCCGCTTCATGCGCGCACGGTTCGCCACTTCCTGCTTGGTTACCGTCTCCGGCTTGAGTTGCGCCGGATCGTTCCACTTCGTGTCTTTCCCCGTCGCCGCGCCCGCATCCAGATACCCCGGCTTGATCTCCAGAAACGCCTCTTCCCGCAGCTTGGTCAGATACTCGCGGATCTTCGGCTGAAACCGCGTCGAGAACAGGCGGTTCTGAATCTCGTTCTCCACTTCCTCCAGGCTCGCCTGTCCCGCCTGGTGCTTCTCCATCACCTTCAATATCAAAAATCCGTTCGGCTGCCTGATCGGATCCGTGACGTAATTCCTCTCTTTATCCCACAGCATCTTCTCGATCGCCGGATTCATTTCGCCCTTCTTGAATCCACCCAGGTCGCCTCCGCTCTGCGCCGTCTGTGAGTCCGAATTGTCCCGCGCCAGTTCCGGAAACTTCTCTCCCTTCTTCGCCCGCGCCGTCAGATCCTTCGCCTTCTTCTCAATCTGCGCCACCGCCGCCGCGCTCTTCCCCTCTGTCGAAAGGAAGATCTCCCCCAGGAAGATCCGCTCGTCCCGCACGAACTCCGCCTTGTGCTCGTTATAGTAGTTCTGCACGTCCGCCCGCGGCACGTTCACCTGGATCTCCTGCCGGATCACCCGGTCCGTCAGCAGGCTGTTCCGCATCTCATTCTTATAGTCCTCGAACGGCGTCCCCAGGTTGTCCCGCACCGCCTGTTGGAACTTCTCCGTATCGGCGATGTTCAGCTTCTTCTGAATCTCCGCCAGTTGCTTCGATACCTCCGCCTCCACGTTGATATTCAGATCCTTCGCCTTCTGCACCAGCAGAAGCTGATCAATCCGGTCCCGCAGCATCTGCCCTTCCCGTTCCTTCACCGCCTGCTCCAGTTGCGCCCCCGTCAACTTCTGCTGCCGCAACTCCGCCTCTAATTGAGCCCGGCTGCGGGCGAGTTCCGTGCGCGTGACAATATCGCCATTCACCTTGGCGACAATCTCCTCAATGGTGGTGACGTCAGCCGCGAACAGACTGGCCACGGAAATCGTAAGCGGAAACAGGTACTGCAAGCGCATATCTACCTATTATCTTAGATCCTCGCCCCGTATGCGTCACTCTGATATCGTGACGATTGTGATGCTGAAGCCGCCCGTCCTCGCCTCCCTCCTCCTCCTCGCCCCCCTTCTCCCTCTCCACGCCGAAATCCGCTACCTCGCCTCCCCCAAACTCTGGCATCTCTCCGCCGCCGGCGTCAGCTATGTCTTCGGCGTCAACAACGAAAATCAACTCCAGCAGGTCTATTGGGGACCACGCCTCTGGCGCGACGCCGATCTCACCTCCCCCCACACCGGGCTTCCCTGGGCCAGCTTTGACACCCCCGGCATGACCACCCCCGAGGAATATCCCGCCTGGGGCGGCGGCCGCCACCTTGAAACCTGCCTCAAACTCACCCGCGCCGATGGCGTCAGCGAGGTCATCCTCCAATACGCCACCAACTCCATCCAGAACGGCGCCCTCACCATCCACCTCAAAGACAAAATCGACAACATCCGCGTCACCCTCGCTTACCGCATCTCCCCCACCGGCATCCTCGAAAAGAAGGCCTCCATCCAAAACAGCACCACCCACCCCGTCACCGTCGAAAGCCTCCAATCCGGCGTCTGGAATCTCCCCCTCGACTCCTCCTACCGCCTCACCACCACCTTCGGCCGCTGGGCCGGCGAGTGGCAACTCGAGCGCGAACCCATCCGCCCCGGACAGAAAATCCTCGAAAGTCGCCGCGGCCTCACCTCCCACCAGGCCAACCCCTGGTTCATGCTCGATTCCGGACGTGCCACCGAATCAAACGGCCCCGTCTGGTTCGGAGCCCTCGCCTGGTCCGGCAACTGGCGCCTCACTGTCGAACAATCCACCCACGGCCAGGTCCGCGTCACCGGTGGCTACAACCCCTTCGATTTCGCCTGGCCTCTCCAACCCGGCGAATCCCTCGAATCCCCTTCCTTCTACGCGGGCTTCACCACCCACGGCTTCGGCGGAGCTTCCCGCCTCCTCCACCGCTTCACCCGCGATGAAATCCTCCCCGATAAACGCCTGCGCCCCGTCCTCTACAACTCCTGGGAAGCCACCACCTTCCACGTCACCGAAGAGGGCCAGAAAGCGCTCGCCACCATAGCCGCCAAACTCGGCGTCGAGCGCTTCGTCATGGACGACGGCTGGTTCGGAGCCCGCAACGACGACCGCGCCGGTCTCGGCGACTGGACCGTCAACCGCGAAAAGTTCCCCCGCGGCCTCAAACCCCTCATCGATCACGTCCGCAACCTCGGCATGGACTTCGGCCTCTGGGTCGAGCCCGAGATGGTCAATCCCGACAGCAATCTCTATCGCGCCCACCCCGATTGGGCCCTCCACCAGCCCGGACGCCCCCGCGGCGAGCAGCGCAATCAACTCATGCTCAACCTCGCCCGTGACGACGTAAAAGAGCACCTCTTCACCGTCCTCGACCGCCTCGTCACGGACAACGGCATCCAGTTCCTCAAGTGGGACGCCAACCGCAACATGACCGGGCCCGGCTGGCCCGAAGTCCCCCCAGCCGATCAGAAAAAACTCTACATCCAGTACACCCGCAATCTCTATGAGATCATCGATCGCCTGCGCCGCAAACACCCCAACCTCGAAATCGAATCCTGCTCCGGCGGCGGCGGACGCGCCGACCTCGGCATCCTCCGCCGCGCCGATCAGGTCTGGACCTCCGACAACACCGACGCCCTAGACCGTCTCCGCATCCAGGAGGGCTTCTCCTACGCCTACCCCGCCCGCGTCATGATGGCCTGGGTCACCGATGTCCCCAACTTCAACCACCGTTCCACCCCCCTCGCCTTCCGTTTCCTCGCCGCCATGCAGGGATCACTCGGCATCGGTAACAACCTCAGCAAAATGTCCGCCGCGGATCTCGACTTCACCAAACGCATGATCGCCTGGTACAAATCCGTCCGCCCAACCATCCAGACCGGAAATCTCTACCGCCTCGCCTCCCCCCGCGCCGGAGACTTCACCGCCAATCAGTACGTCTCTGAAGACGGGAAGCAGTCCGTCGTCTTCGCCCTCCTCGAGGCCCAGCGCTTCGGCTACCCCGTCCCCCCGCTCCGCCTCGCCGGCCTGGACGAAAAAGCCGTCTACCGGCTCCATCCTCTCGATCCGGAAAAACTCGAACTCCCCACCCCCGAACTCAGCGGAGCCTGGCTCATGGACCACGGCCTCTCCTTCCGCCTCACCGGCGACTACGATGGAACGGCCGTCATCCTCGAGAAGGTCGAATAACCTTCGCATCGCCCGCCTCACGCGATGCTTCATTCCAACATCGGCGCTTAAATGCACATCGCCGCTACCGCTGGGAAGGGCCGGACCCCCAAACTTCCCAAAACTCTGCGCCCTCAGCGTCTCCGCGAAAATTCGTTACCTAACCGCCCACACCCCCAAAAAGTTCCCTCCTGCATGGATCAGTCCGATAAAATAAGGGCTCACCCCGAAGCTCCGCGAGATACTTTCCGATGCCGGCATCAGGGCGTCCCTAACCCGCCCCCAGCCGGAACTCTCCCTTCACCTCCCCCAACGGACCGCGTATGCGTTCCTCCACGCGCACCTCCTTCCCATCGGTCGAAAAAATCATCCGCCGCTCGAAATTCAGAGTCACCCCGCGCGTCTTCCACACCGAATGATCCACTAGCGTCTCACCATCCCACTCATGCCAGCCCCGATGCTCCAATCGCCGCGGACCATCCGGGCCGCCCGCCGAAAACGCCGTGCCGCTGCCTCCCCCAGTCCCCGACCGGCCGCCTGCCAGCACCGCCTCCGCCGGCGGTGTAAAGCGGAACGTCTCCTCCGGCAGCCTCTCGTTCAACCCCATCGTCCTCACCATAACCGTATGCCGGCTCCATTGGACCTCGTCC
Source organism: Bryobacterales bacterium (assembly GCA_026954325.1). Lineage (GTDB taxonomy): Bacteria > Acidobacteriota > Terriglobia > Bryobacterales > Bryobacteraceae > CADEFT01. The sequence continues at coordinate 5,386 of JAIXKK010000141.1, read as the reverse complement.
CCCATCGGAAACCGATGCCCAAGGTCGCCCTGCCGCCGCATCACCATCCACGTTTCGGGATGCACCCAATACAGGACTGGCCCGCCGGCGATCACACCCGGGTGAGGCGAAGGCTCGTACGCCACCGATACAACGTAACACCCATCCTCTTCGCGCAACACCTCCGCCTTCGCCACCCGCTCCTCAATTCCCGCGAAAAGAAACACCGGCTCGTTGCTCAGCGGAAACTCCGGCCGGAACCGGTGCGGCAGCCAGCACATCTCCGCCGTCGCGGTTCTATAATACGGCGCTCCGCCTCCAGGCCCAGGCAAGAGGAAGCAGGTGTGCAGATGCTCGCCGTCATTTACCTCCACGGTTCCCTTCTTCCCACATGGTTCGTAGCGGATCCGGTCCGGAGCCTTGTAGAAAAAGCGCACCCGCTGCTCTTCCCGCCTGCGGAGATCCTCATCGCCGGACTCCGTAACCATCACCGCCTCAACCGCCAGGCTCTTCAAACCGCGATAGGCCGAGGACACCTCACGCAACAACAGGATCGCATCCATATACTGCCCATCTTAACCACCCCAAAATCTCTGCGCTCTCGGCGTCGGCGAGAACCCATAGCACCCCGCCTACCACAGGAACTTCAGCCCGAATTGAATCTGCCGCGGCGCATTCCCCTGGCTCGTCACCACCCCGAACGCCGCCGCCGTGACGCTTGTGTTCGGATTCCCGAACCGCGGCGTGTTGAACGCGTTGAAAAACTCCGCGCGAAACTGGCTCATCACCCGCTCCGTCACCGCGAACTCCTTGAACAGCGAGAGATCCCAATTCCTCACCCCATCGCTGCGCACATCCGGAAGATAGCGCCCCAGATTCCCAAACGTGAACGCCGTGGGCTGGCTGTACGCGCCCTTATCGAAATAACCGTCCAGCCTGTCTTCCACCGCACCGGTCTTCTTCCCGCTATGCCCGTTGTTGTTGGGCAGCGTCAGCGGCGCGAACAGGCCGGATGTATTGTTCGCCGACAAGGCCAGCGGCGTCCCCGATTGGAACGTCACAATCCCGTTCACCTGCCAGCCGCCCACGATCATCTCGCCCAGCCGCGAACTCCCCAGATGCAGCGCATGTCCCCGCCCGATCGGCAGCGCATACAACACGCTGCCGACGAAACGGTGCGCCACATCCTGGTTCGACAACGCCCGGCTCGCTTGAATGTCGTACGTGTTCTGGTGGCTCTCCCCCGTATCGATCATCTTCGCCCACGTGTAACTTCCCTCGAACAGGAATCCCTGCGCGAACCTCCGCTTGAACGTGTTCTGCCACGCATGGTAGATCGAATTCGATCCCGGATAGTACAGCGGAACAATGCTCGTGAACTGCGGGTACGGCCGCAACAACTGCCCCCGCGCAATCGTCGGCGAGAGGTGCACTCCATTGTTCACCACTCCATAAAACGGGTTCTCCACCCTCTGGTTCAACGCCGAACCCATCGACAGATACTTCGGGTCAAGCTGGTTGAAGTCCATCCCTGACTCCGAACTGCTGCTCAGATTCGTTCCCCGGTTCCCCACATACGCCGTCTCAAACAGGATCCCGCCCGGCAGTTCCCGTTGAATCGTGACGTTCCACATCTTGTTCAGCGGCGACGGAGAATCCGGCCAGAACGCCTGCAAATTAGCCCCCGCCTGCGTCAGCAACCCGTCCGCCGCCCCCGTCGGAGCCCGGAATCCCTCCGGGTAAGGGTTGCGCAGCAGGTTGAACGGCGTAATCCCGTCCGTTGTCGTCACCCACTCATACTCCACGCGGAACCCGAACGGGCCCACCGTCCCCTGCGCCGCTTGCCGCGAGGGCCCGAAGAACTGCCCGTACGCCCCGCGAATCACCGTCTTGCCATCCAGTTCATAGGCAAATCCGATCCTCGGCGACACGTTGTTCAGATCGCGGTTGAATTGCGTGCGCGGGTTCCCGTCCACTCCCACAAACCGTACCCCTCCCCGCAGGTCCGGATAGCCCGGCACCTTTCCCGCCAGCGGCGAAAGAGCCGTCTGGTCAAACCAGTTCATCCGGTTATACCGCTCCGTCCGCGGCAAATCCAGGTCATACCGCAACCCGAGATTCAACGTCAGCTTCTTGCTCACCCGCCAGTCATCCTGAAAGTACAAGCCGTGGTACAGGCTCTGCGCCGCAACGTTCTTCCAGTTCCTGATCAGCACATTCCCCGTCGTCCCCGTTCCCAGCAACAGCGGCGCCAGCCCGTTGCCCGCCGTCGAACTCGCCTGGTTCGGGTTCGGACCCTGCGTAAACCCCGCGTTAAAATTGAATGTCCCCGCCGACCGCGCCTCCCACACGTTCACCCGGATCACACGCCCTTCCCATCCGAACTTCACCGTGTGATTGCCCTTCACCACCGACAGGTTCGAGAGCAGCGTGAACGTGTTGAACGTGCTGTAGCGGTGGTCGTTCCCGCCCAGGTTCACATAACCCGCCGCCCCGAATCGCGGAAACATCTGCCGGTCCACCGCCCCGTCAATTCCAACAGGCAGCCCCAGGCTCGACGGCTTGAACCCCAGCCCCTGGTTGTTATAGTCGAAAATCGAACGCGAAATCCCCGCCCGCGTGGTCCATACCGTCGTCGGCGATATCACGTTCGTATAGTCCACTGACGCCGATGGCTGCGTCACTCCCTGAATCACGCGCCCTTCCGCGATCGTCAGGTCATTCGGGAAAAACTGCGCCGGCGCATCCTCATTGTTTCGCCACGAGAACCGCCCGAACAGCCTCTGCTTGTCCGTCACATTTTGGTCGATGCGAATGTCGAACTGATCCTGATCAAACCTTTGCGCCCCCGTATTAAAGAAATTGTTCGCATTCGTCACCGCGTTCGTCACCGTATTCGCCTGCGGGTAATACTTGATCACGTTCCGCGCCACCGGGTCGATCATCGACACGGGGATGACGTTGCCCGGAAACTGGTCTCGCGTGAACCCGCTTCCCGCGGCGCGCGTCGAGAACGGATCGAAGATCCGGATCAGGTTGCCGTTCGCCGCCCGCGTCTCGCTGAAATCGCCGTTCCGCTGCAACGCCGTCGGTACGGTCGTGGTCGTATTCGCCAAACTCCGCTCCCGCAGCCCTTCGTAGCTTGCCAGGAAAAATGTGTGGTTCCTGATCACCGGTCCGTTCACCATCGCCCCGAACTGGTTCCGCTTGAAACTCCCCAACTTCCGCCCCTGGAAATTGTTGAAAAAATCATTGGCGTCCAGCGTCGAGTTCCTCAGAAACTCGAACACGCTCCCGTGCAACTCGTTCGTCCCGGACTTGTACACCACGTTCACGATTCCGCCGTTGCTGCGCCCGAACTCCGCCGAGTAGTTCGACCCCATCACCTTGAATTCCGCAATCGCCTCCACCGGAGGAAACGTCGAATTCCCCGAGAACCCGTTCACCGTCGGATGCGCCGTGCTCACTCCGTCCACCAATATGTCCAGCATCGAATTCCGCGCCCCGTTAATGGCGTACCCGGTACCGTACGTCGTACTGACGCTGCCCGTCACTCCCGGCGTCAGGTACAGCAGCGAAAACACATTGCGCGTGTTCAGCGGCAGTTCCGTAATCCGCCGGTTGTCCACCACCTTCCCCAGCGTCGAATCCACCGTTTCCAGCACCGATGCGTCCGCCGTCACCTCCACCGCGTCCGCCACCGCCCCCACCTCCAGCCGCACGTCGATCCTCGCCTGCTGCGCGATCGCCAGTTCGATCCCCCTCCTTACGAACTGCTTGAACCCCGCCGCCGATACCTCAACCACGTACTCCCCGCGCGGCAACTCATTCAGTGAGTAATTCCCGCTGCTGTTCGTCACCCCCGCCACCGACACATTCGTGGCCGCTTGTGTGGCTTTCACCGCCGCCCCCGCAATCACCGCCCCGCTCGGGTCCGTAACCGTTCCCACGATGCGCCCGGTGAACGACTGCCCCCAGGCAAGAGTCCATGCCAGCAATAGCAGCGCGCTGCTTCTTCCGATCATGTTGGTGTCTCCCTGACGAAAAACGACTATGTCGATTGAATAAAGAGTACCACTGATAAATTCGGATAGTGTTTAAAACAAATGAAGTTATCGTTTCCGGTAAAATATTGATAAAAAATAATCGAGTATATATCGCCGCCCCGTTCCCCCCTCCCGAAATCCTCTACAGTGAAAACCATGCCCCTCAACTCCGCCTTCCTGCTCCTTGCCCTCCCCCTCGCCGCCCAAAACTGGCCTTCCTTCCGCGGTCCCGAAGCCCATGGCGTCGCGCCCGGCCTCAGCCTCCCCATCACCTGGAATGTCGAATCCGGCCTCCACGTCACATGGAAAACACCTCCGGAAACGCCTCGGCCAGGGAACCGGAGCCAGCGCCTCCCTCATCGCCTCGGGCGACCGGATCTACGCCATCAACGAAGACGGAGAAGTCTACTACGTCTTCAAAGTCGCGCCCACCTACCAGGAACTCGCCGTCAACCCCATGAATGAACCAGTCATGGCCACCCCAGCCGCCTCCGGCAACACCCTCTTCATCCGCGTTGCCCGCCACCTCTTCGCCATCTCCCGCTAGCCCGCCCTGCCAGTGCACAATAGTCGAACGTAGGCGGCGTAAAGGCGTCGTCCGGAACTCTCATGCCGGACAGCGCCGGCCTTACCTCACCTCGGGTATTTTCCTGATGCTGAGACCATCTTTAGGGATCCCTTATGCGCTCGGCGCCGAGTAAAATAATTGTCACATGTGTGGCAACACTTAGCCCGCTCTGCCGGTGCCATCTCCCAATAGCCCCGCCCCTACTTCCCCACAACAAAGTGAATCGCGTGGTGCATCACAAACCCCACCACCCCCGCCGCCGGAATCGTCATCAACCACGCCCACAAGATGCTCGTCGCAATCCGCCACCGCACCGCCTTCGGCCGGTAGATCGATCCCACCCCCGCGATCGCGCCCGCCGTCACATGCGTCGTCGACACCGGCATGTGCAGATACGTCGAGAACAGGATCGACGATGCCGCCGCCGCCTCCGCGCAGAACCCGCCTCGCGGCTTCAATCGCGTCAGCTTCGTCCCCATCGTCCGCACAATCCGCCACCCCCCGCTCATCGTCCCCAGCCCGATTGCCGCATACGCCGAAATCACCACCCAGTACGGCACGTGAAACGTCTTCAGATACCCCGACGTCACCAGCACTCCCGTGATGATCCCCATCGTCTTCTGCGCGTCGTTGCTCCCGTGCGAATAGCTGAAAATCGCCGACGACACCAGCTGCAGCCGCCGGAAGTATACGTCCATCTCCTTCGGCGTCGACTCCCGGAACAGCCAGTGCACTCCAATCATCAGCAGATACGCCAGCATCATCCCCAGAATCGGAGCCACCACGATGAAGA
>JAIXKK010000018.1 GCA_026954325.1 Bryobacterales bacterium | reverse complement strand
GTGTTGATGTGCATCAATCGCCACCACCTCAGGCATTCAAGTATTCCCCCGAAATAAAAAGACCAGTTCGATCATCAGAATAATCACCACCATCAACTCCAATACAAACGCCCGCGCCTGATGTAGCTCATCCATCAGAGACCGGTACAACTCACCCGCTGCCCGCATCTTCTCGTCCACCAGGCGGCGATAGTCGTCCACGCCGATCCGCGCCGATGCCAGTTTGTAGGCGCGCGCATAAAACATATCGCTCAGAAACTTGATCGCATTATCCGCGCGCTCGGCTAATTCCATTACGTCCAGCCGGTAGGTGTTCAACCGGTGGGCTTCGCGAGCCAGCCCCATCCTCCACAAGGCGCCGGACTTCCGGTCCATCATCGCATAGACGCCGGTGAGCACTTGCGTCAGCACTTCATCGTAATGCCGGAACTCGAGCAGTTGCGTGTTCGCATATTCGAGTAGTTGAATCGTCACCTGCGCGCTCTCAGGGGAAGTGTCATAGACAAACGCCGCCGTCCAGCCGGCTACCATCAAATCTGTCGGAGCATAGCTCATCGAGGACGCCAGCACCTCCTGCCGCTCGCCGGCGCTCAGCGGACTCGCTTCGCCACGGACAATCTGCGCGATCCGCGCGCCATATTGTTCCACCAGTTGGGAGGCGTTGATCTCCTTGCCATCCTCACCCGCCGCTTCCCGCACCTCAATGACCGCGTAGTCGTCGGTAAGTTGCCGGGCAAAGGGCTTGCGCATGCAGGGCGCGATCCGTTCCACCTGTCGCCGGATCGCCTCCGCCGCCAGGCATTCCAGCGCCGGTTCGGCGATCCATTTGCCGGCCAGCGCGACGAGATCGTCCCACCCCGCGCCTTGAAAGGGAAGCTCCAACTCCAGGGACGCCACTCCGTAATCGAAATACCGCACGCGCGCGGCGAGGATTTCCCCGCTTGGCGCGCTCACCGGCGGGAGGCGCTCCTCCACCGGCGCCTTTTCGAATCGCACATATCCGGGCGCCTGGCGCCGGAACCCCGGTTCCCGCCCCCCTTTTTCGAGATTCAGCCGCTCCCGTAAGTCCTCCACCGCAATCTCTTCGCTGACGTCGAAGAAGTATTGCAGGCGGAACGAACCGCTCAACGCCGCCATTGGAGTATTGCCTCCTCATCGAAAACAGCGTGGCGAATCACCCCGCGCCGGCCGGATGTATAGACAATATGAATCCCGCCATCAGAAGTCTGCAAGGCAATCGGATAGGCGAAGTCGTTTGCGCCCTCGGCGATGTTGCGCCGGTAAGGATACGTCTTGTCCTGATCCGTGGAAATAGCCACTGTCAGCGGCGAGCGGTCCGTCATGCTGTCGTTGAACACCAGCAGCAGATGCCCGTTCCGGAGTTTCAGAAAATCAGCGGCGGCGTTCGGATTGGGGAATTTCGAATCCTTCCCTTCCGTCCACGTTTTCCCGCCGTCGAATGACTCGGCCCGCACCAGCCAACCGTCCGTTGTGGGCCCATAACCTCCGCCGCGGCGGCAGTAGGCAATCAGGTGGCCTGGCGCCACTTCCACGGGCGCCGGCTGAATGTTGCCGATCCGGCTGCGGATCGGTTCGGATTCCCTCCATTGCCGGGACTTCGGGTCATAGCGCAGAAACAGCGAGGTGCTGTCCGCCCCCACCAACTCCCTGTCGCCGCCCGTCTCATGATATACGGGCAAGAGGTATTCGCCCGTGGAAAGCACGATCGGGCGTCCTCGCACCATCATGCCCTGGCGCATGGCAAGCAATGAGGAGTCCGACCACGTATCTCCGAGATCCCGCGAGACCTTCAAAGCTATCCTCGATTGCGACCAGGTTTCGCCGAAGCGAATCACGTAGAACAGCCACAGCACGCCGTCCGGCGCCTGCCAGATAACCCCGTTGCCCACCGAGCGAAACGGATCCCGAGCGATCACCTTCGGCTCGCTCCACTCTCCCCCGCGCTTTCGCGACCCGTACACCGCGGTATCCGTGGCATACTCCCCCTTGCCCCCGTAGTAGACAAGGTACAGGTCCCCGTTCTGCAACTCCGTCATGCAGGCGGGATGCTTGTAGGGGCCGGTCGGCGTCTCCGGCCCGAATATTCTTTCCGTGTGAATTTCCGCCGCGGCGGCGGCCAGACTCAATAAAGCGCAGGAGGCGAGCAGGCGTCGCATAGGGTGGCCCTCCTGATGGTAGCGCAGAGTCCAAGCCCTTCTGATATGGACCCGCCCGCAAAACGGAGGCTCGCCGCCGGGTCACGTTGCGAGTCCGCACGGGCTTGAAGGGCGGCGGCCCCTTTGCGGGCTAGCTTGTAACCGGGATTTTCCGTGTTTTCAGTTTATGGGAGGAGATGAGGCCGTCTCGCGGATTAACTGCGAGGTAACGGCGTTATGCCTCCACCCAATTCCGGCGCTCGATGAATGTTTCCGGCTCGTACGTCTTCCCCGCCGCCAGATGTTTCTCTTCCCGCTGGCTGGTCCAGAGCAATGCCGGTCCAAGAATCTGGGCCACCACTTTGGTAAGCACGCCGAATTCGCGGCCCATATCCTTGCGCAACTCACGGATCTGCCGGCTCATCGCCTGGTTGCTCCGCCGCAGTTGCCGCTCCATCGCCCACAACAATCCGCCGTATGCGGTCTTCATCGAGCGGATTTCCCACTCAAAGCGCTCCCGCACCCGGGGATCGAGATCATTGCGATACCGCTTCCACCCGTGCATGGTTGTACGGCAGATGCGGTACAAACTTGGGCCATTCCGTTCGAAGTCCCGCAGAAAAGCCCAGTTCAAGAAACGGTTGGAATCATCCCGCGAAATGGCGGGATGGACAAAGTTGAACTTGTGCTGGCCGTGGATATCGGCCAAATCCACGTCCAGTAGCAGGCCCTTATCCCGCATTTCCCGGTGCAGTGGCGTTCCCGGGACGGGAGTGTACAGCATGAATTGATGGAAATCGGTCTCATGCGAAACCGCATGCTCGATTTCGTCCGCTATGTTTTCCGGCGTGTGGTGTTCGAGGCCCACGATTGTCGACCCCAGCAGTTTGATCCCGTGCTCGCGCAGTTCCCTGGTCAGCGCCACGGTATCGTGGCCCTTCAGTTTGGCATAACCAGAGCGCGGCGATTCCAACCCCATCCAGATCCAGGAAATTCCGAGTTCCACCAACTCCCTCATGGTGTATTTGCTGATGGCGTTGGCGGATGAAAAGACGTAAAGCGACCAGGCTTTGCCCCGCGCCTTCATGCGATCGAGAAGTTCCATGGCGCGCTTGCGGTAAAGCAGGAAATTCTCGTCCATCATGAAGAACGACTTCACCTTCAAAGAGGATTCCATCTCACACATGACCTCAAACAGGTCTTTGCCTCTCTCGTAGAAATTGAGGAATTTGCCCTTGCCGCCAAAGAAAGCCGAGGTTGTGCAAAAGTTGCAACCCATGGGACACCCCACCGATGGGATGATCGTGGCCGCGGTGCTCCCCGCGGGAGCCGGAACCTTGATTCCCATGGTGCGGATATCGAACCCGGAAACGATTTGCGGGTGGCGGACGGGCGCGTTCGCATCCTCGCCCAGGAAGCCGCGCATCCAGGCGACGCCATCGCCGCGCACGATGTGGTCCGCATCCACCATTCCCTCGATACCCGGGATGGCGCTCACATGCCCCCCCACCACGATGACCGATTGGGGCGAAAGACGGCGCACCATCCGGCACATCTCGCGCACCTTGCCGACGTTCACGATGATGGACGAGATGCCGACGATGTCGTAGGAATGGGCGGTCAGCTCCTTTTCGAATGCTTCGCGGGTGGGAAAGTCCAACAGCGTGCAGGGGGCCGAGATGTTCTCCTGGATCATCATGATGCCCCACGAACGGTGGAACATGCGCAGGGAGAAAGACCCCTGCACGCGCGTCACCTGGTTATGGTAAAGCTCCATCGGGTTGACGCGGCGGCTGCCGAACTCATCATCTTGCGCGTAGGGCCCGAACACGGAGGTGAGCAAAACACGCGCGCCCGCGCCCTTGGGATGAACACTCAATTTCTAACTCCTGTCTTGGCCTGATCATACACCTGGGCGGCGGGTTGTGAGTGTAATATTACTGTAATTGCCGGCCCTCTACATGGTTCTTTGAACGCGGAGATGATGAGGACGAGGAGACGGTTTAGGGGATGCTCCGCAATTTCTTCCTCGCCGGCGCGGGTGCGTCACGAACCCGCCGCCGCCACCCATTCCGGCCCCGCGGGAGGCAGGATGGGGGCGGAATCATCCGGCGCCGAAGATGAACGCGATCAAGGCGGCAGAGGGACTGGTTTCCGGAACCAAACATAACAATGGTTGCCCAAACGATGCGCCTCCGGCAGTCGCATGAGGTGGCGGTCCAGGTATCGCAAAGGAAACAGCAGCCAACCAAGGAAGATGTGCGCGGCGGCCCTCCAGATGCGTAGCGGAAGCAGGAGTTTCACATATTCGAGAGCGAATACCAGCATCGTAGCCGTTGGCCCCGTACGCCACCCTTGCAATCACCTCCAGCGGCCCCGCCAATTGCTTGAGTCCCTCTATCGTGAATCGTCTATAGTCCCGCGGGTAGGCATGGAATGGATGGCAGAACGGCGTCACCACGTGCAGATAGCCGCCGGGCAGGAGAACTCTCTCCATTTCCGTCATCACGCGTTGGGGATCCCGTATCGACGCCCGGCGTCGCGATCAGGTCGATATTGAGGTAGCCATCCACGGCGCACCCGGCGCCGCCGACATAGAGATTCCAGCGGCCGAGAGGAAAATCTTTCGGCTCCTTCGGATTGGCCAGGAAAGGCGCCGGCGGCAGGAACAACCGCGCGGCGCGTTTCTCAAAGTTGGTGCGGGGGGGAATGCAACACGTCTCTTTCCTTATCCAACACTCTGGCCGGATATGAGGCCGCCCCTGAGCCGCAATGCGACGTTCAGTAGCGGTAGTGGTCCGCCTTATACGGACCTTCCACCGGCACGCCGAGGTACTCGGCCTGCTCCGGAGTGAGCGTGGTGAGCTTCACGCCGATTTTTTCCAGGTGAAGCCGCGCCACTTCCTCATCGAGTTGTTTGGGCAGCGTATAGACATCCACTTTGTAGGTGTCCTTGTTCTTCCACAGGTCGATCTGCGCCAGCGTCTGGTTGGAGAAGCTGTTGCTCATGACGAAGCTGGGGTGGCCGGTGGCGCAGCCGAGGTTGACGAGGCGGCCTTCGGCGAGCAGGAAGATACCGTGGCCATCTTGGAAGGTATACATATCCACCTGCGGTTTGATGTTGGTGCGCGTCACCCCAGGTTCACTGTTGAGGCGGTCCACCTGGATCTCATTGTCGAAGTGGCCGATGTTGCACACGATGGCCTGATCCTTCATGTGCTTCATGTGCTCGAGGGTGATGATGTCGCGGTTGCCGGTGCAGGTGACATAGATATCGCCGCGGCCGAGCGTGTCCTCGATGGTAGTCACTTCGTAGCCCTCCATCGCCGCCTGGAGCGCGTTAATGGGGTCGATTTCGGTGACGATAACGCGCGCGCCGAAGCCGCGCAATGAGTGGGCCGAGCCCTTGCCGACGTCTCCGTAGCCGCAAATGACCGCCACCTTGCCGGCCACCATCACATCGGTAGCGCGCTTGATGCCGTCGGAAAGCGATTCGCGGCAGCCGTAGAGATTGTCGAATTTCGACTTGGTGACCGAATCGTTGACATTGATGGCCGGCACAAGGAGTTTGCCTGCCTGCCGCATCTTGTAGAGGCGGTGCACGCCGGTAGTGGTTTCTTCGGATACGCCGCGCCATTCGTTCACCATGTCGTGCCAGCAGCGGGGATTTTCCGCGTAGACCTTCTTGAGCAGGTCCTTGATAACGGTCTCTTCGTGGCTTCCGGATGGGGTGTTCACCCAGTCAGAGCCCTCTTCCAACTCGTAGCCCTTATGGATGAGCAGGGTCACGTCGCCGCCGTCATCGACCACCAACTGCGGCCCGAGGCCATTGGGATGGCTCACCGCCTGGTAGGTGCACCACCAGTATTCTTCGAGGGTCTCGCCTTTCCAGGCGAAAACGGGAACGCCCGCCCGTGCAATGGCGGCCGCGGCGTGATCCTGCGTGGAGAAGATGTTGCAGCTTGCCCAGCGAACGCCGGCGCCCAGGTCCACCAGCGTCTCAATCAAGACCGCGGTCTGGATGGTCATGTGCAGCGAGCCGGTGATGCGCACGCCGTCGAGCGGTTTCGAGGCCGCGTATTTCTTGCGGATGGCCATGAGGCCGGGCATTTCCTGCTCGGCGATGATAATTTCTTTCCGGCCCCAATCGGCCAGGGACATGTCGGCCACTTTGAACTCGGTGGCGGTACGTTCCACTTGTGCAATGCTCATGATAAGAAGTTCTCCAGAGACGTTTATATCAACGAATCTTGATGCGATGATATCATTGAACCGAGATGCCGTCAATCCTTCATTCGCTGCGTCTGCTGACAGAACCCACCCGCCTGCGCATTCTCCTGCTGCTCGAGAGCGAGGAACTCTCCGTGGCGGAGTTGCAGCAGATTCTCGCCGCCGGGCAAAGCAGCATCTCCACGCATTTGGCGCAACTCAAGCAGACGGGATTGATTGAGGACCGGCGCATCGGAAAGAGCACGTTATACAGCCTGAGGGTTCCCCCGGGGTTCCAGCAGTTGATGGATGTGCTGCGCCAGGCCGCGGCGGAGATTCCCGAAGCAGCGCAGGACCTGGCTGCGCTGCGGTTGATACTGGACAAGCGGCAGGACAAGATGAGGGCGTATTTCGATCAGCTCGCGGGCCGGTTCGGGCGGCATTATGTACCAGGGCGATCGTGGAAGGCGGTGGCGGAATTGCTGCTGCAATTGATGCCGCCGATGGTGATTGCGGACTTGGGAGCGGGCGAGGGGACGCTCTCGCAATTGCTGGCGCAGCGGGCGACGCAGGTCATCGCCGTGGACAATTCGGAGAAGATGGTGGAGTTCGGCTCGGAACTGGCGCGCACGCACGGCGTGGGGAACCTGGCGTACCGAAAGGGGGACCTGGAAGCGCTGCCGGTTGAGGACGGAGCGGTGGATCTGGCGCTGTTCAGCCAGTCTCTGCATCATGCGCGGCATCCGCGGAAGGCAGTGGAGGAGGCGTGGCGAATTCTGCGGCCGGGTGGCCGGATTGCGATTCTGGATCTGGCGCGGCACCACTACGAACAGGCCCGGGAAATGTACGCGGACGTGTGGCTGGGATTCACGGAGGTGGAGTTGGTGGGGTATCTGGAGAAGGCGGGATTTGGGGAGGCGCGGACGATGGTGGTGCATAAGGAGGAGGAGGCGCCGTTTTTTGAAACAGTGCTTGCATTGGGGGCGAAGGTATAGTACTTCCGCCGATCTTCTCCCGGAATGGGACCTCGAGATGGCCGCCACGCGCAAGACTCTCGGGCGCATCCCCGGAATTGTCCGCCGTGAGCGTGGCTCGATAGCGGTAGCCATCGAGATCGTAATGGTCCTGATGATCGGCCTGCCAGATCTCGAGTTTCGCTCCGCGCAGGACAGAGCCTTTTGTATCGAAGACGCGGCCCGAAACGGAGACCGGCAATCCGGGATCGCCCGGCTGCCGCAGATTTGGATTCGAAGGGGCCTTCCGTTTATAGAACGGGGCCCAGTTCATTCCAAGCCGTGGGCTTGCGGGCAGCGGCTTCCTCGCTCTGCCAGGCGGCGAGCGAATCGCTGACTGTAAGCGCGGGACCGACGGTTACCGAACCGAGGGCAACGCCTTTGAGCAGCAGGTCGCGACGGGTCAGCGGATGACGCCGCATATTGTTCCTCCCAGTGGAACGGTGAGTGCTTCCGGCTAGTATACACCGCGCGGCGCCGATATTTCGATAAGATTTGAGGGCATGGGGCAGCAGTCCGAACGTCTTACCTCCCTCGACGCGTTTCGAGGCGCCACCATGGCGCTGATGGTTCTTGTCAACGATCCCGGCAACGGGCACTTCGTCTACGCTCCGCTGGAGCATTCCGAGTGGAACGGCTGGACCCCCACCGATGTGGTGTTCCCGTCGTTTCTTTGGATTGTGGGCGTGGCGATGACTCTGGCTCTGGGGCGGCGGATGGCGGCGGGAATGGGGCGGGCGGAGTTGTTCCGTCAGGCTTTTCGCCGCGCGGCGATTCTCTATTGTCTCGGGCTTCTGGTGTATCTCTTTCCACATTTTGATTTTTCGACCATGCGGGTGCTCGGCGTGCTGCAGCGGATCGCCATCTGCTATCTGGCCGCCACGGCGATCTATCTGACAACCGGCATTCGGGGACAGGCGGCGTGGATCACCGGCCTGCTGTCCGGCTATTGGCTCATCATGAGGTTCGCGCCCGTGCCGGGGTACGGCGCCGGGCATCTGGATGTCGAGGGTAACTTTGCCCACTACGTTGATCGCATCGTGTTGGGCGCGCACAACTATGCACCGACCGGGACCTGGGATCCGGAGGGCATCGTCAGCACGCTGCCCGCAATCGCGACCGTGCTGTTCGGGATTCTGGCGGGGCAGATCCTTGCGCTGAAGCGCACGCTCTCCTCGCGCGCGATCTGGCTGGCGGCGGCCGGCGCCGGGCTGGTGGCCGCTGGGCTTCTCTGCGGCCAATGGCTGCCGATCAACAAGAAGCTGTGGACTTCATCCTTTACCCTGTTCATGGCAGGCCTCGATTTTGTGTTGTTCGCGGGATTTCTTTGGATTGCCGACGGGCTGGGCTACAAACGGGTATTCCGGCCGCTGGTGATTCTGGGAATGAACGCCATCGCCGTCTACATGGCTTCCGAACTGCTCGATTCCGCGATCAGCGCGCTTGATTGGCGCAAGTCCATTTATCAAAGGGTGTTTGCGCCGCTCGCTTCTCCGTGGAACGCGTCGCTGCTCTATGCCGTTGCTTATACGCTCCTGATGTTCGGCGTGGCTTATGCGCTCTACCGCCGGGGCTGGTTTCCGCGCGTGTGACGCCGGGTCCGCTTACTCGAACACAATTACGTCGTACTCTTGCAGGGAAGGAACCGTAACGCTCCCGTTGCGGACAGGCAGCGCCTGGCCCGTCCACAGAGACCGCGCCCTGGAATACTTGCCTTCGACGCTGACGCGCACGTTCGGCAGCGGCACAATCCTACGGATGGGCCTCGTCATCTCGCCGGTAAAATTCACGAGGTGCACCAGGAGGCGGTTGTCCTGGCGCCGCACTACCACCTCGACAGATCCCGGAGCGTTTTCCACGCGCACCGGGGATACGCCCAACTGTGTGCCGGCGTTCGCCACCAGTTGCATCAACTCCGGCGTATGGTAGGTATTGATGGAATTCCCCAAGTCGCCGGGCATGTAGGCAACCATTCCCTTGCCCAACCGCCGGACGACGAGCCCGGGATCATCGGACACATTCGGGACGCCGTCGTAGCGTCCCGCCAACGGCATGGTGAATTTCCACGCCACTTCGCCGTCACCCGCATGGGTCCGCACGTAATACGCAGTGGAGGGAATCAATTTGCGGGTGATGCCCGCGGTCAGTCGCGGGGCGGCCACCGGCTTCAGGTAGTCCCAGGGCAGAGGTCCGGCGATTCCCTTCCCCGCCGACACGCCGAACACGGAGGAAAGCCCAAAATCGCCGCGCCGGATGCCCGTCTCATCATAGAGCGACGTTTCAAAATCCGCGAACAGATTTCCGCCCTCTTCCACGTACTTCCGGAGGCGGGCGGCGACACGGCCGCTCATGCATGCGACGTTCGGCAGAAAGATCGCCTTGTAGCGATCCAAGGGCTCTTTCTCGAGGGTCACATCGTCGATGACGTCGAAAGGAACATGCGCGCGGAGCAGCGACTCGGTAATGCCGGCAAACTCCCCGTCGAGATTCCCGATGTTCGAACGCTGCGCGGTGCGATCAATGTCGATCAACTGCGCGGCCGCCCCGGCATAAAAGTTCGCGGTCACATCGGACCACACGACACCCACCCTCGCGGCGGACTTCGTTTTCGTGAAGTAGGCTTTGTTCTTCTCGAGAAACCGGTTCATTTCGGTGAGAGCCGTCATTTCCGGCTCTTCGAATTCAAAGGGCGTGATTCCCATCCACACGCCCGCCGCGTTGGCGATGGTATCGGCGTAAAGCAGCCGCAGTTCCGGCGCCGGGAGCAGGGAAAACGTCCAGGGTTTGTGGCTGGCCGCGGAGAAGATGATGGTGGGCTTTCCGCCCGCCTGTGTTTCGAGCAGCCGCGCCGTCAGGCCGGGCTTCCACAGCGGGACCCGGGTGAGGTCGCCGCTGATGAACCCGCCCTCGCTGCCGAGCAGGTCCTGCTCGGCGATCAGTTCGCGGTTGAACCGTCCCGTGGCCCAATTCGCTCCGCGCACGCCGCCGTTCATGTAGAGCGCCAGATCCGGGCGGATGCCTTTCAGGATGACCCGCGAATCGTGGAGAAAATCCTTCAGGCTGCCGGCCTGGAACTCCATCAACCGCGCGAAGTCTTTCCCGGTGCGGTTCGCCTTGCTGGGCATCTCCCGCCCGTACTGCTTGCGATACTTCTCGCGGCAGAAGCGGCAGTAGCAGGTATCGGCGCGATACACCGGACCATCGTAGAAGATGCCGTCAATCGGATAGGCGGCCAGGTCGCGCAGCACCTGGAACACCCACTCGCGCCAGGGAGTGTTCACGCAAAAATCGGCGCCCGTGTCATAGACCTTGTCGAGAGGCCGGCCGTTCTCCCTCATCATCCGCCAGTCCGGATGCTGCTCGGCAAACTTCACCGTGTACCAGTGGACATTGAAGTAGATGAAGGTCCGCAAGCCGTGTTTGTGCGCTTCCGGCGCGTAACGGCGAAGATAATCCGGGTTTTCCACGGCTGCAACCTTCGAACGGAAAAAGAACCCGCGATCATCGAGGCCGCCGGGCATGCGCATGATCTCGAGATGCTCGGCGTTGTAGCCGAGTTCGGCCTTTCTCGCCGCCAGTTTGGCCGGATCATAGGAATCAGGCTGCGTCATGCTGGTGGTGAGGTCGATAATGCGAAGCGGTTCGCTTTCCCACCAGTTGGTCTGCGCGTGGAGAGAGCCCGGCGCCGCGAGGACGGCGCCGAGCAGCAGCGAATAAAGTTTCACAGTTCAGAATAGCAGCTTGAGACCGAACTGAACCTGCCGCGGATCGCCGGCGCTGGTAATCTTGCCGATGGTTGTCGTATTGGAGATATTCGTCGCCGGTCCGCTCAGATTTACGTGGTTCGGGAAATTGAAGAACTCACCGCGAAGCTGGGCGCTCACCCGCTCCGTCACCTTTACGTTCTTCAGAATGTTGACATCGAAGACGATGTCGCCCGGCCCGAACAGGGCGTTGCGCGCCATGTTTCCATAGGTGAACGGCGTGGGCGTCTTATAGCAGGCGGTGTTGAACCACCCCTGCGTGCCCCGGTCGGCGCCGTGCAGCGTTCCGTCGCAAACCGCATCCGGACGCCCGCCGCGCCAGCCCGTCGCTGTCGCGGTATAGGTGAGCGAAAAAGGTCCGCCGGTACGCAGATAGGTGATGCCGCCCAGCGCCCAGCCGCCCACCAGAAGGTCTCCGATTCGGCCCATGTTGTTCAACAGAGCTTTGCCCGTGCCGAATGGCAATTCATAACTATAGGCCGCCGACAGCACGTGACGGCGCATCTGGTCGGAGTTGCCGCGTTCGGCGCGCGCATTGTAGGGATCGTTTACGGGACCACCCACCACGGGAACATCGTCGAGCGAACGCGTCCACGCGTATTCCACCTGGAACGTCAGCCCGTTGTGATAGCGCTGCACGGCTTCCAACTGCAACTGGTGCATGATCGAGTTCCCGCCGCCGGCCAAAGCCAGAATGTCAGCCCAGGGCTGGTAGGGGCGGTAGGGCTGGAGTATGTCGGGAATCTGCTGCTTTGAAACATTGAGGGAGTAGTTGTACCACGGCACGTGGGTGCTGTGGTTGCCGATATACGATGCGCGCAGGCCCAAATTGCGCCGAACCTCTCTTTCGACAGTGAGATTCCACTGGTAGGATTCGGCGTTCCTGATGTTGCGCTGCACGATGTTGATGCTGGGATTCGGCGATAACTTTCCGCCGCCCGGGAAGGGATTCGCCAACGTCAGGTTCGGAGTGCTGCCGGCGACGGAGGCGAAGGTCTCCGCCAGAAGGAAAGGCGGGTTGCTGAAGCCCAACTGCCGGAAGCCAATGAAGACCGGAAGAAAGTTGTAGTACTCTCCAAAACCGGCGCGAAGCACGGTCTTGTTATTCTGAAACGGCCGGTAGGCGAGACCGAAGCGGACGCCGAGGTTGTTCTTGTCAGTGATGAAGGCGTCTGTCTGCCCGATGTCCTTGCCGAGAACGATGGGATAGGCGTTCAACAGAGCCTGCTGCGTGAAGGGCGGAAACTTGTCGCCGGGGATGTAGAGCTTGCTGGTTGCGTTATCGAACTGGCTCATGATTCCGCTCCGTTCCGACCAGGGAATCTGAAGCATGTAGCGCAAGCCAATACTCAAACTCAGCCGTGAATTGACCTGAATATCATCCTGTACGAAGGCGCTATAGCGCGCCGAAGAGAAGACCAACGCCGGACTGCCGGAAGAGCGGTAGGTGGTGTTGGCATATCCGAGGAGGAAGTCGGCATAGGCGTTGGCGGGAAGCGCGGAAGCGGCAGCCGAGGTGTAGCGGCCCGTGAAATCGAAACGGCCCAATCCGGCGTTATTCACCAGGCCGGACCCCATACCGCCCACGGCGGGGTTGGAGGCGACACGGTAATCGGCGAAGTCGAAGCCAGTCTTGATGGTGTGCTTGCCGCGGATCATCGTCAGGTTGTCGATCAGTTGCGGCGTTATCTGCGGACTGCCATTCGAGCCGCCGTAGTCGCCGATGGAAGTGTAGCTGGTGATGTTCACGTTCGGGAGGCCGCCGTAATCCACCGGATAGAGCGTGGGGAACAGG
Source organism: Bryobacterales bacterium (assembly GCA_026954325.1). Taxonomy (GTDB): domain Bacteria; phylum Acidobacteriota; class Terriglobia; order Bryobacterales; family Bryobacteraceae; genus CADEFT01. The sequence goes on along the minus strand of JAIXKK010000018.1, from coordinate 30,454 downwards.
CTGCGCGGATCAAATGACTTGTTCATCCCCTGCCGCACGCCGGTGTGCGACAGCAAGCCGAACCGCAGTTCGTTGATTACCGTCGGAGAAAACATGCGCTGGTAGGTGGCGTTGAGGCTCTTGGTCATGTAGCCGCCGTTTTCCCATGACCCGTAACCGGTCGGGTAGTTCTGCGCCACGAAATAGGGATCGCCTTTCGAGTAGTTCAAGTTGACGAAGAAGGTGTCCTTGTCCGTGATCTTGTAGTCGCTGCGCACGCCGAAGCGGTAGACGTTGTACTTGTTCGACACCGAGGTGGCGTAGTTGAGAAGCGTCCCGTTCGACGACCCGGGCAGATTGGGGAGAGGATAGCGCGATTGCAACGCCGAGGCGCGGGAATCGACGCGGCTCGCGGGAATCACATTGTTGGCGAATGGCGTGCCGGAAAGCGGATCGAGCAGCGTGGCCAGTCCCGCGAAGTTTCCGTTCCGCATGGCCTCGGTGGGCAGCGAAATCCCGCTGGTCGTTAACGAACTGCGCTCCAGGAGGTCTTCATAGCTTCCAAAGAAAAACCATTTGTTTTTCCTGATTGGCCCGCCGATGTTGCCGCCGAATTCGTTGCGGTTGAACGGCGGCTTCGGCTGTCCGGTGAGGTAGGCGTTCTTCGCCGCGTAGGCGCGGTTGCGGTTGAACTCCCACGCCGCGCCGTGAATTTCGTTCGTGCCGGACTTGGTAACCACGGTCACCGACACCGCGCTCTCGTACTCGGCCTTCATGTTGTTCGAGTCCATCTTGAACTCGCTGATCGAATCGACGGAAGGCTGGGTCGACAGTCCGTGACGATAGGAATAGGCTCCGCCGCCGTTGCCCGGATCGTTGTATCCAACGCCATCCACGTTGAACTGGATGCCGCCCCAGTAAGGGCTGCCCGCCACGCGCGGATTGCTGGCGCTGTCCGTTGTTACGCCCGCGGAAATGCGGATGAGCCGGTCGAGAAAGCGGCCGTTCAGCGGAACCGACGTGATGGCGCCGGACTGCATGATGTTGCCGATGGTGGCGTTTTCGGTATTCAGAACCGGCGCGGCCGCGGTGACCTCGACTGCCTGGTTGACCGCGCCGGGTTCCAACACCACATCGACGCGCGTCGACCGGCTCGGGAGCAGAACCACGTCTCTCACGATACTCGGCTTGAAACCTTCCAATTGCGTTCTTACCGTGTAGTTGCCCGAGGGCAGGTTGGAAACGGTGTACTCTCCCGAGTCGCTCACCACGGCCTTGTATTCAATATTTGTGTTTTGGTTGATTGCAGTAACGGATGCCGCGGGGGCCGCGGCGCCCGAAATATCCTTGATGTTGCCGACGATGGCGCCTGTAACGTTTTGCGCAAACGACGGCGTGGATAGAGAAAAAAGAATCCCGAGGATTCCAGCAGCGAAACCATACCTCATCGAGTAGACCTCTCGTAGGACGTATTCAAAGCCTGGGCTATTGAGTTTGAGCGTTCGTTTATCGCTTATTGTACACGAAAGCGCGCGTGAGTGTACCGCGCCGGCCCGAAGCGCGCCGAAGCGCGCGTGCGGCGTGGCTTTGCTTGCCGCCGGCCTAATTCAAGAGCACGGGGAGTACGTTCGAAGTAGTGAAGATTGCAGGAAACAGTGAGTTCTTAATAACGAGGCGCATGGCGCATTGAATGGGTAACCCGCAGGCGAGTTTCCTCAGGCAGGCGAGGGGTGGCACGGACGGGGAATGGCCCTAAACCTCGCCCCGCAAACTGCCGATGGATGATTACCCCGACTCAATCCGCCATGGATTGACAGGAGACTTTCGCTTATGCTCGAAACCGGAACCCGATTGGGCGACTACGAGATTCTTGACATTCACTCCATGTCGAAGAAGGAGGTCGTCTACCGGGTGCGCAACACAGTGGCGCAGCGCCTGGAAGCGCTGAAAGTGTTACCCGAATCGCTGCAGCAAGACGCGGAAGCATTGGAGCGTTTTTTCCGCGAGATCAAGGTGCACGCCCGGCTGCTGCACCCGAACATCGTCACTTTTCACCATGCGGCGCAGATCGACGGCATGCTGATCATGACCACGGAACTTATGGAAGGCTCGACACTTGCTGATCTTCTGGCGTCAGGCCCTCTGCCGCCGCGCCAGTCAGTTTCGGTTATGAGCCAGGTACTCGCGGCGCTTCAACATGCTCACTCCCAGAATGTGGTGCACCGCGAAGTTTCGCCGGAAAATATCTATATCCTTCCAGATGAGGAAGTGAAACTGGGAGGGTTCGCCATGGCAAAAGCCAAAGGGGAAATGAACCTCACCCAAGCCGGCACCGCCATCGGACCCGTCCACTACATTTCGCCGGAACAGGTGAAAGGAACGGCCTCCCTCGATTCCCGGTCAGACATCTACTCGGCCGGATGCGTCCTTTATGAAATGCTTTGCGGGCATAGGCCGTTTGAGGCAACCAGCCAATTCGATGTGATGCTCGCGCACATACAGCGGGAGGCTACGCCCGTGGCCACTGTCAACCGCAACCTTCCGGGATTTTGGAGCGCGGTGGTGGGGCGCGCGATGGCGAAGAAGCCAGAAGACCGTTACCGCTCCGCTGCCGCCTTCTCGGCAGCTTTAAGCGAAGCGCTGCACCGGCCCGATGGCGTGATGGAGGCGCAATCAGGCGCGGCGCCGCCGCTGGCCCCGGGGCCAAAACAGACCGTACCCGCCGCCGGCCATGCCCTCGCTCAGGCAGCACCCGCAAACGACCAGGCTTTCTTCTGGCTCACCGTCGCCTTCGTGGTGATTATTATTCTATTCGCCTTCACTCTGTTCCTGAAGTAACGTGAGATATCAGGCCGGCCAGCAAATCGGCGAATACCGCATCCTGAGTCACCTGGGTTCAGGAGCTAGCGGCGACGTATTTCGGGTGGAACACCGCATTACACGCCGGACCGAAGCGATCAAAGTGTTCTATGGAACCATTGTGGACGAAGAGCGCGCCCAGCGGATTGTCCGCGAAGCAATGCTGCAGGCAAAGCTGAACCATCCGGGGATCACGGCGGTTCATACGGCCTTCTGGCACCAGGACGATCTGCTGCTGGTGATGGAGTTCATTGAAGGCGAATCGTTGCGGCAGACGATGGATCGTGGCAGGGTGGAATACTTCACGGCGCTCTCCTATGCCGGCCAGGTTCTCCGGGCTTTGATCCATGCCCATCAAAACGGGGTGGTGCATCGGGACATCTCGCCGGCAAACATCCTGGTGACGCCGAAAGGCCGGATCAAGTTGACCGATTTCGGGCTTGCCAAGAAGCCCGGCGACCGGCGGATCACGCAATCGGGGATCATGATGGGCTCGATCCACTATACCGCTCCGGAGCAGATCAAGTCGTCGGCGGATGTGGATTTTCGGGCGGACATCTACTCGACAGCCGCGGTGCTCTATGAGTTGTTCACCACGGAACGGCCGTTTGAAGGGGATTCCCCGTTTGACCTGATGCTGGCGCATGCGGAAACGCGTCCCATACCGCCTTCTCACCGCAGGGCGGATCTTCCTCCACACCTCGACGCCGCCCTGCTGCGAGCGCTCGAGAAGGATCCGGCGCGGCGGTTTTCCTCGGCTGCGGAGTTTCTGGTCGCGCTGGTTCCGGACTCGCCCCGGCCTGAGCGCGGGTGGCGGGTTTCGGCGAACGTATGGACTGCCGCCGCCTTTTCCCTGGTAGCGGCGCTATTCGTTGCGCTGGCGTTGGGGAGCCCGGGATTACGGCACGGCAAGGAGAGGCCTGCATTGGCCATTCCCCTGCGGCCCCCGCCACCGCCTGTTCCACCGCCCGAAGCATTCGAGAAGAGCAAAGCGGAAGAGAAGCATGACTTGGCGCCGCGCTCCGCGCCAAAGGAGCCGGAACCCACCCCTCCCCCAATGCCGAGGTCCACGGCTCGGGCGGCGAAGCCCGTGGCCGCGAAGATGGCTCCCCGCCCCCGTCCCCCCGCCACCAGCGACCTTCCACCCGCGCCCCGCACCAGCACTTCCCCTCCCCCCCCACCCGCCGCGGTTCTTCCGCCGCCGGTTGTGCCAAGGCGGCCGCCTGGATTCTGGAGTAATTTTGGAAGGAAGGTAAACATCTTCCGGCGCCATCAGTAACGGGGTTGGCGCTTGTCCTCACGTTTCCGGACCAAAAAGGAGACCCGATCCGGTGCTTCACCGAATCGGGTCTCCTTATAGAATCAGCGTCTCTGATGCGAACCTAAACGACCTGGTGCTCACCGTGGTAGCGGTTCAGCATCTCTGTAATCTGGTCTTTGAGTTGAAGTTTCAGCTTCTTCAGCCTGGCTTCTTCGAGCATCTCCTCCGTTGTGGGATGGGATTTCTCCTCGAGTTCCAGGACGCGCTTCTTATACTCCGCATGCCGCGCGACCAGTTGGCGGAACTCTTCGCTCGATTGCATCAGATCCGCTTTCAAGTGTTCTTGCGTGATCTCCATAGACAGGCAATCTCCTTCCTGAAATGCCACGCCGAGTCGGGTTGTATAGGGTTGATCCATAGGCTCGGTGGGTGAGAGTCATCGATACTAATCCAACGGCCGGTCACCGACAGGCCAACCGTTCTGAAAGAACCTTAACACAGTTGCCAACGCATTACAATGGGTTCCGCGTACTGCGGGCCAAATGCTTGAATCCATGGAGAAAAGTACCACATTTGTCACTGCTCTACGGCTCGCGCGGAATGAGACGTAACATGCTGATGGTTACCGTAAACTCGCGGTCGTCGGGAGGGCTCCGCCAAACAGGAGTAGCGGAAATCTCCACCAGGAACTCCGCCGCCGGAGGCACGTCCGCCTCGAGCACGAAGACTCCGGTGCGGTCGGGTTTCCACACCCCGGCGCTGCCGCCGTTCACCCTCACCTCGATGCGCGGCGCTTCGCCTTGCTGAAAGAACAACTCGTGAGCGTGGCCCCGGATGCGGAGGCGCTGCGGCCCCTCCCGCACTCGCTTCAACCGGGCCACGGCGCGCCCGGCAATCCAGCGGTACTTGTTCCCGAACAGGCCCTCGACCTCGGACCAGCCGGCAAGGAGATGCTCCTCGTGGCCGGGCCGGGAAAAGTCCACGAGGTCCCCCTGCTCGCCGGGATACAACTCTGTTCGCTCCTTCGACGGCAGCAGGTTGTACACGCCATCCTCGAGCCCGGCGCGATAGCCGCAGGCACAGGCGAGCATGGAATCTTGACGCATCTGAAGCGCGGCGTGACAATCGGGACAGCGGAGCAGGGATTCCAGCCGCTCGATCAATGGTCTGGGGCTACTGCCTGCCTTCCTGCAGAAGGCGGCGAGCGTCCCGCCCAGAAGGCGCGCGGCTCTCCACACGGAATGGTACCGGTCCAACCGGACGGCCGCTCGTTTGACAATCCGTTCCCCCCAGCCACGCTCGGGGACGAAGATCTCGTACTCGGCGGCGGCAAAATACTTCTGAATCATGTCATGCCAGCGGCGGAGGCTCATGGTGTGGTTCTGCCGGATGCCGAAGTCTTCCTCCTGCGCCGCCCCGATGACGTCGCGGACCACGTAACCGAGCAGGCCCCACTCTTCCAACTTCCGCTCCCAGGACTTCATGTTTTCGCGGTACGGGCAGCGGTATAGCCGCAGGGTGAGCAACCGCCGTAGCGGCTCTTCCGCAAGAAAAAAAACTCCGCCAGGCGCAAGCACGCGATGCACTTCCTGAAATACCCGCTCCATGCCGGTGAACTGGCTTAGCATCTGGAACGCCATGACGAACCGTAACGACCCGTCCTGAAACGGGAGATTGGCGGCATCGCCCGCCACCCGCACCGGAGCATGCTGTAAACCCCAGGCATCCATCAGATGCGCGCCATGGCGCAGGGCATCGGCGGAGAGATCCAAGGCAAATCCCCTGGCTTGGAATTGATTCACCAGCATGTAGCTGGAGTGTCCGGCCGCGGCGCCGATTTCGAGAAACGGCTCGAGCGGCCCGGCGAATTCAAGATGCTTGGCGAGAAGGCCTCCGCGGCGGCGGTTTTCCTCTTCATACACGGCCAGCGCGCGCTCAGGCTGGCCGAAGCTGGCAAAGTTGTGCCACTCCACTTCGGCGCGTTTCGTGGAGAGAGTCTGTGCGTTCATGCGGGGTGCTTGCGGAGGGCTCGGCTGAGCGCTTGCCGGACTTCGGGGGGCAGCATCCGGAACGGAGCTTGCGGCTGACTCTTATGGGACATGATTCTCTACTATAGAGAACCGCGATGCCGGCGCGCCGCGCAACCGCCGGGCGGGCGGGGACGCCGGCGCCGGCTCGCGCTCAGAAATCCGCCGACGCCGAATACCGCGAGTTCACGAAGGAAATCCAGCGGCCGCTGACTTCGTGAAGCCATACGGTAAGCTGACAATCCTTTTCCGTCCAGGTCCATTCCTGCAAGGGCACATCGCGATTCCCGGCTTTCTTGAGCGGATAGAAGTTCTCCAGAAGCACGTGGAATTCGTCCTGGCGCTCGCCGCGCGGGAACGACTCCTTGTTTCGCGGCGCCCCCAATTGCGCCTCCAACTCGGCCGGAGTCAGACGGTCCAACTCCGGCAGGTGAACAATTCCGGTGCACGGGCTCTTGGCCCACGTCTTGCGCTTGGTCTCTTTCATGTTGCGTGACTCCTGTTCTTTCCTCGCGCCGCGCTCCTTCTGGCCTGCTGTCTGGACAGCCTCGCCGCCCCCAGGCGCGCCACATCCCAGAAAGGACGCCATCATCCACCCCATCGCCAGCCGGCTGATTGCCACTTATACGCTCCTCACGGAAAATGTCGTGTTCGGAATCATCTTGTTCAACTCTTCGATGATGGTCCGGAAATGCCGTTCCCGCAAGTGGTGGCCGTGATTCATGATGCTTCCGTGATCATTCTGGTTGGGGCTGGTATCCCGGTACTCATCGCCGCGGTTGAGTACCGCGGTGTTGCCGACAGTGTGGCCGAACTCGTGCGCCACGGGAGTCTGCGTTTCCCGCGCGGCGCCGTGCTCGAACGTGCGGGTGGAAAAATCCTCAGTATCGAGATTGATGACATGATTGTCCCATTCGACGTTGCTTTGACGGAAGGCGCCCCTGGCGATCTTGGTCACGTGTACCGTCCAATGGGGTTTCGATGTCACCCAGCGAACGTCGAGATTGATGGGGACCGGCTTACCCTTGAAACGGCCGGCAAATGCCGAGGTCCCATCGACGTTCATGGTCACGCGATTGCTCCACGCCGCCCAGATCGCCCTGTCCGCGCGGGTATGAAATGCCCGCTTTTCCTCCAGAGTCCACGCAGGCTGGCCCGGATTCACTTCCCAGACATACAACCACCGCTCCTGAAGGAAAATACGCCCGACGGTGGTGTCCAGATCGATCACGCACCACGGAACCTCGCGCACCACATGCCCCACTGATCACCTCCTGTGCCGTCAAACTTGGGAAACGGCGGATCTATGGAGGCACGCGGGAATTGGCGGAGAAAACCATCAGAGATCTGAAAATCGGAAATCCTGGCTGGTGAAGCAGGCTCACTCTCACAAGTCCCCTCCAGCCGGCAAGTATCGAGCCCGCTGGACGCCCGCTATTTTCCGGGAGCAGGATCCGGCTCCGCGCGCGGATCGAATGTTGCGCCAGTAATCACCACACGCCCGTGATCGATTCGGAACCTCACGACTACCATACCCGGACTACAACAGAGCCAGCCTCCGGAGTCCTGAAGCCAGAACTTAAACCTGAACATACTCAAAGCCATTGTTCCGGGCCCGTTTTCATCGCCGCCGCCAGCCTCGAAACGGACTGCCCGTGGAAAGGACCATCTCACTGCTTGCCGTAGAGCCATCCCACCGGCACGCTCTTCAGTTTCAGGGACCACACGGGCCCATTCGCGCGCTCGCCGGCTGCCGGACCCGCGTAGTAGGTAAACACGACCCGGTCTCCGAGGAACAGGATACTCGTATACGCGTAAGTGTGCGCGGCGTCCTCATCGAGGTTCCGGACATGCGTCCATGTGCGGCCCTCGTCGCTCGACACTCCCGTCGTGAGAGGGAACCGATTCCTGGGTGAATTGTTCCAGACCATCAGCAGGTCCTCCGTGGACGGGATGCGTTTGATCGACTGCGGCGCATTCGGCGCTTGCACGCTCATGGGCTCGGGAACGGTCCAGGTTTCGCCGCGATCCTTCGACCAGGCGAAATACGGGCGTCCCGTACTGGTTCGAATCCACAGCAGCAGGCGACCGTCCTTGAGTTCGATGACGCCCGGTTCGTCCGCGCCTACCTTGCTCGCCTCGACATCCACCACCGGACCGTGGTTCCACGTGGCGCCTTCATCGTCGGACCAGTAAACGCGCGTCACGATCCGCGGGTTCACACGGTAATCCTTCGTGAAGAAGACCGGCAGAAGAATGCGTCCCGACCGCAGTTGGATAGCGCGGTCGTGGTTGAACCCCGTGTAGGACGGATACGGCTCGATGGGCATCGCCTTGGGCGGCGTGAATGTCTTGCCGTCATCCGAGGAGAGACGCACCATCGGCCGGCAATCCGCCTCGGAGTTCTTACGGGCGAAAATGAACAGGATCCTGCCGGATTGCAGACGCAACAGGTCGGCCTCCATCACGTTCATCCCGCCGATGTTCTCCTGCAGCGTGAACTTCGCGCCCCAGGTGCGCCCGCGGTCCTTCGAGAGCATGGCCGAGATGCGGGACGGGGCCCAGTCGCTGCCCTCGCGGCTGTAGAAATCTGTCCAGGCAAGCAGCAGGCGCCCGTCTTTCAACTCGAGGATGTCGCCTTCGGAATTTCGCTGGTTATCCGGACGGGCGGGCGCCGCCACGAACTCGAAAACGCCGGCCGGCCGCGCGCCGGCTACGATCACACTCAACACCACCCACAACACGCGGCGGCGGATCACAGGCTTGCCTCCTTCTTCATCGCGGCGGGCTCGAGGCCCAAAACATATCCGCGGATTTTGTTCTCATCGGGGGCCGTCATGCATAAGCTGGCGGCGTAACCCGCAATCATCGTGACCGCGACGCCGGCTGCGCTCTGATAGAAGAAACTCCAGGGCGTACGGAAGCTCATCCAACTGACGGCAACCGCGCCGGCCGCCGCTCCCGACAGCGCGCCCGCCGAAGTCGCGCGGCGCGTGAGCGTGCCCAGCAGGAAAATGCCGAGCAGCGGCCCCGCGATGAAGCTGTTCACTCTGTTATAGGCGATGGCCAGTTCGCCCAGACGATCGGCGAACATCGCGAGCGCCGTCGCGCCGGCGCCCCATATCGCCGTTCCGATCCGGCCGGCAGATGCGTAGTGCTCCGCCGTCTCGTTCGGCCGGAACACGCGCCGGTAGAAATCCACTGTCGTTGCGGTAGTCAGCGAATTGATGCCCGCCGACATCACCGCCATCGAGGCCGCGAAAATGGCCGCGAGAATCAGACCCGAGATTCCCGGCGGGAGTTCGCGCATCGCGAAAAACGGGACGATGGTGTCTTCGGAAGCGAGGCCCGCCAGGCGCGAGCGATGGAAGCTGTAAAACGCGAACAGCATGATGCCCGCGAAGTAGAGCAGCAGCGAAGTGGGAACGTTCAAACCCGCCTGGAGCATCACCGAGCGCTTGCAGGCCTCCGCCGATTTTGTCGTGAAGAGCCGCTGCAGGATAGCCTGGTCCGTCGTCAGCGTCGAGAGAACCAGCGTGGATCCGCCGATCAGGCACGCCCAGAGCGAGGTCAGTTCCCTCGGATCGGTGGACAGGTTCAGAAACTTCAGCCGGCCCGCGGCCGCGGCCGTCTGCCACGCGGCGCTAAACCCGCCCGGAGTGTGACTCATCGCGGTGAAGAAGATGAGCAGGATGCCGAGCGTCACCGTGAAAAACTGGATAACGTCGGTCCAGATCACCGCCTTCATGCCGCCAAGCGTCGTATAGACCGTCGTGAACAACCCCATGAAAAGCACGCATTGCCACACGGGAAGTCCCGTTGCCAGATTGATCACCAGCGACGGCGCGTAAAGAGCGATCGCGACGTGCGTCCCCCGCAGCGCCTGGAAGAGCGCGCTCGTAAGCAGCCGCACGGACAGATTAAACCGCCGCTCCAGGTACTCATACGCGGTGTAGAGATTCAGCCGCGCATAGAACGGCACGAACACGCGAATGACGATCGGGGCGGTGAGCGGATAACAGAGCAACAACCAGGTAATCTCCAGGTTATGTTTGTAGCTCCACGCGGGGCTGCCCATCACCGAGATGGCGCTCAGATCCGCGGCCACGATCGAGATTCCCGCCGCGGCCCACGACATCGAGCGCCCGCCCAGAAAGTAGTCGCGCGGCGTGCTCCCGCGCCGGTAAAACGAGCTTCCGAACGCGGCGATCGCGACCAGATATGCAACCACCACGGCGTAATCGGCTGCCGTCAGGCCCTTCATCGCCCGCCCGCGCCCCTTCCGCGAAGCCGCTCACGCCCAATGAAACCTGGCGCGGTCATAAGTGAATTTCCCGTGTCTCCTCATTGCTTTGCCAGATGGCATGGAAAACGGAGACGGTCTCGAGTTCATGGGGAAAGGCGACCGGGTAGGCGTGACTCCCCTGGACTGCACGGACGAACTCACGCATCTCGCGCAGATAACAGGATTCGTAGGTGAAGGCGGCACCGCCGTCCGACGGAATGTGCCCGGAGCGCACGCGCTGGCGGCTGAGGATCCCGGACATCTCACGGCTTGCCGCAAGCGCCTGCTCCCAATCGGCTGCCTCGCTGAACGAAACCTGCCGGGCGGCGTTGGCGCCGCCCTCGAACAGGCGCAGCGACGTCTGGTCCTGCCGCCACTCGATGGAGCCTGTTTCGCCCGCGATGCGGACGTGGCGGCCGAGCGTTCCCCGCTCGATGATGTCGTTGTGAAAGTAGCCGCGAGCGCCGGTTGCGAAACCGAGCAGCACGTCCTGGTTATCCGGCCCATGGACTTCGAGTTGGCTCAGCTTTGAAAAACGGGCGAGCACCGACGCGACCGGTCCCATCCACCACAGGAGGGGCGCCATGTCATGAAAAATCATGTCCATGCCGGCGCCGCCCATGCGCACGTCGCCGCCGTAAAATTTCCTGTAATCCTCGTAGGGGTGCCAGTCGGGAAGGTAGTTGCCGAGGCTGCATTCGATATAGAGCGGCTTGCCGATGGCGCCGTCCGCAAGCAGGTCGTGGATGATGCGGTAGGGCGGATAATACCGGATGGTGTGGCTGACGCCGAGCACGCCTGGATACGGCCCGGCTCCGGCGGCGATTTCCCGGGCCACGCGCAGGTCGTAGACAAAAGGAACCTCGGCGAAGACGTGCAGCCCGCGCTCCATTGCGGCACGCACATACGCCTCATGCAGCGTGGGCGGAGCGGAGACGACTATTGCGCCGGGGGATTCGCCAAGCGCCGCTTCAAAATTGTCGAAACCGCGAATTTCGAACGCCTCCGCCACTTCCCGGCAGCGGCCGGGAGCCGGCTCGAACAGCAGGATCTCGCCGGCATTCAGATAAGTGAGATCACGAAGCCGGCGCCGCCCCATTGAGCCGCCGCCCACGACCAGCCATTTCATGGACAAGCCCTCCCGTCACTTGCCCTGCAACCGTATCCACGGATGGCCATGGGCGCCAGGAAGGTCTGTCCATAAACCGGCGGATGTTGAGGGGCCTGAGCCCAGACTTTATCACGGCGCTATCAAGGGGGGCAATGGCTTTCCCTACCGTTGCTTTCGCGGCTGTCGGCGCACGCCCTCAGGTGAGCCGGCAAAACCCGGCATGCGCCACGGGTCCGCGCAGCGAATTCATCAACCGGTTCTCCCGAATTGCCCCGCCAATTTCGGAAAACACCTCCTCGACAGCGGCCAGGTACGCCTCCACTTGCCGGTCCTCGTGCGCGTACATGGCGTAGAACGCGTTCGTGGCAAGGAAGCCGCGATCGAGCATCCCTTGCGTGAACAGGGTCCGCGCTGGCTGCGCTTCCTTGACGTTCAGGGTGAAATGGGAGAGCGCCGGGATTCCGGTGACCGTCAGCGGGATCCCCGCGCGCTCGGCGGCGGCGCGCCAGCCGGCCTGAATGCGGCTTCCCGTTTCGAAGAGGCGTTGGGGCGCCTTGCGCTCCCGATGCTTGCGAATGGTCGCCAGCGCGGCTGCCGGCCCGATCCTCTCGGTCCAGTAGGTGCTGCTGATGAAACTGTCCTGGGCCGCCTCCATCACCTCGCCCGTCCCGAGGATCGCCGCCATCGGGTATCCGTTCGACATTGCTTTGGCGAACACCGCGATGTCCGGCGAAACTCCGTAGGTCAGGTGAATGCCGCCCGTGTTGATCCTCCAGCCCGCCGTAATTTCATCGAAGATGAAGACCGCGCCGACTTCCCTCGCCAGTTCCCGCACACCCTCCAGAAAGCCCGGTTCGGGTTCGTGATCGCGCATGGGCTCCATCACAATCGCGGCCAGATCGGAGCCGTGCCCCGCCACGATGCTCTGGAGTTCCGGCAGGCGGTTGTAGTGGAACGGCAGAGCGGAGCCGGTGAGGCTTCGCGGCACGCCGGCGGGAGCGAGACCCGTCAGCAGGTGACCGTCCAACGCACTGTCCCTGGCCAGATTGGCGGCAAGATACCAATCGTGCCAGCCGTGATATCCGCAGAAGGCCACCTTCTCGCGCCGGGTATGCGCGCGCGCAATGCGCACGGCGACGCTCATCGCCTCTCCCCCGCAGCGCGCATAGCGCACCATCTCCGCCCATGGATGAAGCTCGCAAAGGAGATCCGCCAGTTCCACCTCTTCCGGGCAGTTCAAGGTGGTCATGTTGCCGCGGGCGATGGCGTCATGAACGGCCTCGTCCACGTCCGGGTCCGCAAACCCCAGCACGGTCGCGCCGATGCCCGCATAAGACATATCGATGTAGCGGTTGCCCTGCACGTCCCACACTTCCGCGCCGCGCGCCCGCGAGTAGTAAGCTGGCCATTGCTCCGGCAGCAGCAATTCGGGCCGTTTCGAGAACAGTTGCGTTCCCCCCGGTATTCTGCGCCGCGCCCTGCGGTAAAGGTCCTGCCCCGTCATCGCCAACCTCCGATCTGTAACCCTTGCCGATTCACGCCTCCGCTGTGTCCATGGCGGGAAACGCCGCCGGGAAGATGGGCGAAAGCATGAATCACGTCTTATTTTATGTTGAGAACCGGCGGAGAAAGGGATTCGGAAACGGTGCGCTCCAGAGAATGGACAAGTCACCCCACGGGAATTGAGCAGGCGTTCACGCCGCTGGTGAACCCCAGGCCGATGCACCACAATGTATGACATGAAGACCGAGGTATATAGTTGGCGAGTATCGCTCGACCTTAAGACAAGTCTGGAACGCGAGGCGCGCCGGCGGAAGATTTTGATGTCCGAAGCTTTGGAGACGGCTGCGCGGGAGTGGGTGCGGAAGGGCGCCATGGCGAACGAGGTAGAGGAAGAGCAGCGCCGTCTGCGAGAGGCTGCATTACAGTGTGTCAGGCAGTTGTCGGGAGGAAATAGCCGGCGTTCCGAGACTGCTTCGGAACAGGTGCGGGCTCGCTTGTGGCGGCGTCATGACCGGTGACGCCCTTATCGACACGGGCGCGATGCTAGCCTTACTCGACAGGACCGATCGATGGCACGCCGAAGGCGTGAGAGATTGTCGACGGTCTTTACCATAGACCAACCTGACTTCAATGCCTATAGAATTGAAGGTCGCAAGCGCTTCCGAATACTCCCGCCGGCGCGGTTGTGAGTAAAGAATGGTTGGGCCAGTGCGTGATGTGGCTTGGGGAGTGGAGCGTTGCTCCAAAGGCTATGGCGGAGAGAGAGGGATTCGAACCCTCGATACAGTTTCCCGTATACACGCTTTCCAAGCGTGCGCCTTCAACCACTCGGCCATCTCTCCGCGATCAGAAAATTGGGGAAGCGAGGGTCTAATGTTCAGCGTAACACAGCCTCTCGCCCGATCTCAGCCGAGGTCGAATTTTTCCGGATGCAGCGTCGCGTCGCCGGTCACCAGCACGGGGCGGCGGAAGGTTTCCTCCAACTCCTCGAGGTAATCGTTATCCTTCGACTTGAGGGCGATGGCTACCGCCGGGTGGACGCGCAGCATCACCTCCTTGGTTTCCACGTGCGGCGCCAGTTTGACGGCCTCGACGAGGATTTCACTCATGACGGTCTGCACGCTCTTCGTGTAGCCCGAGCCCTCGCAGGCGGCGCAAGGCGCGCACAGCGTCCGCTCCAGGCTTTGCTTCACGCGCTTGCGGGTGATGGCGACCAGGCCGAAGTCGTTGAACTGGAGAATCTTGTTCGGAGCGCGGTCGGTGCGCATGGCTTCCTCGAGCGCCTGCATCACCTTCTGGCGGTTTTTGCGCTCGTCCATATCGATGAAGTCGACCACGATAATGCCGCCAAGGTCCCGAAGCCGGACCTGGCGCACGATCTCCTTCACCGCATCGGTGTTGGTCTTGACGATGGTATCCTCCAGGCGGTGCGATTTGCCGACGTACTTGCCGGTGTTCACATCGATGGCCACCAGAGCCTCGGTCTGGTTGATCACGATGTACCCGCCGGACTTCAGCCAGACCTTCGGACGGAGGGCCTTCTCCAATTCGCCGGTGATGTTGAAGGCGTCAAAAATGGGCACCGAGCGCGTGTAGAGCTTCACTCGATTCACCATGCCCGGCTGCATCCGCTGCACGAAGCGGACCACGGTCTCGTAGAGGTCCTCGTTATCCACCCAGATGTTCTTGAACTGATCGGTGAGCTGATCCCGCAACAACCGCTGTACGATCTCGACATCGTGATAGAGCAGCGCGGGAGCTTTCAGCTTTTCGGCCTTCTGCTTGATCTCGATCCATAACTGGTAGAGATACTGAAGGTCCGAAGCAATCTGCTCCTCGGTCTTTCCTTCCCCGGCCGTGCGGATGATGAAGCCGCCGGGAGTACCCTGGCGGTGGGTCTGGAGAAGGCGGCGAAGCCGCTGGCGCTCGTCATCGGAAGCGATGTTGCGCGAGACGCCGAGGTGTTCGACCGTCGGCATATAGACACAGTAGCGGCCGGGAAGAGCGATGTGCGAGGTGATGCGCGCGCCTTTTTGCCCCATGGGCTCCTTGGCGATCTGCACCACGATTTCCTGCCCCTCCTTCAACAATTCCGTGATCGAAGGCTGCCCCTGGCGCTCTTGAGCCTGACGGGATTCCCTGCTGACCTCACGGCTCTCCTTCTCCCTTGGCTCCCGTTCGCGCGGTTCCCGGCCCTCCGTCCGATCCCTCCCTTCGCGGGGTTCGCGGGGTTCACGGCCCTGTTCGCGGCTCACCGTACGGACATTCGGGTCCGTCTGACCGCGGCGCCGGCGCATGCGTCTTCCACGCAGGAAACGCGAGGTCTGTTCCCGGTGGCTCGACGCCATGCTGTCAATGGAAGCAAGCACGGGTTCATGAGCGGCGCCTTCCTCGGCGCCCTCTTCCGCGGGGGACTCGCCTTCCTCGGACGCCTCCGGGCCGGCCTCGGACAGTTCTCCTTCGGCTCCCTCCGCCTCGCTTTCCTCCTCCCCGGCCGGCGTCCCGGCCAGTTCCCCGGCCTCGGTCCGCTCCGATCCCGGAGTTCCCCCGCGCGCCATCGCTTCCGCCTGCAACTGGATGGCATCAAGCTGCTCGTCCGTAAGGCCGGACTCCTCTTCTTCAATGGCTTCGAGAGAAACCGAGTCGGCGGCTTCGGCCAGTTCTTCGCCCTCTTCGTCGGCGTCTTCGCCCGCGGAGGCGCCGGGGGTCTCTTCTTCCGCCTCTTCCAATCCGGCGGCTTCCTCTACTTCGACGAGTTCCTCAACCGTGGTGGCTTCATCCGCCGCAACCTCCTCGACCGCGGTGGCCGCATCTCCCGCGTCCAGGCCGCTCTCGGGCTCCTCGGCGGCTTCCATATGCTCCTCGCCTTCCGCGAAATCCTCATCGCCGGCGCGGGTATACTTGGCAAGGGATTCTCCGGGCAGCACCGCGAAGTCTCCCGTTTCCGGCCCCGCGGGTTGCTCCAACTCTTCGACGGGACCGGCGGGAGCAGCCGCCTGCTCTGTTTCCTGAGCGTACTTGCTTTCGGGAAATCCACGGCCTCCGCGGCCCCGGCGGCGGCGGCCGCGCCTTCCGCCTCGGCCTCCGCGATCGTTACGGTCACCACGGTCGGCACGGTCGCGGCGCTCTCCGCGCTCGGGGCGCCCTCCCCGGTCCGCCGCTGCCGCCGGGACTACCGCTTCTTCCGGGGCGGCGCTTTCGGCGGCCTGTCCCTGGGCTGGGATTGCGGCCTGCGGAGCCCTGGGTTCCCTGGGTTCCCGTGATTCCCTCGGTTCCCGCGTCTCCCGCAGTTCCGCCGGCTGGCGCCGGGCGGGCTTTTCTTCCACCACCGGCAGCCTCTCGTACTCTTCGCTCTCCTCGAAGAAGTCCGAAACGTAGAGAAACGTGTCGCGCTCCAGCCCGAGATCCACGAAGGCTGATTGCATGCCGGGAAGGACCCGCGTCACTTTCCCTTTGTGTACGCTGCCCGCGAGCGAATACTCCTGAGCGCGTTGGAAATAAATCTCCACAAGCTGGTCATCTTCAAGAAGAGCCACCTTGGTTTCGTGGCGATTGGCGGATATCACCAATTCCTTTGTCATCTAAGCCTCCTCGAGCGCGCGTACAAGGGAGGCTCAAATGGCTGAGGAACGCGGATTGGGTGGCCGCGCGAAGCGGCGCGAAAAACTTTTGTCCGGCAGGTGGAGCAACGTGCACTACGCTTGCGCTCGAACACCACCGGGAAAAACCTTGGTTAACCCGAATTCCCAAACTCTCTCAAGCAAACCCCGCACGCGCCGTCTCAATTCACAAAACGCCGCAAACGGACGTTGTTCACTAATCCCAGCATCATGAACATGGTCAAGACACTGGAGCCGCCATTGCTCATCAACGGCAGCGGAATCCCTGTCACTGGCATCCGTCCTACTACCATGCCGACGTTCACCAGCAAATGAAACAACAACAACATGCCGACACCCATGCAGATGTAGATCCCCGCCTTATCGGGGGCGGTTTGCGCATTCTGCACAATCTGCAAAAGCAGCAGCAAATATAACCCTAGCACGACAACGACACCGACAAAACCGTGTTCCTCGGCGAAGGCCGCCATAATAAAGTCCGTATGCGGCACCGGCAGGAACCGGAGTTGTGTCTGCGAACCCTTGGTGACGCCTTTCCCCCACGGCCCGCCCGACCCGACGGCGATCTTCGATTGGATCACCTGATAGCCTGTTCCCTTCGGGTCGCGTTCCGGATCAACGAAGGTGGTAAGTCTGGCCTTCTGATAGTCTTTCAGATAGAAATACCAGCCTGCCGGCATCAGCAAAACACACAGGGCCACACTGGCCGCGACATACTGCCATCGTAAGCCCACGAGGAAAATACCGACTCCCAGAACCGGCAGATAGGTCAGGGAAGTGCCCAAGTCCGGCTGCTTCATCACAAGCAGCATCGGCAGGGCGACCAACCCGCACAACTTAAGAAGATCCTCCAACTCGAGCCGGTCGTTTCTCACCGCAGACAAAAATCGCGCCACTAGTAATACTATTACCAGTTTAGCGAATTCGGAGATCTGCAGGTGGAAACCTCCGAACAGGGGAATCCAACGGCGCGATCCGAAAATTTTCGTACCCAGTACGAATGTCACAATCAACATGACCATCATGACCAGGTACATCAGCGGTACATGGCTAAGCAGCGTGTGGTAGTCCACGCGGCTGATCACCCACGCCAGCACAATCCCGGCTGCGATGCATATCACCTGCTTGGCCCAGACGCCGCGCCAGATGGTGTCCCGCGTCGCGCTGTAGATCTGCAACACACCCAGCGAGCAGATGAGCAAAGTGACGCCCCACAGCGTCCAGTCAAAGTCTCGAAGCGAGCGATAGTTGGGCATTCTTAGTTGACCGGATTCAAGCCTGGTAATACCCGCTGCATGGCGAGAGTCTTACGATTTTGCGCCATACGCGCCTTCTTGTCAAAATACGCTTTCACCACGTCCCGCACAATGGGAGCCGCCCGGTCGCCGTGCAACCCGTTCTCCACGAGCGCGGCAACCACAATTTCCGGATTCTCCCGCGGCGCAAACCCCACGAACCAGGCATTGTCCGCAAACTCCTTGCCCGCCTTGCCGGACTTGAGAAAATCGTTCGAGGCCAGTTGCGCGGTGCCGGTTTTTCCGCATAACTCGATGCCGGGCAACCGCGCCACCCCGGCGGTTCCCCCGGCATTCACCACGCTATACATGCCCTGAATCACCTTCAGCACGTTTTCCGGGCTGACGTCGCCCTTGCGGGCAGGCTCGGGCGGTGTCTGCCCCTTCACCAGATGGGGCCGGAACCAGACTCCGCCGATCGCGATGCCGCCAATGGCGTGCGCCAACTGGAGTGGCGTCACCGTCAGCGCGCCCTGTCCGATCGAGACGGAGATGGTTTCTCCGGCGTACCACTTCTGGCGTTGGGTGCGCATTTTCCAGCGCGTCGAGGGCACCACCCCCGAGGCTTCATAAGGGAGATCGATTCCGGTCTTCGCGCCCAGCCCCGCCATTTCCGCGAACCGGGCGATGTTGTCAATACCCGTCCGATTCCCGGCGGCATAGAAGAAGACGTCGCAGGATTGCGCGATGGCGCGATTGAGTTGGATAGAGCCGTGTCCCCGCTTCAAGTGACACTTGAAGTAGCGGCCGTAATAGCTCGCCCCGCCCCCGCAATTTGCCGAGAAATCGTCCGTTATCGACTCCGTTTGCAGCGCCGCGAGCGCCACGATCGGCTTGAACGTCGACCCCGGGGCCAGTTGCGACTGCAGCGCCCGGTTGAACAGCGGCTTCTCCGGATCCGTCAGCAGCGCATTCCATTCCTTGGCGCTGATGTGGCTCGACATCATGTTCGAGTCGTAGGACGGCCGGCTGACCATGGCCAACACTTCCCCGTTGCGCGGGTCGAGCGCGACAACCGCGCCGCGGCGGCCCTCGAGAGCGAGTTCGGCCACCACCTGCAAGTCGAGATCGATGGTCAATTCCAGCGCCTGCCCGGGCACCGCCGGCTTGTAGCCGAGCACTTGCCGCTCATAGCCGCGGTTATCCACCATCACCTGGCGCTCGCCGTCGGTCCCCGTCAGAAGATCGTTGTATTGCCGCTCGATGCCGGCTTGCCCCACGACGTCACCCGGCTTATTCCGGCCGAATTCCGTGCTGTTCAACTCCGTGTCGCTGATTTCTCCCACGTAGCCAATCACATGCGAGGCGAGACCGTCCTTCGGATAGGCCCGGGTATGAGACTGGATCAACTCCATTTCGGGGAAGGTCTCCTGATCCCGGTGTGATTCGACGAACGCCAGATCGGCCGGGCTCAGCTCTTCCTTGATCAGGACAGGTTCGTACCTGGCGCGCGTGCGGTCAAAACGTTGGAGTTTCGCCTTCAACTCCTCCACGTCGAGCCCCAATCCTTCGGCTATGGGCGCGAGGTGCTCCGGGCGAAGAGCTTCGCGCGAGAGCAGCAAGCTGAAAGACGCGTGGTTGTCGACAATCATCCGGCCGTCGCGGTCGAGAATCCTGCCCCGCGGCGCAAGAATGGGGAGCGCCTTGATCCGGTTACGCTCCGCGGCTTCACTGTAGTACTCCCGCTGGTGTATCTGGAGATCGTAGAAGCAGACGATGAGGAAAGCGACCACGGCGAAGGTCAGGTATTGGATGGCGTTGATCTTGTCCGCGGCGAACTTCGTGTTTTCGCGCAGAACCCGCTCGGCATCCAGCTTCTTTTCGAGCTCCTGTTCAATCGGAGAGATCGGCATGCCCTAACCTCTGTCTCTCAGTTTATCCAAAAGCCGGAAAAACGGTAGGGCGACAGCGGCATTCAGGAGCCCTAAAATCAATTCCCGCCGCGGATCGAAGTCCCCTGGCTGCCCCAGCAGGGCGCGCAGCAGGATCCAGTACATCAGTTGGTGAAAGAAATAGAAGAAATAGGCCAGGATGAATCGAATGGCCGAATTCTCCACCGCAAACCGCTGACTCACGGTGGCGCAGAAGTATCCCACCAGGGTCTTTACGATGCCGAACATGCCCAGAGGCTGGTGGGAAAGCGAGTCCTGCACCAACCCGATACCCGACCCGAGGAGCAATCCGATAATCGGTGAGCGCCGCATCAGCGCGAAGTAGACCGTTACCAGAAGCGGCAGGTCCAGGTACGCGAGTTGCTCCACCAGCCGTGGTATGTAGACCTGGAATAGGATTGCGGCCAGCGGGGTCAGCAGGAATACGATCGGGCGGAAGCGCGCAATCGGGCTCTTACCGGGAACTTCGGCGATCCGGTCCGTGAACTCGGTCATTGTTGTGGCGGCGCGGCTGGGGGTGTGCCCTCAGGCGAAACGGCGGGCGGCTTTGGTGGCTCGATGGGTGCGTTGAAATCGGGAATTCTGCCGGCGGCCCCGTAATGTACCCCCTGCGCCTGGCCAAGCTTGAGATAGTACTCCTTAAGCCGGTCGGCTTCGGTCGCCGGCCCCTCGGTGACGGTGGTGGGAGCGGGCTTTTCCGGTTCCTGCTCCGGCGAGGGGAGAACATGATAAGGAGTTTGCTCCGGTGTAGCGCCAGGAATCATCTGGTGTACTCCGTTGACAATCACCAGCACTTCCTCAAGCCCCTGGGAGAATCCACTCGGGGCGACGAAGATCTCCTTGTACGACCGCCCCGGTCTCACCACCTTCACTTCTCCCACCGGGAGGCCCTTCGGGAAGATGCGATCGTCCCCCGAAGTGAAAAATTTCTCCCCCACCTCGACTTTCAACTCCGACGGCACATAGTCCACGATCAGCGTCCCGTGCCCCTGCCCTTTCAAAGTTCCATGGACCCGGTACTTCTGAGAGATCACCCCCGCGGCGAAACTCGGGTCCGTGATGAGCATGACCTGGGAAGCGGTGGGATAGACAGCGATCACCTTCCCGACGATGCCGTCCGGAGTCACCACGGCCATACCCGGTTGCACTCCCGCAGCCACACCGCGATCGATATACACCACTTTAGAATTCGCGCCCGTCGCGTTGGCGATGATACGGGCCGCCAGGGTCTTCGACGGCGTTCGCGCTTGAAACGCCGCCAGGGCGCGCGCCCGGTCGGCCGTCGAGAGTTCCGTTTGCAGGAACTGGTTCTCCATCTTGACGCGGCCCATCTCCTGGCGCAAGCGGCGGTTTTCCTCGCGCGCATCGAGGAGAATGAAGTAGTCCTTCATGAACCCCACCGTACCGCCGCGAACCAATTCCACCAACCGCGCCACGGGAGTGATCGCCGTCACCGACCACACCCGGATCAACCGCATGTCCTGATTGCTCTTCACCTGATACGCCAGCAACACCAGTTGCGCGGCAATCACAACAAGCAGAAGGGTGAGGTTTTTATAGCGATGCAGGATGAAGTCCATACATCCGGGTCCAGTGTCCTATTGTCTCACCGATGGCGGCTCTTTTTGTGAGCGCCCGTTGCCGGAATTCTTACTCAATCGCGATACGCCGCAGCAGTTTGAAATCCGTCAGCATCTTCCCTGTTCCCAGCACCACCGACGCCAGCGGGTCTTCGGCAATCGACACGGGAAGCCCCGTCTCTTCGCGAATCCGCCGGTCGAGATTCTTGAGCATTGCTCCGCCGCCCGTGAGGACAATCCCGCGGTCGCTGATATCGGCGCTGAGTTCCGGCGGGGTGCGCTCCAGCGCGACACGGATCGCGTTCATGATCGTGGCCACGCACTCCGACAGGGCCTCGCGAATCTCGCCGTCCTCGATGGTAATCGTCTTCGGCACGCCTTCGATGAGGTTCCGGCCCTTGATTTCCATCGTAATCGGCCGGTCCAGCGGAAATGCCGACCCCACCCCGATCTTGATCTGCTCAGCCGTCCGCTCCCCGATGAGCAGGTTGTACTTCCGCTTCAGGTACTGCATGATGGCGTCGTCCATCTCGTTGCCCGCAACGCGCACCGAACGCGCGTAGACGATGCCGGAAAGCGAGATCACCGCGACATCCGTGGTGCCGCCGCCGATATCCACCACCATGTTTCCCGATGGCTCCGTGATGGGAAGTCCGGCGCCGATCGCCGCCACCATCGCCTGCTCCACCAGATGCACTTCGCTCGCCTTGGCTCGGTTGGCCGAGTCAATCACGGCGCGTTTCTCCACTTGCGTGATCTCGCTCGGAACGCCGATCACAATACGGGGGTGTACCAGCATCTTGCGGCCATGCGCCTTCTGGATAAAGTAGTTGAGCATACGCTCCGTTACTTTGAAATCCGCAATGACGCCGTCCTTCATTGGCCGGATGGCGACGATATTGCCCGGCGTACGCCCAAGCATGTCCTTGGCTTCTTTGCCGACCGCCTCCACCTCGCCGGTATTCTTATTGATCGCCACAATCGATGGTTCGTTGACGACAACGCCTTTCCCCTTGGCAAACACCAAAGTGTTCGCCGTCCCGAGGTCAATGGCAAGGTCGGAGGAAAACAGACTGAAAACTGAACGCAAATTCATGTGTTGAAAATCAGGTTAGGGGAGCAGGTGCGCGCCATCATTGGTTCGCCCTAAGAGGGTACCACACGGCGGGAACGAGCGTCTCTCCATTCTCTAAAAGGCGGCAATTTGGGGAAGACCGCCCTGCAAATCGGGCACACGCGCCGTGTCATCATATCGGGATGGAACTCTGGGAACTCGCCGATCTTTCCACCCCCTGGTGCGTCCTCGTTGTGGCAACCTTGCGCGTTGCCTCCCACATCGATTCAGGCCATTCGGACATCCATTCACTCTCCGCCGCCGCCGGAGCCGACCCCGCGTCCCTCCAAAGAGTGCTGCGCCGCCTCGTAGAGAAGGGCATCTTCGAAGAGCCCGAACCCGGCAGGTTCGCCCTGAACGAAGCTGCGCGCCCTTTCCTCGACGAAGGCAGTCTGCTCGGCCTCGACCTCGACAGCTTCGGCGGCCGCATGGCCCACGCCTGGAGCACTCTGCTATCCGCCGTTCGTACAGGCAAGCCGGCCTATCGCGAAGTCTTCGGCCGCCCTTACTGGGAAGACCTCGACGCAAATCCCGCCATCTCCGCCGCGTTCGATGCAATGATGGGGCCGGCGGGACACGGCGTCCCCAATCCTGACATCCTCCTCGATCCCGCCGGGTGGAGTTCCGTTCGTACGGTTGTGGATGTGGGCGGAGGTACGGGAGCGCTTCTCGCCGAAGTGCTCCGGGCGCACCCTGGAACGCGCGGCATTCTCGTGGACTTGCCCCGCACGGTGGCGCGCTCCGGCACTCTCCTGCAAGCGGCGGGCGTCGCCGATCGCGTCACTACCGCGGGCCAGAGTTTTTTTGACCCCTTGCCGCCCGGCGGCGACATCTACATGATGAAAAGCGTCCTCGCCGATTGGCCGGACGCGGAGGCGAAACAACTGCTGCGCCGCTGCGCCGAGGCCGCGCGCCCGAATGGCCGCGTCGTAATCCTCGGCGGCGTCACGCCAAACGCCACCGCCTCGCCGGAATTGCTGATGCTCGTCCTGGTAGGGGGCAAGGATCGCACACTCGCCGAGTTCGGTGAACTTGCCCGCGGTTCCGGCCTCGAGATTCAAACATCGGGACGCGCGCCATCGGGCCGCTTCATCGTCGAGTGCCGTACGCTTGAAAGGAGCCCTCTATGATACCCCTTCGTGTGCTGACCACTGTGCTTCTCAGTGCCGCGCCCCTGCTCTGGAGCGCGTCTCCCCAACCCGTTCGCGCACGTCACGGAATGGTGTCGTCCGCGCAGCCCGAGGCTACCGATGCCGGCGTCGAAATCCTGAAGCAGGGCGGAAATGCCGTCGACGCCGCCGTCGCCACCGCCTTTGCGCTCGCCGTCACATACCCGTCGGCAGGCAATATCGGAGGCGGCGGATTCATGGTCATCCGCCGCAACGATGGCCGCGCCGCAGCCATTGACTATCGCGAAACCGCCCCCGGCCGCGCCTCGAAAACCATGTTCATGGACCCGTCCGGCAACGTCATCCCCGATGCGCCGAAGACGGGACACCGCGCCGCCGGCGTCCCCGGCACGGTGGCGGGTATGGCTCTCGCTCTCGAAAAGTTTGGAACAAAACAGTGGAAAGATGTTTTGGCGCCGGCCATCCGCCTGGCCGAAGAAGGCTTCCCCGTCTCCCACAGTCTGGCGCGGCAGTTCCAATCCAGTGAACGCAGATTCTCCCAATACGCCGAGACCAGGCGCATCTTCCTCCGCGGCGGCCGCTTCTTCACCGAAGGCGACCGGCTCATGCAGCCGGAACTGGCCGCCACGCTGCGCCGCATTGCCGCAAACGGCCCGCGCGAATTCTACGAAGGGAAAACAGCCCGTCTTCTCGAGGCGGAGATGAAGGCCAACGGCGGGCTGGTGGCTCTCGACGATCTCAAGCAATACAAAGCCATCCTGCGCGAACCCGTCCGCGGGCGCTACCGCGGCTATGAACTCATCAGCATGCCGCCCGTGAGTTCCGGCGGATTCCTCCTCATGCAGATGCTCGGCATGCTCGAACGCTTCGACCTGCGCTCGATGGGCCCTCATTCCTCGGCCGCGGATCACATCCTCATTGAAGTCATGAAACGCGCCTTCGCCGACCGCGCCGCCTGGTTTGGCGATCCCGCGTTCGTGACCGTCCCGCTCGCCCGCCTCTTGTCCCCGGCCTATATCGCCGGCCGCGCCGCATCCATTCGCCCGGACCGCGCTACCCCCAGCGAACAGATCCGCGAAGGCAGCCTCCCTCGGGAATCGAACGACACCACGCACTTCTCCGTCGTCGATGCCGAGGGCAATGCGGTGTCCAATACCTACACGCTGCGCGACAGCTACGGCAGTGGCATCGTGGTCACCGGAGCTGGCTTCTTCCTCAACAATGTGATGGACGAGTTTGCAGCCAAGGCCGGTGCTCCGAACGCATTCGGCTATCCGGCCGGAGAGGCGAACACTATTGCGCCCGGCAAACGGCCCGTCTCCTCCCAAACGCCCACCATCGCCGTCAAGGACGGCAAGCTCGCCTTTGTCGTCGGCACCCCCGGCGGCACCACCATCCCGAACACCGTGCTGCAAGTGACGCTCAATCTCATCGATCACGGCATGAACATTCAGGAAGCCATCGACGCGCCGCGCATTCACCATCAGTGGCTGCCCGATGTCGTGCGCTGCGAACGCTACGCGCTTGCGAAGGATGTCCTCCACGCCCTCGAAGCCAAGGGCCATAAATTCGCATCCGAACCCGCCGTCATTGGTCAGGTACACGGCATCGCCGTCGATGCGAACGGCGTCCGGCTGGGCGGCGCGGATTCGCGCGGCTCGGGCAAAGCCGCCGGCTACTAAGGGCTGATCCGGCTTCCTCGCGTAACCGCCTCCAGCACCTGAAGCGCCGATCTCAGCAGCGCTGAGAATTCCCCATTGGCCGCAATCTCCGCCGCTCCAGCTTGCTGCCAGGCAACGGAACAGCCACTGAAGCCTCATCAGCATCACCGCCGACATCGTCCGCAGCGTTTCAGCGAGCGATGCCTGTGCAAATGTGCTCCTCGGGGAAGCGTTCAGCAGGGCCACCGGCTTCTCCACTAACTCGCCGCTGCCCACCACCCAGTCCAGCGCATTCTTCAGCGACCCCGGTACTCCATGCGCATACTCCGAACTCGAGATCACCACCGCATCCGCCCATCGCAACTGCTCACGAAACGCAGCCAATTCGGGCGGAGCTGGCTCTACATCGAGATCCGGATTGAAATGCGGCAGATCCCCGAGACCTTCGTAAAAGCGCAACACCCCATCCGCCGGAAGCAGCAAAGAAAGAGCCTTCAGCAGCCGCTTGTTGGACGAATTCGCCCGCAGGCTCCCCGAAATAGCCAGGAGATTCACAGTCACGAGATGCAGCGTGGGCATTCTTCGATTCTTCGCATCACAGATTACGGAGGTAAACTCTACCTCATGCCCCGCCTCCGCGCCTTCGCCACGATCTACCTGCTCTGTCTGAGCCTCGCCGCCGAACCCCGCTTCCAGGCGCACATCCGCCGCACCACCTATGGCATCCCCCATATCGAAGCCAGGGACTTCGGCAGCCTCGGCTTCGGCGAAGGCTACGCGCAAGCCGAAGACCACCTGTGCAGCGTCGCCGACCAGGTCATCCGCGCCCGCGGCGAGCGCGCGAAATACTTCGGCGCCGGCAAAGACGACGAGCATCTGCGCAGCGACATCGCCATGAAAGCCCTCGACCTCACCACCCGCGCCTCCACCATGCTCGCCAGGTTGCCTCCCGAACTGCGCGATTGGTATGCGGGGTATGCCGACGGCTACAACCGCTACCTGGCCGTAACAGGCAAGGACACAATCGGCGGATGGTGCCGCGGCGCGGATTGGGTGACGCCTATCACCGCCACGGACCTTGCGGCCTACCAGCAGATCATCCTGCTGGTCATCACTCAGCTTGCACCCATGATCGCCACAGCCGCGCCACCCTCGGGCAACGCTCCCGCCGCCACCGCATTCATCCCCTACACTCCGCCTGATCTCGCCAGCAACGGTTGGGGCATCGGCAGGGATCGCAGCGCCGAAGGCAGGGGCATGCTGCTCGCCAACCCTCACTATCCCTGGGTCGGCTCCAACCGCTTCTGGGAAAAACACCTCCGCATCCCCGGAAAGCTCGATGTTTACGGCAGCGGGCTCATCGGCGCGCCCGGCGTCGCCATCGGCTTCAATCGTGATGTGGCCTGGACACACACCGTCTCCGCCGGCAAGCGATTCACGCTCTACTCTCTCGATCTCGTGCCCGGCAAGGCTACCACCTATCTCTACGACAAGCAGGAACGCGCCATGACGGCGCGCCGCGTCTCCGTTCAGGTCAAACAACCTGATGGCGGCTTCAGAACCGTAGAGCATACCGTCTGGTTCAGCCACTACGGACCCATCGTCAACTTCCCGAACCTCGCCTGGAACGCGAAGCGGGCGGTCGCCGTGCGTGACGCCAACTGGGACAACACCAACAGCGCCGCACAATGGCTCGCCATGGGACGCGCCCGTTCCATGAAGGAGTTTCAGGCAGCCCACGCCCGTTACCAGGCCATGCCCTGGGTGAATACAATCTCCAGCGGACGCGAAGGCATCGCATGGTACACCGACAGCGCCTCCACTCCCAACCTCAGTCCGGAGGCCATCGCCGAATGGCTGCGTCTCCGCCAAATGGATTCCGCCACCAAACGCCTCTACCAGCAGGGCATCGTGCTGCTGCCCGGAAGCGATTCCCGCTTCGAGTGGCAGATCGACAAGGGAGCCCGCTCGCCCGGCGTCATTGCTTTCTCCCACATGCCCCAAATCGAGCGCGCCGACTACGTGTTCAATGCCAATGACAGCTTCTGGCTCGCCAACGCCGGCGCGCTCATTACCGGGCCCTACTCGCCGCTCCAGGGCGAGCAGGCCACCGCACGATCCCTCCGCACCCGCAATAACGCCCTCACCCTCTCGCTGCGCTCCCCCGATCAACCCGCCGGCCCCGATCACAAATTCACCCTCGACGAACTCGGCAACGCCATCCTCAGTAACCGCAGCCTCACCGCCGAACTGCTCAAGGACGAGTTGGTCGCCCGCTGCCGCCAGGCGTCTCAGGATCTCGCCCAGGCATGTGACGTCCTCGCCGCCTGGGACAACCGCGACAACCTCGAAAGCCGCGGAGCCGTGCTCTTCCGCGAATGGCTCGGCCAGTTCGCCCAGCCGGATTTTCTTGACAAGGGCAAGCTATTCGCCACCGGCTTTAACCCCGCCGACCCCGTGGGCGCCCCGCGCGGCCTCGCGCCCGGCAGCGTTCCTATTGAAAACCTCACCCGCGCCGTGAATCTCCTCCGCTCCCGCCACATCGCGCTAGATGTCGCCCTCGGCGAGTTGCAATACGCCGACAAGGGTGGACGCCGTATCCCCATTCACGGCGGGGATGGCTTCACCGACGGCCTCATGAACATGGAGCGCAACGCCCGCAACACCACCACCCTCGAGCCGATGGACAATCCGAAACCTGTCAAGGGCAGTGCATTTCTCACGGAGAAGGGCTATCCGGTCGTGACCGGCTCGAGCTTCCTCATGGCCGTCGACTTCACCGCAAACGGCCCCCACGCCAAGGCATTCCTCACCTATTCCGAATCCGGCGACCCCGCCAGCCCGCACTTCGCCGATCAGACGGAGCTCTTTCGCAAAAAACAATGGCGCCCGGTTTTGTTTGAAGAACAGGACATCGCCGCCGCCGTGGAGCGCGACTACACGGTATCGGACGCCCGTTGACCGCCCGCAAGATCAACGGCCGCTGGTGGAGCCCCGGCAATCGTGAACTCACCCGCGCCAACGTCGGCTGGCGCCGGGGCATCAGCGGAAATGCCCGCCACCTCGTCCGCTTCGACCATCACTATCCCGTCGATCCCGCGAAGGTCAGCCTCCTTGACCGCTCCATGGGTCCGGACCAGGTGAGAAGAATTCTCGGCGCTCCCAACAGCGTCTTCCCCAGTGATCGCCCGGAGCAGGAGCAGATGTGGGATTACTACGGCCCGGCATGACACGCGCCCGACTCATCGAACTTCCGGGCGAACCATACTCCCGCGCGGGCATCACCGGCAGTGAAGGCAGGTGCCAGACATTGCGCTACCGAACCGAATCGGGCGCCACGGTCACAAGCGTTCTCACCGATGGCAAGGTGACTGAGGCGCCGCAGTGACCTCATCATAGAGGCATGCACCGCAGACGCGACGTTCTCCTCGCCGGTTTGGGCTTCGCCAATCTCCCCATTCGAGCCCAGACGCCCGAAGCCGCTCATGGCTTCACCGACGCATCCCGGTTCGGCTTTTCCCCCCAAGCCACCGGCATCGAGAACCGTAAGGCCCTCCAGCGGGCCGTGGACCAGACCGGAACCATCGTCGTCAGCCGGCCGGGAACCTACAACCTCGCCGGCACTGTCTACCTCGGCAGTCACACCTCCCTGCTGTTCGGCAACAACGTGTTCGTGAAGAAGGTTCCCGAGCAGGGGCCGTTCACCCACGTCCTGCTCAACAAAGGCGCGCTGACAAGAACCTGGGTCCGGCGAATCACCGTCTCCGGCCTCAACCTGATCGTCAACGGCGTCGACATCCGCAAATGGGAAGTCTACGGACTGCACGGGCAGGTTGCCTTCTTCTATATCAAAGACCTGCGCATCGATGATTTCCGCTGTCTCGACCTCGGCCGCCTCCAGTATGCCATCCACGTCTGCACCTTCGAAGACATCCTCGCCGACGGCGTGCACATCGAGGGAGCCAAGGACGGCATACATCTCGGCCGCGGCAAGCGCTTCACTCTCCGCAATGGTACGTTCGAAACCGGAGACGACGCCGTCGCCCTCAACGCCCACGACTACTCCGTGGGCAATCCGGAACTGGGCTGGATCGAAGACGGCGTCGTCGAAAACATGCATGACCTGCCCAACCCCCAACGCCAGATCGGCTACTTCTGCCGCATCCTCGCCGGAGCCTGGATCGACTGGCATCCCGGCATCATGGTCCAGCAATCGGATACCGTTATCTCCGAAGGCCGGCTCTACCGCGTGCAGGCCCAACCCGACGGCACGGTCTACAAATCCCTCACACGGCCCATCCACGGCAGCGGCCGGAAGGTGCTCGACGGCATCCCGTGGGGCGTCGTCCAGGAGGACGTCACCTACACCGCCGGCGTCCGCAATGTCGTCTTCCGTGACATTTTCCTGCGCAAGCCGCGGACGGCCTTCTCCGTCCACTTCGACAACGACAGGTACAGCCGCTCCTACTATCCCTCAGCCCCGGTTCCCCGGCAGGAAAACATTCTCCTTGAAAATGTTCGCGTCCTCCACGATTCCCCCGCGAACCTCCTGCAAATCCGCACGCCCGTCGACACGGTGACCATCGCCAACTCCACGCTGCGCGATTCCGGCATCACCTTCCTGAGCAACAAGGCGATGACGGACTACGGCAAGACACGCATCAACATGACCGGCTGCATCTTCGCGCACCCGGGCGCGCTGAACCTCGTGGTGAACAAGGTTCCCGGCAAGGCGATCGTTCTTAAGACCACGGGCAGCCTCGAACTCTCCGGCAATTTCTCCGCCGCGGTGGCGCCGGGCGAAGGAGCCATCGCCGTGGATTCGGATCTCACCGGACTCCGCAAAGCCTAGCCAAACATATTTGAAATTTTTGGCAGCTTGCAGCTATCAGCTTTCAGCGCGCAGCTTCGGAAGAAACCCAGCGAGCATCCGTTTCACCTCCGACAGATGTGTCTGCACTCGCTCATAGTCCCCTGGAATCATCTTGAGGTCGCGCGCCAACAGCCCATACAACTCGTCTTGTGGAAAACTGCTGGTGAGTTGATAGACCGCCAGTGTCAACTGGTGCGCCTTCCGCCAGGCTTTCAGTGCGTGGAAATCTTTCATACTGCCGGGCCGGTATAGACTCCATCGGCC
>JAIXKK010000130.1:3630-43518 GCA_026954325.1 Bryobacterales bacterium | reverse complement strand
ATGTTGTCGTCATTGCCCGTGTACAGCGCCACTTCGCCCGCCCGTCCCGAAGCCGCCACGGCCCGCACCACATCCAGCGTCTGGTAGCGGTTGAACGGAGCCATCTTCACCGCCACTACATTCTCGATCTCCACGAACCGCCGCCAGAACCCGTAAGGCAGCAACCGCCCGCCAACCGCCGGCTGCAGGTAGAACCCGAACACCGGCAACACCGAAGCCACCGTCTCCGAATGCGCAATCATCTCCTCCACCGTCGCCGTCTTCAGCGCCGCCAGGCTCAACAGCACCGCGTCATACCCCAACCGCGCCGCCAACTCCGCCTCCTTCACCGCCTGCGCCGTCGCGCCGCACACACCGGCAATCCGCAGCACCCCCGATGCCTCTTCCGCCGCCATCTCGAGCACCGGTTCGAACAAACCGCAATCCCGAATTGCAAACTGCGTTGTGTGCACACCCACCGCCACCCCGCCCGCGCCCGCCGCCACGTAGTAGCGCGTCAACGCCCGCTGCCGCCGTTCCTCGAGCTTCCGCTCCCCATTCAAAGCCAGTGGATGCGCGGGAATCACCATCCCCCGCAAGAGTCTTTCTCGTAGAGTCATGCTTCTTAGCATGGTAGCCTTGTTCCTCCATCCCTGGCCCGGCAACACGAAAACGATGCGCCTATAATCGGAAGTGAAAGACTCAAAAATAGCCTTGCGCTGAAATGTAACCTTAGTTTCCACACGGAAGGAGAAATATTGGAACGATGGGCGCTACTCTTACCGCTACTTCTAACCTGAGCC
The DNA here is from genome assembly GCA_026954325.1 of Bryobacterales bacterium. Taxonomy (GTDB): domain Bacteria; phylum Acidobacteriota; class Terriglobia; order Bryobacterales; family Bryobacteraceae; genus CADEFT01. The sequence continues at coordinate 42,736 of JAIXKK010000130.1, read as the reverse complement.
GGACCAAAGCCGAAACCGGCATCCGAGGTGTGTTGTGGTTTCTATATCCTCTGTGCGTATTTCTCATCTACAAACAGGCTCTCCACGCAATTTCATATACCGCCGCCAATGACGGAGGACCGCTGGTCGTGCTGGCCATGGCGGCCGCGATCGGGCTTCCTCTGACCGGCCTGGCGATCATGCATTGGTCCCTGCCCGCCGCGTTTGCGGGCTATCTGACCATCGTCATCCCTCCTCTGATCACCGCCACCGGCGGCCTGATCCACGTCGGGACGCAAGGGGGCTACTGGACGATGCTGGCGGTTTCGGTTCCCGTAGTGGTGTTCGGCGGCGGTCTCGCCATGAGCATGAGCCCCGGCAGAGTGCTTCTGAAGGCGCATCGCGCAACCGCCCTCCTGCTGGGGGTTTTCGTTCTCGCGCACCTGACGAATCACCTGTTCGCGCTCCACAGTCTGGCCGCCCACCGCGCCGTCCAGGATGCGCTTCGGGTAATTTACAGAAATTCGATCGTGGAGCCGCTGCTGGTCGCGGTGCTCATTGCGCAGGCTCTCTCCGGAGTGGCGCTGGCGTGGCGAGGCCGTTACCGGCAGGGATTTCTCAACCACGTGCAGGCCGCTTCCGGCTTGTTCATCACGGTGTTTCTCTGCTCGCACGTGACGGCCACCCTGGTGAGCGGCCGCGCGCTTTCCCACACGGAAACGGATTTCCTTTTTGCTTCGGGAGGACCCGCCGGATTGCTGCATTCTCGAGGCGCGGTGACATTGATCCCGTACTACTTCCTGGCCTCCGTCGCCTTCTTCACTCATGCCGGCGGGGCGATGCGGCGGAATCTGCTGCGCAAACGCTCGCCGCTTGCCAACCGCGTGAACGCCGGTGTTTTCGCCCTCGGCGTGGCGGTTTCCATCCTCATCCTCGCCGCCTTGTGCGGAATCGGCGGCCTGAGTCGCGGCATTTAGATCGCCGCGGCGCGATAATAGGACAGAACCTTCCCCCACACGCCCGCTCCCCGGGCTCGAGGATACAGGAGTAATGTCCGACAGGCCTTTCGTCCACCTCCACAACCACACCGATTACTCGCTCCTTGACGGAGCCTGTGAAATCGGCCAGATGATGCAGATCGCCGTCCGGCAGAAAATGCCCGCCATCGCCATGACCGATCACGGCAACCTCTTCGGAGCCGTCGAGTTCTACAACAAGGCGAAAGAGCACGGCGTTCAACCCGTCATCGGCTGTGAAGTCTACGTCTCGAAGAAGGACCACAAGGACAAGTCCGACACCCGCTATAACCACCTCGTCCTGCTGTGCGAAAACCAGGAAGGCTATCGCAACCTCATCAAACTCGTCTCCACCGGCTTCCTCGATGGCTTCTACTACAAGCCTCGCATCGACAAGGACCTCCTCGCCCGGCACTCCAAAGGCCTCATCGGCCTCTCCGCCTGCCTCCAGGGCGACATCAACGAAACCCTCCTCGCCGGCCAGTACGCCGAAGCCCGCCGCATGGCGCACACCTACGAGGACATGCTCGGCAAGGGCAGCTTCTTCCTCGAACTCCAGGACCACGGCCTCGATGAAGACCGCCGCGTCATCCCCCTCGTCGAAAAACTCGCCCGCGACACCGGCATCCCCCTCGTCGTCACCAACGACGCGCACTACCTCACGCATGACGATTCCCGCATGCATGAGATCCTCCTCTGCATCCAGACCGGAAAAACCATGTCCGATCCCAACCGGATGCGGTTCACCACCAATGAGTTCTATCTCAAGACCCGCGCCGAAATGGCGAAGCTCTTCTCCGATCACGAACACGCCCTCGACCGCACCTGGGATATCGCCCAGCGCTGCCACGTCAAACTCGAAAAGGTCTCCGATCCCTTTCCCCGCTTCGAAATCCCCGAAGGGCACACCACCGGCACCTACTTCGAATGGGTCGCCCGCCACGGCTTCGAAAAGCGCCGCCCGCGCCTCGAAGCCATGCACGCCCGCGGCCACCTCAAGCACGAACTCGGAGCCTACCTCGACCGCCTCGACTCGGAAATCCACATGATCCAGAAGATGAAGTTCTCCGGCTACTTCCTCATCGTCTGGGACTTCATCCGCTTCGCCAAATCCAAGGGTATCCCCGTCGGTCCCGGCCGCGGTTCCGCCGCAGGCAGCCTCGTCAGCTACGCCATGGAGATCACCGACGTCGACCCGCTCCAGTATGGCCTGCTCTTCGAGCGCTTCCTCAATCCCGAGCGTATCAGCATGCCCGATATCGACATCGACTTCTGCACCCACCGCCGCGGCGAAGTCATTCAGTACGTCACCGAAAAATACGGCCGTGAGCAGGTCGCCCAGATCATCACCTTCGGTACGCTCGGAGCCAAAGCCGCCATCAAGGACGTCGGCCGCGCCCTCGACATGACGTTCGCCGATGTCGAAAAGCTCACCAAACTCGTCCCGCCCACCCTTAACATCAAGCTCAAGGATGCCATCGAGCAGGAACCCGGCCTTCAGGATGCCGCCAGGAAAGACGATCGCGTCAAGGATGTCCTCGGCGTCGCCCAGCGCCTCGAGGGCCTCGCGCGCAACGCCGGTGTCCACGCCGCCGGTGTCGTCATCTCCCCCGCCCCGCTCAAGGATCTCGTCCCGCTCTACCGCACCAACCGCGACGAAGTCGTCACCCAGTTCGACATGGTCGGCCTCGAGAAACTCTCCCTCCTCAAGATGGACTTTCTCGGCCTCACCACCCTCACCATTGTCCATGACGCCATCCGGCTCATCAGGAAACACCACGGCGTCGAAGTGACGCTCGAAGAGATCCCCCTGGACGATCCCAAGACTTACGAAATCTTTTCCAAGGGCTACACCAGCGGCGTCTTTCAGTTCGAATCACAGGGCATGCGCGACATCCTCCGCCGCTACGAACCCACGCGCATCGAAGACCTCTGCGCCCTCAACGCCCTCTACCGCCCCGGCCCCATCCAGGGCGGTATGATTGACGATTTCATTGACCGCAAGCAAGGCCGCAAGGAAGTCACCTACGATCTGCCTCCGCTCCAAGACCTGCTCGAGGAAACCTATGGCGTCATCGTCTACCAGGAACAGGTGATGCAGATCTCCAACGTCCTTGCCGGCTACTCCCTCGGCGACGCCGATCTCCTCCGCCGCGCCATGGGCAAGAAGAAGGTGGAGGAGATGGCCAAGCAGCGCCAGCGCTTCCTCAGCGGCGCCCTCGAACGCGGCTTCCCCCAGAAGAAGATCGAAAAAATCTTCGACCTCATGGAGCAGTTCGCCGGATACGGCTTCAATAAGTCGCACTCCGCCGCCTATGCCTACCTCGCCTACGTCACCGCCTACCTCAAGGCGCACTACCCGCGTGAGTTCATGAGCGCCCTGCTCACCTCGGAAACCGGCAACACCTCCAAGGTCGTCAAGTACATCAATGAGTGCCGCGAAATGGGCATCAAGGTGCTCCCGCCCGACATCAACTACAGCGACCTCAATTTCACCCCCGACGGCGAAGCCATCCGCTTCGGCTTGGGAGCCGTCAAGAACGTCGGCGCTTCCGCGGTCGACGCCCTCCTCGCCGCCCGCGCCAAACTCGGCGCCTTCCGCTCCCTCTATCAACTCTGCGAGGAGGTCGACCTCGCCGCCATCAACCGCCGCATGCTCGAAAGTCTCATCCGCGCCGGCGCGATGGATTCCCTCCGCGCTTCCCGCGGCCGCCTCTTCGCCGCCGTCGAAGCCGCCATGGAAGCCGGCGCCCGCGTCTGGAAAGACCGCGCCAGCGGCCAGGTTGGTCTCTTCGGCTTCGAAATGTCCGACCAGCCCGCCGACCCTCCCCTCCCCAACGTGCCTGATTGGACGCCCCAGGAAATGCTCTCCGGCGAAAAGGAGATGCTCGGCATCTATGTCACCGGACACCCCCTCGATCCCTTCCGCGATAAGATCCGCGAGCTTACGCCGCACTCCACGGAAACACTCGAAGGCCTCGCCCGCGGAACGGAAGTCAAACTCTGCGGCATCCTCACCGGCATCCAGCGCCGCCGCAACAAGGAAGGCAAGCTCTTCGCCGTCATGCAACTCGAGGATTGGATCGGCAGCCTCGAAGCCATGGTCTTCAACTCCAACTTCGAGGCCCTCACGCCTTTCCTCGTCGAGGACAAAGCCGTCATGGTGCGCGCCGCCGTCCTCCCCGAAGAAAACGCCGCCCCGCGCCTCAACGTCCAGGAGATCATCCCCCTCGAACTCGCCCGCGTCAACTACCCATCCCTCATTTCCATCCGCGTCTCCCTCGGCAATCCCGAGCGCGCCCTGGCGCTGAGGGACCTCATCGGCCGCAAGCCCGGCGATACCGAAGTCCGCCTCCGCCTCGAAAAACCGCGCGAGTTCTCCGTCATCCTCGACCTCCTCGCCACCAAGGTAAAACCCGATAAGGAATTCTTCTCCGAAGTCGAGAAGATCTGCGGCCAGGAAGCGGTCGAAGTCCTGGCCAGCTAGAATAGACAGCAGTGGAATCTTCGTCACAGCCGGCAGGTCAGGCGGCATCAAGCCCCGTCTGGGAGCGCGTGCAGCTTGCGCGGCACCCCAAGCGTCCCCATACTCTCGACTACGTCAAGTATCTCCTCACCGGCTTTCAGGAACTCCACGGTGACCGCGTCTTCGGTGACGACGCCGCCATCGTCTGCGGCATCGGCATGTTCGAGGGTAAGCCCCTGATGCTTGCCGGCCAGCAGAAAGGCCGCGACACCAAGCAGAAGCTCATCCGCAATTTCGGCATGCCGAAGCCGGAGGGCTATCGCAAGGCCATGCGCGTCATGAACCTCGCCGCCAAGTTCTCCCGCCCTATCGTCACCTTCCTCGATACCCCCGGCGCGTACCCCGGCATCGATGCCGAAGAGCGCGGCCAGGCCCAGGCCATCGCCTATAACCTCCGCGAAATGTCCCGCCTCGGCGTTCCCATCATCGTCATCGTCATCGGCGAAGGGGGCAGCGGCGGAGCCCTCGGGCTCGGCGTCGGCAATCGCGTCTACATGCTCGAAAACAGCATCTACAGCGTCATCTCTCCGGAAAGCTGCGCCGCCATCATCTACCGCGACGCCGGAAAAGCCGGGATGGCCGCCGATGCCCTCAAACTCACCGCGCCCGACCTGCTGCGTCTCGGCCTCATCGACGCCATCATCCCCGAACCTCCCGGCGGAGCCCACGAACAGCCCGAACAGACCGCCGACCTGATCCGCATTCAAATCCGCGCCGCGCTCGAGGAGATGAAGCACATGTCCCCCACCCAGCTCATCGATGAACGCTACGAGAAATTTCGCAAAATGGGAAGCTTCTTCGAGGAGCGCCAGCCATGAAGAAATCCGGCCTCTGGATCGCAATCGCCGTCATCGCCTTCATGGGCCTGGTCGTCTACTCCACTCTCGGTATGCGCAAACACCGCGTCGAAGTCTGCATGGAGTTCAACGGCCAGACCTCCTGCCGCACCGCTGCCGGTGAAACCGTCGATCGCGCCCGCAGAGCCGCCATCGACAACGCCTGCGCCACCATCGCTTCCGGCGTCGGCGACAGCATCGCCTGCCAGAACAGACCTCCGGTCAGCGAAAAGCGGATCGAATAGCGCGCCATCCCTCGAACCACCTGATCTAATTCGCACGCCGCACGGTGATGGAATTGGCCGGGGTTTTCCGCCTTCCTCAAGGGGAGGTCTATTTTGGGCGACTATTCGAGTGAACGCTACAATCCCACTCTGGCCCATTGCGGAGTACTACAACTGATGTTCGACGGCAAGTATCTGCGCATGACGGGCGGATCAAAAAGTTACAGCTACCCCGCGGTGTCCGGAAAACCCGACGCCTCCGGGCATTTTGACTACAGCGAGGCGCGGCAGCGGATCGCAAACGCCGGGCCGATTCCGGCGGGAACCTATTGGATCCGGCCGGATGAGTTGGACGACAACTACTGGAACACGGTCGTATCCGGTAGCTTCGAGAGGTCGTGGGGACGCTACCGGATCACGATCCATCCGTTCACCACGACGGAGACCTATGGGCGCGGAGGATTCTTCATACACGGGGGCACCGTGCCTGGAAGCGCCGGATGCATTGATCTGACCACGCACATTGACGCGTTCGCCGCCGATCTGACGAAGGAAGCCGGAGCAACCACCGCGTGCCAGATCCATTTGCGCGTGGTGTATCCGATTCTGGGAGATTTCCCCACACCCTCGGGCAGTTCGCGGTACACCTAGATATGCGCCGGCATCTGATCCTGAGCCTGATCCTCGCACTGCTGGGGCTGATGTTTTTCGTGGACTATACGCTGCTGAAGGAGGCCTACGGCAGCGGGCCGCCGTACTACGGGCGGTCAGTAAACATGGACAAGTGGATGGACCCGCTGCCGGTGGTGATCTGGTTTGACGTGGCCGTCGCCGTAATCGCGGCCGGGTTGTGCTGGCTGTGGCTGCGCGGGCAGCGGCGCTAGCCGGCCTCCGCCCGGAGGCCCGGGCTACTTCTTCGGCGGGCTGAGCATGATGTGGGCGCCGGCGGTTCCGGGATACATCAGCCAAGGATACGGGCCGGATTTGGTGGAGAGGCCGGTGGATTCGGCTGTCGCGTAGGGAACATAAACCACCCAGCGGAGGTAGGAGTCCGCCACCTGTCCGGTAGCGGCGTCATAGCCGCTGCCCGTGAGCACGTAGAGCATACGTGGCTCCTTCGGCATCTTGAGTTTGCCCTCGTCTACCTCCTTCCAGCGGAACTTGTGGCGCTCCATCCCTTTCATCCCTTGGTTGGCAAGTTCCCGCCCGCGCGCCATGAAGGGCTCGAGGTCCTTGTGGTAACAGGCGGCGCTGAAGGTCTTGGCATTCGGGTCGCTGGCGAGGCACACCATGTCATTGGAGCCTTTGCGGAGGGTGATCAGTTTACCTTCCGGCGAATATCCGAGCACGGTAGCTTCGGCCCGCCGTTCGGCGGGCGCGGCGAGCACGGCGGCGGCAATCTGTTGTTCGGGCGGCGGCGTGGCCGCGGCCGCGAAAGAGGCGGCGACAAGAAACAAAGTGGAAATCATACGTCGGGTTGCTCAAAGATAGCACAGCCGCGTTCGGGTTCGCGCCGGAGGTTTGTCTCACCCGGTTTCCCGCGGCGCCGGGCGGATTCGCATGTCGAAGAATAGCCCCGCCATTCCCAGGGCGGCAATCCCCGCGCCGGTGTAGAAAACAACCGCTGGGCCGAAGCGGTCCCACAGCGCGCCCGCCGCCGTGCTGGCCACAAGCATCATCAATCCGCTGAGAAGGCTGAACAGGCCGAAGGCGCCGCCACGCTTCTCCACGGGCGCGGCATCGGCCACCAGGGCGGCAAGCAATCCCTGGCTGAATCCCATATGGAGGCCCCAAAGGCAAATCCCGGCTGCCAGTCCCGCCATTCCTTCCGCCGCGGCTAAGAACAGGCCGGCGGCGGCGAGTGCGCCTCCCCCAAGCAGCAGGATCCAGCGCCGGTCCACGGTATCCGAAACCCGGCCCGCCGGGTAGGAGGAGACTGCATACGATAGGTTCATCAACACGAGGACCGCGGGCACGAAATCCGCCCTCAGGCCCAGGCTGCTCGCCCGAAGCACGAGAAACGCCTCGCTGAAGCGGGCCAGAGTGAACACCGCGGTGATGGCGATTACGTACCAGAAGGCCGCCGGGAAATCAGAGAGGTCCTTCCATTGAAGCGGTTTCCGTTGTGGCATGACCCGTGAGCCAGGCGGTTCCTTCACGAAAAAGGCCAGCAGGGCGACCGAGACGAACGCAGGCAAGGCGGCTATCCAGAACACGGAGCGAAAATCGCCGCCCAGGACCAGCATGAAGACAATCGCGCCGAGCGGGCCGAGGAATGCGCCGGCGGTGTCCAGGCTCTGGCGAAGACCGTAGCTGGCGCCTCGCATCCCGGGCGGCGCAAGGTCGGCCACCAGGGCATCTCGTGGAGCGCCGCGAATCCCCTTCCCGATCCGGTCCACGAATCGCGCCACGAAGACAACGCTGAACGACCCGGCAATGGGGAAGAGCGGCTTGGTGAAAGCGGCGATTCCGTAACCAATCAAAGCCAGCGTCTTCCGCTTCCCAAGCCAGTCACTCAGGATGCCGGAGAGGAACCGGAACAGGTGGACGACGCTTTCGGCAACGCCTTCGAGCACTCCCACCGCCGTCGCGCTCGCGCCCAGGACCTGGACGAGGAACAACGGCAGCAGCCCCAGAGTCATCTCCGACGAGATATCCATGAACATACTGACAAAACCGAGCGCCCAGATTCCCCGGGGGATGGCCGAAAGGCCCTTGCCTTGCCGTGGAGAATCGCCGTGACCGGTGGGGAGTGTCATGAAGAGCCTGCGGAACCGGCAAAGCGTGGCCCGCTCTCGCCAGTTTAGGCAAAATGGGCCTCGCGGCGGATGGGCCTCGCGAAGTCACCGGCCGGGGCGGTTGATTTAAAGTCGTTCCTGTAAAGTATGCTGATTTTGTGAAGCCTCGCATACTCCCGGTTTTTTTCGCGGCGTTCGGACTGCTGATGGGGCAGCAACCGCCGGCGCGCATCAAAGTTGACACGGACCGCGTGATCGGAGTGGTGGATCCGCGACTGTTCGGAAACTTCGCCGAACATCTGGGACGGTGTATTTACGGAGGCATCTTCGATGAGGGCAGCCCGCTCGCGGATTCTGACGGCTACCGCAAGGATGTGATGGAGGCGGTGCGCGGCCTGGGTGTTTCCCTACTGCGTTGGCCGGGAGGCAATTTTGCCTCCGGCTACAACTGGAAGGATGGAATCGGCCCGCGGGACAAGCGTCCGGTGCGTCCGGAAGGAGCATGGGGCGGAGTGGAGCCGAACCGCTTCGGCACCGATGAGTTTCTGCGCTATTGCGAGCGGCTGGGGGTGCAGCCGTATATCTGCATCAACGCGGGCCTGGGCACTATTGAGGAAGCGCGCGAGTGGGTGGAATACGTCAACGAATCGCGGCATACCTACTGGGCGGATCAGCGCCGCAATAACGGGCGCGATAAGCCGTATGGCGTGAAGTATTGGGGATTGGGCAACGAAATCGACGGGCCGTGGCAGTTGGGGCACAAGAATGCCGAGGATTACACGAAATTCGCTCTCGAGGCGGCGAAGGCGATGCGCCGGGCGGACGAGTCGATCGCATTGATCGCCGGCGGATCATCGGACTTTCGCGGGGATTGGGTGACCTGGAACCGCGTGGTGCTGGAGCGGCTGAAATCGGAGATCGACTACATTTCACTGCACACCTATATCGGGAACCGCGAAAACAATTTCGAGAAGTTCCTGGCCGCCTCCGCGGATCTCGATGAGCGCATCGAGGTGGTGGAAGGGCTGATCCGCGCCGTGCAGGCGGGCGCGGCGAATCCGCGGCCCATCCACATTGCCTTCGATGAATGGAACGTCTGGTACAGGGCGCGCGGAGGCGGGGAATTCGCCACGGGAAGGACGCGGCTGGAGGAGATCTACAACTACGAAGACGCCCTCGCGATGGGGATGTTCTTCAACTCGTTCTTCCGCCACGCGAACATTGTCACCATGGCGAACCTCGCCCAACTGGTGAACGTCATCGCCCCGATCTTCACCAACGAAAAGGGATTGTTCCTGCAACCCATTTACTTCCCGATCGCGGAGTACGGCAAACAGCGCGGGAACGTAGCCCTGGATGCGCTGGTGACATCTCCTGAATATGAGGTATCGGGCAAGGGAAAGCTGAAGTACCTGGATGTTTCGGCGAGCTACGACACAAAGGGCAAGGTAATCTACCTGAATGTGCTGAACCGCACCGAGAGCATGGACATCCCAACGCGCGTCGACACTGTGGAAGGAAAGCCGGGCGCCCAGGTGGAGGTTTGGGAGATGAACCATGCCGGTCTGAAGACCACGCACACCTTCGGAGACGACCACAAGGTGCGTCCCGCCACGCGGACGGCGCAGGTATCGCCGCGCGGCAACGGGTTTACCTACACCTTCCCCAAGCATTCGCTGACCATCTTGAAACTGAAGCTGTAACGAAACCCCGTTGTGGCCGTCAGCCGGGGCTGTTGTGATATGGTCATCTCTTGCCTCCCTCAACGAAGCCCGCGCTTGTTCGCTCCATCGGGAAATGGGATCTGGTCGCGGTAGCGATCAACTCGGTGATCGGCGCGGGGATCTTCGGCCTGCCGTCGAAAGTATACGAACTCGCCGGGACCTATAGTTTGCCCGCCTTCCTTCTATGCGGCGTGTTCGCGGGAATGATCGTGCTCTGCTTTGCGGAAGTGGGAAGCCGCTACACCGAAACGGGCGGCCCATACCTCTATGCGCGCGATGCGTTCGGCCCCGCCGTGGGATTCACCATGGGCTGGCTGATGTGGATTGCCCGGGTCACGGCGTTTGCCGCCAACACGAGCATTCTGCTCGGATATCTGAGTCTGTTCTGGCCGGCTTTGGCGGATGGTCCGGTGCGGTCGGCGGCCATCTGCGCGATTACGCTTGCCGTCGCCGGCATCAACGTGATCGGGGTGCGTGATGTCACGTTGACGACAAACATACTGACGGTCGCCAAGATGACGCCGCTGGTGCTGCTGATCGTAGTGGGATGCTTCTTTGTCGAGCCCGCGAACTTCGCCTTCGGCGCAGTCCCCGCCGCGGCAAACTTTTCGAGCGCCATGATGCTGCTGGTGTATGCCTATACCGGGTTCGAAATGGCCTTCATTCCGGGCGGGGAAATGCGCGATCCGAAGAAGGACCTGCCCAGCGCCGTCTTCACCGCCATAGGGATGGTGGTGGTGATCTACATCCTCATTCAGGTGGTCTGCATCGGCACGCTGCCGCAATTGGCGGCTTCCAACCGGCCGCTGGCCGATGCCGCCAGCCGGTTTCTGGGAAGCTGGGGAGCCGCCGTCATTTCCCTCGGCGCGGCGTTGTCCATTGCCGGAAATCTGAACATCGTGGTCCTCTCCGCGTCCCGCCTTCCCTTCGCCATGGCCGTGCGCGGCGAACTCCCGTCGTTTGTCGGAACGGTCCACAAGCGCTTCCACACCCCATACATCTCGATTGTGCTGACGGCCGCCATCATGGCGGCGGTGACGTTGTCCGGAACTTTCCTCTACGCGGTGACGGTGAGCACTATCGCCCGCCTGTTCATTTACGCGACAACGTGCGGAGCCCTGCCCGTGCTGCGAAGACGGCAAAGCGCCGCGCCGGCAGGCTTCCGGGCGCCGTTGGGAACCATCGTGACCCTCGCCGTGCTGGGCCTGGTGGCGTGGCTGGTGCTGAACACCACGTGGCACGAAGTGCGTGACACGGCAATCGCCGCGGGCGCGGGCCTGATGATGTACGCCCTATGCCGCAGGCAGTCGCGGAGGGTGCTGGTGAAAAGCTGAGCCTCGCTCGAACGCCGGCCATCGCGCGAACTGGCCCGACACCATCTTCGCCACCATCGGCAACAAGGAAGTACCCAACCTGCACGCTCGATCGTTTCCACCTCGAAAAAGACCTCGACCGCTTGGAGGGGATCAACAGCGTGCTTGACGCCGCGGATACCGGCCTGGCCTCGTTCCAGGACCGCGGCGGCAAATTGCTGATGTCACCGCGCTCCGGGCCGGCCGGCCAAACACAATCATTGAGCCGGCGTTTTCAAATCATGCCAATCCACCGTTGTTGCCAGGAAATGGCGGATTTCCCTCGCGCGCTGGGCTGCTTGGCGCGCTTCGGGTTTCCGGCCCATGCGGCGCAGTACCTCGGCATAGGATTCCAGCGCCTTGGCCAGGTCCGGATGCGTCTTCCCGACGGCGCTCTCCATCTCCTGAGTCGCCTCGAGCAGATGAGTTGCCGCTTCATGCCCGCGCTTCGTCTTCTGCTCGAGCACGGCGAGGTTTACCAGTAGACAGGACGGCAAACTGATCGTCTATGCCTCCAATCGGGCTGATCCGGATAACTTTGATGTTTATATCCAGGCGGTGGCAGGTGGTCCCGCAACCCGCCTCACTCGAGACCCCGGCGCCGACGTCTTCCCGGCAATCTCTCCCAAGGGAGACGAGGTGGCATTCCAATCCACCCGTGAGCCGCGGGGAATCTACGTCGTGCCCATATTTGGCGGAGAGGCTCGCCTGCTTGCCACGGGCGGCGTCAGCCCGCGGTATTCTCCCGATGGCCAATGGATCGCGTACGGGAAAGCTAACGGATCATGGATCATGCCGGCATCCGGCGGCGAATCGAGACAACTGCGGCCGGAGTTGGAATCAAGATCGCCCATTTGGGCCGGAAACGAGTCTCTTATTTTCATTGGAGAGAGCGCCACCACCCCGATAGACTGGTGGCTTACTCCCCGCGATGGAGCCTGGGTCAAGCCCCTGGGAGTGTTTCCGCTGCTGGCCGGCCAGCCGGCCCGGGATTTTCCGGACTCCTGGCAAAGCTTTCGGACACCCGATTTTTACGATAACGGCAGCGTTGTGTTCCGCGTAAGAACGCGAGACGGCGCCAATCTCTGGCGAATTCGCTTTTCCCCGGATTGGAAACCGTCGCCGCCGGAGCGCATCACCACCAATACCGGTCATGTCCGGGAGCCGTCGGCGTCCTCCAACGGGCGCATGGCCGCGGCGGTAGTGAGCCGGGACATCGACGTGTACGAACTGCCGCTCGATGCCGACACCGCCACCGTGCATGGCGAGGCGCGCCGGCTGACTCCCCAACAAACTTCGGAGCAATTCGCCAGCGTCACTGCCGACGGAGCGCTCGTGTCCTTCACATCCTGGCGTAAGAGCGATCACGGCGACCAGTACGTGCTTGACCGGCGTTCAGGGGTGGAGCGGCAACTGACCTTCACGGACGAAAAGGAAGCGCATGGGCGGATCAGTCCCGACGGCAGTTTCCTCATTTTTGGCAGGTGGGGCCCCAATGGCAAGGTCACCTTCATGAGAATGACCCTCGCATCGGGTGACACCCGGGTCCTGTGTAAAGATTGCGAGGGGGTGGACCTGACCCCCGATGGCGCCTCTTATTTGTTCAACGAATCGCCCCCGAAACGCCTTCTCATCCGCGATTTCGCCGGAGGCCCGGCTACGGAACCCGTGCACGACGACGGTCTGCTGATAACTCAGGCGAGCGTGGCCGCGGGCAGCCGTTGGATTGCCTTTGTGGCGCTCCAGCGGGAGCATCCGGAAGCACAACCGAAGATATTCGCCGCCCGGTTCCGGCGCGATGGGCGCGTGCCGCGGCGGGAGTGGGTAGAGATTTCAGCCGGGCTCACGCCTCTTTGGTCGCCGAACGGGCAGTGGATCTACTTCGACGAATCTCACGGCTCGTTCCGTTGCTTGTCGGCCCGGCGCTTCGACCCTTCCGCGGGCAGGCCCATCGGCGAGAGAATTGCCGTTGCGCACATCCACGGCAACCGGCAACTGATTCATGGCTTGCCGTGGAAGGACCGCGGCCTGGCACGTGACAGGATCGTGTTTTCCAGTGTCGAAATGCTCTCCAATATCTGGCTGTTGCGATGAACCCCTCGGAATTCGCCGGCTCCTCTGGGACAACAAAACGCCACCGAAGGGAACAGGAGCCCAAACTCCGCTGCCCCCATCTCCACATCTCGAAGTATCCCTCGCGGCGTTCCTATCCGCGGCGTCCGGGCGCCATGGCGCGCCCTCACACCTTCACGCGCGAATAATCAATCGGATCATTCACCAGGTGCAGGTACGGCTCGCCCTCCTTCTGCAGATAGTACGTCTTCATCGGAGTCCGTTCAAAGTCCGACAACTGCCGCCGCACGGCCCGTCCGTCCACCCACTCATAAATCGGCACTTCCCAGGGATTGAACGTATCGAGCAGGCCGCGCTCCTTGGCGATACGGAACAGATTCACCGCGCCGGGCTCGTGGCCGCCCAGGTACATCCCGATCATGTCCAAACGCAGCTTGTTCTTACTGAACATCACGAGGTTCGTCATGTAGTCGTTGCCGATGCCGAAACCATCGCCGTCACGTCCGTAGATACCCTCGATGATGGCCAGGCCGGTGTTCAGCGTCTGGGTGTTGTCGCAGGTCTTGTGCGCCCACAGTTCCTGGTTCATGGGGCCCAGCTTAGCGGGGCTGTCATAGCGGGCATAGCCCAGTTTGCGGTGATTCTCGAAGTAGCGGTTGACGCGGCGTTCCACTTCGGGGTGAATGTCCGGCTTCATGAAGTCCGGCACTCCCGTCACCATGCTCCAACCCGGGCAGAACCGCACGTACGGCTTCACCACCAAACCCTGCTCATTCTTGGTGGAAAGCGTCATGCACATGCCGTGGGATTTCCACTTGGCGATGTTGAGCAGCCACGTATCGGGCTCGTTCACCGGCGCATAGTGCGGAATGCGGGTATAAACCACCGGGTCAGGAACCTTCGTCCACGTCATTTCGTAGCTGTCTTCGAAATTGCGGACGCGGCGCTCGGGCTCGTTCATCTCGACGCCGTGACGGTCATTGATATCGGCCAACCCGCGATAGTTCCACGTGTGGAAGTTGTTTGCCTCCAGGAAGTACATCTTGCGGACGCCCAGTTCCTTGAGGCCCATGATGATGCCTTCATAGAACTGCGGATCCGTCCCCGTGCCCCAGTTCTCTTCGTTCGGCCGCTTGTTGCGGACGCTGGTGAAGTTCGGCTTGAGGATCACCCGGTGCGAAACCGGAATGCCCGGCGGCCCGTCGAGCGGTTGAAACACCTCCCGGGCGAAGGCGACGCCTTCTCTCAGCTTCGTCGCTTCGTCCATCTTGTGCGCAACCTTGGTCCGCTTGATGAACACTGCTTTCGGGTTCTCCTCCACAAACGGATGAACCCCGAAATACGACTTCGGCATCCTTGCCGCGGGAGCCGCAGCCAGTTCGAACGGACTCGCCGCCGCTGTCAAAGCGGCAGCGCCGAGAAAATGACGTCGGGACAGTTCCATGATGGTTCTCATCTTACACAAGGAATCGGACGGTTGCCACCGTCTCCAGGGACGGCAGGAAGACCTCGGTTGCGGCGCCGCGGTGAAACACCTTCAGTTCGCGGGGTTGGCTTTCCGGCCGCAATAACACGGCTTTCGTGAAATGGCCTTGCACGCGCGCCTGCACCTCCTGGTCTATGGCGGCGCCGTAGTTCACCACGTGCATCAACGCCTGGCCGCGCTGAACCCCCGCGGTAGCAATAGCAATGGCCGCCAGCGCATTCCATATCCTCACCGGCCGGCGCTTGTAGGTGGCCACATCGATCACATCGAGCGCATACTCACTCGGATCGGCAACAGGTTCATGATAGACCAGCACCTGCCCTTTGCCGAGGCTGTAGAAATCACGGTCGCGCTCGGGCTTCACCTTTTTCCACCCCGGCGGCGGAGCCGTGTCAATGATCACGGTCGCCCCGGCGCGGGCGTGCTCCAAAACCGCTTCAGGAACAGGTTTCAACCCGGCGGCCGACACCACCAGAATCTGCGGCGAGGGCTTCGGAATGCGTTCCACGGAGACGACGCTCGGGCTGGCCCCGCGCCGGAACAAAAGGTTCGCAAATTCATGCGTCTCCTCGGATTTGCCCACCACCATCGTGATGGTAGGCAGAACAGGACGCCCGAACAAAGACGCGTTCTCCTTCAGCCACCGGGCCGTGGTCCCGAGCGAACGCCAGGCCTTCTTCGCTCTCTCCTGCCCGCCCGCCAGGGCCGTCCGGTAATGCGGCTCGAGCGCGAGAATGTAGTTGCCGCCGTTCACCCGCGCCTCGGCCAGCGCGATCGTCAGCGTATCGAAGGGCACGACACGCTCCGGTGAAAGTCCCGCTTTGTCATTCGGAAGATAGCCAAGCAGTGGCGGCTTGCCGCTGAGGGCGCGTTCCACCTGCACCTCGTAGCCGTTGGCGTTCACCCACGGTTCCCGGCTGGCGCTGGCGGTCTCGTCCCCTCTCCCCTCTACATTCGGCTCACGGCTGATGCCCGGCCATAAACCATCCTTCACGACGGAGCCGAGGGCCGATGGAGACACCACGCCTATGCCCGCCTTCCCCAGGGCTTCCGCGAATGCCGGCGGCGGTGAGTCCTCCACCACAAACTCAATACCGGCTTCATGTAGCAGTTCCGCGTGCGCCGGCTCGCCTTCGGGCCAGCGCGCCAGTAGCGATCGGATAGGATCCGCGTTCATAGGCATCTCAATGCAGATTCACGGACATCGGTGACGATGTTCCGGATTTGTTCGTCAATCTAACCGCGAGGGTTTGCACCACACCCGCTATTGTACTCCCTCAAGCCGCCTCGCAAGTCAATTTCAAGGGAGAACATCGGCGATGCCGCTTGGTGAGTTGGTCCGGACCTGTCTGCTCGCCGGGATCTGCCTCCCCGTCCGATCGGAATCAGTCCGGAAGCCCGAGTTTCTGTACGGATCATTGCGCGGCGCAATCTGCAGTCACGGCGGGATTCTATTGCGTTTATGCGGATGCTAAAGTTTGAGTCAGGAGTAGGAGGTGCAGTGATGGATGTTACTTCTGAGATACCGGCCTTGGCCAGGGAAGAGTGGGATCTCGTCCTCGAGTTACTCGAACGCGAGCAGCGCGAACTGTTGCGGGAAACCCGTCATACCCGGACATCGGTGTACCGCCGGCATTTGCACCAGCGCGAACAAATCGTCAGCCGCCTGTTGGAGAATTTGCGCGTTCATTTGGCGAACACAGATTCCCTGTAACGGCAACCGGATGCCGCGCCGGAGAAGCGGGGATGCGTGCGCGTTGTGCGGACTCTCCCCGCGATCCGGCTTCGGCCCGTATGCGTCCCCCGTGCCGGACGTGTAGTCGATCCGCAAGCGTGATGCCAATAAAAGGCCCGGCGTACTTATTTGTTACGGTCCGAAATACCGTTTCGATGGTAGTCACGTCGATGGCGCGGTGGGCGTCTTCCCCTGTGAGAGCACAAAACTTGAAGTCCGTGATAATGCACATACGGAACATTGTTCCGTATGCGCGTGATTTCGCTTTGGCGTGAGACTTCCAGTCTCGGAACAAGGGGTTATCTTATGCGATTTTGTGCGAAGGCTTTACCTTCTCAACGTGCTTCGTTTTTTCTTTTCCCGCTGATTTTCCTGGCGCTGGCCGCTCCACGTGCCTGGTCTCAGGCGGCAGCGGGCAATATTGTAGGCGTGGTTACGGATCCCACGGCGGCATCGGTCTCCGGGGCGAAAGTCACATTGACCAATGTGGATACGCATGTCGCGAAAGTGACGCAAACAGATCCAACCGGCGCCTACCGGTTTGACAACGTGCTTGTGGGCAATTATGAACTCACCACCGAGGCGAAGGGCTTCGCCCGGCGGCAGATCAAAGGGTTAGTGGTGGAGCTGAACCGTACCCTCACCGCAAACGTGCGCTTGGCGGTGGGCGAAGTGACCACTACGATTGATGTGACGGAATCCCAGCCGTTGATCGACACTACAACGTCGCAACTGGCTTCCACCTATGACAGCAAGGCCGCCATGCAATTGAACATGGCGAGCAATGTGAGCGGCTTCAACAACCTCGGAGCCATCAACTTGTCACTCCTCAGCGCCGGCGTAGCTTCCTCGGGCGGCGTCGGATACGGCATTGGCCCTTCGGTGGGCGGACAGCGCCCGACGAACAACAATTTCGTGATTGACGGCATCGACAACAACCGCCGCGACGTCACCGGCCCCATCGCCACCATTTCGAATGAAGCGACAGGCGAGTTCACGCTGATCCAGAACATGATGTCGCCGGAATTCGGGAACAATTCCGGAGGAACGTTCAACGTCGTGCCGAAGAGCGGCACGAACGAACTTCATGGCTCCATTTACGAATACTTTCAGAACAGGGATTTGAATGCCCTCGACGCCAGTTTCAAGCGCCAGGGCATCAGCGACCGGCAGCGCCTGGACCAGAACCGCCTCGGCGCGACGATTGGCGGGCCCATCCAGAAGGACAAGCTGTTCTACTTCGGCAACTTCGAGTACATCCCCTACGGGCAGGCGGGTACGCCGGCGAGCGCTGTCTTTGCCCCCACCGCCGCGGGCGTCTCCATGATTGACCAGATGCCCGGCATCAGCCAGACGAACTGGAATGTGTTCAAACAGTACGTTCCCGTGGCGCCCACCGCATCCAGCGCCACTCCGGTGGGCGGAAAGGACATCCCCATCGGGATTCTACCCATCGTCGCCCCGTTCTACATCAACAGTTACAACTACCTCGGAAATGTGGATTACAACCTGTCGGAAAAAGATCAGTTCCGCTTCCGGCTGGTAGGCAACAACCAGCGCTCCATTGACAACACGGCAACGCTACCGGCCTTCTTCAGCAGTTCGCCGGTCAACTCCTATGTCACCTCGCTCTCTCACGTCCACACGTTCTCTCCCACTATGTTTAACGAGGGAAGACTCGCCTACACGCGGTATTTCAGCAACTACCCCGTGGGCGACTTCCAGTTTCCGGGCCTGAACCAGTTTCCGAATCTGGCCTTCACCAACGACTTGAACCTGCAAATCGGGCCCGACCCCAACGCGCCTCAAAGCACGGCGATCAATACCTACACCTTCGACGACAATGTGACGAAAATCCTGGGACGGCACACGCTGAAGTTCGGCTACGACTTGCGGCGCGTGGTGGCGCCGCAGTTCTTCGTGCAGCGGGTGCGCGGCGACTACGAGTACACCACGCTCGACCGTTACCTCTTTGACCAGGTGCCGGACGACATCGGAGAGCGCAGCTTTGGAGCCTCGGCTTTCTGGGGTAATCTCTGGTCCCATGCCTTCTACGCGAATGACGATTTCCGCCTCAAGCCCAACCTGACCCTGAATCTGGGCTTGCGCTACGAGTATGTCGGCGTGCCCGCCGGCAATCAGACCCAGTCGTTGAACTCCATCGCTTCGGTGCCCGGCGTGATCGATTTCCGTTCGCCGGCCGCGCAGACCAACAACTGGGCGCCTCGCGTTGGGTTGGCCTGGTCTCCGCGCGGGAGCGGTTCGCTCTCCGTTCGCGCGGGGTTCGGGATGGCCTACGACCAGGTGTATCAGAATCTCGGCATCCTGTCGCTGCCGCCGCAGTTCTTCACCACCTCGGACGTGGATCTTTCGAGTAATGCCGCGGGCTTCCTGGCCAACGGCGGGCTGACCGCTCCGGCGCAACTCGGCACGCAACTCAGCGCGGCCGATGCGCGGGCGCTGACCGCGTCCTACGTCCCCGATCAGAAGCGCCCGTATGCCATCAACTGGACCTTCGGCATCGAGAAAGTGTTCGCTCATGACTACACCGTGGAAGTGCGCTATCTGGGAACACGCGGGGTGAATCTGCCGGCGCAGATGCGCCTCAACTCGGCCGCGGTCGTGACGCCAACCAACAGCCTGCCCACTTACATGTCGGCGCCTTCGCAGGCGGCGCTCGATAGCCTGCCGTTGACGCTCAACATGCTGACGGCGCAGGCAGCCGCGCAGCGGAACACGCTCGCGCAATACGGATTCGGCCAGTTCATCACGGCCTTCATGCCCATTGGGAATTCCACCTATCACGGCCTCGCCACCCAGGTGCGCAAGCGGTTCTCTCACAACTTGCAGTTCCTCGGTTCGTACACCTGGAGCCACAACATTGATGATGGTACGGCGGCCGTCTTCTCTACCCTCATCCAGCCCCGCCGCCCGCAGGATTTCCAGAACTACGCCGCCGAACGCGCCTCGTCCGCGCTCGACCGAAGGCAGCGGTTCACCATGAGTTGGGTGTACGAAACTCCATGGTTCGCCAAGAGTTCCAGCCGGCTGATGAGGGACATCTTCGCGAATTACACGCTTTCGGGCACTTACATCGCTGAATCGCCGATGCTGGCCACCGTGCAAAGCGGCATCGATTCGAATCTGAACGGCGATTCCGCGGGCGACCGCGTCATCATCAATCCCGCGGGTACGGACGGTATCGGCAGCGGCGCAACTCCCCTCAGGAACAGCGCCGGAGCCACCGTGGCCTACCTCGCGGCGAATCCCAACGCGCGCTACATTTCCGCCGGGCTGGGCGCGTACGCCAACGGCGGGCGCTCGACGCTGCCGCTGCGGGGAATCAACAACTTTGATTTGTCGTTCAGCAAACGCGTCTATGTCACCGAACACAAGTCCATCGAATTCCGCACGGAGATGTACAACGCGTTTAACCACTCGCAGTTTACGCCGGGGTTGATTGATAACGCGTACCTGCAACCCCGCACCGATACCCGCAACTACCTGCTGCCCTCGAACGTGGATTTCAACAATCCCGAAATCGCCTTCGGAAACAATCCGCGGACCATTCAGATGGTGCTCCGCTTCCAGTTTTAACCGTATACTGGCTGGGCGATGAGGCGATTCCTCATCGCCCGCCCTCGAGTAACACCGGCTACTTCACCAGCGCCGCCGACTTCCGCGCGAAGTCGAGAATGACGGAAGGATAGATTCCCAGCACCAGCGTCGCCAGCGCCGATCCCCACAACACCGCCTGTGTTCCCGGAGCGAGCGGTTGCAGGTCCGCCATCGATTCGCCTGGCTCCTGGAAGTACATCACCACGATGATCCGCAAATAATAATAAGCCCCCACCGCGCTGTTCAACAATCCCAGCACCGTCAGCCAAACCAGGTTCGCATCGAGCGCCGCCTTGAAGATATAGAATTTGCCGAAGAAGCCGCCGGTCAGCGGAACCCCGATCAGGGAGAGCAGGAAGATGGTGAGAAGCGCCGCGGTCACCGGCTGCCGCTGCCCCAAACCCGCCAGATCGTCCGTGTTCACATACTTCTCGCCTTGCCGCGCGAAGTGCGCCACCACGACGAAAGCCCCCACGTTCATGAACGCGTACGCCGCCATGTAGAACATCACCGCCTCCGTGCCGATCTGCGAATGGGCCGCGATGGCCACCATCACATAGCCGGCGTGCGCAATGGAGGAATACGCCAGCAGCCGCTTGATGTTCGATTGCAGCAGGGCCGCGAAATTACCCACGGTCATCGTGGCCAGCGCCGAAACCCAGATCACCGGAGCCCACTTGTCGGCCACCGGCTCGAAGGCCGTCATGAAAACCCGCAGGAAAATGGCGAACGCCGCCGCCTTCGGCCCGGCGGAAAGGAACGCGCTCACCGGCGCCGGCGCGCCCTGGTACACGTCCGGAGCCCACACCTGAAACGGAGCCGCGGACACCTTGAAGGCGAAACCCACGAACATCAGCGCGGCCGAAGTGCCGATCAGCCCCAGCGCCGGAGCGATGTCGCGGTTCGACAGCACGCGGCGGATGTCGGCCAGATTCGTTGTCCCCGTCGCCCCGTAGATCCATGCGATGCCGTACAGCAGGAAGGCCGTGGCGAACGAGCCCAACAGAAAATACTTGAGCGCGGATTCGTTATTGCGCTTGTCATCGCGCAGGTAGCCGGCAAGGATGTAGCTCGAAATGGAGGAAATTTCCAGGCCGATGAAAATCATGATCAACTCATTGGCGGTGACCATCACGCACTGCCCGGCAACCGAATACAACACCAGGGCGTAGAATTCGCCCGAGTCGGCTTTCTCGCGCTTCAGGTAGGCCACCGAGGCGAGAACCGTCAACACTCCCACGGTGATCACCAGAAAGCGGAAGAACGTCGCGTAGCCGTCCACCATCAGCATCGATTGAAACGCCGGACCGGGATTCGACCATGCCACCACGGTCCCCCATGCGGCCAGCAGCAGCCCCACGATCGCTACCGTCCCCAGCCAGCCCTTCTTGCCCTCGCCCGAAAGCGCGTCCAGCAACATGATGAGCGTGCCGAAGACAATCAGCACCGTCTCCGGCAGAAAGCGGAGCATCTCCGCGGCGCTCGGCATGAAGTTATCGGCCATGGACTAGCTCCCTCAACTCGGCGATTCGCTTGCCGCCCTGTGTTTCCACCAGTGTTTCCACTCCGGTCTTGCTCTGCTCGATAATCCGCTGGTTGGCGGCGCTTACCATCGGCAGAAACGTTTTCGTGTAAACGCCCATCCATACCATCAGCACCACCAGCGGAAGCGCCGCCGCCAGTTCCCGCCCGTTCATGTCGAGGAAGGGATGATGGTGCGAGAGGCTTTTGTTGGTCTCGCCCACGAAGACCCGCTGGTAGAGCCAGAGCATGTAGCAGGCTGAGAGGATCACGCCCACCGCCGCCGCGATGGTCCAGTTGAAATTCACCGCCGCCGACCCCTGCAGCACCAGATATTCACCCACGAAGTTGTTCAGCGTGGGCAACCCGATACTCGCCAGCATCGTGATCAGAAACACCGTCGCCAGCAGCGGAGCCGGCGTCGACACCCCGCCGTAATCCTTGATCTCGAGCGAATGCGTCCGCTCGTAGAGATAGCCCACCAGCATGAAGAGCGCTCCGGTCGAGATGCCGTGGTTCAACATCTGGTAAACCGCTCCGTCGAGCCCGTTCTGGGTGAACGAGAAGACGCCCAGCACGACAAACCCAAGATGGCTCACCGATGAGTACGCCACCAGTTTCTTCATGTTCGGCTGCACCATCGCCACCAGCGCGCCGTAGATAATTCCGATGATCGCCAGAATCACGATCCAGCTCTGGCACCGGTGCGCCGCCTGCGGGAACATCGGCAGGCAGAACCGCACCAGCCCGTAGCAGCCCATCTTCAGCATCACGGCGGCCAGCATGATGGACCCCGCCGTGGGCGCCTCCACGTGCGCGTCCGGCAGCCACGTGTGCAGCGGAAACAGCGGCACCTTGATCGCGAATGCCACGAAGAAGGCTAGAAACAGCAGCAACTGCTCCTGCGAGGTAAGCACCAGGCGGCCGCGCTGCAGCAGGTCCACCAGGTTCACGTAATCGAACGTGCCTGCCTTGTTGTATAGGAAAATGATCGCGGCCAGCATCAATACCGATCCGGCCATCGTGTAAAGGAAGAACTTCACCGCCGCGTAGATGCGGCGCTCATGCCCCCACACGCCGATAAGGAAGTACATCGGCACCAGGCTTACTTCCCAGAATACGTAGAACAGGAACAGATCCCAGGCGACGAACACGCCGATGAGCCCGAATTCGAGCAGCAGCAGGAAGGCGTAGAATTCCTTCACCCGGCGGTCGATATACTTCCAGCTCACCAGGATCGAAACGGGCGTCAGCAGCGTCGATAGCAGCACCAGCCACAGGCTCAAGCCGTCCAGTCCTACGTGATAACGGATCTCCGGGCTCTGGATCCATGGCACATCGGTGACAAACCAGTTGCCGTTGCCGGTCTCATGGAACGGAGCCGCCAGCCCGAGCGAGAGGACGAACACCGCCAGCGAGAGAATCAGCGCGAACAGGCGGATCACATTGGCGTTGTTTTTCGGCAACACCAGCGTCACCAGGAACCCCGCGAGCGGAAGCGCCAGAACCAGGTTCAGCAGGTTCACTGCACACCTCCCGCCATCACGCCGAGCACCATCAGCAGCACCACGCACCCCACGGTGACCCATGCCGCGTAGCTTCGTATGCTGCCCGATTGGAACAGCCGGAGCACTCCGCCGACGGTTCGCGACATCGTCGCCGTCCCGTTCACGATGCCGTCAATCAACCCCGCGTCCATGAACCGCCACAGCAGCGCCCGCGAGCCGTTCACCAGCGGCGAGACGATCACCGCGCCATAAAGCTCGTCCACCAGATACTTGTGATATACCAGCCGGTAGATGGGGCCCAGGGCATTCGCGATCACGTCCGGAATTCCCGGGCTCACCACGTACATCAGAAAGGCGAGCGCGATGCCGCCCAATCCGAAGGCCACCGAAATGTAGACCAGCGTTTCATCGTGCGCGCCTTCGGCCAGCGGGAACATCGGAGCCAGGTAGTGAGGCACGTTGAAGCACCATCCGCCGATCACCGAAAGCACGGCGAGCACGCCGAGCGGCCCCCACATCACGAACGGCGATTCATGCGGATGATGATGCCCGCGGTAGCTGCCGAAGAAGCACAGAAACATCGCGCGCGAAACGTAGAACGCCGTCATGCCCGCCGTCACCACGCCCACCCAATAAATCCACGGAGAGCTGTGATGCGCCGCCATCAGGATCTCGTCCTTCGAATAGAAGCCCGAAAAGCCCGGAACGCCGCTGATGGCGAGCCACGCGCAGGCGAGCACCCCGAAAGTGATGGGAATTTTCTTCATCAGCCCGCCCATGTGGCGCAAATCCTGCTCCCCTCCGAGCGCGTGAATCACGCTGCCCGCGCCGAGGAACAGCAGCGCTTTGAAGAAGGCGTGCGTCACCAGGTGGTAGATGCCCGCCGAGAATGCGCCCGCTCCGCAGGCGATGAACATGTACCCCAACTGGGAAACCGTCGAGTAAGCGAATACCTTCTTGATGTCGAACTGCGTGATGCCGATCGTTGCCGCCATCGCCGCCGTAACGACCCCCACCACCGCAACCACGTCCATTGCCATCGGCGATCGTTCGAAGATCACCGAGGCGCGGGCGGTCATATAGACGCCCGCTGTCACCATCGTCGCGGCGTGAATCAAGGCCGATACCGGGGTGGGGCCTTCCATGGCGTCCGGCAGCCACACATACAGCGGAACCTGGGCCGATTTTCCCGTCGCTCCGACAAAGAACAGCAGCGCGATGGCGGTCAACAATCCGGCGCTCTGTTCGACCGGCATGGGCCGCACGGCGTCAAACACCTTCTGGAAATCGAGTGAGCCGAAGTTCACCACCACCAGGAACATCGCCAGCGAGAAGCCGAAATCTCCGATACGGTTGACGATGAATGCCTTCTTCGCCGCATCGCCCGCGCTCTTCTTGAGTGTGTAGAAGCCGATGAGCAGATAGCTGCACAGGCCCACCCCCTCCCAGCCGACGAACATCAGCAGGAAATTGGCGCCCAGCACCAGCGTCAGCATGAAGAACATGAACAGGTTCATGTAGGAAAAGAAGCGGTAGTAGCCGCCTTCATGCGCCATGTAGCCGATGGCGTAGATATGGATCAGCAAGCCGACGCCGGTCACCACCAGAAGCATGACGGCGGTCAACCGGTCCACCGCCAGGTCCACTCCAACATTCAACGTCCCGCTCTGAAACCACGTGTAGTAGTGTTCGACGTGCGCCGTCTCCAGCGGGCCAAGCGCCGATAGCGTCTTCAGCACCCACCCGAAGCTCAACGCCACCGAAGCCACGGCAATGACACTGACCGGAAAATTCGGCAGCCGCTTGCCGATGAGGCCGTTGATCAGAAAGCCGGCGAGGGGTAGTAAGGGAATCAGCCAGAGATGTTGCATGGGTCAGTTCTTCATCGAGCTCACGTCGTCAATGGCAAGCGTGGCGCGGTTCTTGAACACCGTGAGGATAATCGCCAGCCCCACCGCGGCTTCGGCCGCGGCCACCACCATGACGAAAAAGGAAAAGATGTGTCCGTCCACGTGCCGCAATTGGTAGCTGAACGAAATGAAACTCAGGTTCACCGCGTTCAGCATCAGCTCAATGGACATGAACACTGTAATGATGTTGCGCCGGAAGACGAATCCGGCGATTCCCAGCCCGAAGAGAATCGCGCTGAGGATCAGATACCAGTTCAGGGGCACGCTTGTGGGCATGGGTCAGATCTCCTTGCGGGCCAGCACCACGGCGCCGAGAATCGCCACCAGAATCAGCACCGAGGTTACTTCGAACGGCAGCAGGTATTCGGTGAAGAGTTTCTTTCCGATAGCCTGCGCCGTGCCGCCCGTGAAGGCGCCGAACTTCACTTCTTCGCTGCGCGGCAGCAGGGACTGGATGAGAAAGCTCACCAGCCCCAGAAAAGCGATCAGCGCGGGCACGCCTAATACTTTGGCAATGATCGATTTGCCTTTCCTTTGCTCCGCGCCGGCGTTCAGCAGCATGATGGTGAAGACAAACAGCACCATGATGGCCCCGGCATAGACAATCATCTGCGCCGCCGCCATGAACTCCGCGCCGAGCAGCAGATAGAGAACCGCCAGCGACGCCATGACGCCAATCAGCGACAGCGCGCTCGAAATCGGGTGGGTCTGCACCACCAGGTTGATTCCGCAGGCCACCGCGATGGCCGCGAACAGCAGAAACAGAATCGCATCCATGGGACTTATTTCACCAACGCCACCATCAATGCCGTGGCGAGCAACTGCACAATCGCAACCGGGAACAGGAACGTCCAGGCGAACTTCATCAACTGGTCAAAACGGAACCGCGGCAGCGTCCCGCGAACCCAGATGAACAGGAACAGAATCGCGCCCACCTTCACGCCGAACCAGAACAGCGGATGGAGCGCATTGGCGATGGCCGAAAGCGGTTCCGGCAGCGGCAGGAAGGCCAGCGCGAAGATGCCCGCCACGCCTAGCGCCACCACGCCCACGACAGGGAACGTATACTTATCCCAGGGCCGCGTCGATACATTGTTCAAACCGTGGAAGAAGAGCGCCGCCGCCGCCGCGAGGAAGATCAGGACAGGTATCAGGCCCGCCACCGGTTCGGGAAAAATCGGATTCCATCCCCCCAGAAACAGGTGCGTCGCCAGCGCGGAGATGGTCACCATGTTCACATACTCGGCCGTGAAGAAGGCCGCAAAACACGTGCTGCTGTATTCGGTATGGAAGCCCGCCACCAGTTCGTTCTCCGCTTCCGGCAGGTCGAACGGCACGCGGTTGGTCTCCGCAAAACCGGCAATCAGGAAGACGGCGAAAGCGATCACTTGCGGCATCGGCATCTGGAAGATGTACCACTTGGGCAGGAAGCCGAAATAAAAACCCGCCTGCGATTCGGCTACCTCTCGCAGACTCAGCGTGTTCGCCATCAGCAGCGGCGAGGCGATGGCGAGCGACATCGGCAATTCGTAGCTGATCATCTGCGCCGCGCTCCGCAGCCCTCCAAGCAGGGCGTACTTGTTGTTGGAAGCCCACCCGCCGAGCGCGATGGCGTACACACTGACAGCCGAAACCGCCAGGATCACCAGCAGCCCGATGTTCACGTCCGCCAGTCCCATGTAGGTCTTGATCCCAAAGACTTCAATCTGCGTGCCGAAGGGAATCACCGAGATGGAAACCAGCGCCAGAGCCACCGCCAGGAACGGGGCCAGCAGGTAATAGAATTTGTTCACCTGGGCGGGCATGACGCCTTCCTTGGTGACCAGTTTGATGAGGTCCGCCAGCGGTTGGAGCAGACCGTTCGGACCCACGCGGTACGGGCCCACCCGCAACTGGATGTGCGCCAGAACCTTCCGTTCAATCCACACCAGGTACGCGGCGAGCGTGAGCAACACAGCGGCCACCACTGCGGCCTTCACTAGGCTGATGATGATGAATTCCATTTCGAATTCCGACTTACGGCCGGTATAGCTGGCCGGGATGCTCGAGGACCGACGTCAACTTCTTCGAGTAGCGCCCGAGCGAGCCCGAGGTGAACAGCGTATTCCCCGCGGATTGAATCAGGTCCGGACGCGGCGTCACCCGAACTCTTCCGCTCAACGGGTTGGTTTGCGCCGCCTGGCCGGTAGCTATGATTGGCAAAGGAATATTATACCCACGAACGGATTTCCGGATCTCTTCGAACACGTTGGAAGATGACCAGATTCCGAGATTGAGCCCCATCCCCTTGGCGATCAGCCCCAGAATCTCGAGATCGGGCTTGGTCCCCATCGTCCGCCCGGCCGCGTGCAACTTCTGGCATTCCCCGGTAACGTTGGTGACCGTGCCGCTCTTCTCATAAGCAGCCGACGCGGGCAAGACAATGTCGGCGCGCTTGGCGGTTTCCGTGAGGAACATTTCCTGCGCCACCACGAAAGCGCCGGACGAGCCAAGTTCATGGCGCGCCAGCGGATTGGCCCCCACCACCCAGAGCACATCCAGGTCCCTGGCGGCCATCATTTCGGGCAGCGTCATTCCCGGATTATCCACGGGTACGTATCCGGGGCCGAGATCGGGGAGTAACCCCATATCCATCGCGCCGCGTGAATTCGAGTAATCCACCAGGCAGATATATTTCACCGGAATGCCCAGCGAATCGCCGAAGGCCACCAGTTTCCCTACCGCTTCGCCCTTGATGGCGTCGCCGAAGACAACCAGCAGTTCCTTCTCCTTCGATAGCTGTTCTCTCAGGCCTTCCACGGCCTCGAGTTCCTTGCCCTCTTCACAACGCACCGAAGCCGCCGCGTACTTGTCCTCGCGAACGGGGCCTTTCGTCACGGCGTAGGTATTACCGTGATGATGCCGGTTGTTGGCGCGCAACTGGAAGGCAATGAGGGGATGCTCTTGCGCCAGATCGGAGCCGATGACCAGCGAAGCCGTCATCGTGTAGACATCCGCCATGGCGGCAAGCGCGTCCGCTCGCCCGTCGAGTGCATCGACGAGCGCCACCACGTCGCCCGAGCGGTGGTGATCGATGTTGTTCGTTCCCAGCCCCTCGCGGGCGAACTTCTGGAGGTAGAAATTCTCTTCGTTCGTCGTCTTGGTGGACCCGGCGATGCCGAACTTGCCGCCGCGCGACTTCACTTCGGCGAACTTCTTCGCCGCGGCTTCGAGAGCCTTCGACCAACTGACTTCCTCGAACTTGCCGTTCACCTTCATGAGGGGCGAGGTGAGCCGCGCCGGATGTTCGATGAAATCGAAGGCGTACCGCCCCTTCATACAAAGGAATTCGCCGTTGATTCCGCTGCGGTCCCGGTTGTTGCCGCGGATGATCTCATGGCCGCGCACCCCGAGGGTTGTCTTGCAGCCGTCCGAGCAGAACGCGCAGATGGAGCCCACGTGCTTCATCTCCCAGGGCCGCGTCCGGTAGCGGTAGGTGCCGCTGGTGAGCGCGCCCACGGGACAGATGTCGATGCACATGCCGCACTCGTCGCAGTCGAGGTGATCCTCGGCGTTCGGCGTGATCAGCGACTGCTCGCCGCGATTGATGATGCCCAGCGCCCCCACGCCCATCCCCTCATTGCACACCCGCACGCAGCGGTAGCAGAGAATGCAGCGCGGGCCGTCATAGAACACCACCGGCGACCACTGCTTTTCGTCCACGTGATGTTTCATCTCCGTGAAACGGCTCTCTCCCACGCCGTAGCGGAACGACATGTCCTGCAATTCGCACTCGCCGCCCTTGTCGCACACCGGACAATCGAGCGGATGGTTGGCCAGCAGGAATTCGAGCATCGATTTGCGGGTCTTCACCACCGGCGCCGATTCGGTCCTCACCACCATCCCCTCGCCCACCGGCAGCGTGCACGCCGCCTGCAGCTTGGGCATCTTTTCCACTTCCACCAGACACATCCGGCAGGCCGCCTGCAGCGAGTAGCCTTCGTAATAGCAGAAGGCGGGAATCTCGATCCCCGCTTTCTTCGCCGCATCGATCACCAGCGTTCCCGCCGGCGCCTGGATGGCCCGGCCGTTGATTGTCAGGTTGACAAGATCAGCCATTCACACCACCATTTCTCCAACGCATCAGACAATCACAAAAGGCTTATTGGCCATGTCGGGAACTGCTATCAGCGTCCTGGCCAGTTTTGCTTCAAACTCGTGACGGAATTTGCGGACGATGGACGCCGTGGGCAGCGCGGCGGCATCACCCAGCGGGCAGAAGGTCTTGCCCAGCATGTTGTCCGCGAGATCGCCGACGAGATCCACGTCCTTCGCCGTCCCCACGCCCTGGTTGAGCCGCGTCAGCAGTTTCTTCAACCATGCCGTACCCTCGCGGCAGGGGATGCACCATCCGCAGCTTTCGTGCGCGTAGAAGTGCATGATGCGCAGCGCGGCCTTCACCATGTCCGTAGTTTCGTCCATGATGATGACGCCGCCGGAGCCGAGCATGGTCCCGGCCTTCGCCATCGAGTCGTAATCCATCGTCAGCGGCCAGGCTTCCTCGCCCGTCAACACAGGGCATGAGGAGCCGCCGGGAATGAACGCCTTCATCTTCTTGCCGCCGCGAATGCCGCCGCCCACCTCGTTGATCATCTTTTCCACCGGGAAACCGAGCGGCAGCTCATAAACACCGGTCTTGTTCACATGCCCGGTAAGGCAGGTGAGTTTCGTGCCGCCGGCTTTCGGAATGCCCAGGCCGGCCCACGCCTTTCCGCCCATCTCGATGATGGAAGGCACGGCGCAGTACGTCTCGACATTGTTCAGGACCGTGGGGCATTGATATAGTCCGGCGACCGCGGGAAACGGCGGACGGATGCGCGGCTGCCCGCGCTTGCCTTCGAGCGATTCGAGCAGCGCCGATTCTTCGCCGCACTCGTAGGCGCCGGCGCCCGTATGCGTGTAGAGATCGAAATCGACGCCCCGCCCAAGGATGTTCTTGCCGAGATAGCCGCGTGAATAAGCCTCGCCAATCGCTTTGTCGAGGATGTCGATCAGGTAGCGGTATTCGCCGCGTACGTAGATATAGCCGGCTTTCGCTCCCACCGCCTGGGCCGCGATCAGGCATCCTTCAATGAGCAGGTGCGGGTCGTTTTCAATCAGAACGCGGTCCTTGCACGTGCCGGGTTCGCTCTCGTCCGCATTCACCACGATGTACTTCGGTTTCGGCGATTGCCGCGGAAGGAATCCCCACTTCATGCCGGTGGGAAACCCGGCGCCGCCGCGGCCGCGCAGATTGGAATCCTTCACTTCCTGGATAATCTGGTCCTGCGTCATCTCCAGCGACTTTTCGAAAGACTTGTAGCCGCCGTTGGCGAGGTTGGTTTCAATGGAAGCGGAGTTGGGAAGGCCTAGCCGTCTGGTGAGGATCTTGACTTCGAGCGGGCTGGGGGCGTTGAAGAGCATGGGCGTTTACCGGAGTTTCTTCAGACTGTCGATGATCTCATCGAGCTTCTCTTTGGTGACATGGTGATGAAAATCGTAGTTCACCTGAATCGCGGGGGCCCAGGAACAGGCGCCCATGCATTCCACCTCCTCGAGCGAGAACTCTCCGTCCGCGGTCACCTCTTTGTGGCCGATTCCAAGCTTCTTGCAGGCGTGCTCGTAGAGTTCATCGCCGTCCCACAGCAGGCAACTGATATTGGTGCACACCTGGACGTGATGCTTTCCCATGGGCTTGCGGTGAAGCATGGAGTAGTAAGTGACCACCTCATCCACCTGCACCGTCGGTATCCCGATGCGCCGGGCCACCTCCTCCACCAGTTCCGGCGTGATGGAGCCCACCTCATCCTGAGTAAACATCAGCATGGGAATGAGCGCGCTTTTCTTTCTACCGGGCGGGTAGCTGTTCATCAGTTTTTCGAGTTTTGCTTCGAGCTCAGGGGAGAAGGTCATTTCACACTTACCTGTCCGTGTCACCCAGCACAAAGTCCATACTGCCGAGCGAGGCGATGGAGTCGGCGATGGGGAAGCCGACGAATAGCGTCTCGAGCGCCTGGAGGTTGCCGAAGCTCGGCGTGCGCATGAATACGCGGTACGGCTTCGAAGTGCCGTCGCTCACGACGTAATAGGCCAGTTCGCCGCGCGGCGATTCCACCACCTGGTAGGCCTCGCCGGGGGGAACGCGGAATCCTTCGCTGGCGATCTTGAAGTGATAGATCAACGCCTCCATCTGGGTTTTCATCTTCTCCCGGTCGGGCAGCACGACGTTCTGCGCATCGGCCGTGTACGGTCCCTCGGGCATTCCCTCGAAGGCCTGTTGAACGATCTTGAGGCTTTCGCGCATCTCGGCCATGCGCACCAGATACCGCGCATAGACGTCGTTTTCCGTCCGGGTGGGAATTTCGAACTGGAACTTGTCGTAGCTCGAGTAGGGGTAGTCTTTGCGGGCATCCACCTTCAGTCCGGCGGCGCGGAGCATCGGCCCGGTGACGCTCAGGTCAAGCATGTCCTCGAGGCTGATGAAACCGACGCCCTGCGTGCGGCGCTTGAAGATGATGTTCTCGGTGAGCAGTCCCTCCAGCATGTCGATGCGCGAGGGCATCACGTTGAGAAACTTCTCGATCCACTTGCGCCACCCGCGCGGCGCATCCAGGGCGAGGCCGCCGACCCGGAAGTAGCTGGTCATCAGGCGCTGGCCGGAGAAGAACTCGAACAGGCGGAGGATCTCTTCACGCTCGCGGAAGCAGTAGAAGAAGACGCTCATCGCGCCCACGTCCAGGGCGCTCGTGCCGAGCCACACCAGATGCGAGTTGATGCGCGTGACCTCGGTCAGCAGCACCCGCATGAACTGCGCCCGCGGCGGCACTTCCATCCGGAGGAGTTTCTCCACGGCCAGCACGTAGCCGAGGTTGTTCGAGAGGTTCGCCAGATAGTCGGTGCGGTCGGTGAGAGGAACCACCTGTTGCCAGGTCCTCGTCTCGGCTTGCTTCTCGATTCCGGTGTGCAGGAAGCCGATTTCCGGCTTGGCGCTGGTGATGGTCTCGCCATCCAGTTCCAGCACAATGCGCAGCACTCCGTGGGTGGAGGGGTGCTGCGGACCCATGTTGAGGGTCATCTTACGGGTGACGCCCGCCGGATACAGCCGGTTCGCCGGCGTTTTCGGTGAGCATATCGATGTCTGCCATGGCGGTTTCTTACTCCTGGTCCGCGTAGCTGTACTTGTAGCCGTGCACCGGGAAATCCTTCCGTAGCGGATGTCCTTCCCAGTTGTCGGGCATCATGATGCGCCGCATGTCGGGATGATTGCGGAAGACGACGCCGAACAGGTCGAAGACCTCGCGCTCGTACCAATCGGCGCCGCGCCATACGGAGGTTACCGAATCGAGCGTGGGAGGTTCGCCGGCGGCCCAGGCCTTAAGCCGGAGACGCAGTTTCCTTTCCACCGCCTCGAGGTGGTAGACCACTTCGAGGCGCGGGTCGCGCGGCATCCAATCGACGGCGGTCACGCTGCTGAGCCGGACGAACTTCTGCTCGATCTTGAGGAAGCGGCAAACCTCGACGAGATGCCCGGAAGCGATGACCAGAGTCAACTCACCCAGGTCGCCCTTGGCATCTTCAATCGCTTGGGGAAACCGTTCCGCTATCGCAGCCACAACAGGGTCTTGGTTCAATTCTTCGGGGATCATATTAGGCTCCTGCCGGCGGCGGGTCAGCGTATTGCGCCCTTCTTCCAAACCGCTGTTCTGCTGCCGTGGTCCCATTCCTCTTCGGCCCAACTGAGGACCCCTTTCTTCCAGATGTAGAAGAATCCGCAGAGGATAAGCGCAATGAAGATCACCATCTCAAGGAAGGCGAACATTTTCAGGTCGCGGTAGACGACCACCCAGGGGTAAAGGAAGATAGCTTCAATGTCGAAGAGAATAAAGACCATGGCCACCAGGTAGAACTTGACGCTGAAGCGTTCCTTGGCCGTACCGACGGGGATAACTCCGCATTCGTAGGGGGTGTCCTTGACTTTGTTCTTGACACGCTTGCCGAGGAGGAATGCCAGCCCAACGAGGGCGGCGGCGACGACGCACCCTATGACTGCCTGCAACAGGATAGGGAAGTAGGATTCAGGATAGGAAGTAGGCATCGCGGATCGGTTGAGGGGCTAAACCCAACCTTTGACTATAGTGACCCGCGGGAAGGCGAGTCAAATCGCGCGGCTTTGCCATGGCTGACAAGAGGAGCCGAAAATGTTTGGGCTGGTAGAGTGCCGGGCGTACGCGCGGCTTGAGCCAAAGGTTCCACCGATCTCGCCGAGAATTGAGTCAGGGCAACAAGAGGGGTAAAAAGAGGGAGACGCAATCTGCGACGCAGTTCGTCTGATCCCATGATCCCCGATCTCCCTTTCCAGCCCTCCGTCGACGGGGCAGCATTGAAAGCCGCTGTAGATACAGTCCTGCCGGCCCAATACCCTAAGCCCAAAGCCGGTCGTGCCGTCCGCTTCTAAGGACTCGCCCGCAAAACGGAGGCCCGCAGCCGGGCCACGTTGCGAGTCCGCACAGGGCTTGAGGGGCGGCGGCGGCCCCTTTGCGGGCTAGCAAGCTGGTTTTCCTCAACTGTCCGTACGACACAAGCTATACATCCATCCTCCATGCGGTGGTCTTTGCCGCTCTCGATTGCGGCTTCGTGCCGCGCCGCGGGTTGGAACACCAGGACGGCTCTCAGGCCAGGCTTCGGCGAATTTATAGCCTGATCCAGGTGTGTGAGCGGAGCATTTCCGCCGCGAATTGCCGCGAATCTGCGAGGAGTGCAGGCTCGACACGGGCATGCTTACCTTTGAAGATTTCCGCCACTGCGCCGGGCTCTTTCTCCGCTACTTCCGTGAGCCGGTTCTGTCACCAGCCGGGTAGCGGCTGATGCCGGGGATTCTGAGTTAGAGGCCGGGGCTGCCAGTGATCCGAGACCGATTCTGCTCCCGGTTGGCGTGATGCTCGAGATCACACTGGAAGAGGGGTTGGATCTGGAAAAGATGGTTGCCGCGCAGCCATTGAAAGCGGCCTCACACGGGATATCAAGGATGGAGAGAGAGTGATTATTCCGCGGGGGAGCATGGGGGAAGGCGAGATCGTGCACTTGCAGCGGAATACCACCCCGTGATCCCGGAGACCGAATCACGAGCCTCAGCGGGAAACTGACGTAGAATCACAGGAATGAGCAATGTCATTTCGGAATACCAGAAGTGGAAGCAGCAGGGAGAGTCGCTGCGGGCGCAGGCCCGCCAGGCAATGGAGTCACGCTTCAAAGAACTGCTGACTGAGGCTGTGCAAGTGGCCGAGGAGTACAAGGCCGACTTCGGGACCGCGCTGAAGCCGCCCGCCCCGGTGACGGCGTTTCGATATAAGGCGGGCGCCAAAGCAAAGGCCGGAAAGGCGAAGAAAGCGCTGCCGCCCGCCGCGCGGGAGGCGTCCTCAAAGCCCAGTCCCAAAGTGTCCGGCCTCGAGAAGCGGCTGGCGGCGGCGAAGAAGAAGTTGGAAGAGGCGAAGGCTGCTTCCAAGCCGACGCGGAATCACGAGGACAAGGTCTACGAACTCGAGGACGAACTGCGGCTGGCGACGCAAGCGGGCTGACAGAAGCGGAGCAGAAGCGGCACCGAGGCGGAGGCGCACCGAGGCGGAGGCGCTCTTGACATGGGCGCGGGAGTCGAATAGGATCACTTAATCGATAACCGGCTCGCGGTACTCGCTGTCCGCGCTCCCCGACGGAGTTCTTTATGCGCCCACTATTCGCTTTGCTGCTCGCTTTCAACCTGCACCCTCTGTTTGCCCAATCCACCGGCTCGGCAACCCTCGTCGGAACCGTCACCGACTCCACCGGCGCTGTCATTCCCGGCGTGAAGGTGGTTGCCGCCAATACGGAAACATCCATCCAGACGGAAGGCGCCACCAACAGTGAAGGCTACTACTACATTCCTTACCTGCGCCCCGGAACCTACAACCTCACCATTGAAGCGAGCGGCTTCAAAAAGTATGTCCGGAACGGCATAGAATTGCGCACCAATGAGCAGCCGCGCATCGACGTGGCGATGGAAGTGGGCGCGGTGTCGGACACGGTGAACGTAGAAGGGCGCGCCCCGCTGCTCGAGACGGAGACATCCGTTTCCGGGCAGGTCATGGAAGGCTCGACAGTGATCAAGATTCCGGTGATGCAGAAGGGCATCAAGCGGATGACGCTGTACATGCCGGGTTTGAACGTGATCAACGGACTGCATGGCGACGGGCAGCGGGAGCGCTCGCTCGGGCTGACGCTGGATGGCGTTAGCGGGAAGGAGCCGGTACGCGGATCGGTGAACGACGACCAGCGGATCATGACGGGGACGCTGGACATGATCCAGGAATTCAAGATGTACAACACGGGTCTGCCGGCGGAGTTCGGACATTCGGGCGGCGGCATCCTGTCGGCGGTCTATAGGAGCGGGACGAACAGCTTTCATGGCTCCGCGGAGGACCGGTATCTGAACGGCGCGCTGGTGCACCGGCAGTATTTCGACCAATTGAAACGCTGCGACGTGGGACTGCCATGCAATCCGTGGACGTATCACGAGATGTCGGCGACGCTGGGCGGACCGGTGTACATTCCGAAGGTTTATGACGGGAAGAACAAGACGTTCTGGTTTTTCGGATTCCAACGGCATCACGAGAAGGTGTCGGAGACGGCGATTACGAATGTTCCGACTCCGGAGATGTACAACGGCGACTTCTCGTTCGGAGGGAAAGGGTTTCCGATTTACGATCCGACGACGACGCGGCAGGATGCGACGGGGAAGTGGATCCGGGACCCGCTTCCGGCAAATCAGATTCCGGTATCCCGATTTGACCCGGTGTCGAAGAAACTGCTTTCCTTCAACCCGTGGACGCAGTCGAACCGGCCGGGCATCATCACACCGAGCGGCCCACAGCAGGACCTGGTGCTGCCGACGAAGGGGCGGTATTATTTCAACCGGTTCGACTCGAAGGTGGATCATCAGTTCACGAACAACCATCGCATTTTCGGGCGTTTTTCGCGAATGAGGAATCGGGCGCCGGGGCGGTATTCCACCGACATCGCGTGGGCGGTCTACGATCCGGTATTGGTGCAGCCGAACGATTTCACGAACGTCGTGATTTCGGACACGGTGACTGTGTCTCCGACGCTGATCAACGAGTTCCGCGTGGGATACAACCGGCGGCACGAGACGAAGGACCCCGTGAGCTACGGAGAGGGCTGGGCGGCGCAGCTTGGGATGCCGAATGTGGATTCGTCCAACTTTCCAAAGATCATTACGGGTTACAACGGCAACCCGGGCGGACGGTTCCAGAACATTGCCGAAGACTTCACGATGCAGGAGAACGTGACGAAGGTCGCGGGCCGGCACACGGTGAAGGGCGGCTACGAGGTAGTGCGTACGCGGTATAACGCGCTCGCGGAGGCGCTGCCGGCGGGCACGTATAACATGGGGGGGACGGAGATGCCGTTCACGCCGAACACGGGGAACACGTTCGCGAGTTTCCTGCTCGGCAACGTGGCAAGCGCGCAGTTCACGCGGAACCAGGCGACGTGGCTGCCGCGGTGGTGGAGCCACGCATTTTATGTGCAGGACGATTTCCGTCCGATGAAGAATCTGACGTTGAACCTGGGCTTGCGGTGGTCGTACGAATCGCCGTTTTCGACGAAGTATGGGCAGCAGTCTCAGTTCGACCCGACGGCGACGGATGCGATCACGGGCAAGCCTGGAGCGATCGTGCACAAACCCGGGCAACTGGCGCGAAAGGACCTCAACAACTTCCAACCGCGTCTTGGGTTGGCGTGGAATTTCCGGCCGAACTTCGTGTTCCGGTCGAGTTTCAGCCTGATCAGCATTGATCTGATGACGAATGACGTCAATCAAAACTTCGAGGAGTACCTGGCGAGCGCGAACATTCAGGCTCCTCCGGCAGATCCGCGAACGGTATTCAGGCTCTCGCAGGGACCGCCGCCCGTGAACTTCACCACGAATTCCGACGGCAGCGTTCCATATGTGGGGACGAACTACGGGAGCCGGAACGCGACGTGGTATGACCCGAACATGCGCACGCCTTACATCATGAACTGGTCGGGGGGCGTCCAATGGCAATTCACGAAGACCTGGCTGATGGAGGCGATCTATCAAGGTTCGGCGGGAGTGAAGCTGATGAACACATGGAACACGAATGTGCTGCCGATCAGCGCGTTTCCGGCGAATACGACGCAACTGGATACAATCCGGATCGGATTCCAGAACTACAAGCCATACCCACAGTTCGGGAACGTGAACCTGATCAGCAACTTCGGGCACAACACGTATCACGCCGGGACGCTGCGGTTCGAGAAGCGTTCTTCGAAGGGACTGACGTTGAACGCATTCTACACGTGGTCGAAGACGCTGGATAACTCGGACGATGACGGGACGGCGACGGGCATCTCCTATTACAGCCGGAATTTGGAGAAGGGCCGCGCGAGCTACGATATTCATCACCGGTGGGTGACGACGGTGACGTATGAGCTGCCGTTCGGCAAGGGCCGGAGGTGGATGAATGGCCGCGGCATCAAGAATGCGCTGCTGGGCGGATGGGAGATCGTGTGGATCCAGACGTTCCAGACGGGCCCTCCTTTCACGGTGTCATTCGCGAATAGTCCTTATCAGTACTTGCCTGGCGTGGGCAACCGGCCGAATCAGATACTGCCGGACGATCAGGTGAAACTGGCGCACGTGGATATCGGCCCGAACCGGTTCCCGTTTTCGGCGCAGAATCGGTATCTGAACATCAACGGGTTTGCCTATCCGGCTCCTTATACGATCGGGGCATTGGGGCGAAACACGTTGGAGGCTCCAGGAGTAGTGTGGCCGCAGACCTCGCTGCAGAAGACGTGGACAATTCTGGAGCGTATCCGGTTCACGCTGCGAGGGGACGTGAACAACATTTTCAAGTACCACAATTTCAACCCGCCGAATGCGGTCTATAACAAGACGGATCCATCGGCGTTCGGGACGTTCACGGGCACGAGGGGCAGTTTCTCGGACATCGGAACCGGGAGATGGCACACAATTCTCGTGTTCCGGCTGGAGTGGTAGTGGTTGAAGGGGGGGTTCACCGCGACAGGAGTTCGGTCCTCCTCATTTGGGCTGCTTGGTGAACATGGAGAAGAGGTCCTTGAGCTGGGAGTTGAAGGATTTCCCCTCGTTTGCGGCCTGCTTGAGGGTGTCGTCGAGGTCGCGCTTGAAGAGATCCTGGGTTCTTTTCGTGAAAGCGGCGGCGTTGGCGAGGGCGGGGGCATCGGCGGGGAGGAGTTTGGAGAACTGCTCCTGATAGAGGCGGTTGTTCTGTAGGGATTTCAGTTGGTTGAGGTGGCGGTGGTAGGCGCGCTCGGTTTCGGAGCGGTAGCGGTGGAGGAGGTTGGCGCGTTTTTCGATTTCGGGGTCCTCGGAGAGGAGAGGATCGCCGCCGGCCCTGGCGTAGAGTTGGGCTTCGGCGACGGTGAGGTTGCGGAGGCGCCAGGCGGCGTGGAGGAGCATGTTGAAGACGTCGAGTTCCTCTGGGGTTTTGGGCAGGTGGCGGGCGGTGTAGTGGCGGAGGAGGGTGTCGTATTCTTCCTGTTCTTCCGGGGAGAGGAAGGCGATGCGGGAGGCGGTGAGGCCATGGGTGCGGGCGTTTTGGGAGGAGCGGGCTTTGCCTTCGGGGGAGATGGGGCCTTGGGACCTGGCTCCGTTGCCGCGAGCGGCGTCGCTATGAGCTTGACTGATGGTGGACATAGGGTTGAACTCTGGCCTGGTTTTACCACGCGGAGGTTTCAGGATTTGTGGGGTGGGTTTGTAAGTAGTTGTGGGGGAAGGGTGAAATA
>JAIXKK010000130.1:0-3620 GCA_026954325.1 Bryobacterales bacterium | reverse complement strand
GGTTTCAGGATTTGTGGGGTGGGTTTGTAAGTAGTTGTGGGGGAAGGGTGAAATAATTGTGAATTGAAGGGGAACGGAGGCGGATGTCGTTGGCGGCGACGGTGATGACGGAGCCGTACTGGCCATAGACTTCCATGTCCTTGTGGGAGTACGGCCAGTTCCAGCTTGCCTGGATGATGCCTTGGGCGTGGGGATAGCGGACGATGATGGTGGCTTCGTCATCGACGTGAGCGTAGATTTGGGGTTTGATGGTTTGGGTGACGGCGGTGACGGAGAGGGGGCGCCGGCCGTCCATGAGCCAGGTGATGAGACCGGCTCCATAGCAGCCGAAATCGAAGAGGGCTCCGGCTCCGTTGCGTTTCGGGCTGGTGAGCCAGGCGAGGAATTCGGGAGGGACGCCGATTTCCCTGGGACCCTGGTGGCCGTCGTGGGCGACGATTTTGCGGATGTCTCCGATGGGCTTTTCGCCGCGGGTGAAGGCATAGGCGGCGTGGTTGCTGCGATACCAGGTGGTTTCGTAGTTGACGAGCACCTGGATGCGGCCCTGGCGGGCGGCCTGCTCGATGGCGCGGGCGTGTTCGAGGCTGACGGCGAGGGGGTTTTCCATCATGACGTGGATGCCACGGGCGGCGCAGGCCTGGACGATGCGGAGATGATCGAAGGTGTTCGAGAAGACCAGGACGGCTTTCGGCCTGGTTTTGTCGAGCATCTCTTCGAGGTTGGCGTAGAAGAGGGAGGGAGGGAGTTTGTAGCGGCCGGCGTAACGCGCGGAGAGCCGGCCGTCGGGCTCGGCGATGCCTACGAGGTGCATGTCGTAGCGGTGGAGGTTCCGGTCGAAGAATCCGGCGGCGTGGCCGTGGTCGAGTCCGGCGATGGCGAGGGGGAGGTTCGGAACTTTGCGAAGGTCCTGGATTTCGGTGCGGGCGCCGTCGGTGTCATAGAGGTTGAAGGCCCAGATGTTTTCGGCGTTGACGGCGGGGTGGATGCGGGAGTCGTTTGCGCCGCGTTCGAGGATGGCCTGGTAGGGCGCGGTGATTTCGGGGACTTCGAAGTTGATGTGATGCATGGAGCCGTAGGCGGCGCGAGTGGGGGGCTCGTCATGGACCATGAGTTCGATGATGTCGCGGCGTTTTCCGGGGATGAGGAGCTTGATGAGACGGGGTTTGCCGGGAGCGTCGTCGAGGCGCCAGAATTCCTCGAAGCCGAGTTGGGAGTGGTAAAAACGGACAGCGTCGTCTAATTTTGCGCGCGGGATGGCGACGCCGGCGTGCTGGAGATGATCGGAGATACGGCGCTGGTCGAGGAATTTGCCGCGGGCGTTGGAGTGGAGGGCGCCAGGGAGGTATTGGACGAACTCGATGCGCTGGTTACCGGGGTCGCGGAGGGAGAAGGCGATGTTGCCGTCGCGGCCCCTGGCGGCGGGGGGTGGATGGATGCCACGGGATTCGAGGATTCGGCGGACGGCTTCGAGGTCCGGGGTAAGGAAGGCGACGTGGGTGAAGCGGATGAGGCCGTTGGGGGGGAGCGTGGGGGAGAGTTCGAGGTATTGATCGTCGTTGATTTTGAAGAAGGCGAGGGTGATCTTTCCGGCTCCGTCACGGTGGGCGAAGGCCTGCTGGAAGCCGAGGTAAGTCGTGTAATGGAGGCGCGCCTTATCGAGATCGCTGACACGGAAGCCGGCGTGGGCGATGCCGTCGAGGGGAAGCGGTTGTGCGGAGGCGGTAGCGGCGATGAGGCAGAGGAGAGCGCGCATATGGGGTATGTTACATAAATAGGGAAATGACAGACGAGCGCGCGCGGGTGGCGATTGAGTTGTTCGAGAAGGCGTACCGGATGCAGATGGATGGAGAGTTGGATCTGGCGGTGTCGCTGTACAAGCAGTCGATTGCGCTGCACGCCACGGCGGAGGCGCACACGTACTTGGGATGGACGTACCGGTTTCAAGGGAAGCTGGACGCGGCGATCGAGGAGTGCAAGAAGGCGATTGCGACGGACCCGGATTTCGGGAATCCGTATAACGACATTGGGGCGTACCTGATTGAGCAGGGGAAGCCGGAAGAGGCGATCCCGTGGCTGGAGAAGGCGATTCGGAGCAGACGCTACGAGGCGTATCACTATCCGTGGTACAACCTGGGGCGGGTATATATAGCGCTGGAGACATATAGTAAAGCTCGGGAATGTTTCGGGAAATCGCT
Organism: Bryobacterales bacterium; assembly: GCA_026954325.1. Lineage (GTDB taxonomy): Bacteria > Acidobacteriota > Terriglobia > Bryobacterales > Bryobacteraceae > CADEFT01. Next base: position 1,425 of record JAIXKK010000130.1, on the reverse strand, counting down.
GGAGATGGCTCCGCGATACAGGGCGGCGTCGGAAGCTTTGCAGAAACTGCGCAGGCTGCTGCAATGACGCGGCGGGGGGCGTTGGAGGCGCTGGCGGCGGGCATGGCAGGGCCGGGCGTGGATTCGCGATACCGCACGTATACGATCCGGTCGAAGAACCAGCTTCATGACAACCCGCTGAGGGTGTTGGGGCCTTCGAAGGTTGCGGCGAGGCGGGTTTTGTATGTGTTGCCGGTGAATCCGGACGTGAGCTACCAGTGGGGGGACGGATTCGAGACGGCGGCGCGGTTGGGGCTGCATGAGAAACACGGGATGGTGCTGGTGGCTCCGGCGTTCAGCGCGTGGCCGTGGTATGCGGACCATCCGGTGAATGCGAAGGTGCGGCAGGAGAGCTATTTCCTGGGCGATGTGATGCCATTCGTGGATGAATTGTTTCCGGGGTACAAGCGGCTGCTGGTAGGGTTCAGTAAGAGCGGGAACGGGGCGATGCAACTGCTGTTGCGGAAGCCGGAGTTGTTTGCGGCGGCGGCGGTGTGGGACGCTCCGCTGATGAAAGAGGCTCCGGACGAGTTCGGGATGGCGGAGATATACGGGACGAAGGAGAACTTTGCGCGGTATTGCGTGCCGCGCTTGTTAGAGAAGCGTGCTGGGGAGTGGGACGGGAAGCGGGCGCGGGTGGCATTGCTGGGATATGACGCGTTTCGGGAGCATATGGAGAAGGCGCACGCGCTGATGGAGCGGTTGGGGATGGCGCACCGGTATGAGAATACGGTGCGGCGGGTGCACCGGTGGGATAGCGGGTGGCTGGAGGGGGCGGTGGGGATGCTGGATGAGATGACGAGATGAAGCCATACCGGTTGTGTCCGTTCGAGCGGCTGGATCCGGATCCGCCGCCCGCGGCTCGGGGTTGAACATGTCCTACTTCAAGCTGGGCCGAGCGGGAGGGGGCCGTTGAGGGAGTCCGGCGAGGGCTGCCGCCGTGGCTGGGCGGGGCAGGCGGATTGGTAGTGGGCGCAGCGGAGGCAGTGATCTCCTTCGCGCAGGGGGAAGATGACGGTGGATTGGGCCTCGCGAAGCCGGCGGATGAGGGCGCGGGCTTCATCGATGGTTTGCGGGTGGAGGGAGACGGCGACTGGGGTTTGGGTGCGGAGATACCAGAGGATGGCTTGATGGGGGAGTTTGCCGGTGAGCCGCTGGAGCGCGAGGGCATAGAGACGGATCTGGGCTCCGTAGCGATAGGCATGGCGGCGTTCCTCGCCTGGGGAGACGAGGTCTGACTTATAGTCGACGAGGATGAGTTCTCCCGATTCTTCGAACCAGAGGTCGATCTGGCCGCGGAGGATCATGCCTTCGAGTTCGATGAGGAAGTCGTATTCGCGGCCGAGGCGGGAGGCGTATTGGAGGCGGCGGCCGAGGGGGGAGGCG
>JAIXKK010000085.1 GCA_026954325.1 Bryobacterales bacterium | reverse complement strand
CCTCCGGGTCTGCGAAAATACTCGAGTCCCATCCGTATCTTCGTTCCCCACCCAAGCAGCCGAGTCGTCACCACCGGCCACGTCTTCGTCGGAACCATCATCATCATCCCGTCGGGAAGCGCGATGAGCCGGCCGTTCTTCCAAATGTAAGTGACGCGGCGCTCGTCATTGGAGGAAATCAACTCCCCGTCCAGGCCGAGTTCCTTGCCAAGCTGCGCCGCCTCCGGCTTCACTCCCAGAAAGCTGTCCGGCCCACCCTCGATGACACAGCCTTCCCATGCAGTTGTGTCGATTACGCCGCCAAGCCGAGGTTTACGTTCGATCAGAGTGCAGGCGTGGCCGGCCTGCGTCAGATACCATGCGGCGGACAATCCGGAGATCCCGCCGCCGACAATCGCGATCACGGCCGGAAGTCGCGCACAATCTGGACGACGGCTTTCACGTTATCCACGGGAGTTTCCGGTAAAATTCCGTGCCCCAAATTAAAAATGTGTCCCGGCCGCGTCCCCGTCCGCTTCAATAATTCGTGCACCCGCGCCTTCAACTCCGGCAGCGGCGCAAACAACACCGCCGGATCGAGATTGCCCTGCACCGCCGAACGGTAGCTGATGTCCATCCAGGCCTGGTCGATATTGATCCGCCAGTCCACGCCCATCACGTCCCCGCCAGCCGCATGCAGTTCCTTGAAGAAGCCGGCCGCTCCCGTGCCGAAGTGGATCACGGGAACAGAAGAGGAGCGGATCCGCTCAATCAAAGCCCGCGAATAAGGCGCCACATAGCGCACGTAATCATCGGGTCCGAGGGCGCCCACCCAGCTATCGAACACCTGTATCGCGCGCGCGCCGGCGCCCACCTGCATTAACGCGAATGGACCCAGCACATCCACGATCTTTCCCATCAGCCTGCGCCACAGCACTTCGTCGCGATACATGAGTTGCTTCGTCCGCAGAAATGTCCGCGACGGCCCGCCCTCGATCATGTAACTTGCCAGAGTAAACGGCGCGCCCACAAATCCAATAACCGGAACTTTGCCGCCCAAAGCCCTCGCTACAATCTGGATGGCTTCCCCTACATACGCCAGTTCGTCCGTGTTGGAGATGGAAAGCGTGTCGACGTCGTGCGAGGTCCTGACCGGATTGTCGATAGATGGGCCTTCCCCCGAGATGAACTCGAGTTTCAACCCCATCGGCTCCACGGGCAGAAGCAGGTCCGCGAAGATAATCGCCGCGTCCACGTCTAACGCTTCCACCGGTTGCAGCGTCACCGCCGCCGCCAGGTCCGGCCGCTTGCAGATCTCGAGAATACTGTGTTTCGACCGGAGATCCCGGTACTGCTTCATGTAGCGGCCTGCCTGCCGCATGAACCACACCGGGCGCACGTCCGTGGGACGCCGCCGGCAGGCATCGAGGAATCGACTGTTCATTGGAGCCACGCGCATGCCTGATCCGATCCGCCTTGTTTGTCTTCGCAGAAAAAGAACCGGAAATCCTTCATTGCCGGATTCCCTTTCAGATGCTTCGCCATCCATGCCCGCCCATTGATAAAGGCAGGCTTTGCCCACGCTTCGCTGTCGATGGTCCGCGGAGCAATCACCGACACCGAAAGCATTCCCTGCGCGGGCCATCCGGTGCGCGGATCCATGATGTGGCTGTACAACTTCCCCTCGGCGTGGAAGAACTTCTCCGATGTGCCCGAGGTCGACAGCGACATATCTTTCAACACCACTTCCTCTTCGGGGCGTGTGATGTCTTTCGGGTCACGGATGGAGATGCTCCATCCCTTCTCGGACGGAGGAGCCCCTAGCGCATAGATACTGCTGTTGCCCCCTGAAATGAGCGCAACCGTGACGCCAGCCGCTTTCAGAATGGCTTCCATGCGATCGACAGCGTATCCTTTCCCGATTCCGCCTGGATCCAGTTCCATACCCTCGCGTGCAAAGCGAACGGTGCGGTCCTTCCTGTCCAGGATGACCTTCTCATAGCCAACGCGCCCCAACACCCCGCGGATTTCCGCGCGGTGCGGGAGCCTCCCGGAGCCTTTGTAAAAGCCCCAGATCTTCATCAGAGGACCAACAGTAATGTCGAAAGCGCCTTCACTCTGGCGGCTATAGGAATCGCATGCTTCCAACAACTGGAACAATTCCTCGCTCACCTGCACCGGACCCTTCGCGGCTTCCCGGTTAACCCGGCTTAACTCACTCCCCGGACGGTAGTTAGACAGCATCCGGTCGAGACGGCGAACTTCTTCGAAGGCTTGGTCGACAGCCGCCAACAACTTACCCCGGTCCTCTCCATACGCCACAATGGTATACACCGACCCCATGGCATCCAGAGACTGTTCCAGCCGGAGAAGTTCCCCGGCCAGGAGGTGGGCGGCAGCGGCCCCCACAAACAAAAGTAGCACAACCCGTTTCACGCTTTTGGTTTTTTTTCTGATTTTTCCATGGATTCCCCATCCCGCGGACGCCCCTTCCGGACCCGCTTCAGCAACTGCTCCAGCCGCGGGTTGGCGCTCAGCGACAGGTCCACTTCAAATCGCAGTTCGGGGATGCGATAGAGATCCAACCTGACAGCCAACTCTCTCTTAATAAAGGATTTCGCATGGCTCATAGCCGCCAGAACCTGCTTCCTGTCCGCCTCTTCCGGGAGGCTCAGGCGCACCGAGGCGATCTTCAAATCCGGGCTGACGTGTACATCCGTCACGGAAACACCGCTTACCCGCGGGTCCGCCAACTCGAAGGCGATCATTTCACTGAGTTCGTCCCGCAAAGCTTCGGCGACTCGCTGGACGCGATGCTCATCCATCTCTTCAGAGGTCTCTCCTCTGAAGTCTACCAGATGAGAGGACTTTTTCCCAAGATAACCTTGAAAAAGCAATCGCTTACGGCTACTGAGCGGACATTTTTTCACCGGTGCGCGGCCCCTCGTTATCCTCGGGAGCGCTCAGCCGCTCCAGACACTTCCCCAGAAACCCGAGCACCGCGCCCGGCGAATCGCCCCCCGGCAGCGGTACGCGCAGTACCCCGGCCGGGGTAAACTGAGTTCCCGGAGTCTGCGACACCAACTCCATCAGGCGCCGCGGCTGCACCCGCGCTTCCGCGTGGAACTTGATGTTGAGTACCCCGCTCCGCCGCTCGATGGTCTCAATCCCGATCCGCTCGGCTTGCGACTTCAACAGGGAGAACGACACCAGATTCCGCACTACCTCGGGCGGCGGCCCGTAGCGATCCTCCATCTCTGACAACACCTGCGCCGCTCTCTCCGGATCGCCCGCGTCCGCAATCCGTTTGTACGCCCGCAGCCGTTGATGTTCGTCCCCAATGTAATCGGCCGGAATCCGGATATCCAGCCCCAGGCTGAGATTCGACCGGATCTCGAGGGGCAACTCCTCGCCCTTCAACTCCCGTACCGTCTCATCGAGCAGGCGTACGTATGTGTCATAGCCCACTGATTCGATATGCCCGTGCTGCTCCCCACCCAACAGATTCCCTGCCCCTCGCAATTCCAAATCCAACGCCGCGATCTTGAAGCCCGCGCCCAGGTCGCTGAATTCCCGCAATGCCGCCAGCCGTTTCCGCGCGATATCACTGAGCGTTTTATCGCCTGGAGTCAGCAAATAGGCATAAGCCCGGCGGTTCGAGCGCCCCACCCTTCCCCTCAATTGGTACAACTCGCTCAAGCCATAGCGCTCCGCATTTTCAATAACGATGGTGTTCGCCAGGGGAATATCCAGTCCGTTTTCCGCGATGGTGGTACACACGAACACGTCGTATTCATGCCGCATGAACCCGAGCAGCACCTTCTCGAGTTCGTCTTCGCCCATCTGCCCGTGCCCCACTCCTATCCTCGCCCGCGGAACCAGTTCCTGGATATGGGCCGCTCTTGCATAGATGCTGTCCACGCGGTTGTGAATATAGTAGACTTGCCCGCCCCGCCCCAACTCCTGCTCGATCGCCGTCTTGATCAGCATCCGGTCGAAGTGCGCCACCACCGTATGGATGGCCAGCCGGTCCTTTGGAGGAGTCTCGATCACCGACATGTCCCGCAGCCCCACCAGCGACATGTGCAGTGTGCGCGGGATGGGCGTCGCCGACATCGTCAGCACGTCCACGTTCTTCTTCAGTTGCTTCAACCGCTCCTTGTGCCGCACGCCGAACCGCTGCTCTTCATCCACAATCAGCAGCCCGAGATCGCGGAATTCCACGTCCTTCGACAACAGCCGGTGCGTGCCGATAACGATATCCACTTTCCCCAAAGCCAGATCCGCCAGCACCGCCTTCAACGTCTTCGCATCCACGAAGCGGCTGGCCAGTTCGACGCGCACCGGAAACGCGGCAAACCGCCGCTTGAAAGTCTCAAAGTGCTGGAAGCTCAACACCGTCGTCGGCGCCAGCACCGCCACCTGCTTCCCGTCCCCCAGCGCCTTGAACGCCGCGCGCATCGCCACTTCCGTCTTCCCGAATCCCACGTCCCCGCACAGCAACCGGTCCATCGGATGCGCGCTCTCCATGTCGCGCTTGATATCTCCCGTCGCGCTCAACTGGTCGCGAGTCTCGCTGTAGTCGAACGCCTCTTCGAACTCCCGCTGCCAGTTGCTGTCCGGCGAGAATCCAAACCCTTCCGCCATCTTGCGCTCGGCGTACAGCTTGATCAACTCGTCCGCCATGTCGCGCATCTTCGCCTTGACGCGGCTCTTCGTCTTCGCCCACGTCGCCCCGCCCATGCGGTCGAGCGACGGATGGCTGCCCTCTCCCGCCCCGCGGTGTTTTTCAATCAGGTCGAGCCGTGTCAGCGGCACATACAGCTTCGCTTCATGGGCATACTCGATGAGCATGAAATCGCCGCGCTGCTCGCCCTGGCCAAGTTCCCTCACCCCGAGAAACTTACCCACCCCGTGGACCGCATGCACCACATAATCGCCGGGCTTCAAATCCGCCATGTCGAACTTGAAAGCCCCCGCCGCCTGGGCCAGAGGCTGGCCCGGTTTCGCCACCAGCGCCGAAGCGTCGAACAGATCCTCCGATCCGATGATGGCGATCTTCGCCTCGGGCAGCATCAATCCACGCGTGACATTGCCTTTGACGATGAAGGTGCTGACGCCGGGACCGGCGATGTAGGAACGCTCCACCAGATACTCGGGCGTGCCCTCCCCGGGATCGATTCCCAGTTGAAAAGGGATGGCGTACTCGCGCAGGATGTCCGCGAGCCTCTCGATCTCCCCGGCCGAGGGCGAAAAGAACACCACCCGGTTTCCCTGCTCCACCAG
>JAIXKK010000078.1 GCA_026954325.1 Bryobacterales bacterium | reverse complement strand
GTATATACACCTCATGTATATTTCCAGTGAAACGCCTCCATCCCTTAGAACCCCATGAGCAAACCAAAATACTTCATTGAAACCGGCAAGGAGGCCAAGCTGCTTCGCTCGAAGCTTGGAATGAATCAATCGGAATTCTGGAGCAGGATCTCCGTCACCCAATCCGGTGGATCTAGATATGAATCTGGGCGTAACCTCCCAAAGCCCGTCCGTGTTCTACTCCACCTTGCCTATGCGCCCGAGAAGCAGGCAACTGCGATGCTGAAGCACCTGAGGAAGGTCGAAGAAGCCTGATCAAGGGGTAAGGGTAATTAAACGGAAATATACATACCCTGTATATTTGACGATTGCATACCTCCAGTACCTCGGCTTCAGGTTTAGCACAATCTGAGTTACCGGTCACACAGGCGCCATACATTCCTCCCCCTCGTTCCGCGCATTGCTCATGCGCCGGCTCACGCGGTAGCGCTCCATCAGGTCTTCCGGCAGGGGCTTCAGCAGGGCCTTGAGGTCTTCGGCTTTCGTCTGCGCGCCGAGCCAGGCGGCGTAGTCGGCCGGCTGCAGGATCACCGGCATGCGGTCGTGCACCGGGCGCACCAGTTCGTTGGCGTCGGTGGTGATGATGGTGGCGGTCTCCAGCGGCGTGCCGTCCGGCGCCTGCCAGTGTTCCCACAGGCCGGCGAAGGCGAGCAGCTCCTGTGACTTCAGGCGGATGAACCACGGCTGCTTGCCCGAGGGCGTGGCCTCCCATTCGTAGAAGCCGTCGGCGGGGATGAGGCAGCGCATGCGGCGGAAGGCGCTGCGGAAGGCCGGCTTCTCGGCCACCGTCTCGCCGCGCGCGTTGGCGAGCTTGGCCGCCATCGATTCGTCCTTCGCCCAGGAGGGCAGCAGGCCCCACTTGACGTGCACCGCCTCCAGCCCGGCCTCGGGCTGCTGCCAGCGATGGCGCACGATGAGGATCGGCTGCGTCGGCGCGATGTTGTAGCGCGGCGCGGCCTCAGGCACGGCGTCGACGCCGAAGTGGCTGGCGATGTCGGCCGGCGGGGCCTTGAGGGCGAAGCGTCCGCACATGGGGAACCTTCAGCGGATGAAACGGGGTACCGCCATCATCGCACAACCGGCAGCTCCGCCCAGCGCGTGGTGTAGCAGGGCGACATCATGCCGCGGCGCATGCGCCAGCCCTGGTGCACGCCCTCGGCGGCGAGGCGCAGGGTGCCGCGGCCCCAACAGGCATTGATGCGGTCCATGACGCGCATCAGCGCCGGGTTGCCGCGGTCGGTGGCGAACAGCGCGCCCTGGGCGTGGCCGGCGTCGCTGAGGTCGAGCAGCATCACGCCGGCCTTCTGGTAGGCGTAGCCGGGCTTGTAGAGGCGGCGCAGGCAAGCGAGTGCCGCGCGCGCCAGCAGGCGCGTGTCGTCGGCGGGCTCGGGCAGCGGCACGGTGAGGCCGCGCTGGTACTGCGGGTGGTCTTCCTTGAAGGGGTTGGTGCGGACGTAGACCTGCACGGCGCCGGCGCGCGAACCCTGCCGCCGGAGCTTCTCGGCGGCGCGGCCGACGTAGGTGGCGACCGCCTCCTCCAGCCCGGCGAGGTCGTACACGTAGGCGCCGAAGGCGCGCGAGCTCATGATCTGCTGCTTGTTCGGCGCTTCCTCCTCGAGCTCGATGCAGGGCGTGCCGTTGAGTTCCGCCACGGTGCGCTCGAGCACCACCGAGAACTCGCGCCGCAGCCATTTCGGGTCGGCGTCGCGCAGGGCCTTCACGTTGTCCAGCCCAAGCGCCTTCAGGCGCGGCGTGCCGCGGTAGCCGACGCCCCACACCTCGCCGACGTCGATGCCGTCGAGCAGGGCGTCGAGCTCGGCGGGCGGGAGCGCGGCGAGGTCGCACACCCCGCCGAAGGCGGGCCGCTTCTTGGCGACGAAATTGGCCAGCTTGGCCAGCGTCCGGGTGGCGCCGAAGCCGACGCAGACGGGCAGGCCGAGCCACTGCCGCGCCTGCGCGCGGATGCGGCGGCCGCACTCGGCGCGCTCGCCGCCGGGGACGCCGTCCATGCCGAGGAAGCACTCGTCGATGCTGTAGACCTCCTGCTCGGGCGAGTAGCGGCCGAGCACGGCCATCATGCGCGCGCTCATGTCGCCGTAGAGCGAGTAGTTCGACGACTTTGCGACAATGCCGTGCTGTTTGGCGAGGTCGCGCAGCTGGAACCAGGGCACGCCCATCTTGACGCCGAGGGCCTTCACCTCCTGGCTGCGCGCCACGACGCAGCCGTCGTTGTTGGAGAGCACGACGACGGGGCGGCCCTCCAGCTTCGGGTCGAAGACGCGCTCGCAGGAGACGTAGAAGTTGTTGCCGTCGATAAGGGCGTACATAGGGGAATTCTGCGACCAGGCATAGCTCACGCCATGAGCCTGCAGCACGCTAAAGTGTCACAACACGCTGGAACGCGCATCGGAACGATCATGTCAGCCTTTCGACAACCCGAAGAACCCCCCGCTGGTCCTGCGCGGCTGCGCGACTTTGCTGTCGAGAACGTCTTTTCGAAGGATGTCCGCAAGGAGCTGCGCGCAGCCCACGATGCCCGCATCGCCGGCCGTCCAGTCCGCGTCGGTCTGACGTTCGAGTTCTGGCGTCGCGAGCAGCCTGAGCTGATGGAAACGCTGCCGGCAATTCTGGAAAGGGAATGGCAGCGTGTGCAATACGATATCGAGAGCGAGATCGACGCGTTCCTGAAGACCTTCGTCGACATCGTGCTGCCGGCTATCGGCCCCATTCCTCATGCGATCGGCAATTCGCCGCAATTGAAAGCGGCAAATGCGCTCTATGGACGGCATCACGGATTCGACAAGCCAGTCGCCTTGCCGTTTGGCGGATCCACACTGAGCATGACATGCCCGCTTACCGCCGAGGACTTCCTGGCGCCTTTCGAGGTGGACGGTAAAGGGAAGCTCCGCACCCTGATTCGCCGCTTTCCGATAATCTATCGGGGCTATCGGGACGTCGAAGGCCACCCGTCTCCGTTCAGCGCGCGGGGTGGCTTCGAGTGTGGAGAGGGCTGGCTCGGAATCATCCGCGACCTCTCCGAATACCTTGAACGGATGGCCGTCGAGATCAAATTGAGCGGAGTCGAGCCGCCCATCGTCGTGCAGGCGAAGGAGAAGATCGGCACCTTGTCGTTTTACGTCAGCGGTGTTCCTGCTGCCTTCCGCGACGACTGGATGGCTGTCTATCAAGCAGCCAGCCGGCGTTCGGGGGAAACCTGCGAGCTTTGTGGCGCGCCTGGAGTCTTGCGGAATCAGGAGGCCGAGGGCGGTATCGGCGGCTGGATTCATTGCTATTGCGACTCCTGCGAAAGGCAATACCAAAAGGAACGCGAGTGGTAATCTAGGTTCGGGCAGGGGGTAGCAATCATGAAACACCCGCTCGATTTGGACCTGCGCCCGGAATGCCCTGCATTAGGACGGATTCTCGGCCCCTGTCTTGCAGTGTATTTAGAGTGCACTTTGTCGAGCTCGCACATGAGGCCAGCAAACCCATTTGACGTGCGCTACCTCCAGCCTCACTCCATGAGCCTCCGGTAAGTTACAGTTTCACTTCCATCGCAAATCCAGCCCACCTCATGGAAAAGCTCACCCTCCGCCTTTCCGCAACCGCGCTGGCGGGACTCAGGCAACTGGCCCGCAAGAACGGCCGCAGCGTCCCGGAGGAAATTCGCCGTGCCGTGGACGCCCACCTGCTCGGCACCTCTCCTGGCGAGTACGTGATGCTGGAGGCCCTATCGGACAAGTTCGTGAAGGTCGCAAAGGAATTCGAACGGACGCTGGACCAGGCTCTCCACAAAACCGAACGCCGGAAGAAGGCCCCAGCCTATCCGGCCGACGACGGCCCCCTGACGGACGATCAGATCGCGCAGATCCGCAGCCAGGCGAAGCCGTCAATGAACAGGGTGCGTTCTTCGCTCAGTCGTAACCTTCCTCGTCGAGCCGCTCAATCGAAGCGTTCCGGATCAGGCTGATGACGCCTTCCGAGATCTCCTCAGCCCGATGCTCCGGCAGGTTGATCGATTCGCACAAGCGGTTCAGCGCCGCGAAATGCCGCGTCAGCGAAGCCGTCAGCTGATCCGTATCGATGGCATTCACGCCCGGCACCACCTCGATGCTGTCGCACAGGCAACTCTCCAAGAGCTTGATCGAATCGTCCGCCTGGGACAGGAAGAAATACCAGTAGGGCCAGCGCGCGTCGAGCGCTTGGATGAAGGCGCGCACCTCGGCGATCTCAAACAGCTCTCTCGGGTCATTGTTGTAGCCGTCGATCACCAGCTGACCCGTCCGCAGCAGGACAGCATGACCTCCGGGTCGGACATCAGTTGGTGCAGCAAGCCCATGGCTTCTGCGGTGTCGGCGGCCTCGATCTGAGGACGCGGGAGCACCAGAATCACCGGCTCAAGAACGGCGGAGCTATGTTGTGGGCTCATTTGTTCTGTTTGCGCCAATCCCAAGGGGGAACGGGATTGGGGTCTCGCCACAGTCCGATCTTTCCATCCCGGGCCGTCCGCTCAGCCTTTTCATAGCGCTCCCGGTCTTCGGGGGACTGTTCGCCTGCGTACTTGCGATACCACCAGGCCATGCCGGCATTCAGCTGCTCCAGTCCGGCATCCCGCGGGCAACCCGGCTGCTCGCAGTTGGCGAGCACCTTGCCGACGATCCGGCCGTACTTGTCATGCTTGCGCCACTCGACGGTGACAGACATGCCGAAAGCCAATCTGGCGAGATGCTGACGGGCGCGGTTGCCGAAGGCCTGGGCCTTTTCCGGTGCGTCGATGCCGGACAGACGGATCTTGTGCTGCCGGTTCTCGGCATCGAGGATCGTGATCGTGTCGCCGTCGGAAATGCCCACTACACGCCCCTCTAAATTTGCAGCATCGGCTGTACTGGCAATCCAGCCCAGAACAATAAGACTGGGGATTCGTAGTGCAAACAGATTTTTTATTGAATTAGTACCGGAAATGGCTGGCATCTATCGAGAGCGACTTTTCTTGCTCGATGCGAACATGCCCTCTCCTTTATCTATCATGGAAAGCATGCGTGAGGACTGTTCATCACCCTGTTTGGCCGCTTGCTGCATCAAATAAACCGCCCGCTCCATGTCCCGGGTAATACCACCTTTCCCGGTAGCCAATAACATGCCGAGCGTGCCCATGGCGCCAATATGTCCTGTCTGGGAAGCCTGCTCCAGCCATGGAAGTGCTCTCTTTGGATTTTCGGAGGTTCCTTGGCCAAGCAT
>JAIXKK010000227.1 GCA_026954325.1 Bryobacterales bacterium | reverse complement strand
TCCTTGACCCGCGGCGCGCCCAGCATGGCCGTCACCACCGGGTAAGTCACCTGGTCCTCCACGATGTCCGGACTGCGGTCCCAGCGCGAGTAGATGATCACCTGCGTATCGCTGAGATCGGGGATGGCGTCGAGCGGCACATCCATCATTGACCAGTACCCGCCCACCGCGGCCGCCGCAATGAGCAGAAGCACGAGGAACTTGTTGGCGCCGGAAAATTCGATGATGCGGTCAATCATGGCTGTGGCCCGCCCGCAGCCGGCTCTCGGAATCGATGAGGAAGACGCCGCTGGTGACGATGCGCTCGCCCTGCTTGAGTCCCTTCAGAATGGCGATGCGGCCGTCGATGTGTTCACCGGTTTCCACTTCCCGCGGCTCGAAGTTGCCTTCGCCGCGATCCACGAAGACCGTCTTGCGTTCTCCGGTATCGAGCACGGCGTCTGCCGGCACGGCCAGCCGCGGCGCGGTGGCCAGCCGGAAATCGGCGTCCACGAACATATCGGGTTTCAACCGCAGCCCCGGGTTGGGAACCTCGATGCGGACCTTCAGCGTACGGGACTGCGCGTCGAACTCGGGCTGGATGTAGCTCACCGCGCCGCGCAGCGAGAGCGCGCGGTCATACGCCGCCGTGATGAGCGCCGGCGCGCCCATGCGAATCGAAGCCGCGTCCGCCTCGAAAATATCGGCGATGATCCACACGCGGCTGAGATCCACCAGGGTGTAAAGATCCATCGCCGGCGTCACCTGTTGGCGCGGGAACGCGTTGCGAGTGGTGATGTAGCCGTCGTCGCCCGCAAACAACGTGTAGTTGCGGATGGGCGCCCCGGTCCGGATCACCTCCTCGATCTGCCCGGCCGAAAGCTCCCATCGCGCCAGGCGCTGTTTGGAAGCCTCGATAAGACTCGCCATTTGCGCCGGAACCGTATCGAGCGTGCTCGAGTGAAGCTGATCGCGGCCCTTGATGGCCAGCAGAAGCTCCTGTTGCGTGGCGAGCATTTCGGGACTGTAGATGGTGAGCAGCGGATCGCCACGCTTCACGAATTTCCCCGTGAAATCGGCGTAGACCTTCTCGATGTATCCATCCACGCGGGCGTGGACATGGTGGATGCGCGTTTCATCCACTGCCACCTTGCCCACGGCGCGGATTGTCTCCGCCGCCGAGGCGAGTTCCACCGTCCCGAATTGCACGTTGATCAACTGCTGTTTTTCCGGAGAGATCTGGACCGTGCCTTCCGCCATCGGCGCCATTGAAGCGTGATCGTGTTCGGCCTGTTGATGCTCGGGAGGGTGGCCCCCTCCCCCGCCCGGCTCTTCATAGACCGGGACAAGCTGCATGCCGCAATCGGGAGCGATGCCGGGCTTGTCGGATTTGTAGGCCGGATGCATGGGGTCCACCCAATACAGCGGCTTGCGTTCTTCGGATTTGGCCGCTGCTTGTGGGCGTCCGGCCGTGCTGCGCCAGATGACCCCGCCCACGAAGCCCGCGCCGAGCAGAACGAGAAGGCCGATGAACCTGAGGAACTTCACTTCGAGGCCTCCTGTTCAAAGGACATGGTCCCCGCCATCTCTTCGAGACGGGCCAGGGCGAGGTTCACGTTGAGCAACTCTTCGTTGTAGTTCATCTCGAAATCCACCATCGTGAGGTAGTTGGTGAGGACCGAGAGGAAGTCGACGGAGCCGTTGCTGTAGCTCGCCAGCGACGATTCGAGCGCAAGGCTCGACTGCGGGACGACGGTCTTTTCGTAAAGGTCCATCAGCCGCCGCGAGGTCTCATACATAAGGAAGTCGTCCTTGAGGCGGAAGGCCAGGCTTTGCGCCGTTGCCTCGAGCGCCTTGCGCGCCTGGCTCACCAGCGCCGCCTGTTCTTCCACCGCCGCCCGCTGTTTGCGGAAGAAAGAAGTGGGCAGCTTGAAGTCGACGCGGAGCTGATACATGTCCGGCATGCCGCCCATATTGAAATAGCCGCCGGAGACGGAGTAATCGGGGTAGAAATCCTTCCGCGCGAGGTTCGTGGCGAGCTGGTTGCGGAGAACGATGCGCTGTTCGCGCTGGATCATGGGCGCGCGCCCGTTCGCCATGGCGTAGAGATCCTCGAGAGTCCTGGTGAGCTTTGGCGGCTTCACCAGCGCCACCCGGCCGACCGGCGCGCTTGCCGGCGGACGGTTCAGCAGGCTGAGAATCTCCGCCTGCCGCGCCTGCTGGTCACGGTTCAACTGCACCAGCCGCGTCTCGAGAATGGCCAGTTGGGTCTGGGCCTTGAAAACGTCCTGCTGGCTTGCCCTGCCCACCGAATAACGAACTTCGGTGATGCGCAAGAAGCGTGTCAGCAGATCTTTGTTTTTATTCAGGACCTCCATTGCGGCGTAGGTGTAGCCGAGCCGGTAGTAGGCCTGCTTGAGGCGCGAGACAACGGCAAGTTGCGCCGCGCGGTAGTCCTGGTATTCCGCCTGCGCCTCCGTATCGGCGATCTTTCCGCGCAACTCGCGCTTGCCGGGGAAAGGAAATTCCTGCGTGACCATGAATCCGATGTTCGAGGTGGGATCCACGCCCAGGCCGGCGCCCGGCCACGGCCTTCCGCTACTCGCGTACCCCGCGGAGAACATCGTCTCCGGCAGTGCGCTCGCCTGCCTGCCCCGGCGCGTGGCGGCTTGATAGCCTTTCGAGGCAGCGGCGACTTCGGCGTTATTGCGAAGAGCCTCGTCGATGAGCGCCTCCAGAATCGGATCGGCGGCGTAAGCGGATGAAATCAGACACAACAAAACACTAAACAAAGGCATAAGAAACCTCCACGGGAATCGCGAACGGAGACACGGCTAGAGTTGTGGGCGGAGGATCAGATGCGGAGGACGGAGAGAGAGTTCGGAAAACCCGGTGGCGTGTGCGATACGTCTGCCCGCCGCGCTTCCTCATTCATCCCTGGCGCTGGCAGGTGCGCAATGGGCGCGGCGGGTAACGCCGCGGATATTGTGTGGAGATCCACGGCGACGGCAAGTTTGCTCACGGCAAGCGAGGGGCACTCCTTCGGAGCCGTGTCCGTCGTCTTCTTCGACGACGGGCAGCAGTCGTGCTTGGGTGTTGCCGTGACAGTTGCGCAGTTGGCCGCGCACACACCGCAGAGAAGGAAGAGAAGACCCGCAAGCGCGGAGCTAATGATCGCGGAATATCTCTTCACGATCTCAGAATACATCTGACCGGTTCCCGCATGCAATAGTAGAAGCATCGTGGTTGTCTGGCTGCTGCTCCTGCTGGCCCCTCCCTGTCATTCCGAAGTCACGTTCACAAGAGACATCCTGCCCGTGCTTCAGAAGCATTGCCAGGTATGCCACCGTCCGGGCGAGATCGGGCCAATGCCGCTTCTCACCTACAAGCAGGTCAGGCCGTGGGCGAAGGCGATTCGGGAAGCCGTACAACTCCGAAAAATGCCGCCGTGGTTTGCCGGCCCCCATTTCGGCGAATTCGCCAACGATCCCTCCCTCCCGCCGGAGGACGTTGCAAAGGTGAAGCGCTGGGTCGAAGAGGGCTCGATGGAAGGCGATCCCAAGGACGCGCCGGCCCAACCGCATTGGCCTTCCGGTTGGACCGCCCGCGAGCCGGATGTGGTGATCGCCATGCCGCGCCCCTTTCCCATCCCCGCGGATGCTGTCATTGAATACCAGTACATCATTCTGCCCACCCGTTTCCAGACGGACCGCTGGGTGCGGCTGGTCGAGATCCGCCCCGGCGATGCCGGCGTGGTGCATCACGCTGTGCTCTACGTGCGGGAAGCGGAGTCGAAGTGGCTGCGCGGCGTGCCCGCGGGCGTAATGTACGCGCCGCCGGCTTCCGATACACAGGCGCTGCGCGAAGCGCGCGAGACAAAGGCGGATATCCTGGGTGTCTACACTCCAGGATCCCCTGTGTCCTCCTGGCCGGACGGAATGGCGAAGCGGGTTCCCGCGGGCGCGGATCTGATTCTGCAATTGCACTACACGGCAAGAAAAACCGCATCTTCCGATCAGACTCGCATCGGTCTGGTGTTTGCCGGCAAGCCGGTCACAAAGCGGGTCCTCACGCTACAAATGGGCGTCGACGACATTGTGATCCCCCCGGGCGACCGCGAATGCCGTCTCTCGCGCTGGGGAACTTTACCCCGGGAGGCGCTGCTGTTGAGCATGCTGCCGCATATGCATCTACGCGGATCCGGCTTCGAATACCAGATCGTCCACCCGCGCGGCCGCATCGAGACGCTGCTGAAGGTGAGCCACTACGACTTCCACTGGCAGCTTTCCTACAGGCTGAAAACGCCGCGCCTGCTGCCCGCCGGGACACGCATGCTGGTTACCGGAATCTTCGACAACTCGGCCGGCAATCCGCGCAACCCGGATCCACGCGTCGAAGTGCATTGGGGCGAACAGAGTTGGGAAGAGATGATGATCGGATTCTTTGATGTCGCCGTGCCGCCGCGGATGGATAAGCAGTCGTTCTTCGTGCGCGAGCGGAATTAGAAACACGGTTCAAGTACAGGCAAGCCGTAGCATGGTGATAGAGGAGTAACCCTCCAGCCGCCCGGCGCATCGGTGAACATGGTGAAGGAAAATACATACACACGGCGCGAGATGCTGCTGTCGCTGGCCGCGCTGGCGGCTGCGCAGGAGCCGACTACGTTCTCCACGGAGGTCCGCGTGGTGAGCCTGCTCGCATCGGTACGCAACAAGCGGGGGGAAATTATCCGCGACCTGAAAAAAGATGACTTCCTTCTGAAGGAAGACGGACGGCCGCAAACCATCCGCTATTTCGCGCGGGAGTCGGACCTGCCGCTGACGATTGGACTGCTGGTGGATACCAGCCGCAGCCAGCGGCGCGTGCTGAAGGCCGAGCTGATCGCCGGCATCCGGTTTCTGCGTCAGGTCCTGCGCGAAGACAATGACCGGGCGTTTGTCATGCGCTTCGAAATGACGCCGGAGTTGCTCCAGGATCTCACGCCATCTCGCTCCGCTCTCGAGGCCGCGCTTGTGCAGGTGGCCATTCCTCCGCCGGGGCCTCCTCCCCATGTCCCTCCCTTCGGGCCGGGTACGCCGCGCCGCCGCGGAGGATCAGGGATTGGCACGGCGCTCTATGACGCCATCGTGCAGGCCGCCAATGAAGTGACGAAAAAGCAAACGGGACGAAAGGCGCTGGTCCTGATGACGGATGGCGTGGATGCGGGCAGCATGGTCAGCCTGAATGAGGCGATCGAGGCCGCGCAGCGCGCCGACACGCTGATCTATTCCATCTTCTTCTATGACACCATCGCGAACGGTGGAGAGGTCCCCGAGCCAATCGACCGGCGCAGGCGCTGGATGCAGCGGTTACCCCGCGATACGGAAGGCGGCAGGGCGCTCCAGCGGCTTTCCAGAGAAACCGGTGGAGGATTCTTCGAGGTGTCGGACTACGAGCCCATCGAGAAAGTGTTCAGCCGGATTGAAGAGGAATTACGGCATCAGTACAGCCTGGGATATGTCTCTGATCAGACCAGGGGCGGGGGCTACCGGAAGATCACTCTTGCCGTGAACGGCAAAGGCCTGCTCGTGCAGACTCGCGACGGCTACTACGCCGCGAAGTGAACGCCGGCAGAAGGCCGCCTTGGCGAGTCTGGCCCAAGCGGCAGATGATATACTTCTTCAATCAAGTTCTTGAGGTGTGGAGTTCGCATAAATGAGATCTGTTGTCCTGTTCGCCGTCACAGCGGTTTTCCTGCACGCGCAGACTGAGCGCGGAAACATCACCGGCACGGTCACTGATACAACGCAAGCCGCGGTGGCCGGAGCCTCCGTCGTCGTGACAAACACCGCGACCAACCAAGGCACGTCCGTGCTCACCACGGATACCGGAGGCTACAACGTGCCGAACCTGCCTCCGGGCCCCTACCGGCTGGAGGTGTCTCTTCAAGGATTCAAGCACGTGCGCCGGGAGGGTTTGATTCTCACCGCGGCGGCCACGTTGCGCGTGGATGCGACCCTCGAAGTGGGTCAGATCAGTGAGACGGTGGAGGTGAACGCTACCGTGGCGCAGGTCCAGACCGAGAACGCCAGGGTGACTACGGCCGTGCAGAACAGGCTGGTGGATGAACTGCCGCTGGTGGTGGGCGGAGCCTTGCGCAGCCCATTCGACCTGGTGCGGATCACCTCGGAGGCTCGAGCCAGCGGCGCGCGGATTGCCTTGGGCGGTGGTCAGGCAAAGGCATGGGAGGCCACGCTCGACGGCGTTTCCGTCACCACTAACCGCGCGGCCGATGCGGCGGAGATTGCCTACACGACGCCTTCCCTCGAAGCGATTACGGAGTTCGCGGTGGACACCAACGGCTTCAAAGCCGAGTATGGACAGGCCGGCGGCGGTGTGATGACGTTCTCTTCCAAGTCCGGAACCAACGATTGGCACGGATCGGCCTATGATTTCCTGAGAAACGAAAAGCTGGACGCGCGCGGTTTCTTTGCCAAGACGCGGTCCGTGTACAAGCAGAACGATTTCGGGGCGTCCTTCGGCGGCCCCGTGCGGATTCCCAAGCTGTATGACGGCCGCAACCGGACGTTCTTTTTCGTCGCATACGAGGGCTTCCGCAACCGTGTGGGCGCTAATGACGCCATCAGGAGCGTGCCCACGCCGGAAATGTACAACGGTGATTTCAGCAACTGGGTGGACAGCCGCAACAACCTTCTCCAGATCTATGATCCGGCAACCACGCGCCCGAACCCGAGCGGCAGCGGATTCGTGCGCACGCCGTTTGCTGGAAATCAGATCCCCGCGTCCCGATTCGCCGCTTTCACCAAGTCCGTGCTGCCGTATGGCCAGGCGGTGAAGCCGAACCGGGGAGGCGTGCCCGGCACTATTGGGTATGTGCAGAACAACTTCATCACCACTTCCGGAACTCTCCTGAATCCGCAGGACAAAGGCAGCCTGAGGTTCGACCATGCCATCAGCACCAATCACAAGCTGGGCTATTTCTACAACGGGACATCCTATCGCCAGGAAGTGGGCGCCGGCGGACCTCCCGGATTGCCGGTCCCCCTCTGGGATGGGCAGGCGCAGTTGTACGAAACCGAATCGCACCGCCTCACCTACGACTGGACAATCTCCCCGCGGATGCTGAACCATCTTGCAATCGGAGGCAACCTGTTCTCGAAGGACTCGTTCTCTCCCGCCGTGGGCGGCGGATGGAAGGGGAAGGGCATCTGCCTCAAGAACGCCGTGGATTGCAACGTGAACTTCCCGGGAATTACGTTCACCGAATTCAGCGGCTGGGGCGCCACCGCGGACAACGGCACCGAACAGCCGCTGTGGTCGATCAAGGAGGACCTGAGCTACATTCACGGCACCCACACCTTCAAGATGGGCTACTCGTTCCAAAGCCAGCGCGCCAATGGCTTCGGACAACAGGACATTGCCGGGCGCGCCGGATTCAGTTTCCTGAGCACATCCATCCCCGGCGCCACCAGTTTCAATAGCGGATCTTCGTTCGCTTCTTTCCTGCTGGGCGACGCCTTCAGCGGACGCACGGAGACCGACCGCTTCGTTGCGCAACTGTACCGCTACCACGGCTTCTACTTCCAGGACGATTGGCGGGTGAACCGCAAGCTGATTGTCAATTTGGGACTGCGCTACGAGTTTACGCTGCCGCCCGTGGAGGGCAGCGATCAGTATTCCGATTTCACGCCGGACCGCCCGAATCCGGCGGTGAACAACTATCCCGGGGCGCTGCGGTTTGCCGGGTTTGGACCGGGGCGGGAAAACACTCGCAGCCTGGTGCCCGGGTGGTACGGAGCAATCGGCCCACGCGCGGGACTGGCCTACACCGTGAATGACAAGACAGTCTTCCGCGCCGGCTTCGGACGCTCGTTCAGCAAAGTGACGGTAGTCAGCGGCAGCGGGCATTTTGCCGGCTTCATCGGGCAGTATGCCTTCAACTCGGGCGATCAGGGCATCACGACGCTGTTCAACGTCGACAACGGACTCCCCCCATATAAACTGCCGCCGCGGATCGATCCATCCTTCCAGAACAATCTGGACGTCGATCACTGGCAGCTCCGGGATGCGGCGCGGGCGCCGGAGAACTTGTTCTGGACGGCATCCATTCAGCGGCAACTCTCCTCGAACACTGTCCTCGAAGTGGGCTACAACGCCACCACCGGCTCCCATCTGCAAGCCGGCCTGGTGAACATCAACCAGATGCCGACGGCGTATCTGAACGATTTCATTACCCGCTTTGGAATAACGCAAGCCCTGAATCTGCTGCGCGGAGATATCAATTCGGCGGCGGCCCGATCGGCGGGAATTCCGATTCCCTATGCCAACTTCACCGATCCGAAAGTGCAACTGGTGCGCACGGTGGCCCAGGCATTGCGGCCGTATCCGCAATACCAGAACGTCGTGACCGGTTCGCAAGGCGGGGACAAGAGCGGGCATTCCACCTATCACGCCATGGTGATCAAAGCCGAACGGCGCTATTCTTCTGGACTGACATTCCAGTGGAACTATACGCTTTCGAAAATCCTTACGGATTCGGATAACTATGACGTCAGCGGCTCCGGCTCACAGGATCAGTACAACCGGCGCCTCGAGAAGTCGATCGGCCAGTTCGATCAAACACATTCTCTGAAGCTATCCACGATTTACGAATTGCCTTTCGGCAAGGGAAAGCAACTCCTGAACCGCGGCGGACTGGTGAACGCGGTGCTCGGAGGCTGGCGGCTGGGCGGCATCTTCACCTATGCGAGCGGCTTCCCGATTGCCCTCTCGCGGAACAATCCGTTTCCCATCTTCAACTCGTTCACCCGGCCCGTGATATCCGGCTATGACAACTGGCGCGCGCCGCTCAAGGGGGGCAAGTTCGATCCCGCGGTGGACAAGTTTCTGAACCTCGCTGCCTTCCCCGCGCAACCGAACGACCGGTTTGGAGACGCAACGCGCTATAACCCGAAAGTAAGAGCTTTTCCCGATTTCAATGAGAATATCAGCATGGGGAAGACCTTCCCCATCAAGGAGTCCTTCCGCGCGGACTTCCGCTGGGAGATGTTCAATATGTTCAATCGCACGGTGTTCAATACCGGCAATGCAAACCTGAATTCAACGTCGTTCGGAGTGGTGAACGGACAGGTGAACAGCCCGCGGCAGATGCAGGTGGCGTTGAAAGTGTACTGGTAGATTCGAGACGCCACCGGCGGCTGATGCGCCGGCATCCTCACTAACGCGAGCGGGTTTCCCATCCCGCTCTCTCCCATCTCCTGCCCCATCTCCGCTGGCGCGCGCCGGTAAAAGGTGATAAGTTCGATCCGGCAGTGGACCGTTTTATGGATCGAACAGGCCCGGCGCGCACCGAGAAAATCAGCACGGCGAAGGCGTCTCCCGTCAAGGCGTCTTTCCGCGCGGGTTTCCGTTGGGAGATGCTCCGCATGTTCAACCGGACAGTGTTCCACGCGAGAAACATGAATCCGAACTCGGCGGCCTTTGGTGTAGTCAACGGCCAGGTGAACAATCCGCTCCAGATGCAGGTGGCGCGGAAAGTCTACTGGTAGGAACTACGCCGGGCGCGGCGCGCGGCGGTAATGCAGACCGCCGCGCGCCGTTGTGAGCGAGACGCCTGCTTGGGCCGCATGCGACAATGGGATTTCCCGCACAATATTCCGCATGCAGAAACTCCGTAACGAAACGATTCGCAACATAGCTATCATTGCGCACGTCGACCATGGCAAGACCACCCTGGTGGACGCGATGCTCCACCAGAGCGGCATTTTCCGGTCAAATGAAGAGGTCGCCGAACGGGTAATGGATTCCAACGCGCTCGAACGCGAGCGCGGGATCACGATTCTGGCAAAGACGACGGGCGTCCATTACGGAGGCGTGAAGATCAACATTGTCGACACCCCGGGCCACGCCGATTTCGGCGGCGAGGTGGAGCGGGCGTTGACGATGGTGGACGGCGTGATGCTGCTGGTGGATGCGAGCGAAGGCCCGCTTCCGCAGACGCGCTACGTGCTGATGAAAGCGCTGGAGGCGCGGCTCAATCCCATTCTCGTGATCAACAAGATCGACCGCCCCGACGCCCGGGTGCAGGAAGTGTTGAACGAGGTATTCGACCTCTTCATCGACCTCGATGCGAGCGAGGATCAACTGGACTTTCCCATCATCTACGCGAACGCCAAAGCCGGGGTGGCGAAGACGGCGCTCGAGGATCCGCCGGCGGATCTGCGGCCGTTGTTTGAATCCATCCTGAAGAACATTCCCGGCCCGGCGGGCGATCCCGAGGGAGTGCTGCAACTTCAGGTGGCGAACCTCGATTACAGCGAGTACCTGGGGCGTCTGGCCATCGGGCGGGTGGTGAGCGGCACGCTGCGCCTGGGCGATGAAGTGAGCGTCTGCAAACTCGGGGGCGCCATTCAAAAAACGCGGATCACGAAGATGTTCTCCTTTGAAGGGCTCAAACGCGTGGATGAGACGGTGGCCGTGCCGGGACAAGTGCTGGCCATCGCGGGCGTGGAAGGGATCACGATCGGGGAGACCGTATCCCATCCGGAAACCCCTGCTCCGCTGCCGCCGCTGCAAATCGACGAGCCGACGATCGCAATGACGTTCACCATCAACACGTCGCCGTTTTCCGGTAAGGAAGGGCAGTTCGTCACTTCGCGGCATCTGCGCGACCGCCTGCAAAAAGAACTGCTGACCAACGTTTCGTTGAAAGTGGAACAGGCGGGCGGCCCGGATGCCTTCAAGGTGATGGGGCGCGGAGAACTGCAACTGGCCATCCTCATCGAGATGATGCGCAGGGAAGGCTATGAACTGATGGTGGGCAAGCCGGAGATCCTCACCAAGACCATCGACGGGAAGGTGCGGGAGCCCTTGGAGCAACTCACCGTCGATTGTCCCGAGCAGTTCGTGGGGACGGTGATGGAAAAAATGGGCACGCGCAAGGGCAAGATGACGAAGATGGTCAATCACGGGTCGGGACGCGTGCGGCTCGAGCTCCACGTTCCCTCTCGAGGCCTCATCGGGCTGCGAAGCGAAATGCTCACCGACACTAAAGGCACGGCCATCATGAACTCGCTGTTTGCGGGCTACATCGAATGGCAGGGCGAGATTCCGATGCGGCCGACGGGGTCGCTGATCGCCGACCGTCCGGGGAAGACCACCGGATACGCGATCTTCAATTTGCAGGAGCGCGGAGAGATCTTCATCACGCCGGGAACCGATGTGTACGAGGGGATGATCATCGGCGAGAACGCGCGCGAAAACGATCTTGACGTGAACATCGTCAAGGAGAAGAAGCTCACGAACATGCGCTCGTCAACGGCGGATGAGGCCATCCGGCTGGTGCCCCCGCGGTTGCTGAACCTCGAGCAGGCAATCGAGTTCATCCGCGAGGACGAATTCGTGGAGGTAACGCCTCAATCCATCCGCTTGCGGAAGAAGATCCTCAGGGCGAACCAGCGCTGAACATGTGGAAGAAGCTCACAGCCCCGCGGGTCGCGATCCTTTCGATGACCATCAGCGGGATGCTGGCGTTGATCAAGGTTACGGCCGGCGTTCTGGCCGGCTCGACTTCGGTGCTGGCTGACGGGTTCGAGTCGGCAAGTGATGTGGTGGCTTCCGGAGTGGTGCTGTTCGGACTTGCCGCGGCGGCGCGTCCGGCGGATGAAGATCACCCGTACGGGCACGGGAGGCTCGAAACCCTGAGCGGCTTCGTCGTGGGGATCATGCTCGCGGTCGCCGGAGCGGCCATTTCCATCAACGCCACGGGCAGGATGTATGAAATCCATCCGCCCCCGCAAGCCTACGCCGCCTGGGCGCTCGTGTTTTCCATCCTGATGAAGACCGGGCTTTCCACCGCGAAGTTTCATTTTGCGCGCAAGACGCGGAGCGAAGGGTTGCGGGCGGACGCATGGAACGACACCGTGGACATTCTCTCCGGCGTGGTGGCGCTGTGCTCGCTGGGGCTGACCCTCTATGATCCGTCGCGCTTTCTGGCGGCGGACCACGTGGGCGGCATCCTCGTGGGGATCATCGTCATCTACCTCGGAGTGAAAGTGACGCGCGATTCCACGCTTCAGTTGATGGACACGATGCCCGATCCGGCATTGATTGAGGAGATCCGCGGCGTGGCCGGTGAGGCGCCGGGGGTGCTGCTGGTGGAGAAATGCTATGCGCGCAAGACCGGCTTGCAGTATCACGTGGATCTCCATCTCGAGGTGGACCCGGACCTGACCGTGCGGGAATCCCATGAGATTGCCCGGGATGTGCGGCGCCGGGTTCGCGACCGGCTGGAATGGGTGGCCGACGTGCTGGTGCATGTGGAGCCGGGTCCAAAATAGGCTGCCGGCAGCGGTGGCCACTGGAGAAAGATACAACCGGCCCCCCTGCCCGCGAATGACTTTGCAACGGACCAGTGATGTCCCGTTCGATGAAGTCGAGCGAATTGCAGTCCGCGGATAACAAGATGGGTGTCCGCTGCTCCGCCCGCGGAGCAGACTACTGGGCGGCCGATTTCATTTCCTTCTGAAGGCGGGACGCCCTGGTGTTGAGGGCGCGCAACTGGCGCATGTCTTCCTCGGCGAGGCTGACGGCGTTCTGGATGCGCGAGAGGTCGCTTCCCGAGAGGGTGGTGGACTCGCGTGGATTGTCGAGGCGCAGGGACATGGCGCGGAAGAGGTCCGTGGCCTCGCGGTAGCGGCCGAGGATGTTGGTCATATAAGCTTCGCGGCGCTGCGTGAGATCTTCGAGGTCGCCGGAAAGTTTACGTAAGCCGGCCAGGCGGCGCGCGGAATCATCCGTCCTGCCGCGCAGTTGCTGATTGGTGAGTTCGACATCGGCGAGGCGCTTTTCGCGGGCTTTCAGTAACTGGTCGAGGTCGGCGGCCTGTTTAGACGCCGCGTCAAGGCGCTCGCGCAGTTCGACCTCGGATGCCTGGAGGCGGTTCTGCTGGTCTGTCAACTGGGTGATGCGGCCGTCCATCTCGGAGAGTTTGGTCTGCAACTGCTGGATGGAGTTGTCGGCGGCTTCCAACTCGCGGGTCCTCTCCTCGAGCATCTGAACCAGTTGGTAACGGGTAGTGGATTCATCGACATTCGGCTTGGGCCGGGGAGCGGGAGGGGGCACGGGCGGATGTTCGGCGGCGGCAGCCTGGGCGGCGCGGAGCGAGTCGCGCTCCTTTTCGGAGGCCTCGAGGCGGGTACGGAGACCGGCTTCCGCCTGTTGCAAACGCGCGGCGTCCTGGGCAAGCCTGGCACGGATGGAGGCGCCCCTCCAGTAGCCGATGCCGGCGCCGGCCAGCGCCGCGAGGACAATGGCGACAATCCAGCGGTTCATCGTTTTCTTGCTCCCAATTGGCGGCGTGGGCGGAAGCGCAGGGTGCGACCTTGCGCGTCAATGGCCACATCCACCTGTTTAGTCTTGCCAGGCTGCCATTCTACCTCGACGCTCTGGTGGGATAGGAGATTGCCCATGACCTTATCGATGGAGGCGGGAATCTCGGCCAGGGAGCGGCAGAATTCGGCGGCTCCACCCGAGGCCAGGGCCAGTTCGAGCAATCCGGTTTGATAGGCGGTGTTCAAGCGGTCGCTGCGGTAGTCGAGGTGGACGAGAAAGATAGGGGTTTCCCCGCCCAGAACGGTAGACTTCAACTGGCGGATTTTTTCCTGAATCAGACCCTCGGGGAAGCGCCTGCTCATATCGTGCGAATCGGAGCTATTGACGACGGGGTTGGTGTAGTCTTCGCGATAGGCGGTGATGTCGCTGTCGCTGACGTAGAGGGCGGCGACGCGAACATGGGCCTTGGCGGCGATATCATCGCCGAGGCGCTGCACGGGTTCGATGGCGTCGAGCAGGCCGGGGCGCGCGGTGACGGCGATGCCGCGAAGGATATCGGCAAGTTGGGCGCGGTCCGTGCCCGGGTCCAGAAGGACCCGGAGGCCATCCTGAACGCGGAGCAGTCCGACCCGTGCGTTGGGCGGCAGCTTTTCCGTGGCCGCAATGAGAGATCCGCGCGCGGCGTCAATAAGGGAAAGATCGCCGGACCAGTCAAGCACCAGCAGGATGAGCAGGTCGTCTTTCGCGCCGATGTAGCGGGACACCTGGGCGGGCTTGCCGTTCAGTTTCACGTGGATGTCATCCTTGGGCACGGCGGCGTTGTCCGGCGACCAGAAGGGGATGCGCATCACGGCTCGCGAGGGGGGCGGCGGCGGGGGAGCGCTCCAGGCGAGGGCCGAGAGGAACAGGACTGAAGCGAAGCGGATCAAAAGCTGAACCTCAATCCGAGTTGGATCACCCTTCCCCCGTGAGAACCGATGATCTTTCCGGCGTTCACGTTGGGGGCCGAGGCCGTGCCGATGTTGACATCGGGACTGTTCCAGTTGGCGTGGTTAATGACGTTCAAGCCGACCATGCTCAGTTCGACGCTCTTTTCCGTGGAGAGGGAGAAGCGCTTGTTGAGGGCAAGGTCGTGATTCTGGCTGCCGGGCAGGCGCAGAGTGGGGCTGGTGCGGGAGGCATTGCCGATGGTGAAATCCGCGGGCTGGGCAAAGGCGGCGGGGTTGAACCACAAATCGGGGCCCGGGTTGGGAACATGGGGGTCGACTCCGGGGACGACGTTGACGTTCAGCGCATCGACGACTCCGCCCGTGTTATTGAACATCGGGTGAGGGGCGAGAGGGTCGCCGCTCGCCCAGGAGGTGACGCCGCTGAAGGACCAGCCTTCGACGAAGTAGCGGCGCCAGTCGGTTACGGCAAGGAGGGTGTGATTGGCGCCGAAGGGCAGATCGTAATTATAGGTGAGCGTGAGCCGCTGCGGATTGTTGCCGGCGGTGAGGGCCCATTCGTTCTTGCGGTTGTAATAGTCCTGGACGCCGTAAGGACCCGAGTAGTCATCCATCTGCTTGGAAAATTCGTAGTAGGCGGAGACGGAAAGCCCGCCGGAGGTGCGTTTCTCGACGCGGAGGTAGCCGGCATCGCGCTGGTAACGGCCTTCGGGCCAGGAACTGTAGATGTCGAACCGTTTGTATTGTGGATAGGGCCGTTGGGAAGCGTTAAAGATTTCGTTATTCAACTGATCGCGGTATTGCAGGGAGGAGAGGGGGATGGCGTTAGGGTTGGAACCGCCGTTGCCGAGCAGGAGATTGCGGCCGTCGGAGTGGCCGGCTCCCACCGTGAGAACCGTGGAACCCGGGAGTTCACGCTCGACGGAGAGAGAGGCGGACTGATAGGTAGGCTGGCGGCCGGTGGGCTCGATCAGGTCAGCGACGGTGTTGTTGGCCGCGTCGGGGCGGGTGTCCGGGAAGGTGATGCCGGTGGGAGGCAAGCCTTGCGAAAGCACGACCGCGGGCGTCAACTGCGGATTCGCGGAGATCCAGGTGGGCAAGCCGTTGAAAGCCTGCGTGCCCCATTGAGCGGAATAGATGGGAATCGTGGAATAGCCCCGGGAATAGCCCAGGCGGGCGACGGTTTTGGTGCTGCCGCGGACGTTCCAGGCGAGGCTGGCGCTTGGTTCCGCCTTGACGAGAAATGGTTGAAAGGCGCGGCCCTGGCCGTTCCGGTTCGCCACGACGAGAGCGCCGGGAAGGCCGTTTTGCGGGTTGATGGCAGTGAGGGATACGGTGGACTGGCGGTCATATTTCTCGACGCGCGGGCTGCTCATATTCAAGCCGAGGCTGATGCCGAAGGTGAGTCCCTTGCGAAGCTCCCACTGATCGGATGCGGAGGCGCGATAGTAAGTGCGCCGGAAGTAGGAAGGGGAGGCGACGACGCTCTGCTCGGCAAATTCGGATTGGCCGAGGACAAAACTGGCGAAGGCATGGCCCGTGTTGACGATACCCGGCAGGCTGGTGAGCCCATCGGTGAAGGTGAAGGCCCCTTCCGGATACTGGGGAGCGAAGACGTTGACCCTCTCGCGAACCACCTGGCCGGTCATGCGGAAGCGGTGCGCTCCGCGGCGCCAGGAAAAGCCGTCGGTGAGCGCGAAGGAATGGCGCGCGGTACGAAACTCGGGAGTACCGTGGCCCATGGAGAGATAGGGGGAGAAGCGGTACTTGGGGAACACGTTTCCGTTTGCGTCCTTTTCGGGCAGGGAGTCGATTTTGTCAGAGGCCACATCGAAGGTGAGCGTGTTGACAGCCTGAGGGGAGGCGGTGAAGACATGCTCGATGGAACCGCGGCGGCTGTGGCGGTCGCGGACGACACCGCCGGAGTTGGCGAGGGTGGTGAAGTAGGGCGCGGCCCCGTCCTGGCCTTTGGAATAATTGACTCCCACGCCGAGGCGGTGGCGCTGGCGGATGTTGTGGTCGACGCGAGTAATGACGCCGTTGGCGGAGTTGATCTCGGGCGTGAAGATGAAATAGTTATTGCGGAAGAAGGGGCCGACATCGGTATTGGGGGCGGGATATAGCTGCAAGGCGCGCTGGGCGACGGGGTCCAATCGCGATTGGGGCATGACATTGCCGGGGAAGGGCGTGCGGTTGTATTGCAGGTTGTCGACCGTGACGGGCTGAGTGGGATCGTAGCGAGGGTTGGGAGCGGTGGTCCGCGAGTCATAGATGGAGAGCGGATTTCCGGCGGCGTCGACAGTGGCCGACCAATCACCGGCGCGCTCGCCCATGGTGGGAATGGTGAAGAGGTGAGACCGGCCGATCTTTTCGCGCATGCCCTCGAAGGTGAAGGTGAAGAAGGTGGAACCACTGCCGTCATAGATTCGCGGCAGGACCACCGGTCCGGCTACGTTGAAGCCGAACTGATTGCGGCGCAGGATATTCTTCCGGCCGCCCCGCTGGGCAACTTCGTGGGGGACGGCATCGAGAAAATCGTTGCGGAAATTTTCGAAGATTCTCCCGTGCCAGCGGGGCTTCTTCGCCCCGTTGCCATTGGTTTTCACCACCGAATCCTCTCGAAGGCCCAGGTTTCGAGTCTGCAGACGGAACTCGTCGATCGCCTTCTGCAACTCGGGCGAGGTCTTGGTTTGAGCCTGCGCCACCCACGCCCAGATGAGGAGCGCTGTCCACCGCGAAGCGCTCATAGTACCAGTGTACGGTACTGATGTGGCGGTGTCATTGAGTTGGTGAAAATCTCTTCATCTGACGGCGGTTTTGCGGAGTTCTCAGGGGCGAAGCAGTTCGGGGAGGATGGCGCCGGCGGGTCCGCGGAGCGAGCCATCGGCGATGGAGGACAGACGGGTTTCCGCGGAGTTGATTTCGATGATGCGCGCGCCGCTTTGACGGGCGAGGCAGGCAAGGCCGCCGGCGGGCATGACGACGGCGGAAGTTCCGATGACGAGGAAGAGGCCGCAGCGGCGCGCGGCTTGTTCGGCGGCGAGCCAGGCATGCGGGGGCAGCGGTTCGCCGAACCAGACGACGCCGGGGCGTTGAATTGCGCCGCAGGCACACTTCGGGGGCAGGGAAGGGAGCGGGGTCTCAAGGTTCTGTTCTTCCTTTCCGCAGGCGGTGCAGCGCGGGGTCCAGATGCCGCCATGCAAGTAGACGATGCGGCTGTTTCCGGCGCGGGCATGGAGGCCGTCGACGTTCCGGGTGATGAGGGTGGAAGAAGAGGCGCGGGTTTCGAGATCGACGAGAGCCAGGCGGCGGCGATTAAGGTTCGCCGCCAGTCATACCATTCCCAAACGAGCAGCGGATTGCGGGCGAAGGCTTCCGGCGTGGCAAGGTCCTCGGGGCGGAAGGAGCGCCATAATCCGCCGGTTCCACGGAAAGTGGGGACACCGCTTTCGGCAGATGCCGGCTCCTGTAAGCACGGCGACGTTGGTGGCGTCGCGCAACCAACGGCGAGGTTCCTCCATGCGTAGATTCATTATGGCGGGAAGTGGGGATTCGGAGCGCGGCGCCGGTATTTTTCAGCGTGGTGCTGTGGGGAGAAGTGCAACGGCCGATAAGGCAATTGTGACAGCGCCGCCTCTAGCCAAACAGGACCTGCGGGAGCGGGCCTTCCGCACATTGAACCAGTTGCCGCCATTTTCGCCGACACTGAGCCGGCTGCTGGCGAGCCTGGCGAAGGAAGATGTGTTTCTGAAGGAGATAGCCGCAATTATTGAAAGGGACACGGTACTTACGGGCCATGTTCTGAAGCTGGTGAATTCCGCGCTGTATGCACGTAGCGGGACGATCAACTCGGTGCGGCACGCGGTATCGATTCTCGGGCTGAACAAGCTGCGGAACGTGGCCTTGAGCCTTTCGGTGGCGCGGATGTGGAAGTCAGTGAAGACGCCGAGGATCTGGTCGCAGGGCGCGTTCAATCTGCACTCGGTGGCGACGGCGGTGATGGCGGACCAACTGGCGCAGCGGTTGAGGGTGCGATATCCGGAAGGGGCCTTCACCGCGGGATTGCTGCACGCGGTGGGGAAGCTGATGATCGCCATCGGCCTGCCCGAACACTATGAGACGATCCTGGCCACCTACCAGAATTCGAGCGATCTGACGATGGAAGAATCGGAGTATTTCCACATCGGGTGCTGCCACACGGAACTGGGGGCGGCGGCTTTAGGGGAATGGAAGCTGCCGGCCGATATTCAGGAAGCGGTGGGGAATCAACACGACCCGCGTCCCGACCAGGGCGGGGTCAAGGATCTCAGCGGCCTGCTTCTGGTGGCGCACAAGGTAGTGAACCATCTGGATGTGAAGATTCCGGCTTGCGCATCGCAGATGGAGGGAACGGCGGAGGATGTACTTGCGGAGGCGGGGCTGAAGGAGGAGTCCGGGCGCATCATCGAGGAGTTTCAGGGAGAATTCGGGATGATGCGCGGGTTCTTTTGAGGACGGCGCGGGCCGGTTCGTGTAGTATGATCAGCAGGGGCGCTGATCCGGAATGTGGAGACGGCTTTCCTGGCTATTGCTGACGGCGAGTGCCGGTGTGGCACAGGACCGTCCGCTGGCTCCGCTTGTGCGCGGGGTCTTTCAGGACTGGATGGGGGCGGAGGAGAACGGGATGTTCCGCTTTCATACGGCTGATTTTCAGGAATACCAGTGCCGCTTCACGAGCAAGACATACTTTGAGCAGGACCACCGGCGGACCTACGTGACCGGGATCGCGAAGGGGCAGAATCTGGAGATTCTCTCCGAGCGGACGGCGGAGCCGCCGCGCTGCCGCGCGCTGATCGTGAGGGTGGTGGAATTGAAGCAGCACCCATCCCGGCCGCATCCCCACGCGCTACCCGCCTACAGTCCCACGGAAACCTTCGCTCCGCGCGGGAATCTGCTGATCACGGGGATCGTGCTGCGGGTGGATGAGGGGTCGATTGTGCTGCGCAACCGGTCCGGAGTCCGGCAGTTGATTCAATTGCGAGCGGACACGCGCTATATCGGCTCCGGGCTGCTCGATGAAAAGGAGGCGATGCCGGTTGGGCGGCCGGTTCAGGTGAGAGCGGGGAAGACATTTGAAGGCGACGTGGAAGCGTTCACGATAATGTGGGGCGAGATCCTGAAAGTGCCGTAGAGCGCTTCGAAGCTAGAAGAAGACATGCCTATTCCACCTTGCTTGCGCTTAGCGCAGAGGGAGGTGCAGACCGGGTGGGCTCCATGCGCCGCTGATGCGGAGTTGGATCTCGGGATTGGCTGGGGTGTTATCCGGGAGCCAGAGGTTGATCTGGTAGAGTCCGGCGAACTGGGGGGCGGCTCCGGCGTAGCGGATACGCTGGTTGGGGACTGGTGTTCCGTTGAGGAGGACCTCGAACTCGGGACGGTGGAGGAGCGGAGCGGCCGCGCGGGCCACCTGGCGATAGGGAGTATCGGGGATGGTGGGGCCGAGTCCGGTGGCGTAGAGGACGATATCCATTCCTGGGGCGGCGGGGGCGGAGTCGCGGATGAGCGCTCCGTCGAGGCGGGTGGCGATGACGGTTTCGGGGTCGAGGGCGAACAGACCCGGGGCGAGGGGAACGAGGCGACAGTCGACTTCCGGCCCGGTTTTTCCATCGAGGGAGACGAGAATCCGGACGCTCGGTTTATTTTGGAGGATGCCGGGCACGAGGAAGTTGATCTGGGTTGGGGAGACATACCAGATGGGAGCGGCGAGGCCGTCGACGAGGACTCGGACTCCAGTTCCGGGAAGGACAGTTGGGAGAAGACCGCCATCGAGGTCACTCGATGTAATGGCGCGTTTCGTGTAGGCGAGATCCTTGCCGTAGATGGATGCAAACGCGTTGGGAGCGAGGATGGGAAGCCCCGTGGCGGCATGTACGACGGTGGCGGCCGAGTATTGGGGAGCGAAGCGCTCACCGCAGCAGAAGGCGAGCGGGAAGAAGATCCAAGGGAGCACAACAAAAAGAAGGTGGGCTTTGAGGGCCCACCTTCTCAGGGCAAGTGTGTGATGCCCCGGGCGCTTCCGGTTCCAGCGACGGCCGTGTTTATTAGAGATGAATACCGGATGAGGAAACGGTTATTTCGAGAGCATCTTTCAGCAGGCTGCGTGAGGCTTGTTGAGGCAACAGCGCTTGAATTTGAGTCCGGAGCCACAGAGGCAGGGTTCGTTTCGTCCGGGGCGTGGGGTGTGGCGGACAGGCTCTGTTTGCTGTTCGGAAGTGTTCGGTTGTGTTCCTACGGGCGTTTTGGACTGGGTGGCGGGCGCCGTGCGGGATGCAAAGCGGGCGTGCTCGGCCTCGACGATGTGATCGAGGACGGTTTGGGCATAGCGGGTCTGGCGGTGGGAGAACTCGAGTTGGGCGAGGTTTTCGAGAGCCGCCTCGTCGTCGGGGTGGTTGATCTTTTCCGGGAGATGCCAGCCCTGGTCGGGGAAGTGGGGGCGGTTGAGAACGGCGAGGGCGGCTTTGAGGCGAACGGAGGCGTGGACGGCGGGATCGTCGAGGAGGGTGTCGATGGTGTTGATGGCTTTGGCGGAGAGGTCGCGGACGCGGTCGCGGAGAGCGGCGACGTATTCCGCCTTGGCGAAGCCGACAGCGGCGGAGAAGGCGGGGTTCTCTTTGAGCCAGGTGTAGACGGTGGTGCGGCCGACGCCGGAAGAACTGGCGGCGTGAGAAAGGGAGGCTCCCGAGGCGAGGGAGAGGGCGACCTGGGCCTGGACGGGGCTGAGGCCGGCGTAGGGTGTGTCTTCCATGCTGGCCTGAAGGTAGCATGGCGGGTTGGGGGTGTCTGGCAGGAGCGGTGTAAGTCCTGTGGGTTCAACGCGAGATTTTTTCTGAAGGGTGTGACTGAGCGTTGGGTGGTTTTCGGGAGAAGGCGTGGTTGGGCGGGCAGGCCGGCTCTCGCGGAGGCGCGGAGTTCGCAGAGATGATTCCGATGGAGATTTCGCCAGCCACTTCGGTCCGCATTGCGGCGGGTCCTGAGTGAACTCCAAATCGGAGCGCCGTTGTCTTTGCCGGCCGGCCGGCGCCAGGATGCATCCCTAAGGGACATCAAGGGCGTAGTCGGGCGTTTTCACCAGACGCGGATCTTTGCATCAGTGCCGGAGGCGAACGGTCCCGGGAAGGGTTTCGCGGTGACTCGGGGTTTTCCGAGATAGTCCTTGTCGATTGACAGCGGGTTGCCGCTGGGCTCGGTATATCCGGTTTCCGCGATGACGGTTGTGCCGAGGAGGGCGGAGGTGACGAGTTGGGTGGCGGCGTTGCGAAGGGCGGGATCGATTGGGAATCGGAGGTGGACTTCGTTTCCCGTCTCCTCGATCCCGGGATCCGGCACGTTATTGAGATGGAGGGGATTCGATTCGGACATGTAGGGCAGGGCTCCATTGAGGTAGACATTGCCGGCTGCCGTGGAGGGGTAGGCGCGAGGGTTGTAGACCCAGAGGCCATAACCGGACATGGTCAGGTCGTCGGGACCCCGGAGGGCGGGCTTGACGGGGTGGCCGAAAAAAATGTTGTTGTAGAAACGGTCATCGCCGCCGTTGGTGAGGGTGACTCCGGCGAGGGCGGTGGAATGAGGCCGGTGGTAGGGCGTCCAGCGTCTAAGTTCGGGGCGGCTGACGAGTTTGCCGCCGAACAGGTTGTGGGCGTAGGCTCCTCCTTCCGACATGTCGAGGAGGCTGACGGGGGAGAGGAAGAGGTTGTTGTCGATGAGGAAGGGGCCGTGGTTGACTTCGACGAAGAGGTCGTCGGTGGTGTTGTCGTAGAGGAGGTTGGAACTGATGCGGGTTCCCTGGGCCATCCAGTCCATCCACAGGCCGCGTCCGGCGTTGTGGATGCGGTTGTTCGCGATGAGGACATCGATGGCTCCGTGGAGCTTGATGCCGGCCATTTCGGCTCCCGTGAACTGCCGTTTGGCCCAGATGTTGTAGATGTGATTGCCGGTGATGCGGCTGAAGACGGCTCCCATGCTGCCGGCGATTCCCGCCTGTTCGCAGTTGAAGATGGTGTTGTTGCGGACGATGTGGGATCCGATGTTTTCGCGGGACCATCCGGCGTGGAGGGCGCGCAGGATTACTTCGTTGTAATGGGTGGCTCCGTCCTTTTTCGGATTGTTCATCCAGACGTTATGGCCGGTGGCTCGGTCTTTGCCGAGGGTGACGCAGGAGCATTTCGAGTCGCTGATGATGTTGTTCTCGATGATCCAGCCTTTGCTCCAGTGGGTTCCGATGAGGCCGATTTGTTCGGCGGTGGGGGCGGCCCATTGGGTGGCGGCATGGCTCATGTGGAAGCCGCGGACGGTGAGGTAGTTGATTCCGGGGTGGTCCGGATAGAAGACGCTGTCGCGGACGTTGATCTCGACGGTCTCTTTGTTAGGGTCCTTGCCGTGGAAGTTGGCGTAAATGGTGGTGGAATTTTCATCGCTCGAGGTGAACCACACCCACGTGGAAGCCTCCTGATCGCGGGCGCCGGGGAAGGGTTCGGGGTGGAGGGTGCGTTCGAGCGTCGCGGCTTCGAGCAATGCCTTGCCGTTGAGGTAGACTTCTCCGGTGTGATGCGGCCGGCCCCTGTCCGTGAACCAGTCGCCGGCGATCCGGTCCGTGTAGGGGTTATAGCCGTGGAAATAGGACTTTGGCAGAGTGAGGACCCAGACATCGCCGCGGAAGGGCTTCCAGCCGCGCGCTATTTCGGAACCTTTGATCCAGACTTCCTCGCCGGGGGCGGCCTGATAGGTGATCCGGCTGGTGTTGGAGGATCCTCCACGAGGCGGCGTGACGCGCTCGCGGTAGACGCCCGTGTGGATGGTGATGGTATCGCCGGGATGGGCGAGACGGGCGGCGGCGGAGATGGTGCGAAGGGGCGTATGACGGGCGCCGCTATTGTCGTCGTTGCCGTTGGTTGCGACGTGATACTCGGAAGCGCCGGCAGGTGGGGGCATAAGGAAAAGCAAGAGTCCAAGATAAGTACGCATGTCTGAAGATAACCGTTCCTGACGCGGCGGGGAACCGGGAACTTGCCTGCTACAGTGGTGCACAAGGTGTGGTGAGATTCCGGCATTCCCCCGGCCACTCCCTGTTTATGTCCGCCACCCAGACTACCCAAGACGAACAACTTTACTGGCTTGCGCTGCAACTGGTTCCAGGGCTCGGGAGCCGCAAGGCAGGACAACTGATCGCGCAGTTCCAAGGCCCGCGCGAAGTCTTCCGCGCGAGTCTATCGGAACTCGAGTCGACGGGGCTGGCCACGGCGGCGGCGCGGAGCATTCTCAGTGGATGCACGTTTGAGGACGCGGCGACACAGCAGCAGAAGATGATGCAGAGCGGCGCGGTGATGGTTCCGCTGCTCGATACTCGTTATCCGAAGCGGCTGCGGTCAATCTTTGACCCCCCTCCGCTACTTTTTTGCCGCGGGCGCATCGAATTGCTTGATAGCCTCATGATCGGCATCGTAGGAACCCGGCGACCGACCGCCTATGGGTCGGCGGCGAGCGACCGGTTAGCGCGGGATCTTGCCATGGCGGGCTTGACGGTGGTGAGCGGAATGGCGAGGGGGATTGATACGGCGGCCCACAAGGCGGCGCTGGAAGTTGGCGGGGGCACGGTGGCGGTGTTGGGATGCGGGGTGGATCTGGTGTATCCGGCGGAGAATCGTAAACTGGCGGAGGAGATCGCAAGCAAGGGGTTGGTAGTATCGGAGTTTCCGATGGGGACGCCGGCGTATCCGCAGAACTTTCCGATCCGGAACCGGATTGTGAGCGGGTTGGGGGTGGGGATACTGGTGGTGGAAGGGGCGAAGTATTCGGGGTCGGCGATTACGGCGCGATTGGCGGTGGAGCAGGGGAGGGAATTGTTTGCGGTGCCTGGGAACATCACGTCGAAGATGAGTTGGAGTCCTAATTTACTAATTAAGCAGGGGGCGAAGCTGGTGCAGGAGGCGGAAGATGTTCTGAGCGAACTTTCCGCCGGGGACCGGCGGCAGCTACAGGCGGCCAAGGTAGGGCGGCAAGTTGCTGAGCAGCAGAGCCTTACGCCGGAGGTAGAATCGGCGGCGGGGCGTTCGCTGCTGGGATTGCTGGCGGTGGACGAGCCGCTGCACGTTGACGTTATATTGGAAAATCTGCCACAGTATTCATCGTCGGAGCTGATTGCGGCTCTCTTCGAGCTCGAAATGCTCGGGCTCGTCCGGCAGCTTGCCGGGAAGCAATTTATAAAGGTCTGGTAAGAGTCATCTTTTCATTAGGTAGTTATGTCTAAATCTCTGGTCATCGTTGAGTCGCCGACGAAGGCGAAAACGATTGGCAAATATCTTGGCAAGAACTTTGTGGTGAAGGCCTCGCTGGGCCACATCAAGGATCTGCCCAAAAACGATCTCGCGGTCGCGACGGATCGCGACTTCGAACCAAAGTACATCATCATTGAAGGGAAGAAGAAGCTCATTGGAGAGTTGAAGGCGGCAGCGAAGGGCGCCGAGACGGTATACCTGGCGGCGGACCCGGACAGGGAAGGCGAGGCGATCTGCTATCACCTGAGGGAGGAGTTGGAGACGCGCGCGAAGAACGGGCCGGCCATCTACCGGGTGCGGTTCAACGAAATCACTCCGGGGGCCATCCAGCGTGCTTTTGAGAAGCCGGCGGAGGTAAACGCGAACCTGGTGAACGCGCAGCAGGCGCGGCGGGTTCTGGACCGGCTGGTGGGCTACAAGATCAGCCCGCTGTTGTGGGACAAGGTGCGGCGCGGGTTGTCCGCGGGACGTGTCCAAACGGTGGCTCTGCGGCTGATTGTGGAGCGCGAGCGCGTCATCCGGGCATTCCAGAAGGAAGAGTACTGGACCATCGACGTCCAGCTCAACGGGAAGAAGCCGCCGGTTCTGCATACGAGGCTTGTCAAACGCAACGACGGCAACTTGGAGATTCCGGACCAGGGCGCGGCGGATGCGATTGTAGCGGCTCTCGGCGGCGCGGCTTATGTTGTCGATTCGGTGTTGACGAAGGAGAAGAAGCGCAATGCGGTGCCTCCTTTCATCACGTCGACGCTTCAGCAGGAGGCGGCGCGCAAGCTGCGGTTTTCGGTGAAGCGGACGATGATGCTGGCGCAGCGGCTGTATGAGGGGATTGAACTGCCGGGCGAAGGATCGGTGGGTCTGATCACCTACATGAGAACGGACTCGACGCGGGTGTCGGCTGAAGCGCTGACGGAAGTGCGTGAGGTGATCGGGAAACGCTACGGGGCGCGGTACCTACCTTCGTCGCCGAACTTTTACCGGAGTAAGAAGGATGCGCAGGACGCCCACGAGGCGATCCGGCCGACGTACGCCAACCGCGCGCCGGACGAGTTGCAGGGGTTGCTTGCGGAGGATGAGTGGAAACTTTACCGGCTGATCTGGATGCGTTTTGTGGCCTCGCAGATGATGCCGGCCGTATTCGACCAGACGACCATCGAGGTGAGCGCCGCGGGCAGTGACGGGAACCGGTATCTGTTCCGGGCGACGGGAAGTGTTCCGAAGTTCGACGGTTTCCTGGCGGTTTATGAAGAGGGGAAAGACCAGAAAGACGACGAGGACGAGGAACTGAAGAACCGCCTGCCGCAGGTGGAGACCGGGGAGACGCTGAAGTTCCGCTCGATGGAGCCGGAGCAGCATTTCACGGAGCCGCCGCCGCGGTTTAATGAAGCGACGCTGGTGAAGGAACTGGAGTCGGACGGGGTGGGGCGGCCGTCGACATACGCCTCGATTCTTTCGACGATCCAGGAACGGGAGTACGTGAAGAAGGAAGGCGGCCGCTTCGTCCCGACCGAACTCGGCATGGTGGTGACGGACCTGCTGGTGGAAAGCTTCGACGACATCTTCGACGTCCGCTACACGGCGCGGATGGAAGAGGAACTGGACGGGATCGAGGAAGGGAAGATCGACTGGCGGGAAGCGCTGACGGAGTTCTACGGGAAGTTCCAAAAGGATCTGGAACACGCCGAGCAGAACATGACCGATATCAAGCGCATGGAGAAGCCGACGGACCTGGTTTGCGACAAGTGCGGCAAGCCGATGGTGATCAAGTGGGGCCGCCACGGCAGCTTCATCGCCTGCACGGGCTATCCGGAATGCACGAACACGCGCGAACTCACGGTGGACCTGCCGGACGTCGACAAGGTGGGGTTCACCGAGCAGGGGGACGAAGAGTACTGCGAGAACTGCGGGCGTCCGATGGTTCTGAAGAAGGGGCGGTTCGGCACGTTCTATGCGTGCTCGGGCTACCCGGATTGCAAGACGACGAAGCGGATCGGGGATACGGAACAGAAGAAGGCGGATGTTCCGCTCGAGGAGAAATGCCCTGTTTGCGGAAACCATCTGGTGCTGAAATACGGGCGGTTTGGGGAGTTCACCGCGTGCAGCAACTACCCGACGTGCAAGTACGTGAAGCAGAAGACCATCGGCGTCACGTGTCCGAAGTGCCACAAGGGGGAGATTATTGAACGGCGCTCGAAGCGGGGCAAGACGTTTTACGGGTGCAACCGGTATCCGGAATGCGACTTCGTGGCATGGGGCAAGCCGCTCAGCGAGAAGTGTCCGGAATGCGGCGGGGAGTACCTGATCGAGAAGTGGCTGAAAGCGGGTCCGGTGGCGCAGTGCCCGAATCCGGAGTGCAAGCACAAGCATCCGATCGAGGTTGCGGAGCAGGCTCCGGCAATCGCGGGGAGCTGAGTTCTTCTACATTCTCGGCACAATGCGGCGGGCCATTTCGATGGCGAGTTGTTTCGCATTCGGAAGCTGCCGCATGTCAATGCCGACTCCCGCTCCGTTCTTTTCGACAACGAGCATGCTGTCGAGCGGGCCAAGCACGGCTTCGTCGCCAATTCCGCGGAGTTCCTCGAGCGCGTCGAGTCCCGACTTGCCCGCGACCGCGCCGGCGGCAAGTTTCATGGCCGCGATCTGCTGCTTGCCGTTTTCGGCGTAGGTAATGACGAAGAGGGGCGCGGAGCCGTCATTGGCGGCGCCGGCAATTTGACGCGTCAGGTCGCCGACGCCGGACTGGCGGAGTATTTTGCCGGCCGATTCCTCGCCGGGGCGGGCGCTTTGAGTTTTCTTCATCATCTCGTCGAAGGCTTGCTTCAGGCCGGCCTGCTGCTCCTCGAGAGAGAGGGGTTTGGCGAAATATCTGCATTCATCGCCGGAGCGATCCACGCGCACAAGGGGCAATTTGAGGATCTGTTCGGCTTCTTCCTTGGAGAGGAGAGTGCATGGGTTCAGGCCGCGCCCTGGAGCGCTGGGGGAGGATGCCAGATCGTGGAGGTTGATTCCGTGGTTTTTGGCGCTTTGTTCAACTTTGTTCTTAATGCGGTAACCGGCGTAGATGACACCGGCGACGGAGATCATCCCGAGGAGGGCAATCACGGCGAAGGCGATGAGCACGAACTTGAGTAAGGAACTGCTGGCGGGCTTCGCCGGGGCGGGGGATGCGGTGGGGGCGGCTTGCGTGGGGGCAGTCTGGGGCCGCAGCGGTTTTCCGCAGCCTTGGCAAAACGCGGCGCCCTCCGTTTGAGGAGCGCCGCAGTGGACGCAGAAGCGGGGCATGGGATTGTCCTCCTATGGTGGATCGGGTTTGAGATCCCTTTGGATGTCTTGATTGTAGGCCATGGAGGAGACAGCCGGAAGGCTGAACGGGGAAGACGGGCGCACATCTCGGCCGGACTGCTTGACAGCAGCCCAACTCTTGGGCGACCATGGCGATTCCCTGCCGCGTAGATCAGGAATGCATGCCTTCCCTAAAAACGTTAAACAATAGCCCGTTGTACGGAATATACCCATTGGCGGCCCAATGTTCGCCGGGCCGCAATTCGTAATGCGAGGAAGTTAATGAACCGGTTTTCCCCTCTAATGCCAGCACTGGCCTGTATGTCTTTTGTAGCGGCGGTTTTCGCTCAGGACGGTCCGGATTCGGTCCAGCGAGGAACGAAGCAGTTTTCGAAGAGAGTAGTCACCGCGGGGTTGGCCGCGCCTTGGGAAATCACATGGGGCCCGGACAACATGCTGTGGGTCACCGAACGCACCGGCAAACAGGTGACCCGCGTCAACCCGGCGACGGGCGAAAAAAATGTTGCGATCACCATCGAAGAGATTTCCGCGCCCGGAGGCCAGGATGGGCTACTCGGCATGGCATTGCACCCGGAACTGTTGAAGGGAACAGGCAACGACTATGTCTACGTTGCCTATACCTACGTTGATAAGGAAAAAGGCGCGGATCCGGACGTGACGGATCCGGCGAGTCCCTACCGTTACCTCTACGGGAAGATTGTGCGCCTCCGCTACGATGCGGCGAAGGGAACCTTATCCGGCCCGGTCAATGTGATCACCGGATTGCCTGCCGGTGACGACCATGTAGGCGGACGGCTGAAATTCGGCCCGAAGAACAAGCTGTTCTTTACGATTGGTGATCAAGGGCACAACCAGTTTGCGAATTTCTGTCTCCCGATCGAGTCTCAGCGGCTGCCCGCGCGACAGGAGATTGCCGCCCGGAACTACGCCGCCTACGTTGGAAAATCGCTCCGGATCAATCTGGACGGCTCGATACCGCCGGACAATCCCAGGCTGAACGGCGTCGTCAGCCACGTGTACACCTATGGACACCGCAACCCGCAAGGACTGGATATCGGCGCGAATGGAATTATCTATTCCGCCGAACACGGGCCAAAGACGGATGACGAGATCAATATTCTGACGCCGGGCTCGAACTATGGGTGGCCGCACGTCG
Source organism: Bryobacterales bacterium (assembly GCA_026954325.1). Lineage (GTDB taxonomy): Bacteria > Acidobacteriota > Terriglobia > Bryobacterales > Bryobacteraceae > CADEFT01. The sequence continues at coordinate 14,692 of JAIXKK010000227.1, read as the reverse complement.
CCGGATTCAAGGACGACAAAGCATATAACTATGTGCGGTGGGGAGAGGCGCGGAATCCACCATGCGCACAGAGGAAGTACGATGATATTTCAATTCCGGCGTCGATTCCGCGGGATCGCGAGTCCGATTACCACAAGCCATTTGTCAATCCGCTGGTGACCATGTTCACCGTGGCGACCGGGTTTAACTTTTCGGATCCGGCATGCGGGGGTATCGATTTCATCTGTTGGCCGACCGTCGGATTGTCCAGCGTGGAGTACTATGCATCAAAGGGAACAGGCATTCCGGGCTGGGAGCACGTGCTGCTAGCGGCTGCCCTGAAACGCGGGTCGTTGTATGTTCTGCCGCTCGCTTCCGGCGGAAAATCAGCGGCCGGTCATTTCTCGCGTTATTTCCAGTCAGAAAACCGGTTTCGCGATACAGCCGTAAGCCCGGACGGCAGGACAATCTATATTGCGACGGATCCCGGCGGAGTTGCAGGCGCGAAAGACGCGGGCACAACCTCGACCATGGAGAATCCGGGCTCGATCCTCGCCTTCACCTATACCGGCGAGGGAGCGCCTGGAGCGGAGGAGCCACCACGCCAGGTGAGCGGGACGAAGAAGCGGGAGGGCGCGCCGGGTCCGGCCCCAATCGCCGGCGGAATCCCGCCACAATTCACGGAAGCGCAGGCGGCCAATGGAAAGACAGCCTACAACGCCGCGTGTGCGGTGTGTCATGGAAGCAACCTGAGAAATGGCGCTTACGGTACACCGCTCGCGGGCGAGTATTTCAAAGGCAAGTGGTCTCACCGCAGCGTCCGCGCGCTATTCGATCGCGTCCGTAAGACGATGCCTCCCTCACAACCGGGGTCGCTGGCAACCGGCGCTTACACGGATATCATTGCCTATATCCTGCAAGTCAACGGATCGAAGGCCGGGGCCACTCCCCTCGACGCCACGGGCGAGGGTTCCGGCAAAATGGCGATCGAATAGGGCTGTTCCATTACGGGCGCGGAGGGCGCATTGTCTCTCGCGGGCGCTTTTGTTGTAGAATCTACCGCAAGATGACCATGATTCGCGCTTTTACTTTTTTTCTCTCGATCCATCTTGCGCTGCTTGGCGCGGAACCCTATAAACCGAAACGCATCAACAAGGCGATTGAGCTGCTCGAGCAGGGCCAGCCGATCTACTACGCAACCACCAGCGGAGGCGGCTACGAAGACGGCCGGAAGCTCGCCAAGACGTGGGCTGACTACATCAACTACGAAATGGAACACGGCGCCTTCGACATCAGCGCGCTGCGGGCCTTCATGAAAGGGTTGGTGGACGCGGGGCCCACTAAGAGCGGCCATCGGACACCCGCCGTGATTGTGACGCTGCCGGTGGTGGTCTCCGATGAAGCGACGGTGCGGGCGAATGCGTGGATGATTCAGCAGGTGCTGGGCACGGGTGTACACGGGATTCTGATGTGTCATGCGCGATCGCCCGAGGGAGTGCGGGCATTCGTCGAGGCCGTGCGCTATCCGTTTCAGAACGCGGCTCCGGGCCTGGGGGAAGGCACTCGCGGCAGCGGCAGCCAGGGCTACGCGTCGCAGATCTGGGGAATCTCCGGCGAGCAGTATATTCACGTTGCCGATACGTGGCCGTTGAATCCCAAGGGCGAAATTCTGCTGGGCCTCAAGGTGGAGGACCGTTTCGCGGTCGCCAACGTGGCGCGTTCCGTGGCCGTCCCCGGCATTGCCTTTGCGGAGTGGGGCCCGGGCGACATGTCGTGGTCGCTCAAACTTACGGTGGATCACACCAAGCCATACCCGCCGGCCATGCTCGAGATGAGGGGGAAGGTGTTCCAGGCAGTCAAGGCGAACAAGAAGTTCTTCCTCGACGGCGTGCGCCTGCCTACAATCCAGGCGAATCTGAAGGAGGGAATCATGATCGGCTCGGGAGACGAAGCCACGGCGAACGCCGGGAGGCGGCTCACCAAGCGCGCAATGCCGTGGTAGCGCCGGCGATGGGCCGGCGCGAGTTGCTCTCCCTGTTCGCGTGGCCCCTGGTTGGCGGCGGTGCGCAACAGGACACCCGCCATCTGGTTGCTACCGCCGAAGGCCGCGCGGAATACCTGCGCGGCATGCTGCGGGCGTTGTGTACGGAAATCGGCCCGAGACCATCCGGGAGCAAAGGATACGATGCCGGCGTAGCGATTATCCGGCGCGAACTCGAGCGCTGTCTGCCGGCGGTTTCGCTGGACACGCTCGAGTTTCGAAGGTGGGTGGCGGTGGGCGAGCCGCTTTTCCAGGTGGGAGACCGGCGGCTCGAAACGTATGTGGCCGATAACAGCCCGGACACGCCGGAGAACGGGATTCGCGGCTTGCTCAGGAAGAACGGCCAGTATGAAGTAGTGGATCAGGAATCGGGAGCCGTGCTCGCGCGGGCCGGTATCAGCGAGTTCGGCCGCGCGATTGTGTCGAGCCACTCGGACAAGGACGGCGTTCCCCTGTTCAATCTCGGCAGGCAGGATGTGGAGACGCTGGACCGCGCGGCGAGGGAGAATCTGCCGGTGCGAGCGCGAGCGCGGATGAAGTGGATTCCCGGCGTCAAGACGAGCAGCGTTGCCGGGACGCTGCCCGGGGATTCGAAGGACGAAATCATGGTGGTGGCTCACGCGGACACAAAGTACAATACGCCCGGCGCCAACGATAACACCGCGTCTCTCGTCACCATGCTCATGCTGGCTCATGCCGTGTCCGGCGCCCGCCCGCAAAAGACGCTGAGTTTTCTGGCGACGGCGGGGGAGGAGCTTTCGTACTTGGGCGCGCGGCACTACGCGCAGGCGCGAAAAAACCGCGGCACACTCGGCGATATCCGGATTTGCGTGAATCTGGACTCGTTGACCTACGGGCCGAATCTACAGATCAACACCACCGACGGCAAGCTGGCGCAAACGATTCTCGACATCCATCGTGATCTTGGCATTCACACCGAGCCCAAAGTGTTCCAGCGGGATGACACGATGGACTCGGCGCCGTTTCTCGCGGCGGGCGCCAGGACGGTTCACCTCAACAGCCGGGGCGATGATGCCCGCACGCTGCCGCTGTGGCACCGGCCGGAAGATCGCGCCGAAACAGTGAAACCGGAGTTCGTCGAGAGCAGTTTCCTGGTGCTCCGGGAGTTGATCGGGCGGCTCCTCAGAGTCTGATCTCCCACCCCTTCCGGAATGTGGGCCTGATCCACCGGGATGCGTCTTTGTTGTTCGAGAACCGCATCCCGGCGTTGTCCCACAGCAGTTTGCCCTGATAGTGAGCAGCCACCGCGCCAAGCACCACCCAGGCCGTGAACGGGCCGGAGATGCTGAAGTTCGAGCAGGCGGGCGCGCCGCCTTTACAGGCGCGGATCCAATCGTGCGTGTGAGCGGAAATGTCCCAGTTGGCGGCGTTGTCGCCGGCGCTGGGGCCGGGCGAGCGAGCGAGGTAGGGGTTCGGGAGCTTGTATTCCGCCCAGCGGGAACCGGGAAGCAGGCCGACGCCTTCGCCGCGCCCGCTGGCGCCCAGATAGCCTTTCGAGCCAACGAAGATGCAGTTGTAACCGCTGCCATGCTGTCCGCCGCCGGCGGCGCTTCCAGCGAAGCTGGGACCGACCAGCGGACCCGTGCCCGGGGTCTTGCGCGCCTCGGTAGCGCTCATTCCCGGTGGAAGGTAGGCATCCCCTTCGACGTTATCCTCCCAGTAGACGGTGACTGGAGGCATGCTTCCGCGCGGGCCAAATTCATATTTCACGGCGCTCTTTCTCGGGTAGGTAATGGGGCTGGTCCCCTCCTGTTTGATCACCTCGACGCTGATGAGGCTCTCCAGGCTCAGTTGCAGGGCCCAGTTCGCGGGGCCCAGGACGTGTACACCCCAGTCGCCAAAGTGGCCGGTGCCGAAATCAAAAAAGCCTCGCCAGACGAAAGGACAATAGAACCCGGCGTAAGCGCGCCGCACTTCCGCCGGCGTCATCGCTCCGGCGTAGGGCGCGATGAGCGCTTTGTAGTCGCCGTCGCCGGCGGAGTAGGGACGCCAGGCCGCGCCGCCCAGCCACAAATCCCAATCGAGCGTATCCGGAACCGGGGTTGGGGGCGGCGCCTTCCGCATTCCCAGGGGCCATTCGGGTCTGCCTGACCAGGCATGCACCTCCGTCACATCGCCGATCTCGCCCGACCAGATGATCTCGCAGGCCACCCGCGTCGCATCATGCGAATAACCCTGGTTTCCCATCTGCGTGGCGACCTTCGAATATCTGGCGGCCGCATCTCTCAGCAGGAGCGCTTCCCAGGTGGTGCGCGTCAGAGGCTTTTCGAGGTAGACGTGCTTGCCGGATTGCATGCACGCCAGGGCGCAGGTGGCGTGCATGTGGTCCGCGGTGGTGATGACCACGGCGTCGATCTCCTTCGCCTGCCTGTCCAGCATCCGCCGGTAGTCCTTGTACCTGGCGGCTTTCGGCCACGCGGCGAAGCCCGGCGCGCCGCGGGTGAAATCGACGTCGGCGAGGGCAACCACGTTCTCGACTCCCGCCGCGGCGCCGCGCAGGTCCACCAACCCCCGGCCGCCCGCGCCGATCGCCGCCAGGTTCAGCTTCTCATTCGGGGATTTGTAGCCAAGCTGCGTCAGCGCGGGCACGCTGCCGAAGCCGCCCGCCGGAACCGCACCGGCAAGAAGCGCTCCATAGAAGAAATGCCGTCTGGAAATACCGTTTTCCGGCATATAGCTTTCCTTTCCCGCCGCATCGCGCTTCAGGCGAAATACGGGGCCATGTTATCCCAACAGCGTTTCGCGGCCGCCAGGCCGTCATAATCCGGCTGGTTGAAGATCTGGGCGCTGACCTCGAGCAGCAATGGCCCCTGGTAGTGGATTTCGCCGAGGACTTGCGCGTACTCCTTGTAATTGATCTCGCGCGAATCACCCGGCAGCAGGAAACGGAACTTCTCCGCATTTCCAGTGCTGTCTTTTACGTGATGCAACACGGTACGGCTCGCCAGTTGCCGTAACGTCTCGCCCAGGCCCAGCCGCTGCAGATGGTAGTGGCTGTAATCGAACAGGTTCCCGATCCAAGGGCTCTTCACCTGATCCAGGAGCCACAGCACTTTCTCGGGCCTGTCGAGGGCGGTGCCCACATGTCCTTCGATGGCAAGCACCGTTCTGAGTGGTTCCAGAGTCTTCGCCCACTCGCCCAGTTCATCAGCCATCTTGTGCCTGGTCTCTTCCCACTTCTCCGGCCTGCCGCCCACCGGGGTCTCGATCACGGCCGGCGCTCCGGGCGACAGTTCATGCGCAACGGCCGCCGCGGCGCGTAGATGATCCAGGTTGCTCTTTCTGCTTCCGTCCGGCCCCGCCAGCCGCAAGCTCTCTTGAACCGAGGCCAGCACCAGCCCGAGGCCGCCGATCTGCTTCCGAATCTCGGCGCGGTCCGTCCTGCTCAACAGCTTCGGTTCGGTGTCCCAGGTTGGCATCAACGTCAAGCTCACGGCCTTGTAGCCGATCGCGGCGATGTGGCGGATCGCTTCACGAACGGGAAGTTTCTTCATGCCGTACTGCTTGAAGCCAAGCAGCGGCTTGCGGGTCCGCGCCCAAGCCGTGGAGGGGCCTCCCAACAAGGCGATGGCGCCTCCGCCCGAGAGCGCAAAGTTCAGGTTCCGCCGTGTCATCGGGACTCTCCTCCCATGGATCTCCCTCAGCAGGAGTATACTCCCGTGGACAGAGCGACGGCCGGGCGCCGCTCACTTCCTCTTGCGCCAGAAATAGTAGATGGGCACGCCTGCCGCCATGATTCCCATCCCGGCGATCGACGACGCGGGCCGGGCGGCGAGCGTCGTCACCACGAACCACGCGGCAAACGCAACAAACAGGAGCGGCGCCCAAGGGTATCCCCACACTCGATAGGGGCGTTCCCATTCGGGGTGTTTGCGGCGCAGGACGATCAGGCCCAGCACGGTCAGCGCGTGAATGATCCAGGCGATGAACAGGACGTAGGAGATCAGCGTGACGTAGGAACCCGTGGCGGCCAGGAAACTTGCCCAGAGGCCCTGCGTGAGAATGGACGCGGAGGGCGTGAGGAACCTGGGGTGGATTTCGCTCAGCTTGCGGAAAAAGAGTCCATCGCGCGCCTGGGTGAAGTAGACGCGCGGCGATGTCATGATGGCGCCGTTGGCCGCTCCGGTGGTGGAAAGCAGAATCGTCAGAGTGACGATGGCGGCTCCAAGCGGCCCGATGGTTTGTTCGGCGGACGCGGCCGCGACGCGCTCGCTGGCCGCGATCACGCCGATGGGGAGCACGTGAAAGTAGGCGATGTTCACAACCAGATAGACGGCCATTACGGCGACGACGCCGATGACGAGCGACCACAGAAGGTTGCGGCGCGGGTGGATCACTTCACCGGCGACGAAGGCGATATAGTGCCAGCCGTCATAGGCGAGAAACGCGCCGAGCATGGCTGAACTCAATGCCGTCGAGGAGAGGCTCTCCGGCATGCTCCAGTGAAGCGAGGAGGAGCCATGGAAGAAGAAGGCGCCGAGAACGAGAAGCGCGAGGCCTGCCAGCTTGAAGAACGTGAACAGATTCTGCACCAGCGCGCCCTGGCGCACGCCCAGGTAGTTGACCGCCGATAGCATGAAGATGAGCGTCACGGGCGCCCAGCGCATTAACCCGGGGATTCCCGGCAGCAGGTAGGAAAGATAGGTGGCGCAGACAACGGAGACCGCGGCGATCGATCCGGAATTGATGATGAGGAAAAATACCCAGCCGGTGATGAACGCCGGCAGCGGACCATACGCCTCGCGCAGGTAAACATACTGCCCGCCGGAATGCGGCAGCATCGCGCCGAGTTCCGCGTAGGCGAGCGCGCCGAATAACGAGATCAGACCGGTGACCACCCAGATGATCAGGATCAGCGGGATGGAGGGGACCTCCCTGGCGATATTGGCGGGAATGATGAAGATGGCGCCTCCGACCATCGTTCCGATTACGGTTGTGGTGGCGTCGAGCAGCCCGAGCCTCCGCGGCAGGTCTTCGACTCCGTGGACAGACATTAGCCCGTCATCATCTCAAATTTCCCGGGCTGATGAGCCCGGCGTTGTTTCGATACGGAGTATACTCATGGTCTTGCCATGAATCTTTTTTCACAGACCTGGCGCGCCACGACAGTCCTGGCGCTGCTGCCGGCCGCCGCCGGCATGGCTGGGGATTGGCTCACCTTCGCCCACGGCCCCCAGCGGGATGGCTGGGCTTTCGAGGAAACGGCGCTGGCGCCCGGCAACGTATCGAATCTCGGCTTGAAATGGAAGGCGAAGCTCAACAACGCGTCTTATAGCCTGTCTGCCTTGACGGCTCCGGTGGCGGCCGGCGACATCTCGACAACTCGCGGGCCGCGTTCCGTAGTCTACGTGGCCGGTATCGGCGGCGCCGTATTCGCCCTGGATGCGGAAACGGGCGAGGAATTGTGGACCCATCAATTCAAGTACGTCGTGCTGCCCGGCAAAGGCGGATACCAGGGCACGTTCCTGTGCCCCAACGGCATTACCGCGACGCCGGTCATCGACAAGAGCGCCAACCGGTTGTACGTGATCGCGGGCGACGGGGCGCTCTACGGGCTCGATCTCGGCAGCGGCCGGGTGCGCTACGGTCCGGTGCAGTTCGTGGCGCCGTACTCCAAGAACTGGAGCCTCAACCTGGTGGATGGAACCATCTACACCGTGCTGGCCCAGGGCTGCGGAAACGGAATCTCGGGATTTTACGCGGTTGATGTCAAGGATGCGCATCATCCGGTGGTGCGCCAGATGCTGCTTTCCAACACCAACACGGCGGGAATCTGGGGAAGAGGCGGAGCGGTCATCGGCACGAACGGACGTGTGTATGGCGGGACAGCCGACGGCTTTTTCGATCCCATCGCCGGAGACTACTCCAACACGGTTGCGGCTGTATCAGTGGGCGAGTTGAACCTGGTGGATTACTATCTGCCGCCCAACTGGCAGTATTTGCGGAAGAAGGATTTCGACCTGGGCTCGGCGAGTCCGGTGTACTTCGGCTGGCGCAACCGCAACCTGGTGGCGCACGGCGCCAAGGAAGGCGTGGTCACCCTTCTCGATGCGGACAAACTGGGAGGCGCCGATCACCAGACGCCGCTATACGTGTCACCCAGGCTGGGCAATGATAAAGCGGTCTGCTGCGAAGGCCTGGGGATCTGGGGCGGCCTTTCCACCGCCCGGGATGAGACCGGGCAGACCTGGTTGTATGTGCCCATGGGCGGCCCGCCCGCCGCGGCGGGACCGAAGTATCCCATCACCAACGGCGCCAATCCGCACGGCAGCGTGATGGCGTTCAAGGTGGTGGCCGATCCGCGCACGCACAATCCCGTGTTGGAGCCGGCGTGGATTTCCGGCGATTTCGATCTTCCCGACGGAGTGGTGATCGCGAACGGAGTCGTGTTTGCGCTGTCCACCGGCGAGAACGCGGTGCAGAAGGGCGGCGAGGCGCGGCGGCTCGAAAACACGCACCCGGCCGTGCTCAAGGCGCTCGATGCCTGGACCGGGAAAGAATTGTACAACAGCGGAGACGCCATGACTTCCTGGGTGCATTTCACCGGGCTGGCGGTGTCCAACGGGAAGGTGTTCGCCGTGGATCATGACTCGAACGTGTACTGCTTCGGGCTGCCTAAATGAGTGGCGGCAGGGCAGCCAGAACCTTCCTCGCTTTGACGGAAGGCCGGCGGCTCATGCAAGCGTGAAGATTCGGGCGAGCGCGGAAGGCGTTTCTTCCCCGTGATCGAGGCAATCGGCGGCCACCCGCAGAGCCAGGGAGCGAGCATTGGCTACGGCTGTCTCGCGCGTTTCACCATACGCCATCACGCCGGGTATGGATTCGATTTCAGCCCACCACTCAACGCCGGCTTCAGTATTAGGGTCAATAACAAGATTGGTATCGCCGGTGATACCATACAGGTGTGTCCAACGCGAGGAAACTCATCGCCAGGATGCGCCGAACTCCGCATGACTGGCGGATCGAGGACTTCAAGGTTGTCGCGGACAGCCTGGGTATCAGCTACGATCAGCACGGGACCAGCCATGTCGTGTTTAGGCATCCCAATGCTGGAAGGCTCTCCGTGCCGGCGCGCCGGCCCATCAAGCCCGTCTATGTGCGGCTATTTGTGGACTTCGCCGGCCGGGCAGGTGAAAACAATGAAGATTGACAAGACACTCATCAACTCCTACCCGTTCACGATTCGCCCGCTTTCCGAAGAGGATGGTGGCGGGTTCGCGATCGAGTATCCGGATCTGCCGGGTTGCATTTCGGACGGGAATACTCCTGAAGAAGCCCTCATGAATGGATGCGACGCGGTCAAATCGTATCTGCTCGATTGCGCCAAACATGGCGACCCTGTTCCGAAACCAAGCGAAGCCAGCGGGCAGTGGCGGCAACGTGTGCCGCGAAGCCTGCACGCCCGGCTCGTCGCGCGAGCAAGGCAGGAGGGTGTCAGCCTGAACGCTCTCGTTACGGCAATGATCGCCGAGGGGCTGGGCAAACGGCGCGCCTCATAGGTGTGTTTCGAGGCCGTGCTTCCCCTCAATTTCCAGGGACGACACGTCCCGCGACATCCGCCGTCACCCGCCGCGCGGCGGCCTCGAGGCGGCCGGATACCTGAGAGCGTAGTTCCACCCGCTGCTTCTGATTGAAGCGGAGCTGGTCGCGTTTGACGAACCGGAATTCGCCGGTATCCCACGGGCACGCCATGATTGTCCCTCTTGCGTGCGCGTCCGGTCCCAGCAGCAGGTGGCCCAGTTCGTGAGCCATGATGTAGCCCAACAGCAGGGGCAAGGGGATATCGTAAAGTTCCCTGGCTGCCCGTTCCACCCGGTCGTAGAGCACCGTCGCCAGGTAGCGATACGCGTTCTTCTCCGCCGGATAGACAAACCCGAGCTTTGCCGACCCGGACCGGACCAGCCCGTCAGAAAGCTCCTTCGGCAGCAGCCGGACAGACACTTCCGCCGGCGTGGCGCTGGGGCGGAAGGCGTTGCCCTCGCCAAGCCTGGCGACGGAAGCCGTCTGACGGACCCATTTCAATTCCACTCCCGTCCCGGCGTAGAGGTGGTGAACAATGCCGGTAGCCCGGTTGAGAATGCCGTCCGGGACCCCCGCCAGGTTGTAAAGATGAACGGTGACTGTGGGAGGTTCGGCGTCATGCGCGAATGCGGGCAACATCGTCAAAAACAACCAGAAGGCGCTTTGTGTCATGTCCGCACTTTGGGGCCGTGCGGTGGCTACCTCCATGGGCGCAGTCTCGGAAATGCCTCATCATGAAATTTTTCGACCTCGGCGGCTAATAGTCAGAAGATAAAGGAATAACCGGCATTTCTCATCCAATGTCATGAGCACAGAAGCGCGTGTTATAATCGATCGTTTTCACTGATTCGGGGAACTCGCGCATGTCCCAGACCGGTCCGCGAGAGCGTTCGATCCGCTTCGGGGTTTTCGAACTGAATCCCGACGTGGCCGAGTTGCGCAAGAGCGGGATCCGCCTGAAACTGGCCGAACAACCGTTTCGTATTCTTCACCACCTGGTTTGCAGGCCGGGCGAGATCGTCACCCGGGAAGAACTGCGGAACCTGCTGTGGAGCGAAGACACCTTCGTCGACTTCGACCATGGCTTGAACGCCGCCATCAACAAGATCCGCGAGGCGCTGGGGGATTCGGCGGCAACGCCGCGCTATATCGAAACAGTCCCGCGCAGGGGATACCGGTTCATCGGCGAGATTGCGCGGGCTCCGGTTTCCGGGCTTGACATCATTCCGCCCGCGGTTCTACCGCCGCCGTCCGGGCGGAAACGTAACACCTTTGCCGCCGCGGTGGTTGTCCTGCCCGCCGTGGCGGGCGTTTTGTGGTGGGGCATGGTCCGGCCGCCCAAAACCGCCCCGCAACTGGCCATGCATCCTCTCACGGCTGACGAAGGGGTGACCATCACGCCGGCCCTTTCCCGCGACGGAAAGTTTGTGGCTTACGCATCGGATCGGGCGACGGGAAAGAACCTGGATATCTGGGTTCATCCGCTCACCGAAGGCAGCCAGCCCATTCGGCTTACCACGCATGAGGCGAACGATGATACACCCGATTTTTCGCCGGACGGCGGGCAGATCCTGTTCCGCTCGGCACGGGATGGCGGGGGAATTTACGTGGTTCCCACGCTTGGCGGCGAGGAACGGTTGCTGGTTCGCGGAGCGGCCCGGGCGAGGTTCTCGCCGGACGGGAAATCCATCGCCTACTGTGTCGGGGGCAATTTCATGACGCCGTCGAGAATCTACATCATTCCGGTTCTCGGGGGCAGGCCGAAGGAACTGGCAACGGATGTCCCCTGGGCCTGCTGGCCGGCATTCTCTTCCGACGGAACGCACATCCTGTTCACCGGGTCGCCCGCCACGAATAACCCGTCGCGCGATTTGTGGGTCACTCCTGTCGCTGGGGGACCTTCCATAAAGACAGGAGCATCCGAGATCCTCGCACAACAATGGGGGGTGCGCATAGCCCAGGTCGGTGGTTATTTTTTTAGCGCCGATCCAGGGGACGGCAAGGTTTTGCTTTGCTACGACGGGCGCATCTGGGAACTCGATCTGGCGGGGCCGGAGTGGAAAGCCAGGGGGCCGGCGCGTCCGCTCACCACGGGGAGTTCGGCTCGATCCGTGCGGGCGGGCGCGGGCTCGCAATTGGTTTTTGACAGCACGCAGTTGGTCTACCACCTGTGGAAGCTGAAAATCGACCGGACCACGGGGCAAGCCGCCGGCAAAATGGAACGGTTGCCTCATTCCGGCGGATCACAGTACAACCCGTCGATTTCCGCTGATGGACGCTGGCTTGTGTACAGCCAGGACGATCCTGATCGGAAGACCATTCGTCTTCGTGATCTCACCACCACGAAGGAAACTACGCTTTTCAAAGCCAGTGCTCGCCCCAAAATCTCTCCGGATGGCGCCAGAGTTGCGTATTCCCTGTTTCCGGACAGCATCTACCTGATGCCGGCGAAGGGCGGCGAACCGGTACAAATGGTTGCGCCGGGCGAGAAGGAAAGCACGTCGGTGTTTGGCTGGACTCCCGATAGCAGGAAGATCATTTACTGGTATGGAAGCCCCGGACGCTTTGCGTTTCTGGATCCGGATACCCGGCAATCCTCCGTGTTCCTGCAACATCCGAAATACTCCACTTACACCGCGCAGATCTCACCCGACCAGCAATGGGTGGCGTTCGCCTTGCCGCATGACGGGCGGAGCCCCTTGTGGATCGCTCCGCTCCGGGGTGGAAGGGCGCCGGCGGAGAGCGACTGGATCCCTATCAGCGACAGCCGCGATACCAGGCCGTGGTGGTCGCCCGATGGCAACCTCCTCTACATGGGGAGCCAGCGTGACGGCTTCCAGTGTATCTGGGCGCAGCCTCTCGATCCCTCCACCAAGAGGCCCAAGGGAGAAGCGTTTGCTATCCAGCACGTGCATGGGGTCCGTATGGGGCTGGATCCAGCCACTCAGAACTTCGGCCCCGCGCCGCTTTCGGACAGGCTGATTTTCGGCGTCTGGGAATTCACCGGCAACGTTTGGATTGGTGAGCCACAGAGGTAGCGTTGCGCCGGTCCAAAAGTAGCTAACAGTCAGAAGATGAAGGAGTAACCGATATTTCTTGATATTTCTCCGATATTTCTCATGAAAGGTCATGTGTGCAAAAGCGCGTGCTATAATCGATTGCTTTCACTGATTCGGGGAATTCGCGCGTGTCCCAGACCGGTCCGCAAGAGCCTGTGATTCGTTTCGGGGTTTTCGAACTGAATCCCGAGTTGGCCGAGTTGCGCAAGAGCGGGATCCGCCTGAAACTGGCCGAACAACCGTTCCGTATTCTTCACTACCTGGTTTCCAGGCCGGGCGAGATCGCCACCCGGGAAGAACTCCGCAACCTGCTGTGGAGGGAAGACACCTTCGTCGACTTCGACCATGGCTTGAACGCCGCCATCAACAAGATCCGCGAGGCGCTGGGGGATTCGGCGGCAACGCCGCGCTATATCGAAACAGTCCCGCGCAGGGGATACCGGTTCATCGGCGAGATTGCGCGGGCTCCGGTTTCCGGGCTTGACATCATTCCGCCCGCGGTTCTACCGCCGCCGTCCGGGCGGAAACGTAACACCTTTGCCGCCGCGGTGGTTGTCCTGCCCGCCGTGGCGGGCGTTTTGTGGTGGGGCATGGTCCGGCCGCCCAAAACCGCCCCGCAACTGGCCATGCATCCTCTCACGGCTGACGAAGGGGTGACCATCACGCCGGCCCTTTCCCGCGACGGAAAGTTTGTGGCTTACGCATCGGATCGGGCGACGGGAAAGAACCTGGATATCTGGGTTCATCCGCTCACCGAAGGCAGCCAGCTCATTCGGCTTACCACGCATGAGGCGAACGATGATACACCCGATTTTTCGCCTGACGGCGGGCAGATCGCGTTCCGCTCCGACCGGGATGGCGGGGGAGTTTACGTGGTTCCCACGCTTGGCGGCGAGGAACGGTTACTCGTTCGCGGAGCGTTCCGGCCGAGGTTCTCGCCGGACGGGAAATCCATCGCTTACTGTGTCGGGGGCAATTTCCAGACGGCGTCGAGAATCTACATCATTCCGGTTCTTGGGGGTAGGCCGAAGGAACTGGCCACGGATGTCCCCTGGGCCTGCTGGCCGGCTTTCTCTCCCGACGGAACGCACATCCTGTTCGTCGGGTCGCCCTCCACGAATAACCCGTCGCGCGATTTGTGGGTCACTCCAGTTGCTGGTGGACCTTCCATAAAGACAGGAGCATCCGAAGTCCTCGCGAAACAATGGAAGCTGCAAACAGCCCAAGCCAGCTTCTCCTTTTCGAGCGTCGATCCCGCGGACCGCAAGGTGTTGCTTTGTTACGACGGGCGCATCTGGGAACTCGATCTGGCGGGACCGGAGTGGAAAGCCAGGGGGCCGGCGCGTCCGCTCACGGCGGGGAGTTCGGCCCGATCCGTGCGGGCGGGCGCGGGGCCGCGATTGGTATTTGACAGCACCCAGTCGGTCTACCACATGTGGAAGCTGAAGATTGACCGGATCACGGGGAAAGCCGCGGGCAAAATGGAGCGGTTGCCTCATTCCGGCGGATTACAGTACAACCCGTCGATTTCCGCTGAAGGGCGCCGGCTTGTGTACAGCCAATGCGACCCTGTTCAGAGCGCCATTCGGCTTCGTGATGTTGCGACAGCGAAGGAAACCACACTTTCGAAAACATACGCTCGCCCCAAAATCTCTCCGGATGGCGCCAGAGTTGCGTATTCCCTGTTTCCGGACAGCATCTACCTGATGCCGGCGAAGGGCGGCGAACCGGTACAACTGGTTGCGCCGGGCGAGAAGGGAAGCACGTCGGTGTTTGGATGGACCCCGGATAGCAGAAAGATCATTTACTGGTATGGAAGTCCCATACGCTTTGCGTTTCTCGATCCGGACACCCGGCAATCCTCCGTATTCCTGCAACACCCGAAACACTCCATTTACACAGCGCAGATCTCACCCGACCAGCAATGGGTGGCGTTCGCCTTGCCGCATGACGGGAGGAGTCCCCTGTGGATCGCTCCGCTCCGGGATGGAAAAGCGGCCGCGGAAAACGACTGGATCCCCATCAGCGACAGCCGCGATACCAGGCCGTGGTGGTCGCCCGATGGCAACCT
>JAIXKK010000207.1 GCA_026954325.1 Bryobacterales bacterium | reverse complement strand
AGGTGGGCCTGGGCGCCGCCGCGCATTTTCCGGATCCAGGATATGGCTTCGAGAGGCATCAGGGGAAGCGAAAGGATACACTAATCTCTATGGCTGAAGAAACCACCCAAAGTAATCAGGAATCGAAGGAGGCGCGAGAGGGGCGGAACACCGACGAAGTCGCTCTCGAGATGATGAAATTCATTGCTCTCACAACAGGCTACGGCAAGCCATCGGGGGCATCCGCCGGGTTCACGGGGAAGGCCGCGAAAACGGGCGCCGAGGAGTACGCCGAAGCGCTGCTCCAGTTGTTTGGCCGTTGCCGGGAGGCAGTGCGGAAAGGCTGACCGGAGCCCAGGAGTTCAAGGAGCGCGCAGGCGCCTTCATGCGTGTCCTCGAAAGACGAAGCGCGCCCTCTGACGAGCGGCGCGCTTCGTGATAACCGTATTGCTTGGAGAATCAGGCCCGTTATTTCTTCTTCGCGGCCTTCTTGACCGCCTTCTTCACGGCCTTCCTGGCAGGCGCTTTGGCGGCCTTTTTGACCGCTTTCCTCGCCGGAGCCTTAGCGGCTTTCTTCGCCACCTTCTTCACTACCGCTTTCGCGGAAGCCTTCTTCGCGGGAGCCTTCTTGGCGGGAGCCTTCTTGGCTGGTGCTTTTTTAGCTGCTTGTTTCACTACTGGTTTCACTGCCTTCTTTGTTGGTTTGGCGGACTTCTTGCCGGTCTTCTTCGCCGCTTTCTTCACGGGTGGAGCGGTTTCAGGGGCCGGAGTTGCCGCGGGAACTTCCACGCTGGCCGGGGCAGGCTCCGCGGGCGCCGCGGAGGCAGTAGTTTCCGTAACCGTTACGCTTGTGATTTCCTCTTCCATCAGTTCCTCGTCATCCTCTCCGTAACTGTATTCCTTGATCACTGAAATGAGCTCAACATGCTCTTCGTCGTAATCGAAGTCGTCCATCTCGTCACTGGGGGGCGCAGCTTCGACAAACATTTCCGGAGCATTCTGTTCGGGCATGGTCACACTTAGAATACAACGTTTTTACTAATAGGCAAGAGGAAAAGCGCTGCCCGGCCAGCGAAATTTATCGCGCGCCAAACACTCAGCGCGCATTCGATGTCTTGGCGCGATCGATCTTTTCAGCCACTTGCGGGCCGGCCGCGGATGCACGCCGCCGCGGCGCCCGGCGATGGGGGGCCGGTGTGGCTTTCACCCGGTGAACCGGCGTCCTCGGCTTCGCATAGCGCGCCCGCGCCACGCGCGGCGTTTTCGCCTTCACCCGCGCAGGCTGCGCATAGGCAGCCGGGATCACCACGATATCGCCGGCGCGCAAGTCAGCCATGGAGGCGCGGTTGACGGAAGCGATGTTCGCCGGGGCCGTACGGTACCGGCCGGCAATGGAGTTCAACGTTTCGCCCTCGATCACCCGGTGCAGGCGCCAGGAGGTCCGCTTATCCGGAGGAACGGCGTTCAGACCCGACATCAGCAGTTGGGTGGAACCCCTGGGGATGCGGAGCGTATACCTGCCGGGAGCGACCGGCTTCAGGAGCGAGGGATTCAGGTCGCGCAGTTCGGAGACCGGGATGTCGAGAAGATCGGCCACCAGGGACAGGTTTGTGTTGGCCGCCATTTCCACGGTGTCGTAGTGGAGGGGAGGATCGGCATCGATGTTTTCCAGCCCGTAGTCCTTGGCGTTGGTGACCATGATGGTCATCGCCAGGATGAGGGGGACATAGTTGGCGGTTTCCTTCGGCAGGACGTTCCTGCCGCGCAACTGCCAGAAGTCGGCGTATCCAGTTCGCTGCACTGCCTTGCTTACGCACCCCGGCCCGCAGTTATAGGCCGCCATGGCCAGATACCAGTCGCCGAACTGCTGATAGAGATCGCGGAGGTGGCGGGCGCCCGCCCTGGTCGCCTTCTCCGGGTCCAGGCGGTCATCGGTGAACTGAGTCTGCATCAACCCGTACTCTTGACCCCGGTATTGAACGAACTGCCACATCCCCGTGGCGGACTTGACGGACAAAGCCCGGGGAAGAAAGCCGGATTCGGCCTGAGCGAGGAAAATGAGTTCGCGCGGCACTCCTTCCTCATCGAGGATGCGGCGAATCATATCGCGGTAGCGTCCGGCGCGCCGGAGTCCGGAGATCAGCGTCTTCTTTCCGCGATCCGAGGAGAAGTAATTGATGTAGCGCAACACCTCATCGTTCTCTTCAAGCGGAAGTTGGGATGTGGTGGCCATCACCTGATCCTTGACCTTCGTTTTCAGGCTGGGATCGATCGGAAATGTGAGTTCGAGAATGTCCTGAAGGGGGGACTTGTCGTATCCGGCCAATTCCTGGTCATCGCCCGCACCGAGACCTTCCACGTCGAAACGGTGAATCCGGTCCACCATCTCCTCGAGTTTTTTCTCCATGACGTGCCGGTCGGGAGCGGCATCCGGGGAGGCCAGCAGGGTGTCAATAGCCTTGTCGAATTCAATCCTCGCCTGGACGGTATTTCCCTCGAGGTAGAGCTTCCTGCCTTCCTGGAAACGTTCATCCGCCCGGCGAATCCGGTGGTCCAGTTGAGGGCGGGGGGGAACCTTCGGCTCGGTCTTGAGGTAGTTGGGAACCTCTTTGGCGGCGTAGAGGCTGGATTGGAGGGCGGGAGGTTCAGGAGCCTCGCGCGTAGTCCCGGCGGAGGCTTCCTCCACCGCTTCCACGGAAGGTTTTGGGGCAGGCGGAAGGAAGGAACTGCGGAAGGATTCCGGCCGGATGCCGGAAGTGCAACCGGCCAAGCCGAGGCCAAGGAGGGAAATCAGGAGAGCCGAACGCGGGTATTGCCTATGATTCATCCGTGTATCTCTATGTGTGGAATGAGGAACACTGTTTTGGTTACATCGGAACCTACGACTCTACACCCTTAGTTGCCGCCAGGTCAAATCGCGGCGGGACGGGGAACCGGGAGAGCACCGTCACTCCTCCTCTTCCTCCTCGCCCTCCTTGGCGGCTTTTGCGGCGGCGATGATCTTATCGGCCTGCAGGGCAGGGACGTAATCATAGTGGTCGAACTCCATTGTGAAGGAGGCTCTGCCCTGGGTCATTGAAGTCAAGTCATTCTGGTAAGTCAACATCTCCGCCATGGGAACCATGGCGCGGAGGATTTGGGTGCCGCCCCGAGTTTCCATCCCGGAGATGCGGCCCCGCCGGCCGTTCATGTCACCCATCAGGTCGCCGGCAAACTCGACTGGCGCCTGCACTTCCACTTTCATGATGGGCTCGAGCAGGGCGGGCTTGGCCATCGCCATGGCGGCCTTGAATGCCTTGCGTCCGGCGAGTTTGAAGGACATTTCCGAGGAATCCACATCATGGTAGGACCCGTCGTAAAGAGTGACCTTAAAATCCACAACAGGGTAGCCGGCGAGGTAGCCTTTTTCAGCCGCCTCGAGGATGCCCTTCTCGATAGCGGGAATGAAGGTCTTCGGTATGGCTCCGCCGAAGATGGCGTTGACGAATTCGAATTTCTCGCCGCGCGGCAGAGGTTCCACCTTGACTTTGCAGTCGCCGAACTGCCCGTGGCCGCCGGTCTGCTTCTTATGGCGGCCCTGGACGTCGGCAAAGCCGCGGATGGTTTCCCGGTAGGGAATCTTCGGACTATGCAGCGCCACATCCACGCCGTAACGTTTCTTCAACTTGTTGACAACCACCTCGACATGTTGCTGTCCGGTCCCGGCTACCAGAAACTCCTTGGTTTGCGGATCGCGGTAGAAACGCAGAGCCGCGTCCTCCTCGAGGATGCGTTGAATGGCGTTACCCATCCGGTCCTCATCCTGACGCGTCTTGGCCGTGACGGCGTAGGCAATGGAGGGTTCCGGAATCTGCACGGAGGGATAGGCAATGGCCACGCCCTTCTCGCAGAGGGTGTCCGCGGTCAGGGTGTCCCTCAACTTGGCGACCGCTCCGATATCGCCGGCATGCAATTCCGTCACAGGCTCCAATGTTTTCCCACGGAGAACGCTGAGGTGGGCGAGCCTTTCGGCGTTTCCCGCGCGGGTATTGACCACGTTGTGGTCATTCTTGACCACTCCGGACATCACCTTGAAGTAAGAGACACGACCGGCGAAGATGTCGGCGACCGTCTTGAAGACGAATAGGGCAAGGGGTTCGGAGTCGCTCACGGCGCGTTCGACATCCTTCCCGCTTTCCGTGGCGGCCATCCTGCCGCGTCCGGTGGGGGAGGGGAAGAACTCGCCGATGAAGTTCAGAATCAGGTCGGTCGCGATGTTCTGAAGTCCGGAGGCGCACAGCACGGGGACAATACGCCGTTCGAGGATGCCGGCCCGAAGTCCAGTCAGCAAGTGCTCTTCGCCGATGGTTCCGGCTTCGAAAAACTCCTCGAGTAATTCGTCGTTGCCCTCCGCTACCATCTCGACCAGGACTTCATGCGCCTTCTGGGCCGCATCGGCAAGGTTTGCCGGAATATCCGATTCGACGCCTTTGCCGTCGCCATCCGGAGCGTAGGTGTACGCCTTCATGCGGACCAGGTCGATCACGCCGCGAAAGTCCTTTTCAGCGCCCATGGGAAGGTGCACGGGGACGGCCGACCTGCCCATGCCGGCATGAATGCTTTCCAACGCACGTTCGAAACTGGACCGCTCCCGCTCCAGTTTGTTGATTACCATGGCCCGGGGGAGTTTGAAGTCATCGGCGAACCCCCAAACTTTCTCCGTCTGCACTTCCACGCCCGCGACTCCATCCACCAGAACCAGCGCGGCGTCCGCGGCTACCATTGCGCCCTTGGTGTCATTAATGAAGATGTTGAAGCCGGGCGTGTCCAGGAGGTTGTACTTTACCTTCTTCCATTCAATTGCCGCCAAGGCGGTGGAGATTGTAATCTTACGGCTGATCTCCTCATCGTCAAAATCGGTGACGGTGTTCCCTTCATCCACACGGGTCAACCGGTTGGTGGCGCCGGCTGCGTAGAGCATTCCCGCGGCGAGCGTCGTCTTGCCGCAGTTCCCGTGGCCGACAAGAGCGACGTTCCGGATATCATTGCTTTCGTAGACTTTCACTGGCACACTCCGCTAGTACTTGGCGTTAAGCAAAAATGAAGAATCCCTCAGAACCAAACCGGGATAGTAACACAGTTGAGATCGCTTGTGGAACGTCAGGTCAGCGCAGACTGTCTCAGCGAGCCGGGAATGGTGATCTTCAATAATCAGGCGCGTGACGATGCGTGCGAACAAAAGGAGAACGCCGGCAGGGTACGGGAGAGGAGGCGCGTTGTTCTACCCGCAAATGCGGGGAAGGGAATCTCTTTTTGGCTCAATAGCATACGTTGATATACAGGAGTACAGCAATGCATTGACATATTCTGCAT
>JAIXKK010000212.1:8227-44772 GCA_026954325.1 Bryobacterales bacterium | reverse complement strand
AGGACCAGCCGTGCTGGGCGATGAAGGTCTCCGAAGGGGTCTGGTCGTCGCAGGGCATGTTCCATGCCGATGGCCACCGGCGGACTCCCGCGCCGTAAGGCTGCATCCGGCCGTTGTACCAGACCCACTCGCACACTCCGTTCCCGTAGTCCAGGCGGGAATACGTGCCTTGCGGCGCGTATCGGGCCACTGCCAGCAGCGTGAGGCTGCCGGCGCTGTTCTTCTGCTGAGAGACCGCCGCCTGCCGGCCGGCTCCGTCGTAAGCCGTGAAGATGACTCGACCCGATGGGTAGGTGATTTGGCTCAAGCCGAAGGGACTGTAACCGTAGCCGAAGGTGTAGGCCGGCTGCCCCGGCAAAGTTTGTTTGCTCGAGGTGACCCTGCCGAGCGCGTCATAGCTCACGTAGTCTGTCGTGGAGGCCGTGCTGCTCACCTTTGTCAACCGCCCGCGGCTGTAGGGCACCGACGGGCTGTCATAGGTGTAGGTTACCGCGGGCGTTGCGTCGCTGTACGATTTCGTGGTCAGCCGGTTGAGCGCGTCGTAGTTGTAAGTGACCACTTTGCCAAGGGCGTCGGTTTTCGTATGAAGGAGGCCATTGTCATAGTAAGTGTAGTTGGTTGTGCCGCTCTCGGGGTTGGTGGCGCTCACCAGGCGCTTCAGAGAGGAGTACACAAAAGCGCGCTTTTGCCCGCCGGTGCAAACCGAGGCGGGGGGCGTGCCGTTCTGACAGGCATAGGTCAGGTTGTCCAGCGCGTCATAGGCGTAGTAGGTTGTTCCCGCGCCGTCGGTCACCTGGGCCAGCCTCTCCAGCGCATCGTATCTCAAGGTGCGAGTCTTCTGCCACTGATCGGTCTGCACTTGAACCTCGGAATCGTAGTCGATCTTTGCCACGCCGCTCGATGCCGTATTCACTCCCCACGGACTGGGAGGGGTGCTTCCATCAAACGTTTCTGTCTCGACGACTCTTCCCAGCTTATCCCGCTTGATGCGAGTCCAGCCGCGGCCGGCGGACGGTGTGGTCGAGGCATACGGATTGGATGTGGCCTCGTAGTTGAAGCCGTCCGAGTAGGAGCGGTAGTACTTTGTTTCCACTTTTTCCCCCTGGACCTCACCATTGGTATCCAGCGCTGTTCCGCCGGCATCGGTGCTCCGCTGCAAGCGAACCCGTCCGAGAAAGTCGAAATGGGTCATTCTCTGGAACCTGCCGTCGTTGAATGCGTACAGGTCCTGTTTGCTCCACAGCCACCGCTTTCCGTCATCGTACTGCATGGAGGAACTTCGGAGGGACGCCTCGTTGCCGGCGGTCTGTCTTCCCAGCAGGTCGTAAGAATGAATCGTCGTCACGTTCTGCGGGCTCTGAAAATCGGTGCTGGAGATGACCGCGCCGGTTGCACAGTCGTAATAGAGGCTTTGCTGCCTCTGGACAGCGGTTGTCCTGGCGGTGTAGACCGTGGTGGGGTATAGAAGGGCTCCGTTGCCAAAGGGACAACCGGGGATGCCGGCATCGTACGCATACTCCGTATATCCTCGCGAACTGTCGGCGTATTGCCATTCGTCCTTCACAATCAATGGATTACCGAAAGACGTGTACTGCGTGTCGCGAATCACGCTGTTGCTGAGATCGAACGTGGACGGAACAGCGGCGGATTGTTGCGAATCCCACCTGCGCTGCTGTGTGACGTTGCCCTTCGTCAACGGATCGTCGTAAGCATATTCCGTGAAGGCGGCCACCGGCCCGGCGGCGCCCTCCTGAATAGAGGTCCGTTTGACGGCTGAACGGTTCGCAGGCGAGAGTTCATTCCAATAGGCCGAATTGGAATCCGCGGGGCTGACACCACCATCATCGGCGGTGTCTGTTGTCACATAGTAGGAGTTGGTCAGCGTTCTCAAAGCGGGCGCGGATGGCTGCGCGCCGTTCACGTTATAGCTTTCCCAATCGTATTCGCGCAGTTCGATCAAGTTGCCGTTCTTATCGATGGAGTAGGTGCGGCCGGCCATCTTCTGCCGCGCGCTTGCGTTCCCCGTGACCCGGAACTCGGACTTGACAAACGGATTGCCCTGGGCCTGATCCTCCACGGAATAAGGCCTGTTCCGGCCCCAGGTCCGGATCACCCCCGATCCCAGCGGCCCCAGAGTGCGGTAGACGAGGCCACGATACCAGGTGGAGAGAATCCGGCGATCGAAGTAGAAGTTCGTTGTCACTCCTCCATCCGGGGCTGTAATCGTGGAGGAGTCCCCGTTAATTACGTAGGTCCAAATCTCCGGGTTGGTGCTGCCATGTTGATCGCCGTCATACAATTTGCGATGGGCAACAGGATTTCGAAGCCGCTCTTCATAGAGTTTGACGTAGCCTTTGTACTGGTAGTCGTATTCCACCTTGGGGGTCCCTGGCGTGTCGGACGGGAATGTGATCTGTTGAAGTTCACCCCAACCATAGTTGGAGACATCATACGCAAAGTTGTATTGCAGCGCCGTGGTGGTCCCGACTGAAGGCAACAGCACGGATGTGACAACATTGTGCCGAGTTTTATCATCCCAGCACGTCTCCCGCACGGGATCCCCCGTGCATTGATAACCCAGGGTCAGTTGTGGGGTTAATCCCCAATTCACGGTCCAGGTGAGATCGGTGCTGCCCCCGTAACCCTTGCGCCGGATTGTATCGGTGCCTAGTCCGTGGGTGATGTCGATCCCGTGATTGAGAGATAGATATCGAGTTACTGGAAATCCCGTCAGTGGATCGAATACCTTGCTGACCACCACCCAGTTTCCGTTTGGGTCGACTATGTGGGCAATCTGATCGTTATTACCGACGACGGAACTTCCGTCGGGAAAGTACATTGTCCATTGTCGTAGCGCCCAGTCGTAGCCGGATGGGCTGTCCTCGAGTATCACCTTGACATAGGTTCCATCATCCGTGAAATACGTCAGTCTTCCCGGGGGCGGCAACTCGGAGTTTGCCGGCGCGCATGGCAGGCGTATCTTGTTGGGGTGGATCGCATAGTAGCCATCACCCGCCACGTCAGGATATCCTTTCAGGCGCAGTAAGTGACGGCTTCCATCGGGAAAGATAGCCGACATTTTGTACACCCGATAGTCCTCGAAATGCTGCGGGTCCTGACAAAAGTTGACGCCTGGTGGAAGCGGCCTTTCCTCGTATTGGAGCCCCGCCTGCATGTTGTAGTGCCAGCCGCCGGCGAGCGAGGGTGCGAGCCAATCGACCAACTTGTCCTGGCCATTGAACGGCTTGATAACGAACTGCGTATCGTAGATGGCGGAATCATAGATCAGCTTCAAATCCATGTTCAACTTCCCGCGCGAGGGCGGCAGAGACGTCAATGGTATTTCCAGATGAACGTAGCCGTTCACCACATCCACCGTATCCGTATCGCCGGGGGAGTAACTTCCGGTGGGGCGCAGCCCGTTGAGAGGGAAGGTTTCCTGCACCCGTTGAGCCGGACACGGAAAGCGGCCGGCCAGGATCAGCAGCAACATGGGCCAAAGCGGGCACAATGGTCTAAGCGTTCTCATGTATCCTTCCTCCTTGAGCCGTTCAAGGCTTGACGCTCCCGATGGGAGAAAAAGTGGAATCGGCCAGCGCGGGTGAAAATGTCACAGAGGCGGCGCGAAAGGTGAAGACGAGTTTGCCATTCTCGGTCCTGGTCACCGCCGATGGCGCGGCCTGGCCATCGACTCTCCGCCAATTGGTCCATGCTGTCTCGACGGTCAGATCGCTGTTGCCGCTTTTTGCGAGGTAGCGAACCTTTTGGAGCAGTCCTGAGGCGCTATCAAAATAGTAGTGTTTTTGCCGGGGCGCCACGTCGGCACGCCCCGCCGCCGGAGTGAGTAGTTCGAAGATGTCGTAGAACGGCCCCGTGTACTTGGAATCCTTGCCGTCGTCGAGCCGGAATCTTCGTCCCAGCAACCGGCTTCCCCGTCCACGGATCACGGAGTAGAGAAAATACTAGCTGGAATCGGCGATCAAACTTTCGATCCGATCGTTGTCGGCTGCGCTGGGCGCCCCCTTGCCGGCAGTGAGCCCCTTTCCGTCGAACACAATGGTGTAGACCGACGTGCCCGAGGCTTCGTCCAGGCGGAACTTACCGCTCAACTCCCGTGTCACCACATACGCCTTGCTTCCGGAGGAGTCGTCGAGGCTTCCCGCGAGCACGGCGCGTTCCCGCCCGGTCTTGTCGAGCCTGTCACCCAGTGCTTCGACGAGACCGCGGTACCGGCCAGGCGCCAGGTTGAAATAGAGCAGGTCGCTGCTGACAGCCGACGTTGGCGGAGCTTGGGCGAATGTTTGCTGAAGCAATAGTGGTATGAGCAGCGCTGCGCGGACGATCATTCCGAATCCTCCAATCCTGAAGATCTGTTGATTGCCGATTTCTGTCGCCCAGAGTGGCAGAGAATCCAGTGACGACTGACGTCTGTTCACCATGAATAGTCTCCAAGGATTCCGCGAACCAGGTAGTACGTCATGTATGCGCGCGTGCTGGTCCCGTTATATGGTGCGGCCAGGATTTCGGGACAGAAATAGCCGGGTCCGGCGGTGCATGTCGGCACCTGCTCGCTGACAATTATGCTTTGCTCGCGCGCATACTGGATATGCTTATACCAGAGATGGCTCGTGGGAACGTCCAGGTAACTGGGCGGACCGGTTGGGGAAAATGTCGCATCGCAGGCGTCACGGTTCAATTGATTCGCATTGGCGCCGACGGATGTTGCGCAATTCTTTTGCACAATCTGCCGGGCGCGAACGGCGAAGACGGCCAACGCGCCGTTGGCGATGGGGTCATTTACGCAATAGGAGGTGGTTTGGCACCCGGCTGTTATCCCTAACTGGTAGAGTTTCTGAACGTAGCGGTAAAAAACGTTTCCCGGCAGGACGTCATTGAAGTAGGGAGAAATGCTGTCGCAGGAAACCTGCGTCCCCGGACTGCTCGGATTGAAGCATGTGAATGCCTCCCTGTCACCCTTCAACGCGGAGTATATCGACCGGATAATGAAGGCAGCCATCTGTCCTCTGGTGACCGGGTCGGCGGGACAGTAGGGGGGGGGGCTCCCAGCGCTGCACCCTGTGGTAATGCCCTTTTCGAGCATGACATGCGCGAGTTCGAAATATGGCACTCCAGGCAGCACGTCGCTGAGCGCCTGGAGAGGGCTGTGGATGGAGCTAATCACGCGGCCGTTCAACCGAATGTACTCGGAAGTCAATGTTTGCGCCTGCGACAATACCGTCAACACCAGGACAGGACCCGCCAGTTTGGGAAGAAGCCGCATACTATGTTCTCCTTTCGAGAGGTTTTCCAGAAGTTCGCCTCACCATCACCGCTCGATTCAACCAGCGGTTCCAGGAGAACATCGCGAATAATCCGGAATATCCCCTCGTTCCAGGCGTAAGTTTGACATTACGTCAACATCAATCGGATTGCAAGAATAAAATGATATTTCACTCCGAATATCTGCCGGCTAAACCGCGGGTTGGCCACCCTATGCCCCGGACGACGCCTCGTTCACGTTCGCCTTCATTGCGGCACATCGCATCGAGCGATTTCGCAAGTTGGGGGCAACGATGGAGCTGTCCGGACTACACGGGCCGCAAACCCAGCCCCGGGCCATCCGGCAGGATAAGCTTCCCTTCCTTCACCGTAACCCCCCGGTATGGATCATTGGCGATCAGCAGGTTTCCATCAAGATCCGCCATATCCACCAGCGGTGAAAGATGCGCCGCCGCGGTCACCGTAACCGAACTCGAAATCATGCACCCCAGCATCACCTTCATCCCCAGCGACCGCGCAATCTGAATCATCCGGTAGGCCTCCAGCATTCCGCCGCACTTGTCCAGCTTGATGTTGACCCCATCGTATGCCTGCGCCAGTTTCGGAATATCCGAAGGATGTTTACAGGCCTCATCCGCGAAGACAGGAATGTTCACCTTCCCCCGCAGCCATCGCGTTTCCTCGTACATCTCCGCCGGCATGGGCTGCTCGATCATCTCGACACCATGCGCCTCCAGCCATTTGATCTTACGAAGAGCCTCCTCCTTCGACTTCCATCCCTCGTTGGCGTCCACGCGCAGCGGTTTCTTCGTCACGCCGCGCACCGCCTCGATGGTGGCTTCATCCGTATCGAGTCCCACCTTCACCTTGAGCACCGGATAGGAAGCCGCTTCGCGCGTCTTCCGGCGGGTGATTTCGGGCGTGTCGATTCCGATCGAAAACGTGGTCACGGGCGCGTCCCGGGCATCGAGGCCGAAATAGCGGTACAGCGGCACGCCAAGCTTCTGGCCCACCCAATCCATCACCGCGATGTCGATCGCGGCTTTGCCCGCCCACTCCCCATCAATCCGCCGGAACACCTCCCCGAGCACCTTCGAAAAGGCCCTCAAGTCGGCCGCGGCCAGAAACCCGCGAACCGATTCCACCGCCTTGCGCGCGGATCCGGCGGACTCATGGTAGCGGACAATCGGGGCGCCCTCCCCCCTTCCCGTGATGCCGTCGCGCGTCAGTCTGACGTGCAGCGTATCCCGGTAATCACTCGATGACATCACCGTGGTCCACGTATGCCGCAGTTTGACCCGTACAATCTCCGTCTCCATCCCGTCTGTCCCAGCCCCCGCGGCCAGCATGGCGGCCGGCGCCGCGCCCAAGAAATGTCTGCGCTTCATTTCAATCTCCTGCACGCCACCAGCAACTCCGTCCAATGCGGCTCGCTCAGCCTGCTGATCTGGATCACCGGCCTTTCGTGGGCCGTGGCGTGAATAAATTCGCCGTTTCCAATGTAGATTCCGGTGTGGGTGATCTTCCCGGGCGCCGAACCGAAGTACAGCAGGTCTCCAGGACGCAGATCGTCCCTCGCAATCGCCGCCATGCCGCTCCATTCCGCCTGCGGGCGCGCATCCCGGGGCAGGCTCTTGCCCATCCGCCGGCAGAGCATCTGCGTGTACCCGGAACAATCGTAGCCGAAGCTGGACGTTCCGCCCCAGGTGTAAGGCAATCCCAGAAAACGCTTCGCCAGCCCGATCATCTCCGGAACATCCAGCACCCGCATGTCGAAGGTCAGATCGCCGCGCTGCACCCAGGCCGCGCGGTCATCGGGAAGGCGCACCTGGAGCCAACGCCGGTCTTCTTCTTCCGGTTCCGCCACTACCTCGAGCCGCGTCTCGTAAGGAACGGTCAAAAGCGGAGCATGCCGTGTAAGATTGGGTTCGCGATAAAGATGGGCGGCCGGATTCCGCACCGCCGCCACCCGTCCGCTTGCCGCATACCTGCCCCGGCGGACGCCGGCGGACGAAACCCACCCGCTATACTCATCCCCGGTGCGGATGCGGATCCAGCCGTCCTTCTCCTCGAGGATGGACACGTTCGAGGCATAAATCGCCTGCGAGACGACACTCCCCTCCTCACTCGGCTCCGAATACATGTTCAGAACGGGGCGCACGGTCACGGCATCCGGCAAGGCCATCGCCAGCAAGCCTATCATCCCGAGAAGCGGCATGACTCCATTGTGACGCGATTATACTTATCTGGAGCTATGCGCGCTTCCTTCTTGCTTCTGATTCTCGCCCTCGCCCGGATGGACGCCGGCGATCTCCCGCTCCGCGCCGGAGTGGCCCGCGTCGAATTGACTCCGGCTACTTCCATGCCGATGTACGGCTACGCCAACCGGCGTTGCGGCCCTTCGAACGGAATTCACGATCCGCTCTTCGCCAAGGCGCTGGTGCTGTCCTCCGGCGACACCAAGATGGCCGTCGTCACGCTCGACTTGGGCAACATCACCTCCGCCTCGCTTTCGCGCCAGGTCAAGGAGAAGCTCGGTATCCCTCTGTTGCTGCTGTCCGCATCCCACAGCCACTCGACGCCCGCACCGGGACCGGACGGTTATCCGCCGGACATGGAAGCGAAGATCTTCGATGCCGTGAAGCGCGCCTCGGAGTCCTTGTTCCCGGCGCGCCTGTCCATCGGCAGCGGCGAAATCCGGCTCGGCTACAACCGCCTGCTGATGCGGGACGACGGCCGCGCCCGCGCATTGTTCGACAACCCCGAGCGCATCCCCTACGGCCCCGTCGACCCCGAGTTCGTCCTGTTGCGCGTCGAGGATGAAAACGGCGCTCCGAAGGCCTTGCTCGTTCACTACGCGGTCCACGCAGTCGTGCTCGGACCCACCAACTGCAAGTTCTCGGCCGACTATCCTGGGGTTCTCCAGGAAAAAGTCGAGACGGAAATGCCCGGCGCGCAGTGCATGTTCGTTCAGGGCGGCGCGGGTGACATCAACCCGCTTTTCATGGCCCGCTCCGGGAACGAGGAACAGGATTTCACCGTAGTCCGCAAGATGGGCGAGACCCTCGCCGGGCGCGTGCTTCATGCCGCGAGCCAGATGAAGCCCGTCTCCCCGAACCGCTTTCCCATCGAATGGCGCAGCGAATCGCTTCGCTTCCCTGACCGCTGGAACAGGGAACAATCCGTCGAGGTGGGCATCACCACCGTGCTCATCAACAGGGAAATCGCCATCGCCGCCACGCCGGGTGAACTGATGCACAAACTCCAGCGCGAATGGAAAGAGCGCGCCGATGTCCCCTACCCGCTGTTCTACGGCTATACCTATTCAGCCGGAGGCGCCTGGCCGGGCTACATTCCCGATCTCAAAACCGCCGCCTATGGCGGATACGGAGCCGACGTCACCACCCGCATCGGGATCGGAGCCGGAGAGACCATCATCGAACGGCATCTCATTCATCTTTACGGCATGCTCGGGATGTGGCGCGACAAACCGGGCAAGCCTTGAATCTAGTAATGTACGAGTGATTGGATCTGGTAGTTGGTCAGCTTCTCACGCCCCTTGAGAAAATCGAGTTCCAGTACAAACCCCAGTCCCGCTACCGTGCCGCCGAGTTTCTCCACCAGCTTTGTCACGGCTTCCGCGGTCCCGCCCGTAGCCAGCACGTCGTCAATAATCAGCACGTGCTGCCCGGGTTTGATGGCATCTTTGTGTATTTCCAGCCGGTCCGTGCCGTATTCCAGTTGGTACTCCATCGCTTCCACCTTCCAGGGCAGTTTCTTCGGCTTTCGCACCGGCACGAAACCCGTACCCAGCGCGTACGCCACCGTCGGAGCGAATATGAAACCTCGAGCCTCGATGCCCAGCACGACGTCGACGCGTTTTTCCGAGTAATGCTCCTCGAAGGTATCAATGACCGTGCCAAAGCCGTCCTTGTCCTTGAGCAGCGTCGTCACGTCGTAAAACAGGATCCCTGGCTTGGGAAAGTCCGGAACTTCGCGGATGAGATTTTTCAGATTCATGAGCTACGATTTATCTTTCAATGCGGAAGGACTTGTATTCTACCAAAGCAGCCTCCCCGGCTTCGACACCGCGCACGTCGGACCACATCGGTCCCTTCGCCAAGAATCCTTCCAGTTCCAGCAGCGCCTGCGCCGGGCCGGCCGCATACACTTCCACACGCCCGTCATCGAGGTTCCTCGCGTAGCCCCGGATTCCCAACTCGGAAGCGTGCCGCTGCACGTAGTACCGGAATCCCACGCCCTGCACTCGTCCCCGAATGAAATACCGCCTGGCGATTGATTTCGGCTTCAACGCCGCATGGTAGCACACGGCAGGTTATTTTCTTGCGCGAGAGTTGCGATATGATCAGGCCTTGGGAACCGAATGAAAACCACGGATGCCAAACCTCGCCTCGAGCGCTTTGCCGTGAACGAACGTCTCATCCATTGGATGACGGCGATCAGTTTCATCTATGCGGGGCTGTCCGGTACTGCCCTCTGGTCGCGCCGGATGTGGTGGACCGCCGCGGTGCTCGGCGGCGGCGAAACCGTGCGTGCCTGGCATCCCATCGGCGGCGTGATTTTCGCCCTCGCGCTCGCCCTGATGTTCCGCAACTGGGCAAAACAGATGAGGCTCGACTCCGATGACCGCATGTGGCTGCTGGCCTCTCACAAGTACGCCTTCCATGAGGAAGAAGGGCTCCCCGCAAGCGGCCGGTTCAACGCGGGCCAGAAAATGCTGTTCTGGCTGCAATCTTCGAGCGCCGTGGCGCTGTTCCTGAGCGGCATCGTGCTGTGGTTTCCGGAAGTGATGCCGCGCGGATTGCGGCTGGCCGCGGTGCTGGTGCATCCGCTGGCTGCCGTAGCCTCCCTCGGCGGCATCATCATCCACATATATATGAGCACTCTCGTCGTTCCCGGCGCCTTGCGCGCCATGCTCCGCGGATGGGTGCGTCCCGCCTGGGCCGCCTCCCATCATGCGAAGTGGTACCGGGAGATCACACGCTCTTGAGCCGCTTCCTCGAGCGCGCGGCCCGGGCGCGGCTGTTGGCGGAACGTTACCCGGAATCGCGCGAAGGCCTGCTGTTCGCCGCGGCGATCTCCGATTGGCAGGCAAGAGGCGAAGGACTCGAAGAACTCCGCGCTCTCGTGCACCGCATCGGGCCGCCCGTGTTGCGCAACGCTCCAGCCACTCACAAATGGTTCTCCCGCGTGATGGCGGAACTGGCGCCTCCCGCCATCCGCGGCCACGCGCCGCATGAGAACGAATGCCCGCTCTGCGGCAATCCGCCTCAACTCGGAGTGCTGCGGCCGGAAGGGCACGGATCAGCGCTCACGCTCGCCTGTTCCGCGTGCAGGCGCGAATGGCCGTTCCCGCGCGCCAGATGCCCCGGTTGCGGCGAAACCGATCCGGATAAGATCGCCTTCGGAGCAACGGATGCCTTCCCGGCAATTCAGACCATGACTTGTGATTCCTGTTGGTGCTACATCCATCTCATCGATCTTGGCAAGGACCCGCGCGCCGTGCCCGAAGCCGATGAACTCTCCGCCCAACCGCTGGACGTCTGGGCCATCGAGCAGGGGTATCGGAAGTTGACCCCGAATTGGATCGGCCTCTGACGAGGGTGTATCATCACCCCCATGGAGCCCAAACTCACGCGACGCCGGATGATGCATGCGGCCGGTCTTCCCCTTGCCGCGCAGGCCTCGGAAGCCGCCACTGCTTCGCCATCCATCTACGCACGCCTCGGCCTGCGGACATTCATCAACGCCTATGGCACATTGACAACGCTCGGCGGCACCCTGATGTACCCCGAAGTGAAGCGCGCCATGGAGGAGGCCTCCCAGGATTTCGTCGCTATCCACGACCTCCAGAAGAAAGTGGGAGAGCGCCTCGTGGAACTCACCGGAGCGGAAGCGGGCTTCGTCACCTCCGGAGCTTCGGCCGCGTTGTGCCTGGCCACCTGCGCCGTGACGGCGGGAGCCGATACAGCCAAGATCAACCGCCTTCCCGACCTGACGGGCATGAAGAGCGAGATGGTCATTCAGAAAGCCCACCGCAGTTCCTACGATCACGCTTTCCGCATGGTGGGAGTCAAACTGGTGGAGGTCGAGACCGCGGACGAAGTCCGCAAGGCGATCAACTCCAACACAGCCGCCCTCGCCATGGTCCTCAGCCACAACTCCTTGGGCCACAAAGTGCAGTTGCCGGAAATGATCGGGATCGCCCATTCCGCGGGTCTACCCCTTATCCTCGATTCAGCCGCCGAGATTCCGCCCGCGGAGAACCTGCGGAAGTTCGTCAAAATGGGCGTGGACCTGGTGGCGTTCAGCGGCGGCAAAGAATTGCGCGGCCCGCAGTGCAGCGGCCTGCTGCTTGGCCGCAAAGCGCTGGTGGAAGCCGCCTACGCCAACAGCTCCCCGAATAATCACTTCGCGCGCATCGCCAAAGTGGGCAAGGAGGAAATCGTCGGGCTCCTGACCGCGGTCGAGATCGCGTTGAAACGCGATGAGTCCGCCGAAAGACAGCAGCGCGAAGCCACCTTGCGCCGCGTGGCAGACAAACTCAAGGGAATTCCCACCGTTCACACCGAGTTCATTCCGAATCTCGATCTCAGCCACTCTCCAAGGCTCTCCGTTCAGTGGGATGAGGCCAAACTCGGGCTCAGCGTAAACGACGTACTGACCCGCTTGCGCGAGGGCACGCCCTCCATCATCACCGCCGACATGACCCGCTTCCGCCCATCCTGGAAAGGGCTCGGCATCTTTGCCAACGAGTTGCGCCCGGGCGAAGAACTGATCGTGGCTCAGCGTGTGCGCGAGATTCTCAAAGGCTGACGCGCGCTAGCACTCGCCTTCCGCCGCCAGCATTTCGAGCGTGGCTTCAAAGGCGGCCACGGTCCTGCCCACGTCCTCCCCGGTGTGAACCGAAGAAACCACGCCGCCCGGC
Source organism: Bryobacterales bacterium (assembly GCA_026954325.1). Lineage (GTDB taxonomy): Bacteria > Acidobacteriota > Terriglobia > Bryobacterales > Bryobacteraceae > CADEFT01. The sequence goes on along the minus strand of JAIXKK010000212.1, from coordinate 32,543 downwards.
CAGCCGACGATATCCACGCCGTGCAGCAGGAAGCCCGTACGGATCTTGTGCACAAGGCGCTGTGAAATTCCGCCCTTTAGCTGGCTCCATGGCACACGCCCGGCATAGATATCCTCCGGCGATGCGTTGCCGCGGTAAATGTGGAAATCCGAGAACTCGCCGTAAACACACCAGCCGAGCCCGCGGCGGCGAAGAACGGCGTTCATCCCCTCGCGGATCGCGGCGCCTGTTCGTTTCGCCCTCTCCACCGCATCCGTATCGCGCACCTGTTTCAGGGTCGCAATCCCGGCCGCCGCGGAGACGGGGCCGGCGTTGTAAGTGCCCTGATGAAGCACCGGCGGCGGCTGGATATCACCCTCCACCTGGCGGTAGTCGAGCATGCTCAACACATCCGCGCGGCCCACCAACGCCGCGCCCGGATATCCCCCGGCCACAACCTTGGCAAGCGACGTCAGGTCGGGCTTCACATCGTAGAACCCCTGCGCTCCACCGCGAGAACACCGGAATCCGCAGATCACCTCGTCAAAGAAGAGCAGCACACCATGCCGCGCGGTGGCTTCCCTCAGTTGACGCAGCACCTCTCCTCCCGTGGGGACCTGCCCGAAGGTGGCGCCCGTCGGCTCCAGGATCACCGCCGCGATGTCATCACGGGATGCAAGCAACTCTTCCACCTGCGCCATATCGTTCGGCGGCACGATGAGCGTATCCTCGACGATCCCCGGAATGATGCCCGGCGCGCCGCCCGGGGGGAAGCAGACATGATCGTGCCATCCGTGAAAATGCCCCGAAAAGCGGATGATCTTCCGCTTCCCGCTGAACGCGCGCGCCACCCGCAGCCCCAGGTGCGTCGCCTCCGTTCCGGAAATGGTGAACCGGATCCGCCCGGCCGAGGGGACCAATTCATGAATCAGTTCCGCCCACTCCACCTCGAGCGCGTGGGAAGCGCCGTAGTGCGCTCCTTTCGGCACTTGCGCCGCTACAGCCTCCACCACGGCGGGATGATTGTGCCCCAGCAGCAAAGCCCCGTGCCCGCCGAAGTAATCGACATATTCATTCCCATCGACATCCCATTTGCGCGATCCCGCCGCGTGCTCCACGTACACCGGATGCGGCAACAGATACCGCCCGACGTGTGTCACCCCGTTGCTCAGCAAGGTCCGGGCGCGTTCGTGCAGGGCTCGAGAGCCCGGCGTCTTGCTTGCATAGGCTCGGAGAATCTCGGATTTCATCAGGGGAACCGCGTGCGTGGTGGCCATGCGTGTTATGGTAGCGCGCCCCGCTCCGCGTGACGGGTGTTATGATCGTGCCATGCAAAAACGTCTCACCCGCCGCGGGATGCTGTACTCGGCGGGCTTGCCTTTGGCTGCGCGGACTGCCCAGGCGGCCGGTCCGCCGGCGCCATCGGTCTACTCGCGCCTCGGCGTCCGCACGGTCATCAACGCTTACGGCACCGTAACCACGCTCGGAGGCTCCATTCTTCATCCGGAAGTGAAGCGGGCCATGGACGATGCCTCGCGCCACTTCGTTTCCATTCACGAACTTCAGAAAAAGGCCGGCGAGCGGTTGGCCGAGCTGACGGGCGCGGAATCGGGCTTCGTCACCTGCGGCGCTGCCGCCGCGCTCTGTCTCGCTACCTGCGCCGTTACAGCCGGAGCCGACCCCGTCAAAATGAACCGGCTCCCTGATCTCACCGGCATGAAAACCGAAATCGTCATTCAGAAGGCGCACCGCAACGGCTACGATCATGCGTTCCGCATGGTGGGCGTGCAACTGGTGGAAGCCGTCACGGCGGATGACGTACGCCGCTCCATCAACGGGAAGACGGCCGCCCTGGCGATGGTGATCAGCCATGGCCTTCCGGGCGGTAAGGTGGACCTGGCGGAGATGATCTCCATCGCGCATTCCGCCGGCGTTCCTCTCATCCTTGATGCCGCCGCGGAAATCCCGCCCGCTGACAATATGCGCAAGTTCATCAAGATGGGAGCCGACCTGGTGGCCTTCAGTGGGGGCAAGGAACTGCGCGGGCCCCAATGCAGCGGCATGCTGTTGGGCCGTAAGACGTTGATAGAAGCCGCCTATGCGAACAGTTCGCCAAACAGCCACCTGGCCCGCATTGCGAAGGTGGGCAAGGAGGAGATCGCCGGTCTGGTTACCGCTGTCGAGGTCGCGCTGCGTAAAGACGAGGCCGCCGAGCGGCGGCATCGCGAAGAAATGCTCTCCCGCGTGGCCGGCCATGTATCGGGCATCCCGACCGTCAAGACGGAATTCATCCCCAACCTCGACCCAAGCCATTCCCCCAGGCTCTCCGTGCAATGGGACGAGACGAGGCTCGGCCTCTCGGTGAAGGATATGGTGAAACGCCTGCAGGATGGCGAGCCATCGATCGCCGCCGCCGACATGGCGCGCTACGAGCCGGCATGGAAGGGTCTTGGTATCTTCGCTAACGAGTTGCAGGCGGGCGAGGAGGTGATTGTCGCCCGCCGCATTCACGAGATTCTCAGCGAAAAGGCGAAAAGCTGAACCTCATGTACAGACTCCTACTCCTGTTACTACCCGCGGCCTCTGGGAGCGCCCAATCGCCGCCACACTACGATATCCACCGTGCCTCGTCGCCCATCATTATCGACGGAAAACTGGACGAGGCTGCGTGGCGCCAAGCCCCCGCCGCCGGGGACTTTCACTTCAACTGGTGGAAAGAAGGGGCCAAGGAGCCCACCGTCGTCAAGCTGCTTTGGGATGACGAGAATCTCTACGCCGGTTTCTACTGCCATGACAAACATATCTCCGCCAAGGTAGTGGAGCGCCACGGTCCGGTGTCGCTCGATGACAGCGCGGAGCTTTTTATCAGTCCGAACCCCGAAAAGATACGAAATTACTACGGCTTCGAGATTAATGTGATCGGGACGATGCTGAACTTCATTCATGCGGATTGGTACACGGGTCCGAAAAATTCCGAGCCCGAAGGCGTGCGCTACCGCACCTCCTACCATGGCCTCCCCGTGAAGAACGAATCGCCTGATGACGACCACTGGATTCTCGAAATCGCCATTCCCTTCCGGAACTTCGCCAAGGACGCCGCACACACCCCGCCGCACGATGGCGACACCTGGCGGCTCAACCTGAACCGCGCCGGCGGTAAGACAGACGCGCAATACAGCACCTGGTCGCCCGTGACTACACCGAAGCCGAGTTTCCACGTGCCGGAAGCCTTCGGATGGGTGCGTTTTGTGAACCGCCCGCCGGGCCGGTGATCGGCTGCCTGTCATGTTTGCACTCGCGCGACTCGGAAGCCTGTTCTTCCTGACAATCTCCCTCCTCCCGGCGGCGGACAGTGTCACGCCGGGAAAATTCGTCGTCGAACGCCCCACGCTGATCTGCCTCGGCTTCGAGTGGCAAATCACCGGCGATGACAACCGCAACGCCGTTGTCGAGGTGAGCTACCGCAAGGCGGGCGAGCAGACCTGGAAACAAGGGATGCCCCTCTTCCGCCTGGGCGGCGAGAAAGTGACTCGGCCCGACCTCGGTCTCGATTACACCACCCCGGACATGTTCGCGGGCAGCATTCTAGATCTCGAACCCGACACCGAATACGAAGCCCGCTTCCAGATGCGCGATCCGGACGGCGTCCGCGGCGAGGCCGTCCAGACCGCCAAGGTCCGCACCCGCGGCGAGCCGAAGGCAGCCCAGGGCGGCCGTGTCCTTCACGTCTATCCGCCCGGCTGGAAGGCTCCGAAGCAGGAGCCCTCCTTCCTCGGGCTCAAGGAGGCATATTTCGGCTCCGGCCATGGCGATTGGGCCGTCCTCAGCGAAAGAAGAGTCCACCCGGGCGACATCATCCTGATCCACGCGGGCCTCTACAAAGGCGACCGTTTCAAATACTCCGGCGCGCTCGGCCTCGATTTCGATGGTACCTACGTCCTCACCGCCAAAGGCACACCAGACCGGCCCATTGTCATCCGCGCCGCCGGGGACGGAGAGGTGATCTTCGACGGAGACGGCGCCCATGAGCTGTTCAACCTGATGGCCGCCGATTACCACATCTTTGAAGGCCTCACCATCCGCAACGCCGACATCGCCTTTCAGGCGGGCCTCAAGGACGTGCTGGGCGCAAAGGGACTCACCGTCCGCAACTGCCGCCTGGAAGACGTGGGCATCGGCATCAACGCCCAGTACGCGGGCTCCCAGGATTTCTATATCGCCGACAATGTGCTGCTCGGCCGCGACGACCATTACCGGCTCCTCGGCTGGTACAGCCCGGGCATCTACGGCGGCAACCGGCTGAAGAGTTACTACGCCATCAAGGTCTATGGCTCCGGCCACGTCGTGGCGCACAACTACATCGCCTATTTTCATGACGGGATCGACGTCTGCACGCACGGCTCACCGGATGCCGATGAGAATCACCGCGCAACCTCCATTGACTTCTACAACAACGATATCCATCTCATGGCGGATGACTTCATCGAAGCCGATGGCGGCGTACACAATATCCGCATCCTGCGCAACCGCGGCGTGAATGCGGCGCAGTGCGGACTGAGCGCCCAGCCTGTCTACGGCGGCCCGGCCTACTACATCCGCAACGTCCTCTATCATGTGCCGACTGGCTGCGGCCTCAAGTTCAACGTCAAGCCCGCGGGCATGGTGCTGTACCATAACACGATCATCTCGGAAGCTCTGCCCGGCGACATCTTTTCGAACGTCCTCTTCCGGAACAACCTGTTCCTCGGCATTGATGCGCCCGGCCGCGCGGTCTTCCGCTTCTCGAACGCCACCGCCTACTCGACTTACGACTACAACGGCTACCGCCTGAACCCAAAGGCCAGGGACCAGTTCCTTTGGAAATCACCGGCCGAGGGAAAGCTTCGTGACTACACCCTCGACAAAGCCCGTCCGAAACCCTTCGCCTCCCTGACGGAATTGCGTCAGGCCGCCGGACAGGAAGCACACGGCATCGAAGTGGATTACGACGTGTTTCAAAATCTCAAGCCGCCTGACGCCGCCAGGCCCCACGCCATCTACCACGCCCGGGACCTGAACTTCACCCTCAACCCCGGCGGCAAAGCTATCGACGCGGGCGTGCGCCTGCCGAACGTGAACGACGATTTCACCGGAAACGCGCCCGACCTCGGAGCCTACGAACTGGGACGCCCCGTCCCGCTCTACGGCCCGCGTCCCGGCAAATAGCAAGGCTCAATCTCTCGCGCCGCGCAACGGGAGTGGCCGAACGCGAACCGGTCACTTCGAAGCAGTCACGTGAAAGCTGGCGGTCATGTCGTCCTTCGTGCCGATGGCGCCTAACAACGCGCTGGGCGGCTTCATGTCGTAGCTGGTCATCTTGAACACGCTCCTGCCCTCGATCGCCATACCCGCGGGCTGCAATGTGGCGGCGATCGTGATGGGCTTGGCGATCCCGCGAATGGTCAGCACACCGTCCACCTGAAAGTGGCTGCCGCCATGTGGCGTCACCTTCGTCGAAGTGAATCGCATCTCCGGGTATTGCCTTACCAGGAGCATGTCGCTGAGTGCCGTGTCCATGATCTTCTGAAGATCCTTCGGACTGACCCAGGTGTCGTGACAGGCCATGCTCGTAGCCTCGATCTTCAACTCGACCTTGGAATTCGCGGGGGCCTGCGAATCGTAAACCAGTCTGCCTTGAAAGTTCGGAAATTCAAAATGGTGCGCCTTCCCCTTCATCATTCCGGTCTTCTGCACTTCAAGAGTGATCATGTTTCCCCCGCCGGAAACGATCTTGTATTCGACAGGCTCGGCCAGGAGGGCGGTGGCGGCAAGGAATAAGAGCACGGGAATCATACCTCTCTCATATTACCTTTTATGGTTCTCAATATCCCCATCCTTTGTGGGAATATGATTGGGTTGCCAGTTCGAATCGGTCTCCACGTCTCCATCGCCGGGTCCCTTGCCGCCGCCGCGGAACGGGCGCACGAATTGAGCGCCGCCACTCTTCAGATCTTCTCCTCGAGTCCCCGCATGTGGCGCGCATCTTCCCCCGACCCCTCCGATGTCGCCCGCTTCAGAGGGCTAAGACGGCAATACGGCCTCCACCCTCTGGTCATTCACGGCAACTACCTCATCAACCTCGCCGCCGCCAGTCCCGGCGTGCGCCGCAAGTCCATCGCCTCATTTCGCGGTGAATGGCGGCGCGCCATTGCCATCGGCGCGGAGTATCTCGTGGCCCATCCCGGAAGCTGGCGTGGCCAGGCCATCGATTCCGCAATGGATGTCTTCGCTGCCTCGCTTGCGGAAGCTGCCGAAAACCTCCCTGTGGACCAGGTCACCCTTCTGCTCGAATGCACGGCCGGGCAGGGCAACGCCTTGGGCCGGCGCCTGGAGGAACTCGCCGAACTGGCCCGCCGCTCGGCCGCAACCACCAGCCTGAGGCTCGGCTATTGTCTGGACACCTGCCATCTGCTGGCCGCCGGATATGACATCGCCACCGCGGAAGGACTGGAAGAGACCCTCCGCCGCGCGGAGGCATGCCTCGGCTTAGCGAACGTCCCCGTCATCCACGCCAACGATTCGAAATTTTCCCTCGGCTCCCGCCGCGACCGGCATCAGCACATCGGCGAAGGCTACATCGGCAAGGCGGCCTTCCGGCGGATTCTCCGTCACCCTCTGCTCGACGGCAAGGCGTTCCTCCTTGAAACCCCCGTGGATGACGAAGGCGACGAATTGCGAAACCTCAACACCCTGCGGCGGCTCGCCGCTACACATCGTGCTGATGGCCGGCGCTGAATCCCCCGTCCACCGGCAAAGCGATTCCGGTGATCCACGAAGCGTCGTCCGAGAGCAGAAACAGAGCCGCTTTGGCGATATCCTCCGCCTCGCCCATGCGTCCCAATGGATGCATCGCCTCGATCTTCGCCTTGCGCTCGGGATCCCCGAATATGGGCCGCGTAAGGCCGGTCCGGGCGAAGCCGGGACAGATGCAGTTCACCCGGATCCCCCGCGAGGCGTAATCAAGAGCCATGTTCCGGGTCAGCGCTACCAGCGCCCCCTTGGTCGCCGTGTAGGCAGCCCGGTTGCGAACCCCGATCAGCGCCACGGCCGAGGAAATGTACACGATGCTGCCTCCGGACGGCATCCGCGGAATGGCGTGCTTCGCGCATAGGTACGAACCCTTGAGGTTCACATCCATCACCGCGTCCCACCCGGCTTCATCCTGGTCCGCCAGCGGATGGCGCACCGCGATTCCCGCCGCGGTCACCAAACCGTCCACCCTCTCCACGCCGCGAAACGCGGCATCCACGGCATCGGCGTCCGCCACGTCGCAGTTGTGCCGGTCGAGGAGAATTACTTCAGCTCCTTCCGCCGCGCACAGGTCCGCCGTCGCCAGCCCGATTCCGGAAGCCGCGCCGGTCACCACAATCACTTTCCCGTTCAGTTTCCCCATGTCAGTACAGCGCCCATCCGCCGTCCACATTCACCGTCTGCCCCGTCATGCCATCGCTCAACGGGCCGGCGAGAAACGCGCACACCCGCGCGATATCAACCGGTTGCAGACGCCGCCTCAGGCTCTGCATGGTGAGGAATTCCCTGCTCTGCTCTTCCGTCACAAAGAACTTCTCCGACGCCGTCTGGACCGCGCCCGGGGTGATACAGTTGACATGAATATTGTAATCCCCTAATTCCTTCGCCATGACGCGCGTCAACCCGATCACCCCGCCCTTGGCCGCCACATAATGGCTCAACAGCCTGGCGCCGAGGAAAAACGTCACCGAAGAGATATTGACGATCTTCCCCGTCTTCTGTTTCACCATGTGGGCAGCCACAAGCTGGGACATGCGAAATGTTCCCGCCAGATTGACATCCTGCATGTCGCTCCACTGTTCTTCGGTCAACTCGAGAAACGGCATACGCGGATAGACCCCGGCGTTGTTGATCAGAATGTCGATCCGTGAAAACCGCTCCAGCGTCGCCTCCACCGCCGCGGCAAGCCGGGTGCGGTCGCGCATGTCCGCCTCCACGGCCATCGCCGCGTCGCCAATCCGCGCCGCCACATGCCGTGCCCCTACCCCGTCCCGGTCGAGAACCACCACCTTCGCTCCCAGTTCCGCGAAAAAGAGCGCCGTCGCTTCTCCAATCCCAGCGGCGGCGCCCGTGATAATTGCAACTTTATCGTTCAGCACGGAGAAAAGCGTAACACACTCGCAGCCTACTCCTTCGGCGAGATGTAACGAACCACGGGAAGCCTGGCGATCGCCTCGATCTTGTCGAGACTCACCCGTCCGATCACAGCCTGCTCACCTGTCTCCTGCCGCAGAACTTCGAAGCCAAGAGCCTTCAGAGCCTGCGTCGCGGCAGGGCTCAGATTCGTGAGGTACACCTTCACTTCCGCCTTGCCGTTGCTCACAAACCGAGCCTTCGCGCCCTGCAATGCCGCTGCAACATCCGGATGTAGTTTTGCCGCGGCTTTGGGTTCCGGACGGCGCGCCTGGTCCTGCTCCGTTTCCCCCTTGTTCTTGTGCGCCGGCGGAGGCGGCGCCACGGGCGCGTTCTGCGCGTACCCGCCGATCACTCCGCCAATCACACCCGCCGACCGGTTCCCCACGGGCATCCGCGCCGCCCGCGGCATCATTACTCCCGCCTGCTCCCGGTCGCCGAACACACCCTCATAGCTGACGCCATCGGGCATCTCCACGGGAACCTCAATTCGCCGCGGTTGCCCGCCTTCGTTCACTGTCTTCTCTTCCACAGCCACAAACGCCGTGAACTGTGTCATCAGCCGGTAATCGAGGCCAAGTTTCGTAATCTGATTCCGCGGGCTATCCGGCAGACTCCCGTTCTGAATCCCGCGGAAATCCTGCCCCATCAGATCATCAATCTTCGTGCGCGCCCACAAGGAGGCCAGCGTGTCATGACGCGGCTCGTTCGAAGGCAGGTCCACCTGGATGTTCCGTACAAAATCCCGCCCCGCGCTCTTACCGTAGATGCGCACCGTTCCTTTGCCGGCCGCGTTATACCGCCCATGGATCACCAGCGGCTTCGCGGCAAACAGATCCGGAATTCGCTTCGGATACACATCCTCCACCTGTAATCCGCCCCAGTCAACGCGAATATCCGTGAGCAGCGGATTCCGCATCCGCTCAAAAAACCGCTTTGCCGCTGCCGGTCCGTCAGCCTCCAGCGTCACGTACTCCACTTCCCCTCTACCGAACTCCGCCATCTTATCCAGCAGAAACCGGTTCACCGAATTGCCGATGCCGAAGCTGAACACCCGCGCATTCGTATACTTCTTGATCTCTCCAATAATCTCCATGTCATTGCCGACATACCCGTCGGTCAGGAACGCCGCCACGCGCAGATGATCCTGGCTGCGCGTCGGCTCGAGCGCGGCGCGGATCGCCTTCATCATTTCCGTCCCCCCGCCGCCGCGCCGCCCTTCGAGGAACTGCCGCGCCCGCTCCACATTCTCCGCGCTCGCCGCGACAGGCTGCGGGAACAGAATGTTCGTATCACCGGCGAACGTGATGACGTTGAAGGTGTCCCGCGGGTCCATGTTCTGGAGCGCCATGCGCATCACCTCCTTCGACTTCTCGAGCGGAAAGCCCATCTGCGAGCCCGAGGTATCCACCACGAATACCAGTTCCCGGGGAGTGATCTCGCTCGCCGTAACCCGCTCCGGCGGCTGTAGAATCAGGCTGAAGAATCCGCCCCGCGAATCGCGATGCGTCAGCACCGCATCCTCCACCTTGCGGCCCGCCACGTCGTACTTGAGAATGAAGTCTTTGTTCGGAATTACCGCCAGGTTCTTCAGCCTCACGACAGCATGCCGCGCGTCAGGCCGCTCCGCCGCCACCTCGTGCGACGTGCATTTCAGACCATCAATCGGCACACCCGCATCGAGCGCAACCTCCACCGTGATGTCATGCCCCGCCCGAGTGCCCGGAGGCGTCACCGGCGGCGTGATGCGCGAAGCGTCAGGAACGCGGTTGGTGTCCGGAGACCATCCTCCGCCCTGCCGCCCGATCGCCTGCCTGCCCGGAATGTAGCGCGGCCCCACCACCATCGGGAATACAAATTCGTAGGTCCCCGCCTCGTACTTCAGCGTCTCCACATAACTGATCACAATCTTCACCTTCTCCCCCGGCCGGATGTTGGCCACCGACTGGGTGAAGATGTTCGGCCGTTCCTGCTCCAGCAGCGACGCCGTGCGACCGGAATTTCGCGCCGCGTCATAGATCGCCCGCGCTTCCTCCCGCGGCTTGATCCGGCCCTTGATCGTCCGGTCCCCGACGAACATCGTCATGCCGTCCACGGCCGAATTCTGGGGCAAAGGAAAGGTGTAGATCGCCTCAATCTTCTCGTTCAGCGGATTCTCGAAGTTCTGCGTCACGGTGACCCGCGAAACAAAGCCGCTGATCTCCGCCTTGACATCCGTCCGCTTCAGCGGACAGGGAGGGCCGGGTCTGCCGTCCCGGTCTATCACCGTCAAAGCCCCGGAGCCATCCGCCGGCCCCGCCGCCCCGGGTTTCGCCTCCACGCGAAAACCCGGCCAGATTGTTAACAACGATGCCGCCGTAGCCGCGGCGAACAGAGTATATCGGGTTCGGTTCGTGTGTCTCATGGACAATCCTCAGTTGGGAATGTCCCGGGCCAAACGATCCTTTCAGGAAAATTCCGCTACCCGGCGCGAAAATCACAGCCAGTGCTGGCAGGAGAACGGAGCCGAGTTCATCTTCTTCACAAACGTATCGAGCGCAATCCATCGCGGCTTGTTCAACCCGTACCTGAACCCGCTGTAAGGATCGTTCACACACACCTCGGCATCCCCCACCCATGGATCCCGCACGCCGCGCAACACCACGATGTGCTTATACCGCCCCTCGCAGTAATTGCCGGAAATCCAAATCGGCCCGTAAGTCTCCAGTTTGTACTTGATGTCGTCCGCCGTGGTGAACCCCGTGTAGGTACTCGAGCTCAATCCAAGCGCGCCCCGGCAAACAGGGAATTCCGGATCGAGGATGCCGCGTTCCCTCATCTGCGCATCGTTCGGCAGCGAATCCGCGCCCGAAACCGGCTTGTTCTTGTACTTCAGCATCATCTTATAAGCAGCGTTCCAGCAGGTGGCATTAGTCTCCTGCGCAATGTATGGCACTTCAATGATGTATTCCATTATTTCCCTCACCCGGACAGGCGTAAGGAACGGCTGGATTCTGTCATCGCCGCGACAACACCTTCTAAAGAGCGTGGAGATCGAAGTACGCGGCTATCGGGGACGGCAGGAAAGGGGTTGAGAATCTCCACGTTCCCCAGCCACTACTAACAAGTGAAGATAACCGTCCTGTGCACCTCCAGGGAACATCCCATCTGGCCGCGCCTCGAAGAGTGGCGCGGACGGACGCCTCATGAAACGTCACTGGCCGCCTCGGTGTCCGAGGTGACAGAGGGCGAGCTCCTCCTGTTGATATCCTGCAGCGACATCATCAGGAGGAACGTCCGCGACCGCTTTCGCCGGACTCTGGTAATTCATGCCGCCGATGTGCCCCACGGCCGCGGCTTCGCGCCTCTCAACTGGCAGATCATCGAAGGAAAATCCGGCATCACCGTGACACTGATGGAAGCCGCGGACAAGGTGGACAGCGGCGATGTCTGGGCAAAGCGCACCATGCAGTTCGAAGGCCATGAACTCTTTGACGAACTGTTCGGCCGCCTGTTCGAGACGGAACTCGAACTGATGGATTTCGCGGTGGCGAACTTCGACACAATCAGCCCTACGCCTCAATCGGGAGAAGGCTCCTATTACCGCCGGCGAGTCCCCGAGGACAGCCGCATACAGCCCACCCAGACGATAGCGGATGTCTTCGACCTTGTGCGTGTGTCAGACCCTTCTCGGTATCCGGCGTTTTTCGACTATCGCGGCCATCGGTACGCATTGACACTCACAAAGATGGGGGCGCTCTCGAAAAGCTGAGCCACCCGAGCCATTGGATCAACGGCTGTAAAAGCTCCGCAGACGCTCTACATACGCCGTCCCGCCCATCTCCACAAGGTCGTTATGACGCGCCCCCTCCACCACCCACATCCGCTTCGGTTCGTTCGCCGCTCCAAACAATTCACGTCCCAGGAATAGCGGAATCACTTCATCACGGCTGCCATGAATGACCAACAGCGGAGCCCGGACCCGCCCCATCCGCCCCTTCGAATCAAAGCCCCACACCAGCGCGGGTCCCACCACCGGCAACACCGTCCCCGCCACCGCCCGCGCGGAGGGGAACGGAGCCTCCAGAATCAAACCTCGAGAAGAACGGCCCAGCCTCCAGTTCAACTCATCTGTCGCGCAACCCTCCACGCCACCAGCGAAATGGCGAACCCCGCCAGAGCATCCACCGCATAGTGATACCTCCCGTACACCGTGGCGGTTGCTATCCCCACGGCCAGCAGCAACAGGCCGCGCCACACCCATGGCTCCTCCGGCAAAATCTCCCTCATCCCGAAGGCGGCCGAAAAGGCCCCCGAAACATGCGCGCTCGGAAACACGCTCATGTGAATCCCGTAGCCGCCCACAAGCACCAGATTGAACCGGCGGAACACAGTAAATACGCGCGGCAGATCTTCGTTCGGAAACACCGTCCGCGGAGGCTCCGATGGGAAAAACGGAAACAGCACATACGCGGTCAGGATGCCCGTGAGGAATACCGTGACGAACGCGTCCATGCGCCCCGTCTTATGGCGGGCATACAGCCAGCCCATGCAGAACGGAGCGATCGCGTAGACCAGTGAGTAGCAGATCTCGAGCAGCGACGGACCCACCGCGCCCGCTGCCTCCACCAGGTTCCGCAAACCCCAGTGGTTTAACAACAGCCTGTCCCACACCACCCATCCCTGCTCCAGTTTGTATGTATGCGTGTGCGGCGCGAACCATCCCATCTCCCTGTAGGACAGCAGCATCAATGGAAGCGGATACCAGTCCCGCATGACGCGCAACAGCCTCGAATGCCTTAAACCTTCGGCGTATGAGAGCAGCAACAACCCCGCCAGCACCATCGCGTTCACCGAAATCGTCACGCGCGTGATGCTCGGCTTCACCGGCAGAATGGCGCTGCACGCCGCGCAATAGATGAAGTACGCCGCCAGCACCCACTCCGACCTCCGTAACGTCATGCGCCTCCCCAATTCCTTCGGCAAATCTCCAGTATCGCCAATGAGCGATACACTGAGGCTTTGCCTATGCTCCCCTTCCTTGCGCTGCTCCTCCTCGCCGCCCCGGCGCCCGCGCAATCGCTGTGGAACGGCTATGAGAAACGTGAGTTTACCGTCGATGGCGTCAAAGGATACGTCGTGCTCCCGCGCATAGCCGCTCCCGGCAACCCCTGGCTGTGGCGCGCGCGATTCCCCGAATATCATCCCGAAGCCGCCATCGCCCTGCTCGGCAAAGGCCTGCATGTCGCCTATTACGACCTTCCGAACATCTTCGGCAGTCCAACAGCGGTGGAAGGCTTCGATCACTTCTATGCCTACGTCACGGAGACCTTCCATCTCTCCCCTAAAGTCGCGCTCGAAGGCGTGAGCCGCGGCGGGCTCTTCGTCTACAACTGGGCGCTGAAGAATCCCGAAAAGGTCAGTTGCATCTATTGCGAATCTCCCGTCTGCGACATCAAGAGCTGGCCCGGCGGCCGCGGCAAGGGAATCGGATCGCCGTCAGACTGGAGGCAGGCTCTCGAATCCTTCGGCTTCACTGAGCAACAGATGCTCGCCTTCCGTCACAACCCGCTCGACAACGCCGCCGCGCTCGGAGCCTATCGTATCCCCGCCCTGCACATCGTCAATGAACACGACAAAGTCGTCCCCCCGGAAGAGAACACCGCCCCGTTCGCCGGGCGATACCGCGGCGCCGGCGGCCCCATCACCGTGCACTACAACACCAGCCTTCCGGAATCCCTCAGCGGGCATCACTTCCCGCTCGACGACCCCGCCATGGCCGTCAACTTTATCCTCAGTCACACCGCCGGCCGCGAGACACTTGCCGGCTCCGGCATGACCCCGCAAGGCGTCGAGTACTTCCACCTGCGCGAAGGACTGCGCAACTCGCTTGCCCGCTTCTCTCAGGGAGGCCCGGCGCGCGTCGTCTTCCTCGGCGGCTCCATCACTCACATGAACGGCTGGCGCGATATGGTCTGTCAGTATCTCCGCAAGCGATTCCCACAAACTGAATTCGACTGCGTCGACGCCGGCATCCCTTCCACCGGCTCCACCCCCGGAGCCTTCCGCCTCGAACATGACGTCTTTCCCCGTCCCGTCGACCTTCTCTTCGAAGAGGCCGCCGTCAACGATGACACCAACGGCTTCACCGAGCGCGAACAACTCAGGGGGATGGAGGGCATTGTCCGCCACGCCCGCCTCCTCAATCCCAACCTCGACATCATCCTCATGCACTTCGCCGACCCCGGCAAACTCCGCGAATTCCGCGCCGGCCGTACTCCTTTGGTCATTCGCACCCATGAGCGCGTAGCCGAACATTACGGCGTGCCCTCACTGGACCTCGCTCGCGAAGTGGCTGAACGCATCGATGCCGGCGAATTCACCTGGGAAAAGGACTTCCTCAACCTCCACCCCTCGCCCTTCGGCCAGACCGTCTACTTCCGATCCATCCAACGGCTGCTCGAGGCGGCATGGAAAGACCCGGCCGGTCCCTCCACTGCCTTGCGACCTTACCCGCTGCCGCCTCCCCTCGATGAGAAGAGCTACTTTCGCGGGCGTCTCGTCTCTGTAAACGAAGCAAACCCAGGCGCCGGATGGTCCGTGATCGAAAACTGGCAGCCCGCCGATGGCGTGGCAACGCGCCCCGGCTTCGTCAATGTGTCCGCTCTCGTCAGCCAGCTACCAGGCGCTGAATGCCGCTTCTCCTTCGATGGCGCTGCCGTGGGAATCTTCGTTGCCGCCGGACCCGATGCCGGCATCGTGGAGTACAGCATTGACAACCAGCCCTTTCAGAGCCAGGATCTGTTCACCCAATGGAGCCCGAAACTCCACATCCCCTGGGCTTACGTTCTCTCCGCGGACCTTCCGCCCTCGCGCCACGAACTGCGCCTTCGCGTCAGCGCGCGGAAGAACCCGCAAAGCACCGGCCATGCCATCCGCATCATTCACCTGCTCGTGAATTGATCTATTTCGTCGCCACCATCCCCCGGTAGGGAACGTGAATCGTCATCGCCCCTTTCCAACGCGCGGGAACCTTGCCCTGGAGGCACCAGTGAATCGCGTTGATCACCAACCGCTGGAAAGACTCCACGGCGAAATCCTCCGGATGCCCCATCGAAGTGTAGAATGCGCGCCCGCCGTATTGGTTCCTCCACGTCCAAGCCACGGGATTGTCCTCCGCCGGCTTGTTCGGATTGACGGCATGCCCCATCAGTAGTTGCTTCGCATCCTTGGGAGGCCACTTCGGCAGCACGCGGTAAAGCCAACCGCGTACATGAAAGGGCCCGCTGATGCCTTGCAGAATGGGATCGCCGGCCGCCGAAGGGATCACCGAAACATCCGTGCTCGCCAGGTGCCCGAAATGCGTGTGTCCATCCCCGCCCCAGCCCGGAGGCGTGCCGAACGCTTCCGATCCCCACGCATTCCAACGCGCCAGCGGACTATCCGCGGGGTACTTGAAGGCGTGCGAAGTGGTGCGGAATCCGAAGACGGGCTTCCCCGCTTTGACATAGGCGTCAATATGCGCCAGTTGCTCTTCCGGCAGTTGCCGCCACCGCAGGTAAAACACCGCCAGATCGGCGCTGTCCAATGCCTCGAGCCCCGGTATGTCCTTCTCCCCGTTCTGATCCGGCACGGACTTGAGCACCGTACACCGCATTCCGTAATGCTTCTCCAGTTCACCCGCCACCACCGGCAGCGTGAACTCACCGCTATACTCATGGTCTCCGCACACGAAAACTACATGAGGCTTCCCCGCCGCCGGCAGTAGCGCCGCGCCTCCCAGGGAAATCACAAACTCGCGCCGTAACACTCCCTACCTCCTTTCAAGAACTTCCTTCAGCCGCTCCCGCGCAGGTCATAGCACGGCACCCGCGGCGGAGTCTGATTCAGCATATCCGGTAAATGTTGCGAAATGTAAAGCAGTCCCTGGCTCAGCACCGGAAGCGGCCACGTTTTACGCCGCGAACAGCCACGCGCGCGCAAGTTGCCGATAGCCCTTGGGCGTCAGGTCAAGCCACGGCAGATACCCCAGTTCTCCCGGCCAAAGAAAACGCCCGTCCACCCACAACAGCGTCCCACAAAAGGCGCCCAGTATCTGCTTGCGGCTCTCGCCGTTGAACGTCAGCGTCCCTTCCCATTCCAGGTTCACCCGCCACATCACCTTTCCCGGCTTCCACTCCACACCCCAGCGATGCATCCGGCTCATTCCGCCCGTCGAACGCGTAGACTGGCAGAGATGAACACCTGGCTGCCCGCCGCCACCGATGAGGCGCGTTCACGGATTCATAGCTCTTGCCGCGCCACGGAAAAGTGTAATCGATGGCTCCATTCCTTCCCCTTACCCCAAACCATCCTGCCGCTGGTCTTGTCGAATGCCGCCACCGTGGGACCGCCCGGCGCCCCTACATTAATAATCAGCAATCCGCCTTCAATCAACGGCGTGGCGGCCGTGCCGGAAAAATCCTGCGGCACTTTGAACCCGGCCGCCAGATCACGCTTCCAGTACCACTGCCCGGTCTCGGGGCGGAAACAATGCAGCTTGCCTTCGGACCCATAAGTATAGACACGCTCCCCCTCAATCACCGGACTGGCCCGGGGTCCATTGTTGTACCCGAAGCGGTCTTCGAACTGCTTGGGGCAGCGGAACTCCCAATACTTCTCTCCGCTCTCGACGCGCAGGCTGCCGGTGAAAGAAGACCAGCCGTTCGCCTGCAATGGCTGGCGAACTGTACCCCGATGCGGTCCGCATCTCCCAAACCAGCGGCGGACCCGATTTCTCCCACTCATGCAGCAGCTTCGCTTCCGTCGAAATGGCATTCTGCCTGGGTCCAGGAAAACTGGCCCAAAGTGCGTCATGGCGCCCGGCGCAAGCGGCTTCGGCTTCGCGTGGAAGCGCACCGTGGGATTCGCCTTCGCCGGCGCCGTATCAATCGGCGTGAATTTCTCCGCCTTCGGAGGCGCGGAATCGTGAAACTCATCCGCCGCAACGGCAAATCCGGATGCTGCGACCAGTGGGAATGCGGCACGGCGTTTCATTGTCGCCCGTGATTCTCTCACGGCTTCGCGCTGCTAGACTCGAACTCATGCCCTGGCACAGCGATCTCACCCTCTCCCGCCGCCTGGAGCGCGCCGAAGCTACGGCAAACGCCCGCTTTGTGGAAGCCCGTTCTATTGTATTCCCCGGCTGCGGGGCCGGTTGGATCGAGGCCGCCGGAGCCTACGCGATGTTCGACGGCCCCGATTCACCCTGCACGCAAACCCTCGGACTCGGCCTCTTCGAAATGCCCCTTCCCGAGGATATGGAACGGATCGAGGCATTCTTCGAAGAACGCGGCGCCGCGGTCTTCCACGAAGTTAGTCCTCTCGCGGACCGACGGATTCTCCCCCTGATGAAGGAACGGGGGTACATTCCGGTGGAGTTGTCCAACATCCTCTGTTTGCCTCTCGTGCAACGCGCCCCTCAGTCCCCGGATGAATCCGTAAACGTGCGCCTGGTGGGGGCCGAAGAAAGCGAATTGTGGGCGCGCACGGCGGCCGAAGGATGGCGCGAGTACACGGAGGTTTCGGAGTTGTTGCCCGGCATGATGCGCGTGATGTGCGCGCGCCCCGATAACCTCACCTTCCTCGCCGAGATTGAGGGCCACCCCGTTGCCGCCGGATCGCTGGCGATTCATGATGGCGTGGCCCTGCTCGCCGGTGCAAGCACCGTCCCCGAATGGCGGCGGCGGGGTGCGCAAGCCGCGCTGCTCGAAGCCCGCCTCTCCCACGCGCGGCAATCCGGATGCGACGTCGCCACCATCGGCGCCGAGCCCGGCGGAGCCACCCAGCGCAATGTCGAACGGCTCGGGTTCCGCGTGGCTTACACGCGAATCAAATGGGGGCGGGAGCCAACTTGATACGAGAGAAACCATCCCCTCTTCGCACCTACATTGCAGGGAGGTTGACTAGAGAGAGAACCAATAGCGCACAACTCCGAGACAACAAAACGAGAGAATGTAGAAGGGTTGAGCCCGCTCGAAGCGCGGATTCAACCCTTTTGCGTTTCCCCGTTGCCGCCTGTGCTACGTTGCCCATATGCATGTTCAACTCGCTTTCGGCAAGACTGGTCTCCATGTCGCATTGCCGGAAGGTTATGACTACCGGATGCTCGAAGCTCGGTCGGCCACCCCGCTGGAAGATGCGGACAGTGCGCTCGCCGGAGCCCTTCAAGAGCCCATCGCCAGTCCTGCGCTGGCGGATCTGGCCAGGGGAAAAAAGACCGCCGCCATCTCGGTCTGCGACATCACCCGCCCCGCTCCCAACCGCACCGTCCTGCCTCACGTATTGCGGAGCCTGGCCCAGGGAGGAATCCCACGCGAGAAGGTAACCATCCTCATCGCCACCGGCTTGCACCGCCCCGCCGCGGATGCGGAGGTCCGCGAAATCGCCGGCGCCGATCTCGCCGGGCTCGTAAAGAACCACAACGCCCGTGAATTGCGCCAGCACCGCAATCTCGGCGAAACCAGGAGCGGCACTCCTGTCTACATTGACGAACGCTTCGTCTCCGCGGATCTTCACATAACCCTCGGATTCATCGAGCCCCACCTCATGCTCGGCTTTTCCGGAGGCCGTAAGCTGGTCGCTCCCGGTCTGGCGGCGCAGGAGACCATCAAGGTCCTCCACGGCCCGAAATTCATGCGCGAGGCGCGCGCCGTCGAGGGCTCCATCGAGGACAATCCCCTCCACAAGGAACTCCTCGAGATCGCCGCCATGGCGAGACACGATTTCATCGTGGATGTGGCGCTAGCCCGCGACCGCCGCATCGCCGGCGTCTTCGCCGGTAACGCCGTCGAGGCGCACCGCGCCGGCGTCAACTTCGTACGCAAGATTCTCTTGGAGCAGATGGCCCGACCCGTGGATGCCGTCATCACCACTGCCGCCGGCTATCCGCTCGACCTCACCTATTACCAGGCCATCAAAGGCGTCACCGCCGCATCGCACATCGTAAAGCCGGGAGGGGCCATCCTCCTGTTCGCCGAATGCCAGGAGGGGCCGGGAGCGCCCGAATTCCGGAGAATGCTCAAGGAGAACCCCGATCACCGCGAATTCCTCGAGAAGATCCGCTCCAGCCCTGTCGAGGTGGATCAGTGGCAACTCGAGAAACTCGCGCTCGTGATGGAACGTCTGCGCGTCCTCTGGCACGTACCCGGACTCGGCGCGGAATACCACCCCACCCTGTGGGGCGCCGCCTACCATACTCCGGACGAGGCCCTGAACGCTCTCTTCTCGCAACTTCCGAAAGGATCCACCATCGGCGTCATCCCAGAGGGACCTTACGTGCTTGCCAGAGTCGCCTAGGCCCAATACTGTTCACTTAAGAACATTTTAGTGCTATTCTGTTTTTGGGGCGGATGCCTCCACAAGGAGGTCATCGCATGCACATTACCGCCGTCGAATCCACAACGCTCACGACGGTTGCCTACGACCAGGCCCGCGAACTGTTGCAGTTGGAATTCCGTAGCCGGGCGATCTATCAATATTCCGGCGTTCCACCGGCAGTGCACGAAGCCCTGCTGGAGGCGCCTTCCAAGGGCAGCTACTTCAACCGGTTCATCCGCGGGCGTTTCCCCTATTCGTTGGCGCCTCACGGCCAGGGAGTCCCCCCGCCGGAAACATCCGTGTCAGAGCGCCAGGAATAGGAGGCTCCCATGGCACGGACGGTGGCATCGTTACCGGCTGGCAGCCGCATTACCGATTACATCAGCCTGGGTGTGATCGCCAAGTTCTTTCCGCGCGAGAAGGTCGACGCGGTACTCCAACAAACCGGACGCGCCAGCGTCCGCCAGCGCGACCTCCCCGCTCATGTAGTCGTCTACTATGTGATCGCGCTGGCGCTGTTCATGCGGTCTTCTTACCGCGAGGTTTTGCGCTGCCTGCTGGAAGGCGTGCAGTGGTTGATGGACCCATCGGCAGCGGTGAAGGTGGCCGGCAAGTCCGGCATCTCACAGGCCCGCAGCCGCTTGGGCGCCGAACCGCTGCAAGCGCTGTACAAGGCGGTGGTAGCCCCTATCGCCACGGAGCAAACGAAAGGCGCATGGTTCCGGCAATGGCGCTTGGTGAGCCTTGACGGCAGCACGCTGGACGTGGCCGATACAGCGGACAACGACAAAGCGTTCGGCCGTCCGGGCTCCAGCCGGGGCAGCAGCGCCTTCCCCAAAATCCGTTTCGTTGCGCTGCTGGAAAACGGGACGCACGTGCTCTGGGCGGCGCGCATGGCCGAGTATAAAACCGATGAGTTGACTCTGGCCGAAGACGTCGTGCCCGCCCTGCAAAAAGGGATGCTGTGCATGGCCGATCGACTCTTTCCCAGTTACAAGCTCTGGCAGAGAGCGGCCCGGACGGGAGCCGATTTGCTCTGGCGCGTCAAGAAGAACGTCCGTTTGGACGTCGATCAACGTCTTCCGGACGGCTCTTATCTTAGCCGCATCTACCCCAAGACCGCGGATCGGCATAGACAGCGCAAGGCGATTGTTGTACGGGTGATTGAATATCGCCTGCACAACGTTCCGGACTCGGAACCACTTTACCGGCTAGTCACCACCATCCTGGACCACAAGTTGGCTCCAGCCAAAGAACTGGCGGCGCTGTATCACGAACGCTGGGAGATAGAGACTGCGCTGGATGAACTGAAGACGCATCTGCGCGGCGCTCACATCGTGCTGCGCAGCAAGACCCCGGAGTTGGTCCGGCAGGAGTTCCACGGCCTGCTCCTGGCGCACTATGCGATTCGCGGCCTCATGGGCGAGGCTGCCCTGCGTGCGGGCGAAGACCCGGACCGCCTGTCGTTTCTCCATTCGGTGCGCGTTGTCCAACGGCGCATCGCCCGCTTTGCCGCTATTCCCCCCTCGGCAGAGGAACGCTTTGCATGAAACAATTCTCGACGAGATCCTGCAAGAGCGCGTTAGTTCCAGCCGCAATCGCATCAACCCGCGCGGAGTGAAGCGGAAGATGAGTAACTATCCGTTGCGGCCGCGAGCACCCCAACGCACTCGTCGCCTTGACGTCGCCAAGCGGATCAGGATCGTGAAGTGAACAGTATTGCGCCTAGGCCGCATCCTTGCCCGCGAATGCATGGCCGAACTTTCGGGACGCCGAAAATAGCCGCGCCACCGACACCAGCCCCCCGAGCCGGACCCGCCCGATCGCTGCCAGTCCCGCCGACGCGAGACAGCCGCATTCCGCGCACACCGGTTGCCCGCCGAACTGACACGGCGTAATTCGCGTTGTGAAATCCGCCGATACACAGGTCGTCGTCTGCGCGAAAATGCACTCCTCGGGAGATTGCGGCGGGGTTTCGAGTCCCCGCAACACAATCTCCGGCAAGTGCACCTTGGGAAACAGCGGACGCAGTGCCGCCAGATCGCTCAGGACACGCGAGCGGTCAGCGGGTTCCAACCGCTCGGCGCATTCGCTCCCCTCCTGCGGCGTAAACAGACTGAACCATACTTTGCGCACCTCGGCCTTGTCCGACCAGAACCGCGTAAAATCTTCGAGGTACCCGCTTCGCGCCAGCATCTGCCGCGTCACCGTGCAATGTACGATCACCGTGTGTCCCGCAATGTGTTTCTGGATTCGATCGTACGTGGCGGGCGCCCTCCGCCGGTCATGCTCCGGTTGCAATCCGTCGACAGACACCACCAGGTGCAGGTTCCGCAATTCCGCCCAATGCGATGGAATGGGGCGCACCGCGCTGGTCACGAGTTGCACCTCGATCCCCATCCTTTCCAACCGCGGAAGGATTTCATCCAGTTCCCGATAGCGAACCAGCGGCTCCCCCCCGACGATGGACACATGGATCGGGCGCTGCTTGCGCACCAGCGAGAGAAATCCGTCCACAAGCGTCTGACCGCGATAGTCGGAGAGCAGCCGCAGTGGGCCCGCATCCCCGAGATGCTCCGGCTCAAATGCGTAACATCCAGGGCAACGTAGCGGGCACTCCTTGGTGATCTCCACCGAAAGCAGCGGCTTCCCTCCGCTGAGAATTCTGCGCCATGCCGGGAACAGATCGCCCTTGGTCATGGCAGCCTCAGTCCTCGAAACTTCCCGTTGTGCCCTGGAAGCGGTTCATCGCTTGCTTGAGCGTCCATCTGATCGCCCGGCTCGCTTTGTAGCAGTAGGCAAGGTTGTGATTCAGCGTCGAGAAGCAATGCGCCTGGCAGGTGTGCTTCATGGAATCAAGCTGCTTTGCTTCGAACCGGTGATCCCCCACCACGCCCCAATCGTAAGTCGCCGAGTACATCGGAAAACACGGCGCCAGCGTCCCGTCCGTGCGAATGATCATCGAGTTGTGCCCCGCCCGGCAATCCCAGGATTGCACCTTCCCCCGCATGAACGCCCGCATATCCTCCAGCCGCCGCACCGAATTGACCATCTTGTAACCCGATTTGTTCTTCTCGATCAGCCAGTCGATGACCGCGTCCACTCTCAGCCAATCCGCCTCCGTGATGAACGTACTGTTCTCCTCCGCATGCTTGAAGTGCGGCTGATCGAGCATGGGCGATTCGTTGATATGGTAGTCCGTCGCAATCCCGTTGTCGTGCGCAATTTCGGTGAGTTGCTTCACATCCTCGAGATTGATGCGCGTGATATTGATATTGAAAAACACGCTGAAGCCGTACACGTACTGCTTCCTGATCAGGTAGTCAAAATAGGGCCGGATCGGAACCAGGGCCTTTGGCAGTTCTTTGCGATCCTCCACCGAATCCACCGCGAGGTTCACGGCGGCCACTCCTGCGTCGCCAATCCAATCGATCACCTCGTGCCGCATCAAACGTCCGTTCGTCGGAAGATACACCCAGAACCCCCGCTGCGCCGCGTAATGCACCACTTTGTGCGCGAACTGAGGCCGCAGCAGCGGCTCGCCTCCCATCAGCGCCAGCACGCGGCACCCCGTGTCGTGCAGCCAGTCGATGGAACGGCGCGCCGTGTCCTCCGTCATCCCCTTCACGCGATTGTCGAAAGCCCAACAGTAGTGGCAGTCGAGGTTACACTTCCACTCCGTAAATACATACGCGATAATTGGGTGGTAATCTCCCGGCATCACCCGGGACCGCACATACGGATAAAGCCAGCCGCGAAGTCCGCGCCGGACCATTCCGGCGGTTACACGCGGACGATAAGGATTATTGTCCTTCGGCAGGAACCGCGGGTCGGGCGCCACATTCCCCTTTTTCTCCGGAAATCGCGGAAACACCGCATCAGGCAACGTAAGCGGAGTCCCGGACGCAAGCAAGGAACTTCGCTTCCGCCCGCCCGCCAGGAGTTCATGTGTCGCTACATCCAGCCGGAACTGACTTCCATTCTGTTTCATGGGATGCGTCTGCATGATACAAAATCTCCTGTGAAATAGATTACAGCCTGCCCATCGACGTTTCTGAAAATTACCAGGCAAAATCCGAAGTGAATTTAAGGCCGGTCTCCTCACATTCGGGAATCGTCCCCTCAAATAGGGACGCAAAGATACTGCGTCCGGGCGATTGCCCCGGTGTCGTCTCCGCAAGCTCCGGACATACCGGACTGTCGCCCCTCCCCGATGCCTCTCTTCGGCATTGATTCCCAAGCCGGCCCGTACGCAACCTGCCACGCCGGCCTGCGGCAGATTGCCGGCGAACGGCCCAATCGTGGGCGCCGCCCCACCGGATTCGACACCACCACCCCGAGCATGAGGCTTGCTCGCGATTCCACAACGCAGGACATGTGCGGCGCCAGGTTCTCGCCGTCCACTACCCGGCTGCCATCATCGGCGGCAACGTGCTGCCCGTGGCGGGGTGGAAGATTCCGATACCCTTATTCACCCCCCAACAAAACGCCCACATTGCCCTGGTACGCGCTGACCAGCGGATGGCATTTCGTTCGACCTGCGAATCAGGCGGCGGGAGTCCTCAGTGCAACCAGCACCAGCCTTGCATCCGGCTGGAGTTGGGGCCCAAGCCCAGCGGAGCCGGTTGATCCTGCACGCCAACGAGCAATGCCTCGGCATTGCTGAAGCCATTCCAAAAGCAAAGGCGCCCGATCAAGGGTGCCGTTGCCTTTGGATAGCTGCTTTAGGATCTCTTTGGGTATGCGTCTCGTGAACTACCCTTTCGGCGGAGGCCAGCGCGGTGGACTCTGGAAGGGT
>JAIXKK010000212.1:0-5745 GCA_026954325.1 Bryobacterales bacterium | reverse complement strand
GTAAGCGTCTTGTGAACCACCATGGAAGGCTCCCGGCGAGCCCGGGGAGTCTTTTGATTTAGGATTGCTGATCCGTTGCGAGAGTCTTCCAGTTGTGAGGCAGCAGTTCCGCGATCCGGTGGATGGGGTGGGTGGCAATGCGAGTTAGCACGTCGCGGAACCAGGCGAAGGGCTCGACTGCGCTCCGCTTGCACATGGCGATGAAGCTCAACAACACGGCGGCGGTCCGGCCGCCGGTGTCGCTGCCGAAGAACGTCCAATTGCCGCGGCCAATCGCGATGTCCCGGTTGGCCCGCTCGGTGGCGCCATTGTCGATCTCCAGGTCGCCGTCTTCCAGATAACGCGTCAGCGCTCCCCATTGATTCAGCGCATAGCGCACGGCCCGCGCAGCTGGACTCTTCGGCAGCACCTGCTCGCGAATCTCGAGCAGATACGCGTGCAGTTTCTCCATCACGGGAGCCGCTAACCGCTGGCGCAGTTGGAACCGCTGCTCGCCACTAACTCCTTTGGCCCTATTCTCGACCGCGTATAGCCGGGCAATCAGATGCAGCGCCGGGCCCATGCGCCCCTGATCCGAGTCCAAGGCTTTCATGAAGTACCGGCGCATGTGCATCATGCAGCCGACCTCGGTCAGCCCGCGCGCGGGTTTGAAAAAGGCGTCATAGACCGAGTAGGCATCGGCCTGCAAATACCCGGTATATCCTTCCAGAAATTTCGCCGGTCCGTCGCGCCCTCGTGTGGCCGTGTAGTCGTAGACCACAACCGGATGATGGCCGTCCCCCACATAAGGCCAGATCCGGCCCGTTCGCGCAAACGATAGTTTCGGGTCCAGCACCTTCACCCCGGTGTCGTCGGTCCCAATCACCTTGGACTCGAACAGGACCTTCTTGGCCGCCTCATACAAGGGCGCCATTAATCCGGCCACTGGCGGCATCCATCCGCCCATCGTCTTGCGCGAGATCTCCACGCCGTGGCGCGCGAAGATTCTTTCCTGCCGGTGCAACGGCAGGTGATCAGCGAATTTCGATACGATCACCTGCGCCAACACGCTCGCTCCCGCCGTGCTCTTCTCAATCGGCTGCGCCGGCTTCTCCGCCGTCTTCACCGTGCAATCGCAGGCGTACTTCAGCCGCACGTCCTCAATCACCTTCATCACGGCGGGGATGAACTCATAACGTTCGCTGGCTTCTTCGCCCAGCAGGTGCAGATCCTTGCCGCAGCACTGGCAGTGCTTTTCCGCCTCCGTCAGATCGTGCACCACCCGCTCCCGGACCAGATGCCGCGCCAACGGTTGGCGTCCACTACGCTTCTTGTTCTGCGCTTTCTCGGGTTCCTGTTTTTCCTCGCCCGTCCCCTCGGCGTCGGGTGCTGCTTCCTGTTCTGACTCGGGCGCCTCCGGATGGCCGGCTTCCCACATGGTCTCAAACAAGGCCAGTTGGTCTTTGGTGAGTTGCTCGCTCTTGCGGTTGCGCTGCGCATCCAGCAGTTCGCGCAACAAACTCCGGAATTTGTCCTTCTCCGAGGTTTCGTGCTTCAGGCGCTCGCATAACTCAACGACGATCTTATGCAGCAGATCGATGTCTTTCGGCAGATGGTCAGGATCGAGGGGCAGCACCAATGTGCTATCAGAATAAGCGGAAACAGAGCCGATTCCAAGTTAAAACAGACAGGTGTCGAAATGTTTTTACGCGGCCGCGCGACAATACCGCTTGCGCCGGATGGCGGTGCTCAGATCGATGCCGCTCAGCAACGCTCCCAGTTCCTCGACGGTGATCTCCAAGCGGGTCGAGCCGGGTTCTCCCAAGGGGATGGCGTAACTGCCCGCTTCCAGCCGCTTCGCCCAAATTGCGAATCCATCCCGATCCCAGTACAGAATCTTCAGCCGGTCCTTTCGTTTGTTGGCGAACAGGTACAGATGCCCGGCGAAGGGGTCCAGCGCGAGATGATCGCGCACCAGCGCATGCAGTCCATCGAAGCTCCGCCGCATGTCACATGGGCTCAGGCAGAGATATACCCGTACACTGGCTGGCAGGTGCATCATGACCGCACCACATCCAGCACCAGGCGGAGCGTGGCCGCATCTACTCCGTTGGCGATGCGCAGCCGTTCCCCGTTCCCAAGCACCAACTCCAGCGCGGAGTCTACTACGGTGGCCACCGCGGGTTTCGGCTCCAGCAGTGCGAACTCGACGGAGTCAGGCCGATGCAGCCGCCTGCGCCATTTGTAGAAAGAATACTCGCCGATGCCGCGCTCGCGACAGAACGGCCGGGCCTTTTGTCCGCTGGCCTCCTGCTCGGCAATAACCTTGCTCCAATAGTTACGTTGTTTTTCTCTCACCCTTCCAGAGTCCACCGCGCTGGCCTCCGCCGAAAGGGTAGTTCACGAGACGCATACGGTCGGAACGGGCCACCGCCGCCTACGCGCGATTGAAGGCCGTGGGGAAAACTGACCACCTTGGCCGGAAGCGCCTTGTCGTGGACCGCTCGAAGGTCCAAGCCATGCACGAGGCCGGGATGTCCGTTCGTGAGATTGCCCGGAAGGTCGGAATCGGCCACGCTTCGGTGCATCGCATCCTTCGAGCGATAGCGTGACCCACTGGTTGGGATTCGACGGGAGGCGATCGGACGAGGGAAGGTGTATATCCTGAAGAGCCGGGCAACAGCATCGTTCCCTTACGACCCGATACAGTGTGCCCGGCTTTGAACTACTCCGCGCCAGTCGAATCACTTGACTTTACGTGTGATCCTCTTCGCGCCGATCACCTTCAGTTTTGTGCCATTGCCCGACTTGTTCTTGACCTTGACGATCCTTGCCTTTCGCGAATAGCTGGTGTTCTTCGACATTTTCATTTCCCTTTCGTGGTGAGTAAGATGCGGACAGTGCTGGCCGCGAGACTATCTGAAAAGCACGAAGGCGAGCGGCACCAGAACGATGAGCAGCGCCGTGCCAATGATCCAAAGAACCGCACGAATCAGGAGGGACGCGATACTTCGCGCAACCCAATACCGCAACATGTAGCCGACCATGCCCAGCGTGGACAGCCGACCGGGAGCCGTCACCGGCATCTTGGGATTCATTGGATTACTTGCGATCCCCCATTCAGAAGACCGCGTTGTGACTCTTCTTCGAGTCCAAGGTCTTCTTTTGTTCGGCGTCGTAACGGTCCGTGACTTCCTTTGCAAACCGCTGGAACTCCGCTTTGAAGTTGGCGTGGTTCGGGTCGAGCGGTCCGTTTTCATTCGGAGCGTAGGTCACCTTCAAGAACGCCCGCGCACCTTCCCATTCGCGGCATCCGAGTGGGGACTGCATCTCCACGCCGCCGCCCGGCACTGGAACCTGTCGCGGTGGCCCACATAGGCGACCGGCCTTATCAACGGAACCCTCTTCGATGATGATGGCATTAGCCTTGTCTGTGAAGACGCCGGGCTTCTCAACGAATTTGGGGTACTTGTCGGTGATCGCCCGCTTCACGTCATCCTTGGCGTACTTGAGCGCGGCTTGGTCGTCGCTGTACAGCATCATGGCTTTGAACGCCAGTGGTACGTGGACTTGCAGCCCGGTTGGTCGCGGCGTGTTGCTGCGAGTCACGTCCATCAATGGAAATTCAAGGTGCTTCTCTGTTCCGCGCGTCCAACCAACAATGGCACCGGCGGTGGTTTCAAAGAAGGCTATAACGCTAAACTTGGCTCCCATGATCTCCAATCCGTTGAAGGACATCTTCACAGCCGCGTTATAAAACGTCTTCTTGCCTTCCGGGGTCTCTACGGGAAGACCATACTTCGATAGCGGTCGAAGCTGTTGGCGCGCCGGACCAGCAACGCTCAGATGGGCTTGCATGGCCTCAATCAGCAGTTTTGCCGTATCCCGCTTGGTCAGCTTTGGCGTCCCATCGAACCCGAACGGTTTACGGAATGAACCGGCGTAGCGATCTTCATCATTGAACTCGATCCGTAGTTCACCGGTGCCCTTGAGAAGTTGAACTTTACAGAAGAAGTCGAAGATAGTGTCCGACGGATGAAACCGCCCGTAGTACTGTAGGGCCGTCGGGAACGATCGGCTTTGAACCTCACAGTTGTCAGGGAAATCTCCGGTGTTCTGGCCGAGAACAGGGCCGGGGGCGGCAGCAACCAGCAATCCAAAGATGAACGTGCATGTAGAGTTCCGCATCTCAAGGTATATCGGCACCAGACGTATATGTCTGTAGTGCTATCCGCTCCAGACTTTCGAGACTCTGGGAGTGGAACAGCAACTACTTCAACGCTTCGGCCAGCGCGTTCGGCACCTTCGGCAAGAGCACGGACTTTCACAGGAACGATTCGCCGACCTGTGTACGGTACACTACTCCGTCATCCGGCACTTCGAGTCCGGGCGTCGGGATGTCCGCTTCACGACGATCGCGCGGATCGCGAATGCGTTTGGCGTAACAATGAGCGAGCTACTGAAGGGGATTGAGGAAAGCGAAGCCCCTACTTCGAGCCGTGGCGTGGCGGCGAAACTGGACCGGGGAAAACTCCGCGTGGAAATCGCCGCATTGGAACGCACCGTCAGCCGTCTGAAAGAACTGGAGTCGGGCGGCGAGACGCCCGGCCCAACCGCGACACAAAGTCGAAAACGGTGACGCGGGAATCACGCGCCCGACTTGGCAGCGGGCGTACCGGCGGTCAACTGGGCCGCAATCCGCCGGTACATCACCGCGCGGAACAACGCTCCGAAGTTGGGATCGTCCTTGATCTTTTTGTAAATCTCGAAGTTCGAATCAATCATGTCTTCGAGCGTGTCACCGAAGAAGGAATCGAACGCGAGCCGCCGCGTATCCTCCGATGGATTCACGCTTGAATCCATCGCCCGTCGAAGCCCTTCGACATCCTGAAGCCGCCGGTCCATGTCATCGGCGAAGTGGCTTACCTTGTCTTCGTCCGTGAAGTCGGTGCCGTAATGTTCGTTGATGTAGCCGATGATCTCCGACAGCGGGGCCTTGTCTTCGATCGTCGGACGCCCGGTGCCAAGCGCGCTGATCGGCTTCAGTTGACCATCTTCGTTCATCAGCTTGATCGCGCCGGAACTGGTTTGCTGAATGCGGTACGACTCCATGTTGATGTTTTCGGTGATCTCCACCGGCAACGGACTCTTCGGCAGTTTCAGCTTGCGAAGCAGATGCCGGGTGTACTGGTAGAACTTTTCCAGTTCCACGTCCGTGAACGTCAACACTTGAGACAAGAAGGCGTACAGCCAAACGAAATCCGCCACGTGCTTGCGAAAGTCGGCCCGCTCATCTTCGGGTCGAGCCTCATAGAGCACAACGACCGCATCCAGCAACGGCTGAACCTGTTCCTGTTTACCCTTCGCCGAGAAGTACACCATCGCAAAATCGTCAACGTGCTCCGGCAGGAAGATGTGGTATTCCTCCACCATCCGCTTCAGGTCGTACAGCTTGTTCGGATCGGTCGGTTCGGTCAGGAGCGTGGTTTCGAAGTACGGCTGGAACGCCTTCTGAATGTCGTCGGTGTCGTTGGCGAAGTCCAGCACCAGCGTGTCGTCTTTGTCGGGATGGGTCCGGTTCAGGCGGCTCAGCGTTTGGATGGCGTTGACACCGCCGAGTTTCTTATCTACATACATCGTGTGAAGAAGTGGCTGGTCGAAGCCGGTCTGATACTTCTCCGCAACGATCAGGAACCGGTTCGGACTAGCCTCAATACTGTTCACTTAAGAACATTTTAGTGCTATTCTGTTTTTGGGGCGGATGCC
>JAIXKK010000220.1 GCA_026954325.1 Bryobacterales bacterium | reverse complement strand
CTCGGCAGCACGCTCCATCTGCGTGCATAATTCAGGTATCTACGATTCAGAAAACGCCAGCCACTTGTTCGCCAGGAAGCCGGGCGACACACTCAACATAAGCTTCGTTACGGCAGCACCGGCTTCGCCGACGCTCGTAACTCCTGCAAACAGTGCAACGAACTTACCCTCTCCAATAACACTTCATTGGCTCCCGCCTTCCGGCACGTTTCTGTATTACGAAGTGCAGTTGGCGCTTAACAACGTTCTGGCGAATCCCTCTGGTGGTAAGTTCTCTAGTGGCACTACTAGCGTTTCCAGCGGCCCATTGGCTTCTGGCACGACCTATTATTGGCGCGTGATAGCGTGGAACTGTCTAAGCGGCACGGCATCGCCTGTATGGTCATTCACAACGGCTCCCTAACTGAAGGAGAGAACGGAGATGATAATTGCAAAATATGCGATATTCACTGCAGCCTTGGCCGCGTACGCCTTGGCAGCACCTGCGGGCATAGCTGTCGTGCCAGGCGGCAGACGCGACATCGGACTAACCGCGATGACTTCGTCTGGAGAAGGCTATCTCGCAGCGAGAGAAACACGTGTCGATATCGCTTTCCCCGATGGCAGGAGTGGAAGAGGCACGCTCTATGTGGTGTTTGAGCCATCGACTAAGTGCTTTCTCCAGACTATCTTCTGGGCACAGAAGGCAGAATACCCAAGCGACTCGTGGTTTAACTCGATTGCACGGACCGGGGGGTTCATTGTGAGTCATGATCGGCTGGTTCTTGTCACACTGAAAGATCCGAGGTTTCCGTATATATCAATACTCGAATCGTCGCCGGAAGAAGCGGATAATCTGGATGATGCCGAGTCACGATCCGTACGATGGTACCGCGACCACCTATCCGCCCTGGAGGCACGCAAGTATACCCCGGAGAGCTTTGGGTACGTTGTTGAAAAGGTGGCTATCTGGGTGCCAAGTGGGTTTTTCGAATCGGACTTGAATATGGATGCGAGAGGCCACGTCCCTCTAAAATTCCTCAATATTGCACGCGTAAATGACAGCGAATGGACCGTGACACTAGAGAGTACCGAGAACCCTAGAAACCATCGCAGATTGCAAGTGCCAATCTACAAGCGCCCGGACACTAACAGTCCTGGGAAGCCGAACAAGTGGATCGGTAGCTTTCCTCCCGTGGCGAGATAAGGAGGGAAGTCGCCCACGCGGAGAGACATAAGGAAGGCGCTGCCCATGGCTCGCACGATTTTGTTCGTCATTCTGATGGCCGCCGCCGCTTCGCAAACGGCGTCATGCCAGACCCTAACCCTATGGGTAACGGACTCGGCATCCCTTCAATTCGGGATGCCAAGGGGGGGAGCGCTCGCCACGATTTTCCTTTCTGGCCTCGAGGGAAAACCTGGCCTATATACCGCGCCGCCGGCGGGTCCGCTTCCCTTCCGATTAGCCGGGCTCCAAGTACTGGTGAACGGGGCGCTGGCTCCGATTCTGGCGGTCTACATACCTCGTGAAGGAGAGAAAGCCCAGGCCCAAATCAACTTTCAGGTTCCACTCGAGCGTAACGCGACTCTCCACCCTGACGGGACTACGGACCTCCTTGTCCCGATCGTGCTCAAGCCAGGAATAACGTCTTTGGCGTCATTTTTCCCGCCTGCTCCATTCGGCAGTGTAACCTTTGGTGGTTTCTTTCAGGACGAGAAGGGCTACGCAATTGCGGAACATGCTTCCGACCACCGCCGCGTGACCATCGAGAATCCCGCCCATGCAGGCGAGACCATCACAGCCTATGGCAACGACCTATTCAGCGTGTGGCCCCCACCGCCAATCGGCTTTTCTGTCCCACAGGAGCCGCGATTCGAATACTCCGCAGAGACGACCGCGAGTTTCTCTGGAGCCGCCAACGGACATTTGTATCTTCAGGAGTGGCCAACCTCCGATCCATTCGTTACCCACACTCCCGCGCTGAAGGTGCTTTTCCAGGGTCTTGCCGTGGGTCAGATCGGCGTCCAACGGGTCGATTTCGTCGTTCCTCCGGATCAGGCGCCTGGAGACTGGCCCCTATTCTACAACGTAGGTTCATGCCCAAACGGGCAAGGGGAAGGGTGAGAATTGTCCAATACAAGATGAGCATGAAACTGGCGAAACGACGGGGGCAGTTTCCAATACAAGATGAGCATGAAAAAGGGAAGAATGGGATAGGCGTGGCCCGGCCGGGTGCAAGTACGCATGTGGAATGCCGAGAGCCTGAGCCGGGAGCAAATCCGGGAGTTCCTCGAGTCCAGCGAGGGGATCAAGTTCACTGGGTGTGGCCGGAGCGAGAAATACGCCTGGGTGGAGCGCGTGCTGGCGGCGCAGAACTATGGCGATTTGAGCAAGAAGGGACGAGGCGTGGTTCGGGCCTACGTGGAAAAGGTGACGGGGATGAGCACGTCACAGACGACGCGACTGATCCGTACCTTCCTGGACCAGGGGTTGGTGCGGGTGGTGCCCTACCAACGGCACGAGTTTCCTGTGAAGTACACGGCCGAGGACGTCGCGCTGCTGGCGGAAGTGGACCGTGTGCACGAGCGGTTGAGCGGGCCGGCGACGCGTCACATTCTCCAGCGCGAGTACGAGTGCTATGGGAACCAACAGTACGAGCGACTGGCGAAGATCAGCGTGTCGCATCTATACAACTTGCGAGCCAGCGCGCGCTACCGCAACCAGGCGGCGGTGTTCGAGGTGACGCGGCCGACTGGGAAGGCGATCGGGGAGCGGCGTCGGCCCAACCCGCAGGGCCGGCCGGGGTTTGTGCGAGTGGACACGGTACATCAGGGCGACTGGGACGGGGCCAAGGGGGTGTATCACATCAACGCGGTGGATGCGGTGACGCAGTGGCAGGTAGTGGGTTGCACCAGCAAGATCAGCGAAGCTTACCTGCTGCCGGTGTTGCAGGGGGTGCTGGCGCAGTTTCCCTTCGAGGTATTGGGATTTCACACGGACAACGGCTCGGAGTACATCAATCATCGGGTGGCGGCAATGTTGAAGAAGTTGCATGCGGAGTTCACCAAGAGCCGGGCATGCCGCAGTCAGGACAACGCATTGGTGGAAGGCAAGAACGGCGCGGTGGTGCGCAAACTGATCGGGTACGGATACATCGCCGGCGAACACGCCGAGGCGATCGGGAAATTTTATGTGCGGCACTTGAATCCGTACTTGAACTTTCACCGGCCCTGCGGCTTTGCCACGGTGAGTCTGGACGAGCAGGGCAAACGGGTGCGGGTATACAAGACGGAAGATTATCGGACACCGTTGGAGAAACTGAAGTCGCTGGAGGGGGCTGCGCAATATCTCAAGCCGGGTTTCAGTATGGCGGAACTGGAGAGAGAGGCGATGGCGATGAGCGACACCGAGTGCGCCCGCCAGATGACGGCGGCCAAGACGCGGTTGCTGCGGCAGTGCAAAATGCAATTGCCTATTCCACCGCCTTTCCGGTAACAGCGGCGCGGGGCGGTGGAAATGCCGGGCCCGTGGAAAACGAGGAAAACCAAAAGCAGGTTTACCTCGTTTTCCACCGCCCCTTGAAAATCCCGCAAAGCCGGGATTTTCAAAATTCCACCGCCCCTGGCGTGCGCCGGATGGAAAAGTGGAAAACCAAAAACCGGTTTCCCACTTTCCCACCTGACGCACGCGATGATGACGGCGGTTTCTTATCTCAAAAACCAAAGAAAGGAAGTCGGCCGCTACGCGGCCTCCTCATTCTCCTATCCGCTCTCTCCCTTCGGTCGAGCGGAGCCGATTTCATGCTCATCTTTCGATTGGAAAATGCTGGTGCGCCACGGGGCAGGTTCGGTCCAGCGGTTACGCGCTGCTTCCCGTGCGGTAGCTTTTGAGGAACCGCGCAACACGGAGCTCGCCCGCGCCGCGAAGCATTGCGATGTTCCGCGTACCTTACTACGGCAACGCCTCGGCGGCGGACCAGCAGAACAAGACGGCGGTGTGGAGCAACGGATACAAGGGCGTGTGGCACCTTGGGGAGAACGCGGCGAACACGACGGTGGCGGATTCGAGCGGGACGGGGAACACGGGAACCAACCAGGCAAACACGAGTTCGAAGACTGCGGCTGGGAAGGTGGGGAACGGGCTGACGTTCAACGGGTCGTCGGACTGGGTGTCGATTGCGTCGAGCGCGGGTTTGGGGAGCGGGCTCGGCAGTTTCACGATTTCGGCATGGGTGAAGAAGAGCAGCAACAGCACGGTGGACGCGATTGTGTGGCACGGGGACGACAGTGACGGGAGCGGGGCGAGCTACCGGTTTCTGACGCTGACCACCGGCCAGATCCAGTACCTGGTAGGGAACTGGAACACGGGCAAGAACTTCAAGGGCAGCACGATCGCGGACACGAACTGGCACTACGTGACGATGACGTATGACGGGACGACGCTGCGGGGCTACTATGAAGGCATCGCGGACGGCAGCGCAAGTTCGGGGACGTACACGGCGGCGGACAAGGTGACGCGGATCGGGAGCGCGCAGGCGAGCGGGGCGAGCAACTACTACGCGGACGCGGTGATGGACGAGGTGCGGATTGCGAACGTGGCGCGGAGCGGGGATTGGATTGCGACGGAGTTCAATAACCAGAACTCGCCGGGAACGTTCTACACGGTGGGCGGGCAGGAAAGCGGGACCACGACGGTGCCGGTGACGGTGACGAGCGCGCCGGCGGGGTTGTTGCTGACGGTGGACGGGGCGGGGTGCGCGGCTCCGTGCAGTTTCCAGTGGACGCCGGGGACGAGCCATACGGTGGCTCCGACGGCGGGGACGCAAGCGGGGGCGGCGGGAGTGCAGTATGTGTATGCAAGCTGGTCCGACGGCGGGGCGCAGTCGCATTCGGTGACGGGGCCGGGGGCGGCGGCCACGTATACGGCGAACTTCACGACGCAGTATTTTCTGACGACGGCGGCGAATCCGGCGGGTGGGGGAAGCATTACGCCGGCGAGCGGGTGGGTGAACAGCGGGAGCGTGGTGGCGGTGAGCGCGAGCGCGGCTGGGGGGTATACCTTCACGGGGTTCACGGGCGCGCTGGCGGGGACAACGACGCCGCAGAACGTGACGATGACGGGGCCGTTGACGGTGACGGCGACGTTTGGGACGGGGAGCGCTCCGGGGTGGTACAACACGTCGTGGAGCAACCGCAAGGCGGTGACGGTGTATCACGGGCAGGTGGCTGGGGCGGCGAGTCTGGCGAGTTTTCCGATGCTGTTTGCGGTGACGGATCCGAATCTGAAGACGGTGGCGAAGGCGGACGGGAGCGACATACTGTTCACGGCGGCGGACGGGGTGACGAAGCTGGACCACGAGATGCAGCAGTATG
>JAIXKK010000112.1 GCA_026954325.1 Bryobacterales bacterium | reverse complement strand
CGGTTGATCAGCCAAGCTAACTCCTTTAAGGGGTGCGAAGGGACTTGCGGTTAATCTTCTATTTTACCAAGATGCGCGCGTGGAGACGCAGTTGGAGCGCGAGGACGAGGATTTTCGAGGGTTTCTGGAGGGGGGAGGTTATTTGCGGAACTGGGTGAGCATCTCCTGGATCTGGGAAGAGAAGGATTTCGCCTCATTTTCGGCCTGCTTGACGGTGTGTTTGAGTTCGGAGCGGAGGTTGGCCTGGGTTCGGGCGGAAAAGCGTTCGGCGTTGGCGAGGGGCGGGGCGTCCGGGGGGAGGAGTTTGGGGAGCTGCTCGCGGTAGAGGCGGTCATTCTGGAGGGACTTCAATTGATTGAGCGCGCGCTGGTAGGAACGCTCGGCGGTGGTGCGGTAGCGGTGGAGGAGGGCGGCGCGTTTTTCAATTTCGGGCTGAGTGGAGAGGAGGGGGTCGCCGGCGGCTGTGTCGTAGAGAGCGGCGTCGGCAACGGCGAGGTTGCGTAGGCGCCAGGCGGCGTGGATGAGTTGTTCGCAGAGATCGCGCTCGATGGGGCCTTTGGGGGCGAGGTTGGCGGCGTACCCGGCGTGGAGGGTGTCGTATTCGGATTGCTCCTCGGGGGTTTGGAAGACGATGCGGGAGGCAGCAAGGCCGTGGGTACGGCCGTTTTGGGAGGAACGGGCTTTGCCTTCGGGGGTAATGGGGCCGTGGGATTTGGCTCCGTTGATGCGAGCGGCGTCGCTGTGTGCCTGGCTGATGGTGGACATAGGGTCGTACTCTGACTTGGTTGTAGCACGCGGAGGTTGGGAGGTTAGTGGGGCGGGTTTGTAAGTGGTAGAAAGGATTGGGGCGATTTTTTTGAATGGGTGGTGAATCCCCATGGCGGGGGGCCACAACGGGGGATGAAAAAGACCGCGGGCCGGTACTTAAAATAGGCCGCGGCCAGACAAGAGGGGCATCCCATGTATTCACGCGTAACCTAATTTCGAGACGATCCAACTCAGCTTCTCAACACCATCAACAACTTGGAGCGTTGTGTTTTCGAAGGATAGGGCTCGCTGACGATGGCTTCGTGGAATGGCGCGGTTCATTTCCTGGGAAAGATTGGGATGGCGGCGGGAGTTTGCGCGGTAGCGGCCGAGATTTTCCGGCCGGCTACGGGCAGGTGGTGGCTGCTTGTGGTGAATGGACTGGCAATGGCGTTGCTCGGGCTGATTCAGTATGCCTTTGTCCGTTATGGAGTTCGATTTCTGACGGTGGCGATTCTGGTGATGGTGATGGCGGTGAGTAGCGGGGTCCTGGAGATGGGATTGGCTCGCGGGCGGCGGGTGAAGGTTATTGGGTTAGCGGGAGTGGCCTCGTTTGGATTCGCGCTGGTGTTTCTGGCTTTGGGGGCGCGGTGGATCAAGGTGGGTCCCGGGTCGCATGTGGATGTGCTTGGGCTTTATTTTGGGTTCAGTGCGGTTTGCATGGTGGGGTTGGGGTGGCAGTCTCGGGCGGGAGTGGTTTGAATCGGGGCCCAAGAGTAGCGGCTCTCCTATAATTCCGAAATATTTTTGATGATCGCGCGAAAAAAGCCTTGTAGTCGATGATCGATTAGCTTATAGTTTCAGATGTTCGGATCTTAAGCCTTATTTTTAGCGACTCGGAAGCGGATTGCTGCCTGCGAAAGGGTAAATTTCAGCATGCGCGGGGTTTCATTCCTGATTGCGGGATTTTTGTCCCTGATATTGGTTTCCCAGTCCGGCCAGACCCGGCTGCACCATTCCGGAACTCGAGTGGGGGCGCCCTTATCAAACGGGAGCGCGACATTCATTCAGGCATCCACGAAGGCTAACGCAGGGGCGCGAACGGCTACGCGGGTGCGGTATGCAAACGGCTTCCATCCGGTGCGGGATTCCGTGATTTCGTTTCCCGGGCAGGCAGGGGGCAAACGGGGAAGCGGATCTTCTCTGGTGGTGGAGGCGCCGCGTGTGCATGTACCCCGAGGCGTCACGATTCGAATCAAAGATTATGACTCCGTGGAGTTTCGCTCGGAAGGCGACATTCTGATTGAGGGAAAGTTGGAGGCTTTCGGAGCGGACATGAGGATCGACGCGGCGGGTGATATCCGGGCCACCGGCGGCATCATCACGAATGGCGGCGCTGGGGCGAATGCAGCAGGGCAAGTTCCCACGGCCACGGGCGGGCCAGGAGCGCGGGGCGGGAACGGCGGGGGCGGGTACGGCGGATCCGGGGGCAGTGGGGGAGATGGGGGAGGCAGCGGGTATCCGAGCGAAATGTTCGGGAGCATGGGTACAGGTGGAACCGGGCCGGGAACCCCATCGACACAGGTAACCTCCACCTGTTCTTCCGGCGCTCTTTTTCCGTCCGGCGGATCGGCTGGTGGAAGCAATGGCACGAAAGGGGCCCAATCACAGGGTATCGATGGCTTTTTCCGCCACATTGCCGCGGAACCAATTGGCGCTCCCGTGGTGGGCATGACGCCACCGTCCGCCGGCGGTGGATCCGGAGGCGGGGGAGGGTGCGGCTGGTGGAA
The DNA here is from genome assembly GCA_026954325.1 of Bryobacterales bacterium. Lineage (GTDB taxonomy): Bacteria > Acidobacteriota > Terriglobia > Bryobacterales > Bryobacteraceae > CADEFT01. Next base: position 2,816 of record JAIXKK010000112.1, on the reverse strand, counting down.
CATCACCAATGGCGTGAAGACGATCCTGTCAGCGGGCGGGGGAGGGGGTGGCGGCGGAGGCGGCGCCGGGAATGTCGTCCTCAGGTCCACCGGTACAATCACAATTGATGGCAGTGGAATCACCGCAAACGGCGGCAACGGCGGAAATGCGCAGCCGGGCTCCGGCACCCTGGCGAGGGCGTATGACGGTCAAAGCCATTCCTATACCTATGGGGGGAATGGGGGCGGCGGCGCCGCCGGCGGGGCTGGGGGGTCGGTTTTCCTCCAAGCGCCAACAGTCGTGCTGAATGCCGCTATCACGGCGGATGGGGGGATGGGCGGACTGGGTGCGTCGGGTGGGACCGCGGCAACCGGCACTTTCATGACTAACGGACTTGCGGGATATGACGGTGCGGGAGGCGGAGGAGGGCGGATTGCGATCGTCACTACCAATCCGATTGCAGGATCGGCCATTCCCTCGGCGAGCCTTGGGGCGAATGCTTCCGGAAGGAATGCGGGGCATCCCACGGTCTACATTGCCATGCTGCAACTTTCGAATACCCCCGCCGATTATTGGCCGGTAAACAGCCTTGTCACGCCGCAGGGAAATTGCAACAGCGGCCATGTTGGATGCACGGTATCGCATACGGTGACGATGAACCCGACGACTGGGCCCTTCCCCGTGAGTGGAACCGTGCAGTTTCAACTGACGCAGGTATCGAAACTCCGGGGGGATTCCACAAACAACTGTTCCGTGCCCGATTGCACGGACCCGATTGATTCAGCGGAAGATTTCTACTTTCAGGACACGGACCAGACTCCAGGTTTGTTCCAACCGTTCGATCCAATTGGCCAATCCATGACGACGAAGATCGCGGTCTCATCCGCAACGGCTATCGTGCGATCGAGGGATTTCGGGGGGCGCGCTAGGATCAGCGCTACGGTTACGATCGGCGGCGTGGGCATTACGACCTCTGTCCAAGCTACGGGGGAGACCTTTGCGCGTATTCCAATCGACGTCTGCGGCGCGTTGGGATGCAGCGGCGACACTACCGCCAACGGGATCGCTGACTCGTGGGAGCAACAATACGGGAGGTACTTTTTCAAGGAAGAGGATGTCGACCATAACCAGAATGACCCGACCGCATATTCGGGCGATGGATATTCGGCTCATGATGAATATCGCGGATTCTTCGTCTACGACCCTTATCAAAGCACGTGGTCCCACATGCGGACGGATCCGCTCAACATGAAGGATGTCTTTTTCTGGGATACCACGGGCGGGACGTTTACACAGCCGTTATTCAACATCCTGGGTAGAACCGCAGTGACGGGGCAGTTTATCAGCTATCACCCGATTCTGGGGTTCACTGTGGAGTATCAAGACCCACAAAGGCAAGATATTAACGCGGGCACGAACAGATACAACCGGAACGGGTGCGGCTCTTTTTCGTTTGGGACGAAAGCGCAATCTGTCAATAGGATAGCTGTCGGCAGCGTGTTTTCGGGGCGAGCGAAACAGGGGGATAGCGGGGCGCTGGTGGGATATCGTTGCATCGGGTGGCGCGATCTTGCTCTGGGTTGACACGTCCTGTGTGCTGTTGCAGCGCTGCAACGGGCCGTTTGGGCTCGCCATGAATTTTTCTCCGCCGCAGGGCTGGACATTTCTCTCGGGTTTCGTTATCGTAGGGGTGGCGCAGTAGGAGCAACTACGGTGGCGAACCTGGAAGATAGCCACGAGTTCCGTTGCGGCGGCCGGGTGTTCACGGCTTCCGAGATCGCGGTGATGTGCGAAGTCGCCGCTTGCTGTGGCGGCCTGAGCCGAAAAGAATTGGCCAACACGATTAGCGAGTTGTTAGGCTGGCGCCGCGCCAATGGCTCGTTGAAGCAACCCGAATGCCTCCAACTGCTGGAGCGATTGGAGGGGCAGGGAATGCTCGCTTTACCCGCCAAGCGGCAGACGAGGCCAATCGGGTCGGTCACTTCGATTCCGCGCACAGAGTCAGGCGACGCGGGCGCGACGCTGCGCGGGCCCCTGGAAGCATTTGCCCCAGTGAGCGTGGAGCGGGTTACCAGTGCAGGAGCGCGGCGGCGGTTTCGCGAATTGGTTGACCGCCATCACCCGCTCGGTTACAAAGTGCCGTTCGGCGCACACCTGGAGTATCTGGTCTGGATTCAGCGGCCCGCGCCCGCGGTGGCGGGCTGCCTGCAGTTTTCCAGCGCCGCGTGGAGGATCCAGGCGCGGGACCGGTGGATTGGCTGGGACGACTCCACCCGCGCGCGCCATTTGCAGCGGGTGGTCAACAACAGCCGGTTCTTGCTGTTGCCCTGGGTGCATATCAAGAATTTGGCCAGCGCCACGTTGGCTCAGGCACTGCGGCGTTTGCCCATCGATTGGCAGGCCCAATACAGCGTCACGCCGCTGTTGGTGGAAAGCTTCGTGGACGCGACGCGCTATAGCGGCGTCTGCTACCGGGCGGCCAATTGGATCGAGATTGGGCAAACCAGTGGGCGCGGACGGCAGGATCGCCGGCATCGCCTGCATGGCGCCCAGCCCAAGCGGGTGTTGGTGTACCGACTGCGGCGTGATGCGCAGGCACGGCTGCGGGGAGACGGCGGACAGCCATGAGCGCCCTACCCTGTGCGGCGGCCAATCCGTTTGCCGAAGCGGACCAAACCTATGCGGCCATCTCCGGGTTTCTACGTTCGAAGGAGGCGTGTCAGGTGAACCATAGTGAACTGGAACGGGAGTTGGAGGGGATGGGGCGGGATCTACTGCGGAAGTCAGACACCCCCCGCAAAGCGGGTGGCTTGATGAGTTGGGCCGCCTCAAAGGC
>JAIXKK010000131.1 GCA_026954325.1 Bryobacterales bacterium | reverse complement strand
CACCGCCTACATGAGCCAGTACATTCCCGGCGCCGAATCCAAGGAAAACCTGGAAATGAGCCGGCTCGCCAAGGAACAGTTCATGAAGGTGTTGGAGCAGAACCCCGGCGACAAGATCGCCATTGCTTCGCTCGCATCGCTTTATTACACGCAGGCCCAGGGCTTGACCGCGCTCGACGACAAGTTGAAGAAGCTCGACGAAGCCAAGGTCTGGTATGCCAAGCTTGCGGAGGTCGATCCGGAGAACAAGGAAGCCTACTACAGCCTCGGCGTCATCGTCTGGGCGAAGTGGTATCCCGCTTTGATGGCCGCCAAGGCCAAACTCGGAATGAAGGCGGAAGACCCCGGTCCCATCAAGGATAAGAAGGTCAAGGAAGAGCTGAAGGAAAAGTACGGCGCCACGATCGAGGAAGGCATCAAGGACTTCGAAAAAGCCTTGTCAATCGATAAGGAATATGACGATGCCATGGCCTATTTGAACCTGCTCATCCGTGAACGCGCCGATCTTGCCGACACCCCCGAAGAATATAAGAAACAGGTCGAAATCGCCGATTCCTGGGTCCAGAAGGCCCTCGAGACGAAGAAAATCAAGGCCGCGCGCCAGCCCGCCAATCACGGCATCGTTCAGGAATCGAAGTAGTCTCTTTCAATTGCAGTGTCTAAAGGGCGGCCTTACCAGGGCCGCCTGTTTGTTTTTGCGGCTCGAAAGCCGGCCCGTCAGGACTATTTGTGACGCTCTTCTCCGCCGTCATTCTACTCTCCTCCTTCCTTCTCTTTCAGGTCGAGCCCATGCTCGGGAAAATACTGCTTCCCTGGTTCGGGGGCGGCGCCGCCGTGTGGACTGTGTGCCTGCTTTTCTTCCAATGCGCGCTGGTCGCGGGCTACGGCTACGCCGCCGTGGCTCGCGGGAGGCTCCACGCCATCCTGCTTGCCGCCTCGCTCTTTTGCCTGCCGCTGCATCCATCCCCGGCGGATCTCTCCGGGCCATCCCTTGGCATCCTGCTCACCCTGGCGCGAACGGCGGGAGCCTCCTATTTCCTGCTGGCCGCCACCTCCCCTCTGCTCCAGCGCTGGTACACCGGGGGCGACCCATACCGTCTCTACGCCCTCTCGAACTTCGCTTCCCTGCTTGCCCTTCTCACCTACCCTGTCCTCATCGAGCCCTGGATCCCCCTCCGCCGGCAGTTGGATGTCTGGTCAGCCGGGTACTTCGGCTTCGCGGTCCTGTGCGCGGCGCTTGCCTGGACCCGCGGGCCCGCCCCGTGGCGCGCCAGGCCGCCCTTGCGCTTTCGCGCCTCCTGGTTCGTGCTCCCAGCCTGCGGTTCCGCCCTCCTGATCGCCACGACGAACCAGATGTGCCAGGAAGTCGCATCCCTTCCCTTCCTCTGGATCGCCCCCCTTGTCCTTTATCTTTTAAGCTTCATTATCGTCTTTGATCACCCCCGCTGGTATCAGCGCCGTCTTTACGCTTTGCTGGCCGCCATTGCGATTCCCATCGCCTGCGCCCTGTACGGGACGGGAGGCAATCTCCCCCTGAAGGCGATCCTCGCGGCCGACGCCGCAACCCTGTTTGTCTGCCTCATCATCCTCCACGGCGAACTGGCCCATGCCAAGCCTGAGCCCGGCCTCCTCGGCCCGTTCTACCTGGCCATCGCCACGGGCGGCGCCATCGGAGGAGGAATTGTAGCGCTGCTCTGCCCGCGCCTGTTTCGCTCGTATGCGGAATTTCCCCTGCTGCTCTCCGCCACCGCGATCCTCGCGCTGATTGCCTGGTATCGGAGCGGCGATCTCAACCGGTTGCGCGATATGCCCCTGTTGTCCCGGGCCGCTGCGGCCGGCCTGCTCATGGCCGCCCTGATTCCCTTCACGGTCTTCGATACGGGACCACGCCGCGTGCTGGCCGCCTCCCGCAATTTCTTCGGAGTGTTGCGCGTGACCGAAGCCGCGGATGCTCCCGGTCCCCGGCGCATGTTGACACATGGCGCAACCACTCACGGCATGCAGTTCCTCGATCCCGGGCGCCGCCGCTATCCCACCGCCTATTACGGCCGCGCCAGCGGCATCGGCCTCGCGCTTCAATCGGTTCGCAATCACACCCGCCGCCCTTTGCGCGTCGGCGTGGTGGGCCTCGGAGCGGGAACTCTGGCGGCTTATGGAGAGCCGGGCGACCTGTTCCGCTTCTATGAAATCAATCCCGCCGTGATCTCCCTCGCCCGCCGGTACTTCACTTATCTCAAGGATTCCGCCGCACGGGTCAACATCGTCGAAGGCGACGCCCGCATCCGCCTGCGCGAGGAGGCTCCCCGGCATTTCGATCTCCTCGCCATCGACGCCTTCTCCTCCGATTCCATCCCCGCGCACCTCCTGACGGCTGAATGCAGCGCGATTTACCGCCGCCATCTCGCGCCGGACGGCCGTCTCCTGTTCCACATTTCGAACCGCAGCCTGAACCTCGAACCTGTCGTCAGAGGGCTTGCCGGGTATCTGCATTACCGCCCCTTACGCTTTGATTCGGCGGGAGATGAAGCCTTGGGAACGCTTTCGGCCACATGGATGGAGCTAACACCCGGCCGGCCGCCTTCCGGACATTCCGCCGCCATTCTCTGGACGGACGACTTCACCAGCCTCTGGCGGCTTCTCAAGTAGCCCGTTGACTCCAACGCCTATAATGGAAATAAGCTTTACCGGCCGCCTATCGCACAATGGCATCCGATCCTACTCTGTCTCCCGCCGAACCCGCAATCGCGAAACCGCTGGAGCCCTGGGAGCAGCCCGAAGTCGAGGCTGCCTACCGCGTTCTCGAAGACAAGGTCAGAAGTTACCGCCCTTCCGACGATCTCGGTCCTCTGCGCCGCGCCTTCGAACAGGCCGCCTACTGGCATCGCACCCGTAAGCGGGCTTCCGGCGAGCCCTACATTCTCCACCCCATCGCCGTTTCCACCATCCTCGCCGAAGAGCAGATGGACATGGTTTGCCTCCAGACAGGCCTGCTCCACGACGTGGTGGAGGATGAGGACGTATCGGCGGAAGAGATCCGGCGTCTGTTCGGCGACGAGGTGGCGGCGGTGGTGGACGGCGTCACCAAACTGGGTAAGCTGAAACTCGCCAGCCGCGAAGAGCGCCAGGCGGAGAGCCTGCGCAAAATGCTGCTGGCCATGACCAGTGACATCCGCGTCATCATCGTCAAACTCGCCGACCGCATGCATAACCTCCTCACGCTCGATTCGCTCTCGCGCGAACGCCAGGAGCGTATTGCCCATGAAACGCTCGACATCTATGTCCCCATCGCCCACCGTCTCGGAATGGGCCGCATCCGCGCGCAGTTGGAGGACAACGCCTTCAAGTACCAGGACCCGGAAGCGTTCGCCGAGATCATGCGGCAGTTGGAATCCCAGCGTCAAGCCAACGAAGGGTATCTCGAACAGATCAAGCAGGCTGTCGAGACGAAACTGGCGCGCGAGAATATCCCCGTCCGTGTCTTCGGCCGCCTGAAACGCCCGTATTCCATCTACCAGAAAATGAAGCGGCAGAAGATCGGCATGGACCAGGTCTACGACCTGCTCGCCATCCGCATCATCACGGATTCCGTGAAGAACTGCTATGCCGCGCTCGGCGTCATTCATAACGAATGGCGCCCCATCATGGGGCGCATCAAGGACTTCATCGCCATCCCCCGCCCCAATCTCTACCAGTCCCTGCACACCTCCGTCTTCGGGCCCGGCGGGCACAGCTTCGAGGTGCAGATCCGCACCGAAGAGATGCACCGCATCGCCGAAGAGGGTATTGCCGCTCACTGGAAGTACAAGGAAGGCCGCAGGGGCGCCACGGACGACGACCAGCGCATCGCCTGGCTGCGGCACCTGGTGGAGTGGCAGAAGGAGATGAGCGACTCGCAGGCGTTCCTTTCCACCCTCAAGGTGGAGCTCTACTCCGAAGAAGTCTACTGTTTCACCCCCAAGGGCCGCGTGATCGTTCTGCCGCGCGAAGCCTGCCCCATCGATTTCGCCTACGCCATCCACAGCGACGTCGGCCATACCTGCGTCGGCGCGAAAGTAAACGGCCGTATCGTGCCGCTCAAGTACCAGCTCCGCAACGGCGACGTCGTGGAGATTCTCACCCAGCAGAACCACACCCCCAGTAAAGACTGGCTGGCGCTGGTCAAGACCTCGCGCGCCCGCAATAAGATCCGCCATTTCATCAATGCCACCGAGCGCGCCAAGGCCATCGAAATCGGCCAGAAGTACCTCGAGAAGGAAGCGCGCCGGCTAGGCATTCAACTCAACAGGATCGCCAGGGGAAAGCTCGAATCGGTGGCCGGCGAATACGGGCACAGCAAAATGGAGGATCTCTACGCGGCGCTCGGCTTCGGACGTTTTTCCGCGCGCCACATCCTCCATCTGCTCGCTCCCGACCAGGTATCCGATGAGGCCGAGCCGGTCAAATCCGCGCCTGCCCCGGCCGCGCCCCCCACGTCCATCCCCGGGGCGGACGGCGACCTTGTCATCAAGGTGAAGGGAATCGACGACGTCCTGGTATACCGCGCCAAGTGCTGCAATCCCATCCGCGGCGAGGGTATCGTGGGCTATGTTACCCGCGGAAAGGGCATTGCCGTTCATTCCACGAATTGCAAGAACGTTCAGAACCTGCTCTATGAATCCGAGCGGCGGATTGACGTCGAGTGGGCGCGGGCCGTGGCGGAGAAATTTTCCGTCAAGCTGATGGTATACACGGAAGACCGCCCCGGAATGCTTCACGAAATTACATCCATTTTCTACAACGAGAGCACCAATATCCGGTCCGTGGAAGCGCGCATCGATAGTAAGCGGACCGGCGACAGCGCCGTCATCGACCTGACCTGCGAGGTAAGGGACAAGCGCCAGCTTGAGAAAATCCTCGCCGCCATTCGCCGTATCTCCGGAGTGAGAGACGTCGAGAGAGTGCTATGATTCCGACAGACAACCCCGAACACATCGCCATCTCAAAATCCAAAGGCATCAAGATCGACTGGAAAGACGGCCATCGCAGCGAGTACACCTGCGCCTATCTGCGGGACGAATGCCCATGCGCCGCCTGTACCGGGGCGCACGGCACAAAGCCGCTGAAAACCAGTTATTCCGAGCCGAAATCCGATGCGTTTCCAATGTTTAAGCCCGCCATCCGCATGGACGGAGTCGAGCCCGCGGGCAACTACGCCATCCGGATCCGGTGGAACGACGGGCACAACTCAGGCATCTACTCCTACGAACACCTGCGCCTCATCTGCCCTTGCGAGGGCTGCCGGGCGGAGCGCGAAAGGAAGAGCGCTTGAAACATTTTGTACTACTTCTGTTGTTGGCTTCGCCTGCCTGCGCGGACGCTCTTTCCATTGGAATCCGCGGTGGAATCCCCTTCGGCGACGCCTTTGACGCCGCGCGCGGCCGCACCTTCTCCCTCGCCGGCCATAACCGTTTCGTTCTGGGTCCGACGCTCGAACTGCGGCTGCCGGCGGGCTTCGGGCTGAACATTGACGCCCTCTACCGCCGCTACAACTTCGAAACCACCACCGATACCGGAACGGAAACCAGTGGCGCCGGACAATGGGAGTTCCCCCTCATGGTGCGCTACCGCTTCCCCGGCATCATCGTGCGCCCGTTCGTCGGCGCGGGGCCGGTTTTCCAGAAGATCACCGGCATCACGTCCACACGCAACAGCACGGGACTCGCCATGGGAGCCGGAGTGGACATCAAGGTCCCGTTAGTCCGCCTCACTCCGGAACTGCGCTTTTCGCGCCGCTTCCAGCAGCCGATCGTCACCCTTCCCTTGAGCGGCCTGACCGCCAATTCGAATCAGGTCGATTTCATGGTCGGCATCACCTTCTGAGCGCTGACCGCGCCGCGTCGCGCCTACGGAACCCACGCCAGCAACTCGATCTCGACTCGCGTGGCGGTGTCCGGAAACTCCACGCCGAACGCCGAGCGTGACGGCGGATTCTTCGGGAAAAACTCGGCGTAGACCTCATTCATCGCGTTCTTCTCCGTCTTCACATCGGCCAGAAACACGGTCACCTTGATCACGTTCTCGAGCGACGACCCGAGAGATTCAAGATTCTTCTTGTGCTGCTCCAGAGTGCGCCGCGTCTGCTCCTTGATATCTCCGCCAAACGCCAGCGGATCCTTTCGCGCTTCCGGACGGACTCCGGTAAGGCCCGAAGTGTAGTAGAGATTGCCGGCTTTCCATCCGCCCGCCACTTTCACGGGCTTGTTGGTTTCGGCGGCGCCGGCGGCGAGCGCCGCCCCCGCTCCAAGAAGTAAGAGTCTTCGATTCATAAAAGATATCTTACACTCGCTGCTCCTTTGTGTATTGGCGCTCCCGTGCCTTGGCGCTCAGGCGATGGCGGTGAGACACCCCGCAAACCGCCCGGAACGGTCCGATTCGATCCGGCTGTAGCCAAGCTTCCTCAATCGCTCCAGGCACTTCTCGTGCAGGCCGGCGCACTCGCCGCCCAGAAAATCGTGCGTGTCCAGCAGAACCGCGGGCCGGCGCTCCCTGATCACCCGTTCCGCGCCCCCCAGGACGCTCAGTTCCGCCCCTTCGACATCGATCTTGATCACGTCCGGCGGGCGCGCGCCTTCCTGGCGTATCCACCGGTCCAGGCTCACGGCTCTTACCCGGATCCCTTCCCCTTGCATATTCAGGTGTCCCGCCATGAATCCCGCCCCGGGGTCGAAGCATAGCTCGCCGTCCCGGTCCGTTACTGCCGCCGCTACCACGATCACGTTGCGTATGGCGTTCAACTCCAGATTCCGGCGCAGAAATATCTGATTGCGCGGTAGCGGCTCAAACGCGTACACAATCCCACTCCCTCCGGCCAGCCTCGAAGCCAGTACGGCGTGGTAGCCCGCCTGCGCGCCCAGGTCGTAGCACACCCCGCCCGCGGGCAACAGGGATGCCAGTTGATCCAACTTCTCCCGCTCATAGGTGCCGAGGACGCACGAACGCACGCTCGACCGCACCACCCACTTCGATCCCCGCAGAGGACCGCTCAGCACCGGCATCACCACCTCCGCACCGGTCAGACCACGAAGCCAGGACAACATGGACACACTCCTCTCTCCTTCACGTTGTGCCCCCGGCGTTCCCATCCTCTCAATGATTCGCGGCGGAGCCGGTTTGTATAATCTGGAAGGCATGCCTATTCTCCGCAGAACTGCTCTTGCCGCCGGCGCGGCTTCCCTCCTTCCCGCTGCTTCCGATCACGTCCGGGGAGCCATCATCGGCGCCGGCGGGCGCGGACGCTACCTCACCGGCGAATTCAAGGAGATCGGCGTCGAGATGGCGGCCGTGTGCGATGTCTACGACCCCAATCTCCAGGCCGGCCTCAAGGCGGCCTCCACCGGAGCCAGAGGCTACGACAACTACAAGAAGTTGCTCGAAGACAAGTCCATCGACGTAGTGGTGGTCGCCACTCCCGATCACTGGCACGCCCAGATGACCATCGATGCGGTAGAGGCGGGCAAGGACGTCTATGTCGAAAAGCCCCTCGCCCACACCATCGCCGACGGATTTCGCATGATCGAAGCCGTGCGGCGCACAAAGCGCATCGTGCAGGTGGGCACGCAGCGCCGCAGCTTCGACGTCTTCCAGCAGGCCAGGCAGATCATCGATTCCGGCGTCTGCGGCAAGGTGAAGCTGGTCAATAGCTGGTGGCTCAACAACACCTCCTCCTTCCGCAAAGCCACGCTCAACGGCAGGCTCGATTGGAAGCAGTGGCTTGGAAACGCCCCCGCCCGCGAAATGAGCCCCGAACGGTTCTTCAACTGGTATTGGTTCTGGGACTATTCCGGCGGATTGCTGGTGGGGCAGGCGGCCCACGTCATCGACGCCATCCACTGGTTTCAGAACTCCACTTACCCGCTGGCTGTGACTGCCAGTTCCATCAAGCCCAACATCCCCGGCGCCGAAGTGCCCGAAACCGCCACCATGTCCGTCGAGTATCCCGAAGGCTATCTGGCGATTTTTACGCTCGGCTACCAGGCCATGCGCTACGCCGGGGTCAATGACCAATTAGAGCAGTTCCACGGCGACAAGGCGCGCTTCGATGTGGGCCGCGAATCTTACGCGCTCTACACGGAAGACCCCAAGGCCATCGACCTCGTCGCGAACCCCAACGTCCGCAAGCCCGGCAGCTTCAACGGAGCCGCCCGCGCCCACATCCGCAACTTCCTCGAATGTGTCCGCACGCGCCAGGAGCCGAACGCGCCCATCGAAGTGGGACAGTACACCAACGTCGTTCTCTGCATGGCAATGGAATCGCTACGCACCGGCAGGCGCATTCGCTGGAACGCCCAGTCGCGCCGCGCGGAAGCCTGAAAATGACATCCCGGCTGTTTGCTTTATTCCTGCTGCTGCTCGCGGCGGCGCCGGCGCAGACTAACACCCGCGCCTTCGAGAAACGTCTGGAAGCGGACCTCACGCAGTCCATCGCGGAATGGCATTCCTGGTTCACGGCTAACTACGCCAAAGATCAGACGCGCCAGGGCGAGGGCTACGGCATTCTTGGCATGGCCCGGCTCCACGCCCGCACCAAAGATCCCAAGTACCTCGCCTGGGCCAAAGAAGAGATCCACGCCACCGCCGCCGCCCGCCGCCCCATCCATCCCTTCCACGTCGCATCCTTCATCGAAGCCTACATTTATTTCCGCCCCTCGCTCCCGCCCGCGGACCGTTCCTCGGCCGAGGAACTGATCCGTCTCACCATGCGCGGCCAGTACGCCTTGCCCGATTGGGGCGCGCACAACCGCTCCCTCATCGGGGCCGCCGGCTTCCACCGCGCCGCCCAGGCCATGCCCAGGGACCCGGAAGCGGGCAAGTGGCGCGGCTATGCCGAAGCGCTCGAAAGCGAAAGCTGGGGCCATTGGTCCGTCGAGGACGCCTCCCTCTATCAGCCGCTGTGGATGATGTTCCTTCTCGATTGCGCCGACTCCACCGGCCGCCAGGAAGAACTGATGGCCAAGCCCACCACCCGCTATTACTTCGACTATTACCGCCAGTTGCAGATGCCCGGCGGCATGATGCCCGACTTCGGCGACGGCGAGTGGTCCTCGATGTGGCAACTGTACGTGGCGGTGCTCGTCCGCGCTTCCTCCGCTTATCACAACGGCGAGTATCTGTACGCCGCCGAACGCCTCTACGACTACTGGCGCGCCCGCTTCCCCCTCGGCGGCTACGGCATGCTTGCCAATGCGCAGGCGCTCAAATGGCTCGACCCCGGGGTCGAGACCAAACCCTTCCGCCTCACGCGCTCCGCCGAGGCGCTCGAAGACCTCATCGGAAAGAAGATCGTGTTCCGCAACCCCGCTGGCGCCTATCTCCTTCTCAACTACCGCGACCAGGGCCCCTACGGGCGCTACACCCGTGACCATGTAAACCAGGTTCTCGCGGCTTACGAAGAGAAGCCCCACCACGGCCACGCCGACGAAAACTCCATTACTTCCCTGATGGATGACGGCGTCCTCCTGCTCGGCGACGGAGGTTACCGCCCCCAGAATGACTACTTCGGCGGCTGGCGCGCCGATGTCTTTCACAATCGCGTGGTGGCCCGCGAGGGCTTTCCCATGCACGGCGACATGTTTGACTTCCTCGCCGCCGACAAGCTCTACACGCCCGTCGAAACCGAGAAAGTGCATTTCCATTCCTTCCGCGGCATCGACTATTCCCGCACCCGCCTGCGTGATGATTCCCGCGGCTATACCGCTGACCGCATCCTTCTGTTCTTCCCCTCCCTGGGGAGCTTCGTCGTCGTCGACAACATCCGCATCACCCGCGCCGGACACAAGACTTTCGCCAATATCTGGCATCCTGCCCACATCCTGAAGACCGGCGATGGGTATGCCGTCTCCTGGCCCGAAGGCTTGCAGATCGGCGGCGTCCGCTGGAACAATCCACACACCCGCGATCTGCTCGTGGAGTTTCTTGACCGCAAAGGCAAGCGCGAAGCCGTAAAAGAAATTACCCGCCGTTACGAGCCCTCGAAAACTTTCTACCAGTTCGCAAGCAACTGGTATTTCGAAGGACAGCGCCTTACCTTTGTTACAGTACTGCGCCCCCACGCGGCGGGGACTTTCGATCCGCGAATGCTCGGCGAGGTCAGCCTCCTCGAGGGCTCCAATAAAGAGGATCGCACACTTGGCCTTCGCGTCGCCACCGCGGACGGAATCCGTTTCACCATCGGGCTGAAGCTTGATCAAACCATCGGCATGGCCAATCGCGATGGACGCCCCTTGTGGGATTGGGAATCCGGCGCGGTTTCCTACGGGCCCCTCCGCACGGACGCCGATTTCGCTTATGTGAGCGAGGGTGGCCCCTCGGGCCGTCAGTTCGGCCTGATGAATGCCACCCGCCTGGAGTGGCGGGGCGCGCCCCTGTTCGATATGCCGGAAACGGACGTGATCTATCAGGGTCCGCATGGCAACCCCGTGAAGCGGCAAAAGGCGAAGATGCCGGTGTGGGACGAATAAAGGAGACTGGCGGCACGCTAAGGTGTTCGCGTTGCCCACCCTCGGAATTTCCCGCCCCATCCGCATAATTCCCGCCCTCCCTAGGGCCTTTGCCGCGTAGTATTCCCATCCTCCCTTCCCTACCATGGGACTGAGCTAGGAGCATGGACGCATGAAGTGCCTTTACTGCGGGAAACGGCTGGCGCTGCTACGCAAGCTCGCCGACAGTGAGTTCTGTTCGGACATGCATCGCCGTCTCTTCCACCAGGAACACGAAAAGATGGCCCTTTCGCGTCTCATGGACGCGCAGAAACGCTTTGAAACCCTTACCGGAACAGGCACTGAGACGAAGAACGGCAAGAACGGGAAGAACGGCAAATCCGCTCCGCCGGGCGGTGTGCCGCTCCCGCAGGAGGAGATGAAAGGGTTTCTTCCCTACGGCCCCCTCACCAAGTCCCTGCGGGGCTTCCGGCAACTGGCCGTCGGACCCTTGAGGCAAATGGTAGAGCCGTTTCTGCCGGAACTCCATCTGCGTCTCGAGGCGTTTCCACCAACAGCCGGGGCCGTGGAAATTCCCATCGCGCAACCCGGCCCTGTCGCCTCCCCGCGCCCGGCGGCGGTGTTCGATGCGCTTGTGGCGGAACAGCGGCCGGAACTGCCTGGCTGGAGTTCCCGGCGGGATGCCGCCCGTCTCGATGAAGGCGGAGAGCACGCCTGGAATTGGGAACATCCCGCTGTCTTCCAGACGCCGCTTCGGGATTCTAGCTCCGGCCCCGTGTTTGCATCCCTTCCTCCGGCGCTTCCCATGCTCGGCTTTGAACCCCTGCTCGCGTTTCCGAAGGGAGCCATGGAGGCGGAACCCGTCGTCGAAGTGCAGATCATCGAGCCTGCCACGCCTGTTCTTCCCGAGCAATCCGCTCCCGGATTTTCGGGCTCCATCTCTAAAGCCTTCCCGCGCGGCCTGCTTGAACCTGTCGAACATTCCGCCATGGGCGTGGAAGAGGTCCTCGCTTTCGAAGAAAACCCCGCGCCTGCCCCCATGGTTTCGAAACTGCTTCTCTTGGGCAAGCCGGACGCCGTGGAGCGCAAACGCAATATGCGGCGGGTACGCTCGAGAGAAATGTTCTTCCCGCTGCCCCGTCTTGGCGACCTGCCGGCGCTTGCCGCCTGCGTTGCGCACGGCGGCGTTCCGGAAACATTGATTGCCGGGGCAACCGGATCCGAGTGGAAGCCCGGTCTCGCGGCCTTGCCGTATCCCGCCGGGCCGATCGAGTGCCGCGCCTGCCGTGGCGTAGCCACCTTTTCTTTCATTCCAGCCCCCATCAGCGAAATGCAGGCTTTGCCCCGGCTCCGGAACGTCCCCACCGTTTCCTTCCGGGCGCCGGAGGGCGAAGCCGTCGAAGCCGTCCCGGCGGCTGTGGCCGGTGCTGACCGGCTCGCGCCTCCACTGACAACCACGGATGCCTTGTCCGCCTTGGATCTGGCCACGCCGTTCGAGAAGCCGAGGCTGTCCGGCCTGCTGCGAACTCCTTCGCTGCTCTTCTCTGAGTTGCCCGAGAGGCTGGCCGGCGAACCCGTTGCGGGAATCGCGTCCGGCGCCGGCCGCCGGGTAGCCCCGGCCGCGTCGGGCGTCGGGGATCACGTCGTGAGGCCGGAATTCCCACGGGGCGCGCTCTTTCATCCCTCTCCAGCCCTGCCTGCCAGCCATTCGATGGCTCGCGTGGCTCTCCTTGAAAGGGACTCCGTTCCTGGATTCATCCGGTGCCAGGCGGGAACTCCCGCCGAAACGCCGGCCCCGCGGGCGATCCTGCCTGCTTCCCGTTTCGCGGGAGAGCCTCGGCCGGCTCTCTCCCGGCAGGCGCTCCCGATACCCAGCCACACCCCGGCGGCCCATCCCAAGAGCGTTCTCGCCAGCCAGGACCTCGCGCCTTTGTGGCCGGATCCGGCGCGGATCATGCCGCGCATCCAGGCCGGAATTGCGGAGGATTGTGACGTTCGGGACGCCGTTCGCGCCATCAATGTGGGATTGAGCGAACGCCGCAAACCCTGGATGCGCATCCCTGCGTTTGCTCTTCCAATTTCGAGACCCGATCTGAAATGGTTTGTTATGTCCGTCCCAGTGCTTCTTCTCCTCACGGTGTATTCGCTCACCAATAGCCAGGAAACGGCCCCTGTCGCCTCCGCCGTCCCGCGGACCGAACCCGGGACTGCCGCCGAGGCCGCGCCGCCGGCCTCGAGCCATGCGCGATCCCACGGCCGGAAAGCTGCCGAGCCGTCCCCCGCAATCGCGCACGCTCCGGAAACGGTGGTGACACCGGCCGCCGCCGGGCCGCTCAGCGGAGGGCTCGAGGGCCTGAAACAAAGCATCCTGCGCCGCGCGGCCATCTCTTTGAGCGACGATTTCCGGTCGGGGCTCGGAGAATGGGAAGGACACGGCGACTGGTCGAAACAGTGGTCCTATGATCCGGCGGGATTTCTTGTCACGGGACCCCTGGCGCTCTATAAACCTTCCTTGAATTTGTCCGATTACCGGATGGACTTCCTGGGCCAAATCGAGAAGAAGAGCCTCGGCTGGGTCTATCGCGCCGCGGATACGGAAAACTACTACGCCACAAAGATTACGCTGACAACCGCCGGGCCGCTGCCGCAGGCCATCATCGAGCGCTATGCGGTGGTCAACGGCAAGCAATCCTCCTACTACCGGCGGCCTCTGCCGTTGCAGATTCACGCCGATACGCTCTACCGGGTACGCATGGATGTGCGTGGTAACGGTTTCACCCTATTGGTCCAGGGCCAAGTGGTCGATTATTGGAGTGACGACCGAATAAAAACAGGTGGAATTGGATTCTTCAGTGCAAAAGGGGAGCAGGCGCGTCTGCGGTGGGTCGAGGTTTCACACCAATATGATTTCCTCGGCCGGCTGTGCGCCTTCCTGGCCCCGTATAGTTTGCCTGCAAAGGATGGGAGTCTGAAGCAATGAACCAGAAAAAGCGCGTGGAGAGAGAGCCGGCCAAGCCGGTAACCATGGGCGTAATCGCCGAACCTTCCCACATGTCCAATGCGCATGCCAAGGCGCTGGCCAAAGCTGTTTCGCTGCACCTCGAGGGCAAGGCGAAAGAGGCGCTGAAGGAATTGGATAACGCCGTGAATAACGGCGCCGACTCTCCTGAAGTGCATTCCGCGCGCGGCCACCTGCAGTATGAACTGGAACTCTACGAAGACGCCGTACAGAGCTATACACGGCTGCTCGCCCACGACTCCAGGCATCCCAATGGGAACTTCAATCTCGCGGTCTGCCTCGAGAAACTGGGGCGCTGGGAGCACGCCGCCGGCCAGTTCGAGAAGGCCCTCGACGCCGATCCGCAGCGGCTCGAGGCGTGGCTGGGGCTGGGCATCTGCCGCCTCCACAGCGAAAAGGCCGAGCAGGCCTTGGACGCCTTCGAACGCTGTCTTGCCCGCGATGCCGATCACGAAACGGCGCGCTTCGGCAAGGCCGTCGCCGTCCAGTACCTTTGGCGCTTTGACGAAGCCGCTGAACTCTACCGCTCCATCCTCGAGAAAAATCCCGGTTCCGAGGAGTCGCTGGTCAACCTCATCACCATCGGCATGGCGCGCAAGGATGAAAAGATGATCCGCGAATACTCGGAGCGTCTGCTCACCATCCGCCCCTTCTCCCAGGCCGCGCTCGAGGGGCTCGCCACCTGCGCCTTCTCCTCGAATGACTACGAAGCCGCCGCGCGCTGCTGCGCCAAACTGGTGGAATTCACTCCGAACCATTTTGAACGCTGGTTCAATCTCGGCGTCGCCTATCAGAAACTGGGCCGCTTGGATCAGGCCGCCCAGGCTTACTCCGAAGCCGTCCGGGTGCGCCCCGACGCCAAACAGGCCTTCGTCAACCTCGGCATCGTGCGCCAGGAACTCGGGGACCTCAAGGGCGCCAAGGAAGCTTATGACCGCGCCCTGCAACTGGCGCCGGACATTCCCGAAATCCTCTATAACCTCGGCTCCGTGCTCGAACAGCAGGGGCAAAAGGAAGAGGCGGAGAAACTCTACACCCGGCTGCTGGTGAAAAACTCCGATTGGGAAGACGCCTGGTTCCGCCTCGGATACCTGCGCCTCACCCGCGGCGATTATCATGGCGGCGCCGAAGCCTTCGACGCCTGCCTGCGCAAGAAGAACAACTGGCCTGAAGCCCTGGTCAACCTCGGCTTGTCCTACTGGAAGATCGGTGATCGCGATTCGGCCCGCCGCTCCTATGAGCAGGCCCTGGAATCAAATGCCGAATCCGTCGATGCCCTGCGCGGCCTTGCCGCTCTCGCCATCGAACGCAACGATTTCGAACAGGCTCTCGACTATCAGGCCCGCCTCATCGATCAAGGCGAGCGCAGTCCGGAACTCTTCTACAACACCGGCCTGCTGCTCCAGAAGTCCGGCCAAGTCGAGGACGCCATCCGCCTTTACAAGGAAGCCCTCACCGAGCGTCCGAACTTCGCCGAAGCGCTGCTCAATCTGGGTCACGCCTTGAAATCGAAGGGACAGCAGGAAGAAGCCCGCACCTACTGGAAGCAGGCGCTCGATGCCAAGCCGGAATTGGCGCAGGGCTACTTCGAGCCCGTCCACAATTAGGCCGGCGCCGATGTGCCCCGCCCGCGTCACCTGACGCCGGCCACCTGTCGCTTTATGTGCCCTATACTATCCACATGACGCGGCTGCACATCCTCGCTGGCACGTTGCTGTTCGCGCTGCTGTCTCCGGCAGCCTTCTGCGCGGAAACCTTTTTCGGCCGCTACTTCGCCAATGTCCAGGCTGGCCAGTCCATTCTCGATCTCCGGCCTGCGGGAACTGGCGCCGTGAGAGGATCCCTTGTCCTGCCGAACGGAAACTCCGCCCGTTTAACCGCCACGGTGGAGGGCAATCGGATGAGCGGCATTCTCGAAGGCGGTAACGAATCGCTGCGGTTTACGGCCCAGGCCAATGGCGAACAACTTCAGTTTTCCGCCGGCGGCAGCGAGCTATCCTTCACCCGTCAGCAGGGGTTGCGGGATGTCAATGACCCGAGCCTCGGCTTCCGTTTCCACGCGCCCGATGGCTTCGCTGCCGTTCCCGACAAAATCTGGTATCAGTTGATCTCCCCCCGAACGGAAGCCCGGATTCTCGTCACGCGCCATACGGCCGGAAGCATTCAAGAAATGAAGAAGCTTTCCGCGGAGGGAATCACCTACGGAGAGGATCTCCAGCTAATGCCCGCCGGCCAGGCCACCATGCTCACCCAGTCCACCATGGTGCTCGATTTGACAGGCCAGATCGAAGGACGTCCGGGAAAAGCAAGGCTCGTCGTGCTTCAATCGCCCCACGGCGGCGGAGCCATGATCCTTGCCGCGGGCAGCGAGGGCACACTACGGGAATACACATCACTCGCTGATGCCGTTGCGAAAACCGTCCAGTTTCAGAAGGTCGGCGCCACCCCCGCAATGGACTTCTGGACCAACCGTCTGAAGGGCAGGAAACTCCACTACTTCAGCCGGTATTCGAGCGGGGCCTCCTCCGGCGGCTACGCCGAACACAAGCAAATGAGCCTCTGCGCGGATGGCAGCTTTCATTCCCAGGGAGACTTCAGCGCCTCCATCGACGTGCCGGGTGCAAGCGCCGGTATGGGCCGGGATAGCGCCAACGCGGGTAAATGGAAACTTGTGCCGAATCTCGATCAGGTGATGCTGGTGCTGGTCTTCGCCAACGGCCCGGAAGGCCGCATTACTCTCGCGGACCAGGACGGCAAGACATTGCTCAACGGCCGGCGCTGGCTCCTCGAACCGGCTCAGGATTGCCGGTGAACCGGAGCCTTCCCCAACATCTTGTCGAAATATTGCAGCAACCCCGTCTTTCTCGCCGCCGGCTTATATCCGGACTGGAGTGATTCCGCAAACTCCAGAAAACGTTTGCCGAGCGGCCCGTCTTTGATGGCCGCCTGGCCCAGATTCAGCGCCCGCTGCAAGACATCGTAGGAGTTCGGCACGGCGGCCGTCACTTCCATTCCCAGCAGTTCTTCGATTTGGAATCGATTCTTCGGCGACATGGACTCGATGCGGTTCAGGATCAGGCCGAGCCTTTCCTCGAGGCGCATCTCCTTGAGCAGCGCGATCGCGCGCTCCGCCATGTGGAGCGACGCGGTCTCCGGCGTCGTCACCAGGAAGATGCGGTTCGAATTGCGCAGCGTTTCGGCGGAAACAGGATCCGCCGCTCCAGGCAGATCAATGCAGACCGCCGTGTATTCGTTACGAGCATGGCGGACCAGGGATTGCAGGCGCCAGGGCGCCGGAAGCCGGTCCGGATCCGGCCGTCCGGCCCGCAGCACATCCAGCGCGCCGGCCTTGGTAATCATCCGAGTCCAGATGGTATCGCCAATCTGCCCGGCGTGCTCGGCGGCATCGCGAACCGAAAACCCCGCGTCCAGATTCAGCAGAAAGTCCTGCGTGCCCGCGAAGAGGTCGAAATCGAGCAGCGCCACTTTGGAGCCAGGTAGGCGCGACAACGCCACCGCGGTATTCAAACAGATAGTGGACGCCCCGGAACCGGGTTTGGCCGGCAGGAAACTGAAGACGCCGGCCGCCGGCGCGGCGGCCACCGGCGTTTGCCCCAGAGCGCGTTGCAGGCGGGATAGGGCTTCGCGGATTTCCTCGGGGCGAAAGGGAAACGGCAGACACTCACGCGCGCCCGAACGCATCATCGCAAGCACCGTTTGCGACTCGAAACACCGTCCGATCGCCACCAGTTGGGCCGCCGGAAGTTCCTTGGCGGCAAACGAGGCGACATCGAGAGCCGAGGCCAGATCAGCCACATCGACAAATACAACCTCCGGCGCGCTTCGGAAAAGAGCGCGCAACTCGGAAACCTGGGGATACCGCTCTCCTTCGTGTGGAATCAGCCGGAAAGCGGGAATCGCCCCGAGCACGTTCTCCAGATCGCTGCGAAGCGCCCGGTCGGCGGTAAAAATGACACCGGTAAGTGCGTTCATGACGGACATCTCCTGTTGGCGATTCCAGCTTGCGGCAACCTCATGCGGGAGACAATGAGCCGCTGGTACCTCCGGTTGGATGCCGCCGGAGCCCGATGCGTGGAGCACTCGGTCCAGAACCAAAGTTCGGAATGCCTTCCATCACGCCTTCGCCAGGTGAAGCGCGACCGTCCCGAACGTCATCCGTTCGAATTCCACCTCCCGGAATCCGCACTCCTTCAGAATCAGAGCCAACTCCTCGGCATTGGGGAACTTGCGCACCGAATCCGGCAGGTACGAATAGGCCTTTCTCGACCCGGAAATCCAGCCGCCGATCCCGGGCAGCACCTTCCTCGAATAGAATCCGTACAGTGCCGCAAACGCCCTGTTCGTCGGCTGGGAAAACTCGAGAATCGCCGCCACGCCGCCGGGCTTCAGCACGCGCCGCATCTCCTCGAAGCCTTTCCTGTAATTGGCGAAATTGCGCACCCCGAACGCGGCGGTAAGCAGATCGAGCGAGCCGTCCCGCAAAGGCAGGCGGAGCGCGTCGCCTTCAAACACCACTGACCGGAGCCGCTTGGCCGCAATCTTATCCCGTGCGGCCGTCAGCATCGGATGGCAGAAGTCGCTTCCGATGAGTGTCCTCCCCGCCGCTCTCTCGAGTTCCACCAGCAGGTCGCCCGTTCCACAGCACAGGTCCATCACCCGGGAATTGCCCCGCGCCAGAATTCCCTTCACTCGCCGCACCGTGCGCCGGCGCCAATACTTGTCGATGTGGAACGAGAGCACGTGGTTCAGCAGGTCGTAGCGGCCCGCCACGCCGGAAAACATCTCCCGCACCCACCGGGCAGTCTGCTCCTCGCCCTGAACCCCCGCGGGAGTGGTCCCCAACGGACTCATGCGAGCGCCGCCTCGGTTGCCTCGAGCACTCGCGCCTCGGGAATTCCGGAGAGGATCTTCACCGTCCCAATGGAATCCGGCAGCACGAAATGCACCTTGCCCTGAATGGTCTTCTTGTCGGCCCCCAGCCGCGCCACCAGGCTCGAAGCGGTAATCCCGTCCAGCGGCGGAATAGGCCCGTACCGGCGCACGCACTCGAGCACGCGCGTGCTGTCCGCCTCCGAAAGCAGTCCTTGAATCCGCGCCAGATGCGTGGCCGCATTCATCCCGAAGGCCACCGCCTCCCCGTGCAGGAACCGCGAATAGGCCGTTTCCGCTTCAAGCGCGTGGCCGATGGTGTGGCCGAAGTTCAGAATCCGCCGCAGGTCGCCTTCCTTCTCATCCACCGAAACCACTTCCGCCTTGATGCTCACGCTTTCGCTGATGAGTTCGTCCACCACTTCGGGGACCAGCGCGAACACATCCTTCTGCCGGTCCATCATCAAATCGAACAACCTCCGGCTGCGGATCACGCCGCACTTGATCACTTCGTACAACCCGGCACGGTACTCCCGCTCGGGAAGCGTAGCCAGCGCCTCGGGATCAATCAACACCGCCAGCGGCTGATGAAAAGCGCCCAACAGGTTCTTTCCCCTCACCAGGTTTACCCCGGTCTTGCCGCCGACGGCGGCGTCCACCTGCGCCACCAGCGTCGTGGGAACCTGCAACACGGGGATCCCGCGCATGAATGCGGCGGCCAGGAATCCACCCACGTCGGTCACGATGCCCCCCCCGAACGCCACCACCACGCTCGACCGGTCCGCCCCTCCCTCCACCATCTGTTCGGCCAGCGACTCCACCTCGGCGATCCGTTTATGATCCTCCCCGCCGGGGAAAAACAATACCCGCCGCAGCCGCTGCCCAAGCGCTTTTTCGAGTTTGCCGCCGTGCGGTTCCCACACGTCGCGCGTCGTCACGATGAACAGCGAACCCGATTTTTTGGGAATATACTCGCCGGCGCGCGAGAGAATCCCACGCTCCACAATGGCGTCGTAGGGCTGCAACGGAGTCTCGACTCGAAAGGCAGGCATATCCACCGTTGTACCATGAAGGAATCACACAACCGCTCGAAACACTCACTACTGACTTCCTGGTTGTCGGCGCCGGCGTCGCTGGATTACGCGCGGCCATCTCCCTTGCCGCGGCAGGCCAGGTGCTGGTGCTCGCAAAGGATTCCATCCGCGAATCCTCCTCTCAATATGCCCAAGGCGGCGTCGCGGTCGCCCTCAGCGACGATGACCAGATCGAACTCCATGAGCAGGATACGCTCGTCGCCGGCGACGGCCTCTGCGACCGCGATGCCGTCCATGTGCTGGTGGAGGAAGGCCCTCCCGCCATCGAACAGTTGATCGCCTGGGGAACGGAATTCGACCGCGAAGGCGCCAGGCTCCTGTTCGCCCGCGAGGGAGCCCACAGCCGCTCGCGCGTCCTGCACGCCCACGGCGACTCCACCGGGCAGGAGATGGTCCGCAGCCTCTACCGCCATGCCGTAACGCTGCCCCGCATCCGATTTGAAAGCTTCGCCGCCGTCACGGACCTTCTGATGGAGGATGGAGAAACCGCCGGTGCGCTCGCCTTCGATGGGGAGCGCCAGCGCCATGTCTCCATTCGCGCCCGCGCCGTGCTGCTCGCCACCGGCGGTCTCGGACGCGTATATAAGGAAACCACCAACCCGGATGTGGCCACCGGCGATGGTGTTGCCGTCGCCTACCGCGCGGGAGCCGAAATCAGCGACCTCGAGTTCGTCCAGTTCCACCCCACCGCCCTCCACCTCGAAGGCGCCCCCCGCTTCTTGCTCTCCGAAGCCCTGCGCGGCGAAGGAGCCTACCTGCGCAACGCCGCCGGCGAACGGTTCATGACCGGCAAGCATCCCATGGCCGAACTCGCCCCTCGAGACGTGGTGTCGCGCAACATCGTTCAGGAATTGCGGCGCGGCGGCGAGCCGCATGTGTTCCTCGATCTCACCCACCTCACCGGTATCGCCCAACGCTTTCCCCGCATCTACCAGACCTGCCTGCACTACGGAATCGATCTCGCCAAACAACCCGCGCCCGTCCACCCCGCCGCGCACTACGCCATGGGAGGCGTCCGCACGGACCTCACCGGCCACACTACCGTTCCGCGGCTCTATGCCGCCGGTGAAGTGGCCTGCACCGGTGTCCACGGGGCCAATCGCCTCGCCAGCAATTCCCTGCTGGAAGGCATCGTCTTTGGAGCACGCGCCGCCGAAGCAATGAAGGAATGGCCGGCGCGCCCGGCCTTCCTGCAGCCTGGCTCGCCTCAAATCTCCTTCCCCCAGATCCGCGAGTGGGAACTTCGCGATCTGGCATGGCGCGATATCGGATTGGTGCGCGACGCGCAAGGTCTCGGGCGCGCCATCAGGCAACTCGAAGCGGTGGATTTTATGGCGCTCCCGCGCACGGACCGCCAGGACTACGAATTGCGCAATATTCACGCCGTCGCGCTGCTGATCGCCCGCTGCGCGCTTGCCCGCGAGGAAAGCCGCGGAGGCCACTACCGCTCCGACTTTCCCGAAAAGCGCCTCGAGTTCGAGAAGCACTCCATCGTTCGGCTCGGCACGGATGTCGGTTTGCGCGCCAAAAACGCCGCGGCCTGATCCCTACATGCTCTCGCCGGTATCCGGATTCAGCCCCAGGGTTTCGCGCACGGTGCCGAGCGCCGCGTGGTCTTTCACCACTTCCATCAGCCACTGATCGAGCGACAGATTCCCCCACCGGATCGCGCGGTCAATCAGAAACGCAATCGGACTGTGCGGCTCCGCTTTGCGGAAATACGCCGCCACCGCCTGTAGCCTGCGCAGTGCGTCGGCCCTGTCCGCCGGTTCAAGGGGTATCCCCTCTCCGCTGAACGCGACTTTCCGCGCCGCGCCCACAGCCTCTCCTTCCGCCTCCTCCCCGGGTTGCTCTTCTTCCGCTTCTTCGGACTTGCGCAGTTTGCCGTGGATCTTCTCGATGTCGCGCACCATCCGCTCCACGCCCTCGAGCGCGCCGCGGACACCGGAAAGAATCGGCAACTGCTCGGTTTCCTGGTAGCGCTGTTCGATCAACTCATTGAGCAACCGCAGTTCTTCGTGGCACTCGTCCAGATCCTCCACGTACCTCTGATAAAAGGTCACCGGAGTCAGGCTCACCGCCCGCGCGAACAGTTCCCCCGTCGGCTGGCCGTCAGAAACCGCCTGGTCATAAGCCTCCTGTTGCTTGCCCTTCAGGTTGTCAACATAGTTCGCCTGGTCCCAATCCACCTGCGAGTAGACATTGCCGCCGCCTTGCGGCTTCGTAGCCGCGATGGAGCGCACCGGCATCACCAACAGCCGGTCAATCTGTCCCAACGCCGCCGCGCGCACTTCGATCGGGTTATCATCCTCGTAGTCCTCCTCTTCCCCTTCGGGGGCGGTCAGCGCCGGATAGAAGTGATCCCAGAATCGCTCCTGCATTTCCCGTATCAGTCTTAACCCGTCCCGCAGCCCGGGAAAGCCCTTCTGCACCACCTTCGATTCCATGAGGTATCCCGCCACACGGATGTCTTTGCTCTTGTTCGTCAGCGTGTCGATGGCGACTTTGTCCAGTTTGTTCCAGTTCGCCGTCTTTGTCTCCGCGGGAGCCCATTCGCCCATGCTCTCCGCGTCTTCCGAACGGCGGTATTCCCGCAAATCGGCGAGAATCGTGGTGGCGAACAGGCTCTGGCCGGCGGGGTTATCGCCTGCTATCGGCGCAAGCAGTGCTTCCAGGTCGAGTACCGGATCGGAGGGCATGAGATTGAGTGTACGCCAAGACTGTCAGGTTGCGCAGCAGATACGGAGCACTCAGGAATTGTCGCGGTAGTACCGCTTCAGCCGGCCCGGTTTCTTCTTCAGGGAATCACGGATCGCGGCGTAGTACGCTTCGGAATAGGCATTCCGCGCCTCGTCCGGATCCTTCTCGATGTCAAACAACTCCCGGTAATCCCCCGCGCTGTAGTAGTGGATCAGTTTGTAGCGCTCGTCGCGCGCTCCGCGATGCGGCCCCACGCGGTGCGCGGTGAAATACCGGGAAATGGGGCCGCTCATCGCCTCCTTCCCCTTCCCGCGCAGCGCCCACGAGTTTTCGTAATCGGTGTGGTACGTCGACGTGCGCCAATCTCCCGGCTCCTTCCCCTCGAGCAGCGGACGCAGGCTTCGCCCTTGCATCGCGCCGGGTATCCTCACCCCCGCCAGGTCCGCATCGCCGGCGCGTAGTCCACGTTCAACGCGAAGCGCTTTCGCGCGCCCGCCGCGGAACAGCGCCGGGCAGCGCACGAGCAGCGGCAGGCGCGGCGACGGCGAGCCGGCGCGCTTCGCCACACGAAAAGGATGTAGGATTTGCATTGTCGGATTGACCTCGGGACTTGCATTCCCAGGGTTATTGATGGGGCGGCGGAGGCGGTGAACCTCCGCCGCGCACACCTTTGCCATCCTACAGTCATCAACACCGGCGCCGCGAAATACTCAAATTGCCACCCGGTCCGGCGGGGCGCAATCTGAGAAAAACGGACTCCGGAGCCGGTGAACTTTGTGACCCGTTACCCCTGACTTCTAGCCGCTCGATGGGCTCTGGAGGAAAGACCTCCCTCATCGTCCGAGCCGTCTCCAGTGCCCGTGCTATCATCCCTAGCAGCGACGATGTTCACGCGAAATAGCACCTTCCCCCTGTTTCTCCTTGCCCTCACCGCCACCCCCGCCCTGCTCTCAGCCCAGGACGAAGGCATCCCCTGGCTCGATAACTACAAAGCCGCCCTTCAGGAGGCAAAGCGGACTCGGAAGCCCATCTTCCTCGAGTTCCGCTGCGAAGCTTGAATCGCCGGACGCGTTTTTGACGCACAGGTTGTGCTGTCACCCAAGGATTCACCCCGCGGCAGGCTGATGAGCCAGTACGTCTGCGTGCGGATCCCGCGCATGGACGACGTCGATATCGGCCTGTTCGATTACGACCGCTACAACACCCTCTATTTCTTCATCCTTAACGCCGATGAGCAGATCTACCTGCGCTATGGCGGGCGCGACGGAGCCTCCCAGGATACCTTCCTCAGCCTTGACAGTCTCGATCTGGCCCTCGCCAAAGGCCTCGAACTCCATCAGCGGTACCTCGAAGGAAAACTCGCGCGTTCTCCCCGCCCGAAGCCCGCATCCCCGCGCGATTTCCCGCTCCTCGTCGAGCGCACCTATGCGGCGAATAACTGTGTCGAATGCCACCTCATCGGTGACTTCCAGAACGTTCACCGCGAAAAGGACGGAACTCTCGACAAGATCACCCACATGTACCGTTCCCCCGATCTCCGCGTCATCGGTATCTACCTCGACATCCCCAAAGGTCTCGTGGTGAAGGAGACAAGAGGCCCCGCCGCCGCGGCCGGCCTGAAGTCCGGTGACCGCATTGCCGCGCTCGACGGAACCACCGTATGGACCTTCGCCGACCTCCAATACGCCTACGATAAGGTCAACCGCCACGCCAAACAGGTCGCCTTCACCGTCGGCCGCGGCGGCGCCGCCATCCCCCTTACCGTTTCGCTTCCCCAGCGCTGGTGGTGGACCGATATCCGCTTTCGCCAACTCACCGTCGATCCCCGCGCCTACTTCGATTCGCGCCCGCTCACGGATTCCGAAAAGCGCGGCAATGGACTCGATAAAGACGGCTTTGCCAGCATGGTCACCCACGTCGACAACTTCGCCCAGATGATGAAAAGCCACGATCTGCATCCCGGCGACATCGTCTTCGCCGTCGACGGAGTCCAGCGCGATCCCGATGCCGACACCGCCGAGTTGTACATCAAACTCCGCAAGACCGCCGGGGATTCCGTCACTCTCGGCGTCCTCCGTGACGGCAAACGCCTCGAGATGCCCCTCAAAACCTACCGCATGAGTTTTCGAAAATGAACAGACTTCTGGCCATCGCATTGGTTCTCGCCCCGGCCGCCGCCCGCGCCGCCGAGTGGACTCACCCGGTCGAGGTCCACCACGACGGCAAACGCTGCCTGTCCTATCGCGCCCGCTGGAGCGGCGACTATGTCGTTGTCGAGGCCGTCATTGATCCCGGTTGGCACACCTTCGCCATGGACAACAAACAGCGCCAGGCCGAAAAACTCGCCGGCAAGCCCTCGCTCGGTATCGAACGCCCCACCGAAATCAAGCTCGCGGACGGTCTCGAAGCCGCCGGAGCCTGGCTTCAGACTGAGCCGAAGGATTTTTCCAAACCGGAAATTCGCTGGTATACCTGGGGCTTCGACGCCCGCGCCCTCTTCGCCGTCAAGACGAAACAACGCGCCGCCGGCCGCGTCGCCATCCGCGGCCAGGCCTGCACCGACTCCATCTGCAAGAACATCGATGTCTCCATGGCTCTGCCCGCGCCTGCCAATGACTCCGCCGGATTGGACCTCAAACCTCTCGTCCCTGTCCGTCAATAGGACACATTACGGAGCCGGGTGCCGCCGCACCTTCACCCCGGCCTCTCCGAACAGAACCTCCACCATCCCAAAATGCTCGTTGTAGTAGTCGCTCGAGTATTGCGCCATCCGCTCTTGCGATACGATCACTTCCTTGATCCCTGCCTGTACGATCGCCCGCGCGCAGTCCATACAGGGCATGATCTCCACGTACAGCGAGCACCCCTCGAGCGGCGTTCCGCACCGCGCCGCATTGCAGATCGCGTTCCGCTCGGCGTGCTCGATCCACAAATACTTCGCCGGGCGCGTCTTGCGCTCCGGCACATCGTCCCGAATCCCGCGTGGAAAGCTGTTATAGCCCGTCGTTCGGATCTCGTGCGCGGGCCCCGCAATCACGCATCCAAGCTGTGTGTGGGGATCTTTACTGCGCGCCGCCACCACCTTGCAGATCTCCAGGTAGTAGTCGTCCCAGTTGGGGATATCGCTCATGGAGAGCCATGTTACCAAATCGGCTACCGCGCCTGAAATGCGAGAACCCCCGCAAAGCGCCTTTGGCTTTACGGGGGTTCTTGATAGCCGTCCGGAATGTCGAACCTCGGCTAAACAGGCCTGGGTTCACATCTCCTCGCGCAGAGGCGGCCGGTCCACGGGAACATAGGCCTCGCCACTGAACGAAACCAGCTACGTTAGGAACGGTCGACTCAGCAGTCGGCCACCTCGCGCGTGGAATATCTACTACCAGTACTCATATATTTGAACTGGACCACCTCCTTTCTCAGTGATACCCCAATACTAATTCTGAAAGAGGGATGTGTCAACCTAAAAAACAGTTCTCGAGTACAACATCTTGTAGTGTCGCTCAGATCACCCCTTCAGCCTGTATCAGAGGTTCCTCCGCAGAAATCCGCACATCGCCAACCCATCCATCCAGTTGAACGGAAACTTCCCCGTCGTGTAGTGTGCGCACGGCAACGTGAACACCTCGTGCCGGAACTGCCTCTTCTTGAACGTTTCCAGCACCTGAAGACTGTACTTGGGAATGAATGTCGTGTCGTACTTCGCCCACACCAGCAGACTCTTCAAATCCCGCCCGTGCAACCGGTCCAGGTACGTCGCCGGGCTGATCACCGCCCAATACCGCCGCAGTCCGTCCTGCGTCAATTGCTCTTCCACGCCGCGCTTCACATGTTGCGTGGACAACCCCGTCCACACCACGTCGGAAAAGTACATCGACACATGGTTGAACACGCCGCAGCGCACGCGCGCATCATGCGCCGCGGTGATGAACGCCATGCACGACCCCAAACTCGTACCCAAAATCGACAGCCTTGTGTATCCTTGCCGCTCCAGCCACGTCAGGCAGGCGCGCACATCAATCACTGACTGCCGCGAGGCGTGAATCGTCCGTCCGATGTTTGACGACACGTGGTAATCGGCTCGCTCCAACTCCGCCGGCATCCGCCGGTCATGGTACGCCATGCTCATCCGCAAAGCTGAGATGCCGAACTGGTTCAGCAGCTTACATAGCCCCAGGTGGCCTCCCGCATCGGAATTCCATTGTGGCAGCACCACCACCGCCCGCCCCTGGTGCTTCGCCGCCGGAAAGTAGATGCCATGAACCGTATTGTTTTCCGGATACGGCGTCCGCACCGCGCTGGTGAATGTGAGGTGGTTCCCCTCTAACCGGAAATCCTCGGGTGCGGGAGCGGAGAAGAAGCTGTCGGAATCCGCCACCGCCTGCTCCACGAATTCTTTCATTGCTTGCGGCGCGCTGCCGTTCGGCGGAGGATGCAGGAACCATTCCGCGCCCCAATCAAACGGCCGCACTACGCGGTTGCTGTCTTTCGTGGCCAGGTCGAATTCCCAGCGGTCAATCCATTTGGCGTAGCTGAACATCGTTTGTGCAGTGAGAAACCGTCAGTGTAGCGCAAAATAGACCCAAAGAAAAAACCCGGTACCGTCTGGGTACCGGGCAAGGAGAACCGTTCAGCCGGAGGCAACTGCCACCACCGAAGCGGAGAATACCTCTATCAACCCTATCCCCCTTCGCTGCAATTTCGTAACCGCTTGCAAGTGGTTGATTCCCCATTCCCCCATCCGCCTCCCTTTTGGATTTCCGTATTCCTGCCACGCCACGTTACCAAAATCGGGAATCTCCCCCCGTCCGTTCCTCACCAATCCCCGCCAACTGGAGTAGAATACCCTAGTGGCGGCCAGTCCTTCATCCGGTACTGTGACTTACCTTACCCCTGATCCCGGCCTCTCCGTCGCGGGCGCCCCTGCCCGTAACGCCCTCGGCGGTTTCTTCCTCTCCGGCCTCATGATGTCCTTCCTCGGAGCCATCCTTCTCGCCTGGGGCTATCACCTCCATTCTGATTACGCCGTAGTCGGCTACTACTTCCTCTCCTTGAATGCCGGAACCCTGCTCTCCGTCCCTCTCGGCAAGTGGCTGCTTTCCCACCGCGGCCCTCGCTTCGTCCTCGCCATTTCCTGCGCTCTCTCCGCCTGCTCCTTCTTCTATCTCGCCGCCGCCGGTCCTCCCCGCCCCTACTGGTGGCGCCTTGGTGGTGTCCTCGCAAGCGGTCTCGGAGCCGGTTTGCTCAACGCGGGACTCTTCACCGCCATCTCGCCCCTCTACCGCAGAGATCCAGCCGCTACTGTGAACCTCGGCGGACTCCTCTTCGGCCTCGGCTCCCTCACCGCCGCCCTTCTCGTTTCCGGCACCTTTTACGTCTACACCGCCGGAGCTACCCTGATCTTCCTCGGCCTCATCCCCGGATTCATGGCAGGCCACTACGCCCGCACCAGCCTGCCTCGCGAGTCCGCCCCGCCGCGCGTCACCGTCAAGCAAGCCCTCTACGATTTTCAGAGCCCGGCCGCCGTCCTTTTCGCCATGCTGCTGTTCTTCCAATTCGGCAACGAATGGGCCATCGCCGGCTGGTTGCCCCTCTTTCTCGTCCAACGCCTCGGCGTCAGCCCGGCTACATCCCTGCTGTTTCTGGCCCTCTACTGGCTCGCGCTCATCCTCGGCCGCTTCGTCATGCAAGCCGTGCTCTCCAAGGTGAGTCATGGGAAACTTCTCATGGGCAGCGTCATCTCCGCCATGTTCGGCTGCCTCATTCTCAGCCTTACGGACAACACCTTCGGCGCCGGAGCCGCTTTGCTCATGGTCGGCGGCGGCTTTGCTTCCATCTACCCGCTGGTCGTCGAAAAGATCGGCCGCCGCTTCCCCTATTACCACCCCGGCCTCTTCAACGGCGTCTTCTCCTTCGCCGTCACCGGCGGTCTCCTGGCGGCCGCTTCCCTCGGCTTCCTCGCCATGTGGCTGGGAATCGGCGTCATCATGGGACTCCCCATGATCGGTTCCATCGCCGTTTTCACCCTGCTTGTCGTTATCTGGCTCGAAGCGAAGCTCACCCGGCTTTCCGCTTAGCGTAAGCTGGTTCCTTGACCGCCATCCTCATCTTCCTTGCGGTGTATCTCGTCCTCGCCGTCGGCCGCCTGCCCGGCTTTCGCATTGACCGTCCCGGGGCCTGCATCATCGGAGCCACCTTCATGATCGGCTTCGGCGTCCTCGATTTCGACCAGGCCTACGCCGCCATCGACTACGACACCATCATCCTCCTGTTCGGCATCATGATCGTCGTCGCCAACCTCCGCCTCTCCGGCTTCTTCTCCGCCGTCGCCGAATGGGTGGTCGAGCATGCGCATCGCCCCATCATTCTCCTCGCCGCCATCGTGTTCGTCTCCGGAGTCTTCTCCGCCTTCTTCGTCAACGACACCATGTGCCTCGTCCTCACGCCGCTCGTGCTCGAAATCACCCGCCAGCTTCGCCGCAATCCCACGCCCTACCTTCTCGCCGTCGCCATGGCCGCCAACATCGGCAGCGTCGCCACCATCACCGGCAATCCGCAGAATATGATGATCGGCAGCTTCTCCGGCATCGGTTACCGCGCCTTCGCCGCCGCCCTCTCCCCCGTTGCCGCCATTGGCCTCGTTCTCACTGTCGCCGTCATCACCATCGCCTACCGCCACGAATTCCGCATCGAGGAAAAAGTATCCGTCGAGCGCCGCCCCGTCCGCGTCAGCCGTCCCCTCCTTTGGAAATCACTCGCCGTCTCCGCCGGCATGATCGCCGGCTTCTTTCTCGGCTGGCCCGTCCCCAAAGTCGCCCTCATGGCCGGAGCCCTCCTCCTTGTCACCCGCCGCGTCAAGCCCGAGCGCGTCTATCGCGAGATTGACTGGTCCCTCCTCGTCCTCTTCATCGGCCTCTTCATTGTCGTTGCCGGCATCGAGAAAACTTCCGTTCCCGCGGACCTCTTCCGCGCCTCGCGGCAGTTCCACCTCGAGCGCACCGCCGTCCTCAGCGCCTTCGCCGCCCTCCTCTCCAACCTCGTCAGCAACGTCCCCGCCGTACTCGTCTTCAAACCCTTCATTCCTCACATGGCGAACCCCATGCGCTCCTGGCTCACCCTTGCCATGTCCACCACTCTCGCCGGCAACCTCACCATCCTCGGCTCCGTCGCCAACCTCATCGTGGTTCAGCGCGCGCGCCACGAAGTCCACATCGGCTTTTGGGAATACTGCAAAGTGGGCGCTCCCCTCACCGCCCTCACCATCGCCGCCGGAGTTCTCCTCCTCGGCTAACTCCCCAACAACTCCCTGATCCCCGCCACCATCCCTTCGAGTGGAGCCTTCTTCAGGTCGTGCCCCGCGCCCGGCGCCTCCACCAGCCTGTGCGCCGCCGGAATCAGCGCCACCGCCCCCTCCATCTCCGCAAGACTCCCGAACGGATCCTTCGTCCCATGAACAAACAATGCAGGCGTGCGCAGTCTCGGAAAATGCTCCGTCCGCATCCGCGCCGGCTTCTCCGGCGGATGCAGCGGATAGCTCATCAGCAGCAGCGCTTCCGCCACACCCGGGTCTTCCGCCGCCAGCATCGTCGCCTGCCGTCCTCCATACGAGTGCCCGCCCAGCGCCACCCTCCGCGCGCCCATTCCGCGCACCACGCCAACCGCCGCGCGCAGCCCTTCCCGGTCCTTCGCCTGCATCGCCGGAAACGGCGGCCCCGGCGCCCGCTGCTGCCGGAACGGCAGATCAATCCGTATCGCCAGCCATCCCGCCTCCGCAAACGTCCGGCACACCGCCACCAGCAGCGGAGCCCGCGCGTTCGATCCCGCCCCGTGCGCCAGCACAATTGCATCCGCAAACGCGCCTCCGGGCCGGTGCACATACCCGCGCGCCAATCCGTCCGCGATTGTCTCCGGTTCCGGCGGCGTCATGCCGGAAACGGCCATACGCGCTCGATCGTCTTCGACAATATCCAACTCTTGTCGTCCGCGTTGAGGAACTTCATATCATCGCGCACCACCGACAGCGTCTTTTCGTATGTCGTGTGCGCCTCGCATACCGGCCAGTCCGTTCCCCACATCAGCCGCCGCGGTCCGTAAGCGGCATGCAGCCGCTTCACATATTCCTGCGCGTCCAGCCACGGATACGGCTGCTTCGAAATCGCCCACGTGTGAGAGATCTTCACGAACACCTTGGGATACCGCTTCAACGCGATCAACTTCTCCAACTCCCGTGGCTGATCAATCGGGCAGTCCGTCATGTGATCGATCACCACCGCCAGATCCGGATACTTCTCAATCAGCTTTGCCGCGTCCGGACAGCGCGAAGTCGGCATCAGCAGCGTCATCGGAACCTTCAACTCTTCGCACCGCTTCCATAGCGGCGGCATCAGCGGACCGTTAATCCAATCCCCCGCCGCATTCCCCGCCGGACTCAAGCGCACCCCGCGGAACCCCTGCTCCTTCACCAGTTTCGATAGATGATCCGGAGCCGCCGGATCCTCCGGGTTCACCCGCGCCACCCCGTGAAACAGCTTCGGATACCGCTTCAATACATCCGCCAGATAACTGTTGTCCCAGCGGTAGTGAATCACCTGGATGATCACCGTACGCTCCACGTGGTTCGCCTTCATCAACTCCATCAGCATCTCCACCGTGGCATCCTTCTCCGGCGGCCGCTTCGTCTCCTTCGCAAACGGATAGCGGGCGTCCTTCTTCCACACGTGAACGTGTGAATCGATAATGCGATACTTGGACGCCGCCGCCGCGGCCATCGCGCTCGTAAGTCCCAATGCAAATTCTCTTCTACGCATAAATCGGCTCCAGTTTATTCACCACATACGCGCCGCAGCGCTCATACGACACCCGCGGCCCCTGCCGCGCCGAGTCCAGATCCACGCAGATCCAGCCCTTGTACTTCATGCCCTTCAACACCCGGTGGCAGCCGGGGAAATCCACCTCCCCATCCCCCAGGTCATAGATGCTCGAATAAAACTTCGCACCCTGCGAATCCTTTGCCAGCCTCTGTCCGTTATCCAGAATTACGTCCGCCGCCGGCGTGGTCCACTTCGCGTCTTTGTAATCCATCATGCGGATGCGGCTCTTGTAGCGCTCGAACATCTCCACCACGTTGCTCCCGCCCAGGTGCAGGTGCGCCGTATCCGGAAAGAAATCAAACAGCTTTGGATCCGTCATCGCCATGCACTTGTGTACCTCCTCCGGCCGTTCCACCATCTGGTTGAGATGGTTGTGCAGCCCGGCGCGGAAGCCCATCTCGTTCGCCGCTTCTCCTATCTTGTTGAACGTGCCGCACATCGTCTGGAATGCCGCATCCACGTCGCCGGAACGCACGCGCCCCGGCGAAAAAACCACCAGCCGGTTGGCCCCGAAAATCTTCAAAAACTTCATCGCCTCGCGCGCGCTCTCCACCACCTTCCCCTGTTGCGCCGGATCCTGCGCCGGACCGTTGAAGCTGATGGTCATCACCGTGACGCCGCGCTTCGAACACTCCTTCTCAATCTGCGCGGGCGTCACCCCGTACTTCTTCAGGCTCGCCGGAAATCCCGTGAACCGCATGCCCACGAAACCCGTGTCCTTCATGACGTCGAGAACGTCGGTAAACGGTACCTGCCGGAAATGGCCCCACAGCGCCAGGCTCACCGCCCACTTGATGTTCTTGTTGGCCGGAAGACGATTGGCCGCCTTGGCCATCGCCGCCGAGAGAGATGCGAGAAACAGGCGTCGGTTCATTCAATAAATTCCGTGGTGGATGAGGTTGCAGAGCCATAATACTACTTGAGCCTGCTTCCCGTTGACGCCATCCTCCCCCGGATCCTCGACGCGCTCGCCGCATCTTCCTCGCTCGTGGTGGAAGCCCCGCCCGGAGCCGGAAAAACCACCCGCATCCCCCCCGCGTTGCTTCCCCTTACCCAGGGCGAGGTGTGGGTGCTGGAGCCGCGCCGTCTTGCCGCCCGCCTCGCCGCCCGCCGTGTTGCCGAAGAACAAAACGAACCCCTCGGAGAGACCGTCGGCTATCAGGTCCGCTTCGAACAGGTCAGCGGCCCGCGCACCCGTCTGCGCTACCTCACCGAAGGCGTGCTCACCCGCCGCATCCTCTCCGATCCCACCCTCCGCGCCGCCGGCATCGTGATCCTCGATGAATTCCATGAGCGTCACCTCGATACCGATCTCGCCCTCGCCCTCCTGCGCCGCCTCCAAACCACCTCCCGGCCGGACCTGAAACTCCTCGTTATGTCCGCTACCCTCGATGCCGCCCCCATCGCCGGGTACCTCGGCCAATGCCCCACCGTCCGCTCCGAAGGACGCCTGTTCCCCAACGAGACCCGCTACCGCCCGCATTCCTCCGAGCCCCTCGAAGACCAGGTCCGCGCCGCCGTCGAGTCCCTCCTCGCCGAAACGGACCGCGCCGGCGATATCCTCGTCTTCCTTCCCGGGTCCTACGAGATCCAGCGCGCCGCGCGCGCTCTCGAAACCGTTGCCGCCCGCCGGGACCTCCTGATCGCCCCGCTCTACGGCGAATTGTCCCCCGAAGAGCAGGACCGCGCCGTGCGCCCCGCCCCCCGGCGCAAGGTGATTCTCTCCACCAACGTCGCCGAAAGCTCCATCACCATCGAAGGCGTCACAGCGGTCGTCGATTCCGGCCTCGCGCGCATCGCCGCGCACTCCCCCTGGAGCGGACTCCCCGTCCTCCGCACCGGCCGCATCAGCCAGGCTTCCGCCATCCAGCGCGCCGGGCGCGCCGCCCGTACCGCTCCCGGCCGCGTCATCCGTCTCTACACCGAAGAGGACTTCCTCCGCCGCCCGCCGCGCGAACTCCCTGAAATCGAACGCGAAGACCTCTCCGAGATCGCCCTCACCCTCAAGGCGCTCGGCGTCCCCCGCTTCGATGACATCGTCTGGCTCGAACCGCCGCCGGCCCCCGCCGTCGAGGCCGCCGAAGCCCTTCTCGCAAAACTCGGCGCAGTCGATTCGCGCGGCCTCCTCACCTCCACGGGCAAGTCCATGGCCCGCTGCCCGCTTCCCCCTCGACTCGCGCGCCTCGTGCTCGAAGCCCAGCGCCGCGGCGTGGGAGATGAGGGAGCCCTCGCCGCCGCCCTCCTCAGCCTCGGAGCCCGTCTGCCTTCCGAAATGCGCCATCGTACCTCCTCCGATGTCTTCGCCCTCATGGAGAACAACCCGCCCGCCGCCGCCCGCCGCCTGGTGGCTTCCATCCGCTCCGCCATGCATCTCGAACCCACCCGCAAGCCCGGCGAGGATGCCCTCCGCTTCGCCATCCTCGCTGCCTTCCCTGACCGCATCGCCCGCAAGCGCCGGCGCGACGAACTCCTCCTTGCCGGCGGCGGGTCTGCCCTCCTCGCTGCCTCCAGTACCGTCCGCGACTCCGAATTCCTCGTCGCCATCGACATCGAAGAACGCAAGGAACGCGGCCTCCCCCTCGTCCGCCTCGCCAGCGCCATCGAGCCCGATTGGCTCATCGATCTCTACCCCGAAAAAATCACCGAACGCGGCGCCGTCGAATGGAACCGCGCCGCCGAGCGCGTCGAATCCGTCAGCGCCCTCCTCTACGAAGGCCTCGTCATCGAAGAGAGCCGCACCGGCGCTCTTGACCCGATACAGGCCGCCGGTCTCCTCGCCACCAAAGCTCGCGAAGCCGGCCTCGCCCGTTTCCTCGACATCGGCGAACTCCACAAATTCCTCCACCGCGTCCGGTTCGCCTCGGCCCATTCCCCGCTGCCCGCCCTAACCGAGGACGACGCCCTATCCGTCCTCGAATCCATGTGCGCCGGCCAGCGTTCCTTCGCCGCTCTCCAAACCCTGACTTCCGGTGGCGGCCTTCTCCGTCACCTCGAACTCCTCCTCGGACCCAACGGCCCGCGCCTCCTCGAGGAAGTCGCCCCAGCCCGCTTCAAACTCCCCAGCGGACGCACCGCGCCCATCGAATACCCGCCGGACCAGCCCCCACGCCTCGCCGCCCGCCTCCAGGAATTCTTCGGCATGAAAGACACCCCGCGCATCGCCCGCGGTCAGGTCCCTCTCGTCCTCCTCCTCCTCGCCCCCAGCATGCGCCCCGTCCAAACCACTTCCGACCTTCCCGGCTTCTGGCGGCGCTGGTATCCCCAGATCCGCAAGGAACTCATGCGCCGTTACCCCAAACACAAATGGCCCGAGCACCCCGAAGGCCATGCATGACCGCACATCTCTCCTCTCCCGCGAACTGCAATTTTGGGGAGATCCCAGTGGCCGAATATAAGCTTTCCGTCCTTTTTGGGCCGGCCGAAGGAGGCGGCTATGTCGCCTGTTACCCCGCCCTTCCAGGCCTCGTCACCGGAGGTGAGTTCTTAGAACTTCTCTGGAACTTCTCTGATAGGATGCCGTTGCTCTGGAGCAAAATATTTGTCTATCACCGTCGCGCCATGCCTCATCTCCCGCTGCTCCCCCACGGGAGCCACCGGCGCAACCGTCCCTCCGCCCCCAAAACAGCACGGCGCCCGCCACGCCGGCACACCCCACCGGCAAAGCTCTCCGGATGTCTGCTCTCATGTCCATAACCATAGTCGCCCCTCCCACGCGGAAAGAGGCAGGAAGGTGGGAGGTAGTAGGAGGGGAGTATCATTGTTGTCAAGGGAGGAACTGCTCCGTGGCAAAATTCTCCGTCGGCGATCATGTAAGCTGGAATTCCGAGGCAGGCCGCGTGACCGGCCATATTATCCGGATCCATTACACAGATTTCGACTACAAGGGCCACCGGCATCGGGCCTCGGGCGATGACCCTCAATACGAAATCAAGAGCGACAAGACCGATCACATCGCCGCTCACAAGGAAGCCGCCCTGACGAAAATCGATTAATGGCCGCGGGGCTCCCCCGATCTCACCTCCTCCTTCCCAAAGTACGGCAGAATTGCCTAGTACCAGAACGAATCTTTTGACAGGTTCATTCCCCCCGCTCTACGCGCATAATGATTCTGCCAGCTATGCGAAAAACCTTAGTTTTCTCCGTGATTGTTCTCCTCGCTTCGTCCGCGGCTTACGGCGAAACCCTCGTTACCCCACGCCCCGAACAACGCCAGGGGCGCGGCAAGTGGTGGAAAATTAGCACCGCCCTCCTCGTCGCCGCCACCTCCGCCGATGCCGCCTCCTCGTGGGGACACCAGGAAGCCAACCCCCTCCTCCGCGGCGGCAACGGCCGGTTCGGTGGCCAGGCCATCGCCCTCAAGGCTTTGATTCTCGGCGGGACGGCCGGCGCTCAGTATTTCCTCCTCAAGCGCCACCCCAAGGCCGAAAAATACGCCGCCGTCACCAACATGATTCTCACCGGCGCTTTCTCCGCCGCGGCCGCATCCAACTACGCCCGCCACGGTGGAAGCTCAGCCCCCAATCTATCCCCTATTCCTTCCAATCCGCGATAAATATATTGAATTCATACCGCGATTTCGCCCCTTTGTCCGAACAGAACACCAGCTTCTTTCCATCCGGCGAAAACTCCGGAAAGGAGGTGAATCCTCCGAAATCGGTCACCTGCTCCAGGCCTGAGCCGTCCGTATTCACCACGAACAGCTCGAACTTCCGCCCGTCACAGTTGTGCTTGTTCGACGCGAACAGGATGCGCTTGCCGTCCGGAGTGAACGCCGGGGCGAAGCTCGCGCATCCGAAGTTCGTAATCTGCCGCGCGTTCTTCCCATCCGCGTCCGCCACCATAATCTCCATCTTCATCGGAGACGTCAGGTTGTCCTTGAGCAGATCCAGGTATCGCGTCATCTGCTCGCCCGCCGGATGATTCGCGCGCCACGCCAGTTGCCTGCCGTCCCGGGAAAACACCGCGCCCCCGTCGTAGCCTTTCTCCACCGTCAGGCGCTTCTTCCCCGACCCGTCCAGGTTCATCGTCCACAAATCCAAATCGCCGGAAGCAAGCGACGTATACACAATCTTCTTCGTCCGGAAGTTCACCGTCGCCTCCGCGTCATAGCCCCCGGCCGTCGTCAGCTTCTTCACAATCTTGCCTTCATCCGTCGCCAGGTAAATGTCATATCCCGGGTATACCGCCCACACATATCCCTTGCTGCGATCCGCGGGCGGTGGGCATGCCGCTCCCGCTTCATGTGTCGACGCGTAGACTATGTGCTTGTTGTCCGGTAGAAAATACCCGCAAGTCGTCCGGCCCTTCCCCGTCGACACCATGTGCGGATTACTCCCGTCCGCGTTCATGATGTAAATCTGGTCGCACTGCCAGCCGTCTCTCGTCGATTGGAAGATCAGCCGCTTGCCGTCCGGCGACCAGTACGCCTCCGCGTTCTCCCCGCCGTTCGTCAACTGCCGGATATTCGCCAACCGCTCCCGCGCGCCC
The DNA here is from genome assembly GCA_026954325.1 of Bryobacterales bacterium. Lineage (GTDB taxonomy): Bacteria > Acidobacteriota > Terriglobia > Bryobacterales > Bryobacteraceae > CADEFT01. Next base: position 8,535 of record JAIXKK010000131.1, on the reverse strand, counting down.
GCGCCCGCCGCCATCAACACCAGCAAGAGCGCCGCCCGCATTGCTCAACTCCGGCCTTCGAACAGATTCCGCCCCGCCACCAGCGCCCGCATCTTTCCATCCGCGACGCTGCGTTGCAGCATCCAGAATCCGCAATCCGGATGAATGTACTTCACGCGCCCCGCGCCCAGCGCCCGCTCGGCGTGCTCAATCCGGCTCGCGATCACTTCCGCCGGTTCAATCCCGTTGTCCTTGATATCCACCACGCCCAGCCCCAGCCCGATCTTCGGATCGAGATCGTGGAATGCGTGGATCTCGTCCTGTCCGCGCCGCGCGAATTCCAGCACCAGGTGATCCACCTTCAGCCCGTTCAAAAAAGGCATCAGGTCCCGCCAGAATCCTTTTTGAATCGTCTGCCCGCCGTAGTTCCCGAAACAGATGTGCACCGCCCGCGTGCCCCGGATCCCCTCCAACACGTGGTTGATAGCCTCCAATGCCCATTCGCGGTCCTCGGGATGCCCGCTGATATTGGCCTCGTCAATCTGCACAATCTCCGCCCCGATCCGCTCCATCTGCGCCCGCAACACCCCGGCAATCGCCATCGCCACCTTCTCGCGGCGCCCGTAATGCCGGTCCGTCAGTACCTTCGTCAACATGTGCGGACCGGTGCAGGTGAACTTCAGCGGCTTCTCCGTCAACCCCTTCGTGAATTCATAGTCCCGCGGCAGGTTCAACACCCCTTCTCCGATCGTGCCCATCACGATCCCCGCCGGATCGGTCCGGTAAGTCAACCCCGCGTCTTTTCGGAATTGATCAATATCCGTAACCGAAAACCGCGACCGGATACCCTCCATCCGCGTCACGAAATAATCGATCATCCCGTTCGTCTCCGGATGCGACGGATCAAAACGGTTCAGCTCTCCGTCCGCGATCACATCGATCCCGGCAAGTTCCTGCGTCTTCAACACAACCATCACGGCGTCCCGCAGCGTAAGACGGCTGGTGGCGCCAAACAGCCAGTTGGGCGTGGGGTAGCTCCCCACCACGGTGGTAAGAATCGGCATAAACTTCGATCTTACCAGCCCCCGCAACCACCCATCCTCCCGCCGGGTTCAAGCTATGATGAGTAAGCCTGCATGAGGTCTTTCCGCTTCCTTCCTCTCGCCGCTCTGGCGTGTGTCCCCATCCATGCGCAGGACGTCGGCCAGGGAGCCTCTCCCGGCATCGCCCAGAAATTCGTCAACGCCTTCTACCGCAACAGCTTCAACATCCTCGTCAACCTGCCCGCCGCGGGAAATGTCAAGCCGTTGGGCGCGGGCTACGTCCAGGAATTTAATGGCGCAAAGTCCGCCTCCACTGTCTTCGCCCTCATCAAAGCCAACTCGAGCCTCGCCCTGGCCGACGACGTCTACCAGATGTATCCGGCCATGTACAGCTACTTCACCAGTGTCGGCGTCAACAACGCCGGCTTCCCCACCATGGACCCGGGCACCTGCGCCGTCAGCGCCAATCCGCCGGGCCCCGTCTGCACTTTCCAGCTCTTCGCCAGGAACTACGCCCTCTTCACCTACCCCGCCACCCTCACCGGAGCCAGTTCCACCGCCAACTTCACCGTCCGCGACCCCTTCTACACCCGCTGGACCGCGCTCGGAGGCGTCCTCGGCCCCGGCCCCGCCGTCTCCGCCGAAGCGAATGTCACCGGAAAAACCGGCGTCACCGCCGTCTCCCAGCAATACCTCGCCGCCGCCCTCTACAACGTCACTTCCGGAGCAGCCACCGGCAAGGTCTTCGCCGTCGCCGGCAAGATCTACACCCTCTACGCCGCCAACGGATTCGATTCCGGGCCCCTCGGCCTCCCGCTCAGCGAAGAACTCCAGGCGAGCGGCGGCAAGACCCGCCAGACCTTCGAAGGCGGCAGCGTCGAATTGGCTCCCGGAGCCGACCCCGTCATCCGCCCCGCCGTCGGAGGCGTCTTCCTGAGCATCGCCACCGGCGCCGTCACCCGGATGAATCTCGGGGATACGCTCCAGATCACGGCCAATGTCTTCGCCACCACCGGAGGCGATCTGCTTGACCGCGACGTCACCTGGGTCACCTCCAACGGCCGCGTCGTCAGCATCACTCCCAATGGTCACAACGCCACGCTCCGCGCCGTCGGCGGCGGCACAGCCGTCATCACCGCGGTCAGCGAAGGCAAACTCAGCCCCGCCCTCACCATCTTCGTCGCCGCCCCCTGCTGCCAGATCGGCGAAGGCGCGCCCACCTTCGCCATCCAGCAAGCCTTCCAGGATGCCGTCAATCGCTTCCGGCTCAGCATCAAACTCCCCGCCGCCAATCCCGTCCGCCGCGCCGGCCTCGGCTACGTGCAGGACCTCCAAAGCGCCGACGGCGCAACGCGCTATCTCCTCTGCCGCTCGGACCGTTCCCCCGGCGTTTTCCTCGTCACCGGCGATCTCCTCAAAGCCTACGACGCGCAAGGCGGACCCGCCGGACCCCTCGGCTATCCCACCTCCGACTCCACCGCCACCGGACGCCAATCCTTCGAAGCAGCCACCCTCGCCGGCTCACCGCCGCAAATAGTGGACGGCGTCATCCTCCAGCGCTGGGACGCGCTTGGCCTTGAAACGGGCGCGTTGGGCCCCCCCGCCGCCGCCGCCGTCAACTACCTCAGCTTCACAGGTTCCACCGGAACGGGCCAGCTTTTCCGCAACGGCTTTCTCTTCGAGATCCGCACCGGCCCGCTCGCCTCCAGCCGCGCCATCCTCGTGCGCAACCTGTTTCTCACCCGCTACATGATCCTCAATGGGCCGGATGGCAACGCCGGGTTTCCTCTCTCCGATGAGTACACCTCGAGCGACGGCCTCCTCGTCCAGGATTGCGAGGGCGGCCGGCTTCGCCGCCGGGCTGACGGCTCCGATGTCGATTTCGTCGCCCGCGATCGCAACCCCCAAATCAGCGTCTCCCCCTCCCGCGTCACCGCCGGCGGACGGCTGCGATTCACCGCCGGCGGCTTCAGCCCCGGAGCCAGCCTCCACATCTCCTTCTCCCAACAGGCCGGCCTCACGGATTTCGACGTCCGGACTCAAAACGGCTCCTACACCTGGGAATCTCCCGTCCCCGTCACCGCCAAGACTGCGGCGGCCCTGGTCTCCGCCCGCGAAAATGGATCGGACAGGCAGGTAGCCTCTTCCTACATCATCACCGCCCTCGCCGACGCCACCCTCCGGATTTCGAAAGTCAGCGGCGACACACAGACCGGGCTCCCCGGCGCGCGGCTCGTCAACCCCATCGTCGTCTCCTTGCAGGATGACCAGGGCGTTCCGCTTTCCGGCATTCCCGTCCGGTTCGCCGCTTCTCCTGGCGCATCCATCGTCTCCTCCAGTCCAGCCACCGATGACACAGGCAGGGCGTCCGCCTCTGTCCGCCTCCAGGCCTCCGATGGCATCGCCCTCTTCACCGCCGAAGCCTCCGGTAAAATCGTCACCTTCAGCTCACGCGTAGCCGGCAGTTCGCTCAACGGATTCCCAAAACAGACCCGCGCGGGATCCGCCTGGTCCGCCCGCGAAAACCTCCTCGCCGCCGCGTCTTCCATCATCCGCTACCACCAGGGCCGGAATGAGATGTCGTCCTCGCTCGGCCTCGCCGACCCCTCCACCCTCGCTTCCTACCTTGCGAACTACTGCGTCCTCGATACCTCCGGCGGCCAGATCTGCGACGGGTTCCTCTCCATCGCCCCGAACCTTGAACAACTCCCGAATCTGCTCCGTCTCAAGGAGTTCACCGGCAACAACCTCGATCTCGAGGTTGCCTCCATCGACGACGCCGCAATCCGCGATCTGCTCGCCCAGGGCTCCCCTGTCCTGGTCACCCTCGTGCTCTCCGACGCCGCGGGCGTCTTCGGTCCCCATTTCGTCGTGGTGACGGGAATCGCCGCCGACGGAGGCATCCTTATCCAGGATCCCGAGCCCCTCTGGAACCGCCCCCGCCTCGCCGATTACACCACCGGATTCACTGCCGCCGGACGCCAGATCACCGCCTCCATTCGCGGAGCCCTGCGCCTCGTCCCACGTTCCCCCAGCCCCACCGGCTTCCTCGTCACCTCCTATGGAGCCTCCGTCTCCGTAACTTCCCAGTCCGGCGAATGCGGAGTTGGTCTTGCCCTGCCGCTCCCCGCCGCGGACGGCACGCGCCCCGCCGCCGACGCCTACCTTTATTACTGCTCCGGCCTTGACCGCAACCAGGTCCTCAGGCTCTCCGCTGTCAAGCCCTACCCCGCTCTGTTTACCGACCTCGGGAATCCTGGCGCGAAATTCGACCTTTCCGGCGCTGGCGACGGCGCATTCGCGGCCTCTCGCCCGGCTTCTCAATGGCAGGTTGGCCCTGTCCAAATCTCCGCGGACCCGTCCGGTGCCGTCAACGCCGCCACCTTCACCCCGGGCCTCGCGCCGGGAGCCCTCGCCGCCGTCTTCGGAACCGGACTCTCCTCGTCCGCTTCCCCCACCTCCGCCGATGTCGATGGCGTCGGCGCGGCTGTCCCATTCGCCACGGAATTCCGCCTCAACATCGTCATTCCCAACCAGACGCCCCCCGGAGATCACCAACTCCACCTCCGCTCTCCCTACGGCGAACTCCAAGTACCCATCACCATCAGTGAACTCGCGCCCGCCATCTTTGCCGATTCCATCACGGGCCGCCCCGCCGTCTTCAACGCCGCCGAAAATCAGCAGAACGGGCCCTCCACCCCCGCCACCCGTGGCGCCTCCATTACCATCTACGCCACCGGACTCGGCGCCTCCGCCCCTCGCGGCGGCATCCTCGAAACCGTCGACCCGGTTACGGTCGTCCTCTCCGGGTATGAGTACCCGGCATCGTTTGCCGGCCCGGTTCCTAGCCTTCCCGGCGTCTACATCGTGAACTTCGACATCCCAGCCTCCGCCGCCCCCGGCCTTGACCAGCCTCTCTCCCTCCGCCAGGGTGGGTCGGACTCCAACTCAATCAAAGCTTCCCTTCGCTAATATGAAGAAAAATGTTGACGCGCGGGGGCTTGCCGTGATTAAATCACATGTTGACCGCTGGATCTGCTGTGGGAGCGTGCCTGCTCGTTGTCTCCGGGGTGTAGTTTGCTCCTTGACTTGGACTTGCGAGTAGTGGTATGAAATGAGAGTATTTGCGTCATTGCATCATAAGCGGCATTCACAGCATGAATCCCGTGAGCACAAGATGACCGGCAAAAAGGTCAGGGGATCAAAGAGATTAGAGACGCACTTGATGGAAGGCGGAGCAGGAAGTGAGGAGATGGCGGGTGGATAGCCTAACCGGAACCTTATCTATTGCCTCGTTTGCTGTCAAGCTAAACAAAAGAAGACCTTTTAGGCACAGGTTGAAAGAGAAATTCCATCAATTCCAGTTCAACTTCTACAAGGAGAGGGAAATGTCAGATTTTCGCAAGCTGTTACTTGCGTTCGTTGCAATCACCCTGTTCGCAGGGTTTGCGAGCGCTCAGACGACGCCGCCGATCGTTTGCAGCACTACGGCTCAGCCCCTTACGGTTCGCACCGAGGGCTTAACTGAGCAGACCGGCGACGTGGTGATTTCGTGCACCGGCGGCGCAGTGCCGACTCTCGGCTCAATTTTGCCGCAGGTGAACATTTCGGTCACGTTGACGTCAAACATCACCAGCCGTTTGCTCAACGATCCCATTACCGAAGCTCTGTTGTTCATCGATGACCCGCAACCGGGCGCCCAGAGCCCCTGCGCTCCGGCTACCGGCAGCACCGTATGCCCCGGACTCATGGCTGGCGCCGGCGGAACGGCTATCGATGCGGGAGCCAACGTCCGGAACGTCTTCCAGGGCGTGAAGCAGAACGATAACACCATCGTTTGGCTCGCGGTTCCCATCAATGCTCCGGGCAGCACCGCCCAGCGCATCTTCCGCACCAAGAACATCCGGGCCGCCATTGCGGGCATCTCCGCCACCAACGGCCAGATTTTCGCCTACGTGTCCATCCAGAACCCCCCCGCCAACCTCCAGCTCAACCAGGCCAGCGTCCCCGTCGCCTTCGTGCAGCAGGGCCTGAACTTCGCGTTGCGCAGCCGTAGCGGCGGTGGCTTCAGCGGATCTGCCTCCCAGGTCGCCCTCTACCAGTGCGACAACTGGAACAAGGACCTCGCCGACGCCAACACCAACAAGTACACCTCCGGCAACGGCCGTAGCTTCGAACTGCGCTACACCGAAGGCTACGCCGCCAGCTTCAAGGTTCGCGACGTGAATGGACCGCTGCAGGATGGTCCTCTGAACCAGAACATTCCGCAGAATAACAACGGTGCGGATCCCTCGCTCTCGACGGTTGTCGAGTCGGGCTTCTTCAACACCTCCTTCCCCACGGCCAATGGCTTGAACCGCGCCGGCCGCGCCGATCACGGCACTCGCCTCCGCGTTGTCTTCAACAACGTGCCGGCGAATGTTCGTCTCTACGTTTCCGCTCAGGCCATCTCCAATGCGCCCTTCGTGGATGCTTCCGTCTCCACCGGCGGCGGCGAATCCTCGGCTAAGCTCGGCGCCTATGGCGTCGCGGCGAGCAGCGCTGGACTGAACGTGGCTGCGGGAACCGTTCTCGCCAACCCGCTGAGCCCGGCTGAAGGCGATCGCAGCGGCGGCGTCTACCCGGCCACGGCTACGGCCAACGGCCTCGTGGAACTCCCTGTCGTGAGCGGCTCCGCCAACTTCACCTGGGAAATCTTCGGCCAGGATCCGAACAGCATCGACGTCGCGTCCTTCGCGGTTGCCGTTGCCTATCGCTCCTCCAACAACCCGGCTCTCGGCACCGCTACGGTGAACGGCAGCTTCGCTCCCGTCGACAGCACCAACAAGATGAGCTCGACGGCCGTCATTCCGCACTTCGCCGATCAGTCCACCCCGAACAACGCGTTCAGCATCAACACCTGCTTGACCACCATCCTGTTCCCCTTCACGACGAACCAGGGCGGCTTTGATACCGGTGTTGCCATCGCGAACACGAGTTCCGATCCGTTCGGCACTTCTCCGCAAACCGGAAACTGCGAATTGGATTACTACGGCGGCACCACCGGCGGCGGTGCGGCTCCCAGCAAGCAGACCACAACCACCCCCGTGGCGGGCGGACAGACCCTCGTCTTCACGCTCTCCAGCGGCGGCACCAACGGCGTTGCTGCTACCCCGGGCTTCCAGGGCTACATCATCGCCATCTGCAACTTCCGCTATGCTCACGGCTTCGCCTTCATCAGCGACGTCGGCGCGCAGAAGCTTGCTCAAGGCTACCTTGGTCTGATCCTCAATCCGCGTCCCGGCTACGCCGGCGAAGCGCTGGATAACTAAACAGGGTCGGATTCATAACCCTCAAGGCGGGTGGAGCTTCGGCGCCACCCGCTTTTTTAATCCCCTTTCTCTTCCTTCAAAAACAAATCCCCTGTTTTTTGCCCGCTTCGCGTTTCTTCCATTCCCACAAACTATTGCCGGTGATAGACTATACCTTACGCGTCCCCATCCCCACACTTGCAGACAAGAGGTGACATGTCCCGAAAAATCTCTTCCTTAATGTTGGCGCTCTGCGCCACTGTTTTCCTCCCCGGCGCATTTTCGCAGAATGTTTTCGTGATGCCTCCCGGCGATGGCGTCCTGCGTCCCATCGTGCCCTTTACGGCGGATCCGTTCGCCCAGGCCGGCTCGGGCCTCGCCGCCGCTCAGGATAGCTTTCTGGCTTTTTCCAACGCCGCGGGTACGAAATATTTCTTTGTCGGACGCTCCTCCACCGACACCGTCGTCATCACCGACAGCGCCTATAACGTCATCACCCGCCTCAGTCTCGGAACCGGAGCCGCCGCCGCCGCCATCTCCGGTGACGGCCGCTACCTCGTTGTTGCCGCCGGCAGCATCCAGATCATCAGCACTGTTACCAATCAGGTCGTCACCACCCTCGATGGCGGTATCGTGCCCAATGACGTCGCCATCGCCAGGGACAGCAGCAAGGCGTTTGTTACCAGCCAGTCCTCATCCCGCTTCACCGCGGTTGACCTCAACAGCCTCGTCATCAGCGGAATCCTCCAGAACCTCGGGCCCCTCAACGGCGTCTCCGTCGGCCCCAACGCTCTCGTCTACGTCGCCGCCCAGAACGCCCTCTATGAAATCGACCCCCGCGACCTGAGCATCCGCGGTGGCGCCGCCATCTCCCTCAACGCCCAGCCCGGCAAGCCCGCCTTCGCCGCCGATGACTTCGGCAACATCCGCGTCGTCATGCCGAACATCAACCCGGCATTCGGCGGTTCCACCCTCATCACCATCGACCTTGGTACCCGCACTGCCACCTACCTCCCCGCCAATGGAGTGATCCTCGACAAGGTAATCCCGGTTTCTTCCACCCGTGTCTTTGCCACCTCTTCCAATCTCCAGCTTTACGATATCTTCCTTCCTTCCAGCTTCAATACCGCCAGTTTCGGCGGCCTGACATCCACCTCGGGTGTTCGCTCCGCGGTTGCCTCCAACGAAGCCTCCACCTCGCGTTTCCTCTACCTCACCTTCAG
>JAIXKK010000005.1 GCA_026954325.1 Bryobacterales bacterium | reverse complement strand
GCCTCGAAGGCGCTCCGCACGGGAAACTCTTTCCCGTCGCTCACATCGCCCGTGTGGAACGTCCATGCCGCCTTCAACCGCCCCACGTTCGTACGGTCAATCTGCTTCAGCCGCGAATACTTCTGCCCTCCCGGGCGCCCGGCGTAGCTGTGCCATTCCTGCGCGCCGCCGCACAATGCGCCAACCACCAACAAGCTCAGAATCCGGTGCATCATTCCATCCTTATGCATGAAACCCGATAGAATATCACCCTCCGCGTGCCGCCACAGCCGCGCCGGGAGTAGAATGAAGTCACATTCATAATCGAGCAGCCTCTATGAAACTAGCAACAAGTCAGCCATCCCGCAGGTCTTTCCTTCGTGACTCCGCCGCCGGAGCCGCCGCTTTTCAGATCATTCGCCCCGAACTTGTCCGCGGAGCAGGCAAGGAAAAACTCAAAGCCGGTCTCGTCGGCTGCGGCGGGCGCGGCCGTCAGGCCGTCATTGACCTGATGAAAGGCTCCGAAAATGTCGACGTCGTCGCCCTCGCCGACATCTTCGAAGACAAACTCGAAGGCAACCTGCGCTGGATGAGGGAGCAGCATCCCCAATTCGCCGGCCGCATCAACGTCGGCCCCGAAAACCGCTTCATCGGATTCGACGCCTACAAAAAACTGGTGAACTCCGGCATCGACATCGTCATGCTCGCCACCCCTCCCGGCTACCGCCCGATGCACTTCGAGGCGGCCATCGAGGCGAAAAAGCATGTCTTCTGTGAAAAACCCTTCGGCACCGATCCCGCCGGCGTGCGCCGCTTCATGGCCGCCGCGAAAAAGTCCGAAGAGCTCAAACTCACCGTCGTTTCCGGCGCTCAACGCCGCTTCCAGAAGGAGTACGTGGACACCGTCAACCGCATCCGCGATGGCGGCATCGGCGACGTCACCGCCCTCTACGCCTATTGGGTCGGCACACCCGTCCTCCAGCAGAAGGAGCGCGACCCCAAGTGGGGCGACATGGCCTGGGAGCACCGCAACTGGTACTCCTATGTCTGGATCTGCGGCGACCAGGTGGTGGAACAGCACCTCCACAACATCGACGTCTGCAACTGGGTCATGGGCACGCATCCCGTGAAAGTGTGGGCCAGCGGCGGCCGCGCCTGGCGTCCCAACGAAGAACTCTACGGCAACATTTACGATCACCTCACCGCTGACTTCGAATACGCGAACGGCGCCCGCATGTCCAGCTACTGCCGCCAGTATCCGCGCGAAAAGAACATCTACGGCAACGTGAGCGAACTCGTCGTCGGAACCAAGGGCAAGTTCGACAGCCTCTCTTTCCGCGGAGCCCGCCTGCCCAGCGGCAACCCCTATGAGCACGAACACACCGCCCTCATCAGCTCCATTCGCGGCGACGGACCCTACATCAACCACGCCATGACCGTCGCCGAAAGCACCCTCACCTGCATCATGGCCCGCGAAGCCGCCTACTCGGGCGAAGAGGTCACCTGGGATCGCATCCTGAACTCCCAACTCGACCTCCAGCCCAAGGAGTTCGGCTACGACGTGAAAATCGAGATGACTCCCATCCCCGTTCCCGGCAAATACAAATTGATCTGACAGGCTCGCGCCGCTGCGTCGCCAAAGCGGGCGCTATTCTGAACAAAGTCATCCAATGCTGTCAGCCTATCTCTGGATCGCCCTCGGAAGCGCGCTGGGCGGCATGGCGCGTTTCTGGCTGGGCAGGGAAATCACCACCCACTACGGGAGCGCCTTCCCTTGGGGCACCTTCACCATCAACGTGCTCGGCGGCTTCCTCATCGGCTTCGCCTCCAACTGGTCCCGGCACGACACGGTCCGGCTGCTCGTCATGGTAGGCATTTGCGGAGGGTTTACGACATTCTCTTCTTTTAGTCTCGAAGCGCTGACCTTGTTCCGAATGGGCTCCTGGCAGCGCGGTGGAGCCTACATGCTGGCATCGGTTGGGGTCTGTACGGTATCGGCCTTGCTAGGCCTCCTGGCGGGGCGGCGGCTGGTCTAAGGTCCGGCAAAAAAGACACCTGTCCACGCTATCGCCTACAACGCCGCGGCGGCATCCTTCTTTCCTTCTGCTTTCAAACCTCGCCGCCGTATGCCACGGCAACCGGAATGTCATACACATCAGACGGTTCCCTCCACCTTCCACCTCCTTGCCTACCTTCCTCTAGTTCTCCTAGGATGATCTCTCCATCTTCCCCCCGGCCTACCCCTCCGATCTCTCCTCTGGAGATTATGCTATGCCTGCCCCGCAAACGGTAGTTGCCTTCGCCGAACCCTGGCGCCGTTCCCTCGTCGGCCGCGGCCCTGCCATGGAACGGCTCGCCGAAAAAATCCGCCTCATCGGCCCGAAACGCGCCACCGTCCTCATCACCGGCGAAACCGGCACCGGCAAGGAGGCCGCCGCCCGCGCCATCCACGCCGCCGGCCCTCGCGCCCACCTCCCCATGGTCGCGGTCAATTGCACCGCCCTGCCCGAACCCCTGCTCGAAGCCGAACTGTTCGGACACGTCCGCGGAGCCTTCACCGGAGCCGTTCAATCCCGCGCCGGCCGCTTCGAACAGGCCAACCACGGCACCCTCTTTCTCGACGAAATCGGCGACATGCCCATGGATACGCAGGCCAAGCTCCTGCGCGTGCTCCAGGAACGCGAATTTCAGCGCATTGGCTCCTCGGAAACCATCCACATCGACGTGCGCGTACTCGCCGCCACCAACGCCGATCTGCCGCGCCGCATCGCCGCCGGCCGCTTCCGCGAAGACCTCTACTACCGCCTCAACGTCGTGCCTCTGCCGCTGCCCCCGCTCCGCGAACGCCTCGACGACATCCCCGCCTTGGCCGCCCACTTCACGGAAAAGATCTGCCTCCAGGAAGGCATCCCCGTCCGCCGCATCGCCTCCGAAACCATCGAGATGCTTCGCGGCTATTCATGGCCCGGAAACGTCCGCCAGTTGGAGAATGCCATCGAGCACGCCATCGCCCTCGGCGGCGACCGCATGGCGTTGTTCCCCTCCGATTTTCATCTGCCGCTCGACTTCTCCCACCGCGCCGCGCACGATTGGGATTCCCCCTGCGTCGCTGTCCCCGACGAAGGGCTCGATTTCGAAGCCACCATCGGACGCATCGAGTTGCACATCATCGAGCAGGCCCTGCGCCGCACCGGAGGCAACAAGAGCCAGGCCGCGGACATCCTCCGCCTCAAACGCACCACGCTCACCGCCAAACTCCGCAGCCTCTATAAACTCGCCCGGGACGGTCCGCAATCGCCGCTCACCGCTTGAGCGGATCTTCCACCCACGGGGGCGTTGCCTCGATCAGCCGCCCCAACTCGGGTTCCACCTCCTCCATGCGCTGCTTCATCTCCCAGGCCACCTGGCGATAGCTGAAGTGGCCCTTGACGCCGCTGCGCAGCCGGGAGATGTACTCCACTTCGGCGAAGTCCATCTTGAACAGGAAGCGTGATAGCGCTCCGAACGGCAGCAGGTAATGCGCCCCCGGAGCCGGCAGCCGGCCCATCGCCTCGAAGGCCGTCCGCATCGCCTCGTGATACACGGCCCCGGCCGCGGCCGCGTCCACGGCCTCCGGCGTGTCATAGCCGAGCAGTCCCGCATAGGGCTGGCGGAACTGCTGGCAGCGGCGGTGGCGGTGCAGATCGCGGTACGCCCCAATGTCCATCACGATGTCGAATACATACGGAGCCGATCGGAACTCGCGCGGCAGTTCATCCCGCCGCGTCCGGGACCCGAGCGCCACGCCGATTACCTCCATGCGGCGCGAAACCGGCCATCCCCCCACCACTTCCCGCAACTCGCGATACGGACTCGCGCTCACCGGATAGAGCAGCGTGGCCGCGATCTCGGTAATGTTGTCGCGCGGCCGCAGCAGATCGACCCGCGGCGCTTTCTCTCCGGAAGGCGGAGGCAGGTTCTCTTGCGCGTAGCGCTCCAGATCCGCTCGCGCCCGCGCGCGGTGTTCCTCCGCTTCAACGTGCCGCGCAAGCGTCGGAGCCATCGCCTCTGCCGTTCTCCCCTCCCACCGGCACGCCGCCGGCTGCGCGCACGCCTCGGCAATCTCATCGCCCAGCGAGCGCGCTTCCGCGTACTCGGAAGCCTTCAGACGGCGAATCTGCTTCTCCAGGGTCCGGATGCTCACCACCTGGCCGGCGTTCGTGGGCACTCCGAAAAACAGGAGATAGCGCGCCACGTCGAACGCCCGCGCCGCGAGGTTGCGCTGGTAGGCGTCCGGCTTCATCTCCGCCGGACGCGGCAACCGCGCCGTGAGATGCTCGAACACCGCCGCATGCACCTTCTGATAGGCCTCGATCATCCGCTTCCCCGCCGCCTCGTAGAGGGCGGCCGGCGCGGCGTCGAATTCAGGCGGCGTGATGAAGCCAACCTTGGAAAAATCCTGGTAGCGCGTCGATTTCGCCTGCCCGTCCCACAACTGTTCGTCTTCAATCTCCGTCGCCGCCAGTTCCGACACGCCTTCAAAGCACACCGCCAAATGCCCAAGATCCGCGATCGACGCGTGGCCGTACTGGAAGTAGAAGCTCTCGAGGAATTTCTGCGAATCGTGCGTCCGCACCCACTCGATCGACTGCGCGATGGTATCGCCCGAACGGCTGTAGCGCGCCAGCGCGTAGGCCGATTTCTCCGGCGGCATCGGCGGCAACATGACAACCCGTTTTTGTTTCGACCGCAAGCCGCTACAATAGCAGATTGCGTATCCGGATCAAAAAGCTCCGCCCCGAAGCTTCTCTCCCCGCCTATGCGCACGGGCCGGACGAGGACGCCGGCCTCGATTTGAAGGCCGCCGCCGATGTGCTGCTGCCCCCGGGCGAGACGAGGCTTGTCCCCACCGCCCTCGCCCTCGAGATCCCCCCAGGCTATGAGGCGCAGATCCGGCCGCGCAGCGGTCTCGCCCTCAAACACCTCATCACCATGCCGAATGCTCCGGCCACCATCGACCCCGGCTACCGCGGCGAACTCCAGGTGATCCTGCTCAACCTCGGCCGCCAACCCTACCAGGTGCATGCGGGCGACCGCATCGCGCAGATGGTGATCGCCCGCTACGAGCGTATCCAGTGGGAAGAAGGTGACCTCGGCGGCTCGCGCCGCGGAGACGGCGGCTTCGGCTCCTCCGGCCGCTAGCGCAATCAGGGCTCGGCTATCATGGGAATTCCACCTTGCGAATGAAGACCAAGAATCCCGCCAAGCCCTCCAAAAACGCCGTGCGCTACCAGGATGCCGGAGTCAGTATTGACGAAGCCGGCCGCGCCGTAGGCTACATCCGCTCGCTCGCCAAACGCACGTTCAGCAAATCGGTGCTTACCTCCATCGGCAGCTTCGGGGGCGGCTTCCACCTCAAGGGCTGGAAGAATCCGGTGCTCGTCAGCTCCATCGATGGGGTCGGCACCAAGCTCAAGGTGGCGTTCCTCTCCGGCAAGCACGACACCGTCGGACAGTGCCTGGTGAACCACTGCGTCAATGACATCGCGGTGCAGGGAGCCACGCCGCTGTTCTTTCTCGACTACTTCGCTGTCGGCAGGCTTCAGGCCGAAGTCGCCCGCGATGTCATCGGCGGCATGGCCAGGGCGTGCGAGGAAAACGGGTGCGCGCTGATTGGAGGCGAAACCGCCGAAATGCCCGGCCTCTATTCCGAAGGCGAATATGACGTCGCCGGATGCATTGTCGGCGCCGTCGAGCGCAAGTCGCTCCTCACCGGAGCCGGCATGAAGCCCGGCGATGTGTTGCTGGGGCTCCCCTCCACCGGGCTCCACACCAACGGGTATTCTCTCGCCCGCAAGCTGCTGTTCGACATCGCGGGCTACACGGTCCACACGCAGGTCGCCGAACTCGGGTGCTCCGTGGGCGAGGAACTGCTGAAAGTCCACCGCGGCTACCGCAAGCCGATTCACGCCTTGCATCGCAAGGGATTGCTGCGCGCCGCCGCCCACATCACCGGCGGCGGGATTACAGACAACCTCCCCCGCGTGCTTCCCAAAGGCCTCGCCGCGGAAGTCTATCCAGGGTCCTGGCCGGAACCTCCGGTCTTTCCTCTGCTCAAATCCCTCGGCAACATTCCCGATGGCGACTACCGCCGCACCTTCAACACCGGCATCGGCATGATTCTGGTTGTGAGTCCGCGCCGGGCGGCGGAAGCCGAAAAGATCCTCCGCCGGCTCAAGGAACCCCACTTCCCGATTGGCCGGATTATCGAAACTTCATCCCGTCCTCGTGTGATCTATCGATGAACAACCGCCTCGGCATTCTTCTTTCCGGCCGCGGCTCGAACTTTCAGGCCATTGCCGATAACATCGGCGCCGGTCGGCTGAACGCCGCCATCGCCTGCGTGATCTCGAACCGCCCGGAAGCTCCCGGACTTGCCATTGCCCAGCAACGGAACCTCCATGCCGTCTCGATTCCCTCGCGCGGCCTGGACCGTCAAGCGTATGACCGTCTGCTGCTCGAAGAGCTACGCAAACATGACATCGGCCTCGTGTGCCTCGCCGGATACATGCGGCTATTGAGTTCCGCCTTCATCCGCGCCTACCCGCTCCGCATCCTCAATATCCATCCGTCGCTCCTCCCCGCCTTTCCCGGCCTCGACGCGCAGCATCAGGCGCTGGTCCACGGCGTCAAGTTCACCGGCTGCACGGTCCATTTCGTCGACGAGGACCTGGATTCGGGTCCCATCATCCGGCAGGCGGTCGTGCCCGTCGAGGACGGCGATACGGTCGAAACCCTGTCAGCCCGCATTCTGAAAGAGGAACACCGCATCTACAGCGAGGCCATCGGCACGGTGCTCGATGCCCGCTACCGGATCGAGGGGCGGCGCGTGCTGGACATTTCGGATAAAATGTTCACGAATTGAAGCAGTTCTTCCGATTTCGCTCCTTTCGCACGAAATTGCAAACAGCCTTCGTGTTGCTCGGCCTGAGCGCCGTTGCGGTTACCAACTGGCAGGCCTCCTCCATTGCTTCGTCCGCCCTCGAGCAGGCCACGCTGGACCGGTTGACCGCCCTTCGCCAGACTCGCGCGAGCCAGATCGAGGATTATTTTCGAGACATTGAGGCGGATGTGGCGGCGCTGTCGGCCGACGAATCGACCATCAACGCCACCGAGGGGTTCCGCGAGGCGTGGGCGAAGCTCCCTGGTCTCGAACCGGATAGTCCGGCCGCAAAAGCTTTGCACGCGTTGTATGACCGTGAGTTTCCACAGCCTTTCGCCCGGGATTGGTATCCTGCCGATCCCCGCGCCCAGACACTTCAGTCGATTTTCCTGGCGGCGAACCCGCATCCCGCCAGGGAGCGCGGTCTGCTGCTCGAAGTCGAGGCGGGGCGTTATGGGGCGGCACACAACCGCTTCCACCCCACGTTCCAGGGTTACCGGAGCGCGTTCGGGTTCCACGATATCGTTCTCATCCTCGCGCCCGAGGGCCGTATCGTGTACACCGTGCGCAAGGAGATCGATTTGGGAACCAGCCTCCATCGAGACGTCATGCGAACTACCGGGCTGGCGCGTGCCTACCAGCGCGCCTTGGCGCACAACTCCTCTCAAACCGTCCTCGAAGACTACGCTCCCTACCCGCCTTCCGGACTTCTCCCCGCGGCGTTTGCCGCCACCGCCATACGCCGCGCCGGATCCGTCATTGGCGTGCTGGCCATTCAGGTCAGCATTCACGAAGTCAACAGAGTGATGACCGGCGACAACGGGTGGCGTGCCGAGGGGCTCGGGGAAACCGGCCAGGCCTATATCACCGGCCCCGATGGGCTGCTGCGAAGCGACTTGCGCCAGGAAATCGAGGATCCGGCCGAGTTCTATTCGCAACTCGAGAAGGCGCGGATTTCCCCCGCCGTCGTCGAGCGGATCAGGACCGGCGGGACGGCGGTGCTGACACTTCCGGTGATGCCGGAGTTGCGCGGTGTCCCCTCACTTCGCTCGAAGGCCCCGCTTCATCTCAACGAGTTGCAATGGACCATCGTGGCGGAGATCGATAGCGCCGAGGCGCTGGCGCCCATCGCCGAACTGCGGCGCCGCACCATGACAACCGGGGTTCTGGTGTCCATGGTGTTCTTCTTGGCGGCAAGCCTGCTGGCGGCCGCCGTCACTCGGCCGGTCCTGGAACTGGCGGGGTGGGCCCGGCGGCTCGGCGCGGGGGAACGGGGTGTCTGTCTGCCCAGGGGATCGTCCGATGAGATCGGGCAACTGAGAGACGCCTTCAACCGCATGAGTAATGACCTTCAGGAAACGATGGTCTCGAAGAAGGAACTCGAGCTTCTGGCAGGGCGGCTGATTACCGCCCAGGAGGAAGAGCGCCGGCGTATCGCTCGCGAACTCCACGATGATCTGACACAGCGCCTGGCTGCGCTGGCCATCGAGGCGGGACGCCTGGAACGCCTTTCCGAATCACCCGGGGAACGCCGCGCGGGACTCGAAACGTTGAAGCGCGAGATCGGGGAACTGGCCACCGGGATGCATGGGCTGTCGCGGCGCTTGCATCCCGCGCTGCTCGATGATCTGGGCCTGGCCGCGGCAATCGAAGCGGAATGCCGGGCATGTGTGGAACGTGGCGGACCGGTGGTGGAGACGGACATCGCCGGCGCTCCATGCCGCATCTCCCGGGACGTGCGGCTTGCCGTCTACCGCATCGTGCAGGAGGCATTACGCAACGTGCTGCGCCATTCCGGCGCAACCGAGGTCAACCTGCGCCTGTCGGCGGGTGGAGCCGGGCTAATGCTTCGGATTCAAGACAATGGCGCCGGCTTTGACCGCGGCGGACCCGGCTGGCGCCCGGGGTTGGGGCTTGCAAGCATGGAAGAGCGGACGCGTTTGTTGGGAGGCGCGTTCCAGGTAAGCTCGAAGCCGGGTGAAGGGACTCTCATCGAAGTGACGCTCCCGATGGATTCGCAAGATGAACAAACCGAGAATTCTCCTCGCTGACGATCACAGAATCGTGCTGGATGGGCTGCGCGGCCTGCTGTCCGGCGAGTTCGATCTGGTGGGCGTGGTATCCGACGGGCGGGAGATGATCGAGGCGTGCCGCCGCCTTCGGCCGGACGTCGTCGTGGCCGATGTTTCCATGCCGCTGCTCAATGGGGTCGACGCGGCCCGCATCCTGCGGGATGATGGCAGCAGGAGCAGGATCGTGTTCCTCACCATGCACTCGGATTTGGATTACGCGGCGCGCGCGCTCGAGGCCGGGGCGTCGGGCTATGTGCTCAAACACGCGGCTTCCGATGAGCTGGTGACGGCAATCCATGAGGTGCTGGCCGGAAGGAAATATCTCTCGCCGGCGCTGCGAACGCCCGCCGTGCTGGAACTGCTTGCCGGCGGCCGGCCGCACACTCGACAGACAATCCACCTGACCGCTCGTCAAATTGAAGTCCTGCAACTGCTCGCCGAAGGGCGGTCCGCGAAAGAGATCGGGGGAATTCTGAACGTCTCCTCGCGGACAGTGGAGTTTCACAAGTACAAGATGATGGACGAACTGGGAGTGCATTCCTCGGCCGAACTGGTGCAATATGCCATACGGCACGGGCTGGTTTCGGTATGAACCCGTATTTCTCCTATACCCCGGCTGTTGCAGGCCGGGTTGGAATGGGATCTGAAGCCATGTGGAAACCAAACCGTCTGTTCGTTTCCAAGTCCGCTCTGGCGCTGGCGCTGATCAGGTCCTCAATGGCCGCCGGCCCTCAACTCGAAGCCGCGAAGCTCGAAGGCCTGGCCGTCGAGGCCCGCACCGCCGCGCGGCATGCGGCCCTCTCCCGGCAGTTCCGCCTTCGGGCGGAGGCGCTGGACGCCGAGGCCGCCGGGCATGAGGCCAATGTGGAGAAGCTTACGAAATCGGCTGGGGCGATGGTGCGGAAATGGCCCGGCATGGCGACGAAGCCGCTCGAAACGGAGCGGGAGAAAGCCATGGAAGCGCGCCGCGCGGCCAGGGAGAGCCGGAAGTCGGCGGAGAAACACCTCCGGCTCGGCGTGGAGGCGCTCGGCGCAAGGAAGTAGCCGGCTCCGCGCCCCTCTCTTGTGGAAGACTATAAGAAGGGGCAGAACATGATCCGAATGAAACTACTTTCCGCTCTTGGCCTTTCCTTTTTTCTCGCCGCCTCTTTGAGCGCGCGGAGCAACCAGTCATCCACGTCCGGAACCAAAATCCGGAAAGGCGCCGCGGACATCGGCTCCGGTGTCAAGGAAGGCGTGACCGGGGCCGCGGGGAAGGTAGCGGGAGGAGCCAAACATGCCGCTACGAAGCTAAAGGACGGCACGGTGAACGCCGCCGGCAAGACAGGCGATGCCACGGCGGACACAGCCGGTAAAGTGAAGGGCGGCACGGTGAACGCTGCCGGCAGGACCGGTAACGCGACGAAGGACGCGGCCACGAAAGTGAAGGACGGTGCCGTGAACGCCGCAGGCAGGACCGGTAACGCGACGAAGGGCGCCGCCACGAAAGTGAAGGACGGCACGGTGAACGCCGCCGGCAAGGCAGGCGATGCCACGGCGGACACAGCCGGTAAGGTGAAAGGCGGCACGGCCACCGCCGCCGGCAAGGTGGCGGATACAACGAAGGAAGGCACGCACCGTGTCGTCAAGAGTTCCAGGACAGTGGGGAAGGGCGTCAAGGAAGGCGCCAGGGAGCTTACCCGTAAGAACTGACGAGCGGTTTCTGCGCATCCTCGATTCCGCGCGGGATGAGGCGCGGCGCCGCGCCGGGCCTCATCTGCGCTGCCGCCCGGGGTGCTTTGGATGTTGCATCGGACCGTTTCCGGTCACACTACTCGATGCCGCGCGGTTACGGGAAGGGCTGCGGCTGATGGAGCCGGCCAAGGCCGCGGGAATACGGGCGCGGGCCGCGGAGTCGGTGGGTTTGCTCCGAGGGCTTGGCTATCCGGGCGCCACATCAGACGGTCTGCTCGAAGAAAGCGTCGCGGGGGAAGTTCTCTTCCATCCGCGGTTTCAATCACTTCCTTGCCCCGCGCTCGATCTCGAATCGGGGCGGTGCGAGCTTTACACGCATCGTCCGGCGGCCTGCCGCACGTATGGTCCCGCGATCCGCCTGGATGGCGAAGATCTGCCCCATTGCCCGCTCAACTATACGGAGGCGGCGGCTGAGCGGATTGAAGAGTTCCGGGTAGATATTGATACACGGGAGAGCGGGGAGGCCGCCCTTGCGGAATTCCTCGAAGGCGGCGGTCAGCCGGGGCGGACGGTGATCGCCTTTGCCCTCGCCTGAGGCAAATTAAAGGGCGGCCGCCGGAGCGCCGCCCTTGAGACAAACAGGCTGTTGTCTTCAGAACAACAGTTTCAAGCCGAACTGCATCCGCCGCATGGGATTGCGGATGCTGCGGATTTCCGCGTCGCGGACACCGTTGGGCGTAATCTGGTTGGCGTTCGAGAAGCTGATGCCGCCGGGGTTGTTGAACCATGGCGTATTCGTGGCGTTGAACGCTTCCCATCGGAACTGCAACTTGAACCTCTCGGAAAGCGCAAAGTTCTTGAACATCGAGAAATCAATACGCCGTTCGCCGGGGCCGCGGAGGCTGTCGTAGCCGTTGCTGCCCAGATGGCACAGGTCAGGCCGCGAGTTGATCTGGCAAGTCACCCGCTGGAAGGCCTGCGGATTGAACCAGAGCTTCCGGGTCGGATTGTCGAGTTTGGGGTCGCTGATGACATCGGGACGCACGGCGCCGTTGGGCAGCGCCAGATCGCCCGCGCCCTGCGTGACCGTGAACGGGAAACCCGATGCAACGCTCAAAATCCCGTTCAACTGCCACCCGCCGACGACCCATCTCGATGCGTTCTTGATGTTCTGCCCGGGAAGTTCGTACACCCAGTTGACGGCCAGGCGATGTGTCTGGTCGAACGAGAACAAACCACGCGAACCGCGGCGGTCCCGGGGATTCTGGAACGAGGCGCCTTCCTGCCCGCCGTTTTCACCGTCTCCGTGGGACTTGCTGTAAGTGTAGGAGACACCGAAAGTGAGCCCCTTCGAGGCCCGCTTATTCAGCGTCGTCTGCAGGCCGTGATAGAAGGACTCGCCGAAGGAATCGATGTAGCGGATGCGTCCCGTCGCCTGAACACCCAGGTTCGGAGTGGCGGGGTCGTAGAACGACGGATACGGCCGGTTGGATTGGACGAATGTCTGCGCCGGCTGTAAAGGATCGTTCCAGTTGATCACGCTGTTCCCGATGTTGGCGCCCTTGCTGCCGGCATAACCGACGGAGAGCGTCATGTTGGACGGAAGTTCGCGCTGAATGTCGAAGCTCCACTTCCAAACCTGGCCGTCCTTGTAGTCCGGCGGCAGGTAGACCACGTCAATCGGGCGAATCGTGCTCGCTCCGCCGCCCTGCGTGAGGAACGGGTCGCTCAGCGTCAGCACGTTCGAACCGGGCACGTACGTCTGCGTCGAGATATTGAAATTCTGGCCGTTCGCGCCGAGGACAGGCACTGTCTGCGCCACGCGCATCGATGTCAGATACACCTGGCTGCCGGCCTTCGGGGGCATCAGGTTGAAGATGGTGTAGGTGTTCTGATGCTGGAGGTTGTCGAACCACCCGGCGCCGGTGCGGATGACCCATTTGTCCGTGGGGCGGAAAGCGATGCCGACGCGCGGCATGAAGAACCGAAAACGTTGCTGCTGAGCCAATTTCAGCGCGCCCGCGTCTCCCAGCGCGCCGGGAAACACCGAGGGGATAATGGCGCCGCTGGCCGTCTTATAGCCGCCGCCGCGGCCGATATCCGCGCCCAGCCCGGGGATGTCAAACGTCCGTTGCAGACCGTGGGAGTCGATGGGCCAGCCGTTGTAGTCGTAGCGCAGTCCGAGGTTGACCGTCAGCCGCGAGCTTACCTTCCAGTCGTCGTTGATGTAGGCGCCGGCGCGATTGGCGTGCGGGAACGTCAGCGGGATACCCTCGGGAGTCTGCGTCGAGTTCGGCCGTCCCAGCAGGAACGAGGCAAAGGAGTAACCGGCCTGGGCGCCCGCGAAACCCAGCAATCCTTCTTCCAGGTTTGCGGCGCCCCGCTCGATCCAAAGTCCGTAGTATTCCGCGCCCATCTTCAAATTATGCTTCCCCTTGAAAATGGAGAAGTGGTCGCCGAACTGGTACGTCTTCATGTTGTCGTAGCCGTTCCCGTTCGTCAGTTCCTGCAAGGTGAACGGAAGGCCGGTGAACTGCGGAATGCCATGTTCCCGGGCTGTCAGCTTGCGGTTCCCGTCGGAGGGGATGCGGAACAGGCCGACGCCGAGCGAATCCATGTCGAAGCTCGTGTTATCCGTGCGCGGATTCGAGGTCAGGTCGTTTGTAATATTGAAACCGAACCGCGCCTCGTTGATCATTGTCGCGCTGAACGTGTGAATCCACTGGGTGGCGAGGTTCGTGATCCACGAGTGCCGGAATACGGGCAGGTTCGGGTTGATGTTATTGCTGGTAAGGTTCGAACGGTCCCACGCCAGGCGGCCGAACACGCGGTCTCGCTCGCTGAAGTTGTGATCGACGCGGGCAAAATAGGTGTTCACATTCGTGGGCTGCGGAACCGCCGCGCGCGCCGTGAAGTCCGTCGGATCCTCCTGTACGAACTGCGCCCTGGGCACATAAAGGTTCAGCACATTCAGCGATCCGGGGAAGAGGCGGGATTTCGGAATGACATTGTTGGCGAACGGCTGCCCCGTATCCGGATCCCAGATCAGGGTGGGAGCCACGAACTTTCCGTTGGCCGTGTATCCGTTCTGCAACCTGCTGAAATCGCCTTCGCGGAAGGGATCGATAGGCCAATTTACGGTGGAGACTACGCCTTCCCTCGTGCGCCGCGCCTCGTAGTTGAATGCCCAGAATGTCTTGTTCTTCCCGTTGTACAGTTTGGGAATGACCACCGGCCCGCTCAGCACGAAGCCGAACTGATTCTGGCGAAGAGTGTTCTTCTTCAGCCGCGTGGTGCCGGGAGCGAGTTCGAAGTTGAGAAAGTAGTTTTCGGCGTCGAGTTTGTCGTTGCGCAGGAAGTCGAAGAATGCGCCGTGAATGGCGTTGGTGCCGGACTTCATGGTCACGGAAACAACCGCCCCGCCGCCCCATCCGTTTTCGGCGTTGTAGGCGTTGGTTTGAATCTTAAACTCTTCAATCGCCTCGATGGAGGGTACGAAGTCCATGGTGTGCACGCGGGGATCTTTCGCGTCCACGCCGTCGAGCGAGGCTACCTGGTTGGTTTCGCGCTGGCCATTCGCGATGACCGCGAAACCCTGGCCCGGAATGGGGAAGCCGCCCGAACCGTCGCCGGTTCCGGTGCGGATGCCGTATTGGACTCCGGGAACCAGCACCGCGAGTCCTTGCATGTTGCGCCCGTTCAACGGAAGTTCCACGATGCGCCGGTTCTCGATCACCGCGCCGACCGTGGCGTTCTCGGTCTGGAGGGCGACACCGGTGGCCACGACTTCAATCGATTCGCTGAGGCTCCCCACGGTGAGCTTGAAATCCTGCCGGACCTGCGCGGCGGTCTCCACGCGGATGTTGCGGACGCTCTCGGTCTTGAAGCCCGTGACTTCGCACCTCACGGTGTAGTCGCCTACGGGGACAAGCGGGAAAGTGTAGTTTCCGCTCTCGTTTGTTGTGGTTGTTTGGGATACGTTCGTACCCTGGTTGGTGGCTGTAACTTTCCCGCCGGCGATGCTGGCGCCGGTGGTGTCGGTCACGATGCCTTGAATCGTCTGAGTCGTCGATTGCCCGAACAGGCAAGCGGCTGACAGCAGAGATAGAAAGAGCGCGCTGACCTTTGATCGATAGTTCATCTGTCTAACCCCACGGAGCTGAGAATTTAGAAAAACAGGATTTTAAGAACTTTAGTGTAATTCGTAACGGAAAGTCAATAGGCTGTCCGCTACCGATAACGTTAGATTCCCTTCCCGTTCTTCAGTCTCACCAGTCTTACACGAATCGGACTGTCCTCCTGCCGCCTCATCGAATCAGCAAGTTAGAACGCCGCCGGACTCACTTCCACGTCAGATTAACAAAGATGGCATTCCTATTTGTCGTTCAGCATGCTGGAAACCGCATGCGGTTCTCTACCCGCGCCTTCCCGTTCCCCGCACCCGATCCGGCCCGATAGCCAAAACATGACAGAATGGTGCGTATCTACTGGTATGATGATGGATGCATCCTCACCTGTCCGGCGGGCATCCAAAACACTTGAATTCCAAACACGAAGGAGACGAACCTCGCATGCCGTTCACGTTACCGGCTCTACCCTACGCTCATGACGCTCTGGAACCGTACATCGATAAACTGACCATGGAGATCCATCACGGCAAACACCATGGCGCCTACGTCACGAATCTCAACAAGGCGCTCGAATCCGCGCCGAATCTGGCCGGGAAGACTTTGGAGGAATTGCTCGCGAACAACGCCGCGGCGGCCCCCGAATCCATCCGAACGGCGGTTCGCAACAATGGGGGAGGCCACTGGAACCACTCGCTGTTCTGGACGCTGATGGGACCGGGCGGCGGCGGGACGCCGGTGGGAAATTTTGCGGCCGCTGTGAACAGCGCCTTCGGGAGCTTTGACGCGTTCAAGGAGAAATTCGCCGCCGCCGGCGCCGGACGTTTCGGCTCGGGCTGGGCCTGGGTGATCAAGGAGGGCTCGACCCTGTCGGTCGCTTCGACGCCCAACCAGGACGCTCCGCTCATGGAAGGTAAGGCCGCGGTGCTCGGCCTGGACGTGTGGGAGCACGCCTACTACCTGAAGTATCAGAACCGCCGGCCCGAATATATCGCGGCCTGGTGGAACGTAGTCAATTGGAAGGCTGTCGAAGACCGCTTCAATTCCTTGTAACCCTTCCCCTTTGCGAAGGCGGCCGGCAACCCCGCCTTCGTCCCCGACAGCCGCCGGAATTTCCCTGACTCCCGCCGGCGGAGTTTTCGAGTAATATAGCAGTGGCCGGAATCGCTACGTGAGAGGGAGACTATGCCAAACGCATACCTCATTGCTTCCGAATACCGGGGCGGGCCGAGTCCGGGGGACGACCCTTCCATCTCCATCAATGAAAACACCAGCCTGCTGCAGGCAGTCGGCGCTCTGGTGACAAAGCTCAACCGCATGCATTTGAATCCCGGCACGGTGGACAAGCTCTACATCGTGGCGGACAACAAGAAGGGGCATATCCATATCGGGAATGGACTGACCGTTTCGAACGCCAAAGTGCTGGCGCCGCTCGCTCCGTTCCTCGCTCCTGGTCGGGACCGCGTGGGCGCCGAATTGTCCGGCTTCAAGGTCAACAATGACGTGGCGAACCGCGATCTCATGAAGGCGATAGCCGTTACGCTCCAGGTGAGCGTGGCAGCGGATGGCGAATCGGCTCATCCGAAGAAAGCCTGATCGCCCGCGGCGGCGATCCCATGGCGCGAATGAAGCCGAACCGTGGATCTCACCGGTGGTGGTCCGTGCGTTCCCCTCGGGGGCGGTTCTTGAATTCGCGGGCGAAGCGCGCAAAATTGTTCACTACGGCCTCGAAGATAATCTTGCCCTTCTCCGCCGTGGCGAGCGTGGGGTCGCCGTTGATGCCGGACTTGGAAAAGCACGTCCAGTAATCCATCATCTTGATCGGACCCGGGTCGGTGAGGTCCTGCCAAATAAACTCTGATTGCGGCGCTCCCTGTTCCTTGCGCGCCTTGTCCATCTGGACACGCCGCGCGTCGAGGTAAAGATAGACGGAGGTCTCCAATTCACACGCATGGGACATGCCGCCTCGGCCGGATTCCCTCACTTTGCGGATATCGGCGAGAGCGAGGGAAGGCCAGAGGAAGGGCGCGCAGAGGGCTTCGGTTTCAAGAATGGTGCGCCGGGCCACCAGTTCAAGAATCGGCATGTTGGAGCCGTGTCCGTCGGCGATGAGGATGCGGCGGAACCCATGATGGGCGACGCTCTTGGTGACATCCAGCACGAAATGGAGGAGGTGCTCCATATGGATGTCGATGGTGCCGGGGAAGTCCATGTGGTGCGTTTCGAACCCGTAGGGGATGATGGGCATCAGCAGGATGTCGCCGCCGGCGCGCCTGGCGGCTTCCATGCAGATTTCCCAGATCAGGAAGTTGTCCACGTCCAACGGCAGATGAGGACCGTGATCTTCCACCGAGCCGATCGGGAGGACGACGACAGGCTCGCGCTTGGCGGCTTCCTTCAGTTCGACCCAGGTGTGGTGCTGGTAGAGGTAGGGGATTTTTTCCATGAGACGTTCCTTTCACTTTCACGTGATGGCCGCTTTGCACGGGTCGATAATGAGCCACAGCAGCGCCCCGGCCAGGTAGAGCGATGTGGTCACCCAGAAGACGGCGTTAAAGGAGCCGAACATATCGGCGAGTCCCGCCGATACCACCGGCGCCAGCATGCCGGAAATGCTCGAGGCGAGGTTCAACCACCCCCCGGCCGTGCCGCCGAACCTGCCGCCCAGATCGGTGCATGTGGCCCACAGGACGGGAAGGCTCATATCATGTGTCCCGGAAGCGAAGGCGAGGCACGCCACGGCCAGTTCGGGAGTGCGCGCCTGGACGGCCGCGAAGAATCCGGCGGCGCCCAACAGGAATCCGCCCGCTCCCACCATCCTCCTGCCCCACAACAGGCTGCCGGTGCGGCGGGTAATGGAGTCCGAAAGGAACCCGCCAAGGGCGCATCCGGCCGCCCCCGCAAGCAGCGGCAGGGCCGTATAGAATCCAGAGCGCGCCGGCGTGAGTCCGTGTTCGCGGGTGAGATAGGTGGGCAGCCAGGTGACAAAGAACTGAAATCCGAATCCGGAGGCAAGGTAGGTGGCGCAGAGGATGAGCAGGTCGCGATTAAACAGCAGCTTCTTCCAGGGGAGCCGCTGCGCTTTGAGCGGGGCCGGCGCGGCGCCCACGCGGATGATCTCGAGTTCTAATTTGCTTACCCGTGGGTGATCGGCGGGATCGTCATGATACCAGATAGCGCACACAGCCACCCATATCAGACCGATCGCTCCGAAAAAAACGAACGCGCCGCGCCAGCCAATCCAGGCAATCGCCAGTACCGCCAACGGGGGAGAGACGGCGCCTCCGAGCCGCGCTCCGGTCCACATCATCCCGTTCGCGAAGCCGCGCTCGTAGGCGGGGAACCATCGGGAGAGGCCCCGCGAGAGCGTGGGGAACGCGCCGGATTCGGCCGCCCCGAAAAGGAACCGAACCGCCAACAGGCTCGCGTAGCCGCGCGCCGCTCCGGTCAGAATCGTGAATATGGACCAGCCTCCGACGATGCGCGTCAGCGTGCGCCGCTGTCCCCAGCGGTCGCCCAGCCACGAAGATGGCATCTCGAAGATGCCGTAGGCGGCATAGAAGGCGGTGAAGACCCAGCCCATTTCGTACCGCGAGAGTTTGAGCTCGGTTTGCATCAGCGGAGCGGCGACCGCGATGCAGACGCGGTCGAGATAGGTGATGAATGCGCCGAGAACGGCGAAGAGCAACACCCAATAGCGGACAGAGGCCATGGGAGCTATGGTAACCCGGGAAGCGCCGCGCCCGGCCGGCCTCGAGGGGGGCGGTTGCCGAGGCGCCCGTCAGATGCGCGGAAGTTCCAGCCGCTGTCCGGGGAGGATCAGATTAGGGTTCGACCCGATGATGCCGCGGTTCTGCTCGTAAATCTGAGTGGCATGGCTCTGGTTTCCGTAATAGAAGTCCGAGAGCATGGATAGGTTTTCGCCCCGCGCCACGGTGTGGTAATGCGGCCCTGGGCAGGACCGGAGAATAGTCTGGTTGACGCGCGAGTATTCCGCCCGCGTGTCCCGAAGCGACACCTGGCGTCCCGTCAGGCGGCGGAAAATGTCCGAGATGACGTTGATGACCGTTTGCTGGATGAGACTGAAATTGCCCCGCTCGAAGTGGCGCCCGCTGAAGATATCCTGGAGCGAGGAATCGCGAGCCGTCTCTGCCGCGAGGCTGTTCAGGATGGTACGGTTGTCGGCAACGTGAAGATTTTCGTGACCGGCCCAGATGCCGCGCGCGCAGGCGGAGATCCCGCTGCTGATGAAGATCTGCTGCCTCATGCGGATGGCGATGGTCCCGGTGTTCCACCAGAACTCGCCGCCGCCCGTGTGCCAGTTGGTTGCGGTAAGGTCCACTGTAATGGCCGGAACCGTTACGGCGAGAGCCTGGTCCGCATGCGGGTTCCCGGTCTCGGCCGACCACCGGACGACTTCCGAGGTGCTCACGATCTGGGGAGATACGGAGGGAGTAGTGTCTGTGGTTGTGATGTGGGGAAACATATTGTCCTCCTTTCCGAAGTGCAGCCACACTGTTTCTCTGCACGCAAAGGCCCATCATGTGTAACAGACCGGTGGGTTGAGCCCGCTTGCCTGACCCGAACAGCCCCCGCTTTCCTCGCGTGTAAACTGGAGAGTCGCAATGTACAAGACAATTGCTTTCTTCCTGCCAGGACAAGTAAGCATGAAGACCCGATGCGCGTTTTCAGTGTGAGCAAAGGTCTGCCGCGCAACCTGCTGCCGCGCCGGCGCGGCCCGCTGTCCTGGCTGATAGAATGAAAGGTTTTGTTGCAACCATTCGAGATCGGAGCCTAAAGAGTGAATTTCCTTCTGCGTGCTTTCAGCTTCCTGTTCCATCTGCCGCTGACTCTGTTCTTCTTCGGCCTGGGATCGTTCGCGTTGCTTGAAGGGGCCTATGATCTGAATCTGCCCATGCTTCCATGGAGCGGCCCCGGTCTCACATTCTGGATCTTCGGGTTGAGCCTGGCCGGACTGTTCTCCATCTATCTCGCGCTGCGCAAGAAGGCGCGCCTCCTGTTCGTCCTGTACGCGTTGACGGTGTTCGGATTGGCCCTCTACTGGGTGTTCTTTTCCACTTACCGCTTCGACGGCGCTTCCGAGTTCCGATGGGCGCTGGTTTTTCTGGCGGCCGCTCTGGTGGCGGCGCTGGGCGCCATGTCCCACGCCCGCCACTCGAGTTAAGCTGTAGTCCTCACTGGCACTTCTGAATGCCGCGGCTCGCGCTCGCTCCCGCCGAGTTGCGGATGACCGCGTTGCCCTGTCCAAGATTCTGCGCGTTCCCCTGTGTGAGCCGGTACGGCGCCCGGATCCGGAATGTCCCCCCGGTGCGCACCGAAATATCGCTCGAAAAATATTCGTTCGAACTCCCCGTCAGATCCACCTTGTAGGTGTTCGACCCGAAGGTCACGTCAGCCGTCGTGAGATCGCGCGTCGTCGAGTAGCCCGAGACGTCCAGATCAAATCCGCTCTCGCCGGGCGCGTAACAAACATTGGTGAGCACCGGAACCGACCGGTTGACGCGGGTCACCGCCGCTGCCTGCCGCGTGAACTCCACGCCGGCGGCCTGGAACCTCGATGCAGTCACCGTAATGGTGCTGGCTACGGTCCCGGTCGCGCTCAACTGCAACGGAACGGTGCGGATTCCAGGCGCGATGGTGAACGGCATGGTCAACTGGCCGTTGCTGAAGTGCACCGCCGGATCAGCCCTGTTCACTTCGGCTGTCGCGTTCTCCGTATTGGGAGCCACCACCAGCCTGGCCTCGCCGCTGAGCGGCAGCGGATAGGAGGTGGCTAATTCGATTGCGAACCCCGGGCCCGCCGACGCCGGTTGCAGCGTTGCCGGCAAACCCGTAATCTTGATATCCGGCAAGTCCGGCAGTTCCACCACCAGCGCGCAGAGGAGGGAACTCGTCTCCCCCCGCCGGTCACGAACCGTCAGTTCCACGGGAAATACTCCCGCTTCCGTGGGCTTACCGCTCAGAACACCGTTCGGCGGCAGCCGGACACCTTGCGGCAGTTCTCCCCGCGTGGAAAACTCATACGGCTCCACTCCCCCCGCCGCTCTGAGCGGATAGGAATACTCCGCGCCCATCGCCGCCGGCGGCAGCGGACAACCCCCGGTCAGGCGGAGTGTTTGCGGCAGAACCGAAAGTTCGCAGGTCCGCGTGGTGTAAACTCCCGTGACGTCCGTGGCGCGCAGCGAAATACGGTAGTTGCCGGCTATGCCGAGTGTACCGCTGAGGAACCCGTCCGGGGAGAGCCGCAGTCCCGGCGGAAGCGGAGCGGCCGCATTCCAATAATAGGGCTCGGCGCCGCCGCCGGCGAACATGCGCTGCGAGTAGGGCTCGCCCGCATAGGCGTTCGGCAGAGGGCAGGAGGTAATCCCGCTGGCCGCCTGCAAGACGCTCAGGCTGCAGGGCACTGCCGCCGCGTGGCCCGAGCGGTCATTTACCCGTAACCGGAACTGCGAGTTCCCGCCCGCAAGCGGCACTCCGGAAAGTGTGCCGTCCTGGCTCAGCCGCAATCCCGCCGGCAATGTGCCGTTCACTGACCACGCGTAGGGGCCATTGCCCCCCGATGCGCTCAATGTCCGCGAATAACCGAGCCCCGCCGTGGCCGCTGGAAGCGGGCAGGCGCTGGTGATCGACACCTCCGGAAACACGATGGGCACGCCGCACCCCAACCGCGCCGAGTTGCCCCGGCTGTCCTCCACCTGCACGGTAAACGGCCACCATTCAGGGACTTGGGGAATGCCGCTGATACGGCCCTCCGGGGTCATCGATAGCCCGGTGGGAAGGGCCCCGATGACAGACCAGCGATACGGAGGAAAGCCCCCCTGCGCGGAAAAAATATGTTCATAGGGCACCCCTCCCGTCCCCTGCGGCAGCGGACAGAGGCCGCGCACGCTGAGTTCAGAGGGAACCACGGAAAGCTGGAACCTCTTGATGGCGGGAACGGCCCGGTCCACGCCTTCACTATGGGCAATTACCTGAAACTGATAGTTACCCGCGAAGACCGGCGTCCCCGAGAGCGTTCCGTTCGGGTTGAGCACAAGGCCGGGAACACCGTAAGACCGGTAGAAATCGAAGCGGATCGGATTGGTGGAGCCTTCCGCGTTCAGCCGCGCCGTGTACCGCGCTCCCGCTCCCGTCCCCGGCAGCGCCGTATTCGTGGTGATCGTGATCGACGGCGGATCCACCGTCAGCGCGCAGCGGCGCGAAACCGTCACATCCCCGTCTTCATCGGTGGCCGACACATTCACAGTGAAGGCGAACTGTCCGGGCGAGGGAGCAGTGCCGCTCAACTTCCCGGAACCGCTCATCGCCAAACTCGGCAGCGTGGCATCCGGGTCCGCCGTGATGGACCAGCGGTAAGGCGGCTTGCTGCCCTGCGCGTCGAACTGGAACGAGTAGGCGCGTCCCGCCGAGGCGTTCGGAATAGGGCATCCGGTGGTAATGCTCAGGGCGGGAATCACCGTGCCGCCGCGCGCGCGGTAATTCCACCGCCCGTTCCTCACCGCGGCCGCGGACCCGGGAGTGTGGCCATACGCCAGACTGTTGGGCCCGTTGTCCAGGAACGACCCCGGCACGAGCGAACCGGGAATTTGATACGACGTCCCCGGCTGGCCCGATCCGTTCGACCATCCCGCCGATGCCGAAACATTGCCGAATCCGTTCACCCCGCCGCTGGCGTCCCCGGTTTCCCATACAATGCGCTCATAGTTGAATTCAATATCGAAATTGCCGCCGCCCGTGTCCGGCCGCTCGATCAGCACCACCTGGAAACGATTCAGCTTGTCATCGTGGCTGGCGTAGTAGCCGACATTGACGTAGTTGGCGGCGAAAGCCTTATGCCCGTTAATCGAATCGCGGCCGTAGGTGACCAGCGCCGAACCCGGCCCCCGCGTATCCACATCCGCGAAAAACGGCGCAATAATCTCGCGATTCACCCCATTCAGCCCAAAAGGAGTGTACGTCGGCAGCGGCGCGTCGAATGTCAGGTTCCCGTTGTTGTTCACAAACACCGCCGTGCGCAGCCTGCCGAAGAAATTCAGCGTCCACCCAAGCGATTCGAGCGGAGCCGAACCGTCATCGTTGCGCGGAATCGATTTTTCATAAAACCCCGCGTTCGTCCGGATTTGCGCCGGAGCCATTTGCGGCAGTCCGGCCGCCATTACGGCGAGGAGTGCGTTGCGGAGTCTCATTGATTCCCCCCCTTGAGAACGGCGGCGAGACGGGGAGCCGCCGCGTCCCCGTCCGCAATCCAGATATCGGCGGAAGCATCACGCGCGAGTTGGAAGACGGCGTTGCCTTCCGCACGCCAGACCCCCTGCGCATCGATACCTCCCAGATCCAGGCGAACCGCCGCATGAGTATCCCGATTGAGCAGCAGCAGAGCGTTGTCCTCGAGCAGTATGGCCGCTATCCGCTCATCGGCCGACAGCGCAAACGCCAGCGGCTTCGCGATTCCCTCGGCTTCCTCTTCTTCCGGCTCCCCGGACTGCGCCTTGCGAAACAGCACCAGCCGGTTTCCATTCCCATCAAGAGCCAGCAGATCCTGGCTGCGCCGCAGAAACGCGGCGCCCCGGAACCCCGTTCCCAATGTTTCCCCCGTGTCCTCACTCAGCCGCCACAACTCACCGCCGGCCACCCCGATCGCTGCATTGCCGTCATCGGACACCGCGAATTCCTTGCCCTCGCCCGCCAGATCCGCCGCAAACGAATGCAGATGATTCGGATTGTCCGGCATCCCCCCGTATACCTCCAGGCGGCTGCCCGTATAAATAGCCGCCGCGCTCCCGGATGGACTGAAGAATACGCTGCCCGCAGGCAGGTCAACGGGCGCGGCCATGCCCGTTCCCCCATCCAGCCGGACCAGCACCATTTGACCTTCTCTTGCCCCCAACCCATATCTCCGGTTGGGAGCGACAGCGATCCAGTCGATAGGAACGCCAATTTGTACCGCGCCTCCCAAGAGCGCGGCGCCGGGCACGCCATCGACAGTCACCAGCGACTTCGACTGCTGGTCAAATACGTAGCCAAGCGTAGGCGCCGAGAGTTCCACCGAAGCGATCTGAGCTCCGGCCAGAACAGGAGCCGCCAAGATCCACAAGTACCGTTTCATGTCACCGTCCCTGGCAGTAGAGGCAGAATGAGCCTATGGAAGTTGCCACAGAAGGTGAATCGGTAGAGAGGCTTGGAGAGTTTAGCGGGGGAATTGCCTAGCCGTCCTACAAGGCTTCCGTCCAGAGCTAAGGCTTTCCTATTAGATTCTTAGATCGAAAATTGTAAACAAGAATACTTCCCATTGAACCAGGTAACATCAAGCCGCTGCGAGGATGCGAATCACCTTCGGCCTTGTCGGCGTCATGGCAGGCAGACTCCAGCTTGCTGTTTGGCCGATGAGTGGAGTCCGGCTTGTGATGGAACCGGCTGTAGGCCAACGGGCCACACAGGCGTTTGTGAAAGAACTGAAACAACAACGCCACCGGGACACCCTTGGTTGTGAGCAGGTAACGGTAGCGGCGGCCGTCGCGTTGGAGCAGGCCGTGACCTTTCAATTTACGCAGATCGTAGCGGAGTTGGTTCAATCGGTATGCTGTCGGCGATAGCCCGAACGTGGTGAGAACCGCCTCGTGGATCTGTTTCGCCGTCCAGCCGCCAACCGTCGTACCACCATGGAGCAGAACTTCCAGTAGACCGATGATCCGGGTGTCGTGAATTTTGATGCCGGGAAAGCGGACAGAACCGATACTGACCGGCAAAGCCAGCCGTTGCAGCAGAGGGAAGTCGACGTGGACGTTGAGCCATTGCGCTTGAAACTGGGCAAAGCGATCGGTGATGGTCTGGAATCTGGCGCGTACGGCATCGAGGTGATCGAGGCCCTTCTTCAAGCCGAAGTCGCGCGGGTTGTTCGAGCAGAGACTCGTTGCGCGGGAAGCAGGAGAACGTTTCATACTGCTTGAGGAAGCCGTTTTTCCAATAGGCGCGGAACACATGATGACCATGCTCGATCGGGCCGATGACGGTGGCCAGTTTGCCACGGAAACGCTTGCTCGGGCGGACACCGAAGATCTCGCTGATACGGTTGGCCGTCAAACGCCAGAGGCCGGTTTCGCAACTACGTTCGAAGATTTTGTGAATAGCGAAGGGTGAAACGGATGCTCGCTGGGTTTCTTCTGAAGCTGCGCGCTGAAAGTTGATAGCGGAAAGCCGCCGAAAAATTCAAATATGTTTGGCTAGCCCGCAAAGGGGCCGCCGCCGCCCCTCAAGCCCTGTGCGGACTCGCAACGTGGCCCGGCGGCGAGCCTCCGTTTTGCGGGCGAGTCCTTAGAAGCTTTGTCCCGGAGCCCCCTCTTCCCCCACCCGCGCAAATATCGCCGACGCCGTCTCCCGCAACCGCTCCGCCGTCCGCTCCACCTGCTCGATCGGTATCTGCGTCACCGTCCCCGATACCGAGAGCGCCGCCACGAATCCTTTGCCCGGCTGCAGGACAGGCGCCGCCACGCACCGCACCGCCAGTTCCTCTTCTTCGTCGTCCAGGGCGTAGCCATGCTGCCTGACCCGTTCCACCTCGCGCTGCAATTGCTTGGGCGTCGTGATGGTATTTCGCGTGTACCGGATGTACACCTGCTTGGCCAGCAACCGCTCGAGGATTTCCGGCG
The DNA here is from genome assembly GCA_026954325.1 of Bryobacterales bacterium. Taxonomy (GTDB): domain Bacteria; phylum Acidobacteriota; class Terriglobia; order Bryobacterales; family Bryobacteraceae; genus CADEFT01. The sequence goes on along the minus strand of JAIXKK010000005.1, from coordinate 19,651 downwards.
GGCCGAACGCCAGAATCACCTTCCCGACACCGGTGCAGTGCAAGTCCATGCGCCGGCCGACATATGTGTCGATCTTGAGCAGACCCGGAGCCTCCACCTTCTGGATGTAGACCCCCTGGTCCCCGTCCGGCACCGCCAGGTGGGCAGGAAGGTGGAGTTGGTCCACGAGGACCCGCATATAGGGCAGCGCCACTTCCGAGACCGAAAGGTTCTTCATCATCCCTTGGCCCAGCCCGTAGGCTCGCAGGCCGAGAGTGTACTTCAAAGATTCCGGTTTCTTCTGCACATAACCCATCCGCTCCAGCGTCAGCATGATGACGTGCGTCGAGCTTTTCGGGATGCTGAGTTTGCGGCTGAGTTCGGAAATGTTCAACCCGCGGCGCGAGTTATCCAGACACTCGAGAATCAACAGGGCGCGTCCGACCGCGGACGCATGGGGCGTGTCGCTCATGAAAATACTTCCATCCAGTATTCTGAACATATCGCGTCTTCGCCGCCAAAGCCAGCATTTCCAACAATCACTTCGTCCAGAATTCCGGACACTGGCTTGACCTGTCCCTACACCCCCCTTACGCTGGATTGGCTGTCACGCATCATTTCCGAGGCAATTGTGCGGTGCTACAGTAAACGGATGCCGCGTTTTTCGCGGGCCCCCGAACGTCTGATGAGAGGTGAAGGAATGCAAACTTTGAGCGGATCCACGCCGGACGAGAGCGGAAACAACCAGGGCTGGGATATCGAAGCGTGCCGGTTTGCCGAGGAGCACTTGTACACCGCCGTGGTGTCCGATTCCCTCGATCAGCTCGGCGTTCGCCACCAGGCCATGCGCGAGTACTTGCGGCCCGTGCACGGCAAGTGCAAGTTTGCCGGATGGGCGCGCACCATCTCCTGCTCTGACGTCTACCACTTCACGGATGATCCCTACTCCGTCGAAATCGAAGCCGTGGACAGCCTCCTGCCGGGTGAAGTGGCTGTCGTGGGAACGCAGAAGTCCCTCCGCAACGCCCCCTGGGGCGAGTTGTTGTCCACGGCCGCCAGGGCGCGCGGAGCCAGGGGAGCCGTAGTCGATGGCCTGGTGCGCGACGTCAAGAAGATCGAGGAACTCGGCTTCCCTGTTTTCGCCTCCGGCATCAAGCCCGTCGATTCCATGGGCCGCGGCCTCGTCACCGCCTATAACGTGCCGGTGGAATGCGGAGAGGTGATCGTCCATCCCGGCGACTTCGTCTTCGCCGATTACGACGGAGTGGTGGTCATTCCTTCCAGGGTCGTGAAGGATGTTCTCGCGCTCGCCGCCGACAAGGTAAGGCGCGAAGACAACTCACGCCGGGAATTGTTCGAAGGCGCCTATCTGAGGGATGTCTTTCAAAAATACGGAGTGCTCTAGCGTGATTTCTCCTCGCAATCCGGCCCGCTACTTCGCGGAATGAAGCATCTTCCATTCACGCCCCGGATGCTCGGTCCGGAAGCGCACCAGCCGTCCGTGTTCCACTTCGGTTACGTAACACGTGCGCCCGTCCGGTCCTCCAAAGCAAAGGTTGGTCGGATTCGCCCCCAGCACATTTACTTCCTGCAACACTTTTCCCTGCGGGGAAACAACCGCCACCGTTCCCTTGCCGTGGCGCGTGATGTAGAGGTTCCCTTGCACGTCACACCGCATGCCGTCCATGCCGAAATCGGGGAATTGAATCAGCAGCCGTTTATTGGCCAGCGAACCGTCAGGCTGGATGTCAAATGCCCAGACATTCCGCTGCACCGTCTCGTTCACGTAGAGCGTGCGCTCGTCGGGGCTCACCTCGATCCCGTTCGTCGTGCCCATGTCCGGCGCAACCAGTTTCACCCGGCCTTTGCTGTCGATTCGCCAGACCTGCCCCGTGGAAGCCTTCCAGTTCGGGTCCGACGCCCACAACGTCCCGTCACCGCTGATCGCGATGTCGTTCGGCTGGTTCATCAACCCCTCGTGCGCCAGCACTTCGATCTTCCGCGTCTTCGGATCGAGACGCAGAATATTGTGCCCCGTATGGTCGGCTATGAACATGATCCCGGCGCGGTTGAAGCGGATCCCGTTGCCGAGACTGCCTTCCGGCATCTCGACGAAAACCTCGCCTTTTCCTTCCGGCGTGACGCGCCCGATGGTCGGCTTGCGCTCGTAACTGACCGCGTAAATATTGCCCGCCCGATCGCACGCGGGTCCTTCAATCTCTTTGGTGAAACTGTGGGGCGCCGTAAACGGCGTGGCGAGGAAAAGAACTTCGGCTGCCATGGCAAGAGTGAGCATCTGATTCAGCATAGTGGATGGAGGGTGGCGAATGGGAGCACGGCGGCATAGCAGGCTGGGACCGGAGTGGGTCCTCATCGGGTTCCTCTGGTTCTGCTACATGTTGAACCACGCGGACCGGCAGGTGGTCTACACGCTCTTCCCCGCCTTGCAGAAAGACCTCGGCATTTCCAATACCGCGCTGGGGCTGACGGGCGCGCTCTTTCTATGGGTCTACGGATTGGTCTCGCCTCTCTCCGGCATGCTCGGTGATCGCTGGCCCAAGACAAAACTGGTGGTGGGCAGCCTCGCCATTTGGAGCGCCTTCACCATCCTCACCGGATTCTCTCCCGGCATCGGCTATCTGCTCGCCTGCCGCGCGCTGCTAGGCATCTCGGAATCCGTCTTCATGCCCGCCGCCTACGGCCTGATGGCCAATGCCCACCCTCCCGAATCACGCTCCAGGGCCATCGCCATCTTCGGCGCCAGCCAGCTTGTGGGAGTGGCGCTCGGCGGCTCCCTCAGCGGCTACGTCGCTGAACAATCTCACTGGCGCGTTTCCTTCTGGCTGCTCGGAGCCGTCGGCGTCCTCTTCGCCATTCCCCTCGCCATGTTTTTCCGCACCATCCCCGCATCGTTCCATGGCTCTGGCGTCAGCGGCGCCGCCGCGGCATTCCGCGGATTCCTTTCCCTGTTCCGCATTCCCTCCCTTCGCGTGGTCACCTTCTTCGTCTCCATCGCCACCTTCGGCCTCTACCTCGTCTACACCTGGCTGCCCACCTTCCTCTACGACAAATTTTCCCTCGGCCTCGCCCACGCGGGCTTCGAGGCAAGCGTCTACCCGCAAATCGGAAGCGCCCTCGGATTGCTGGTCGGCGGCGCGGCCGCCGATATCTACTACCGGCGCAACCACGCCGCGCGGTTCTGGGTCATCCTCACCGCCTGCTTCGGAGCCGCCCCCTGCATCTTCTTCATCGGCTACAGCCCCACACTCGAAGCCACCCGCCTTGCCTCCATCGGCTTCGGCTTCTTCTCCGGATTCATCGCCGGAAATCAGGCCGCCGCCGCCTTCGACGTCGTCCCGGCCTCCCTCCGCGCCTCCACCGTCGGCGTGTTGAATCTCCTCGGCGCCACCATCTCCGGCTTCGCCCCATTCCTCGGAGGCCTCGCCCGCCAGACCGTAGGCGTCGGCCGGCTAATGACGCTGGCGGCGGTAATGTACGCGCTCACCGGATTCGTCGTCCTCTACGGTATCCTCGTCCCATTTGCCCGCGATCACAATCGAGTTCAGGAATCTTTGCATCAGTGAACTTTGGCATCCGCCGGCGCCGCGGGCAAGGACATTCGCTGCACGCTGATGCACTCTGGGCCGCCCTGGATCTTCCCCTTGCGCCTGGTATAGCCGGCCTCTTGGAGAATGTGCTCCAGTGTGCCCGTCTTCTCAGCCTCTTCCGGGAACAAACGCACTGCCTCTTTGAGGTTCTACAGCCTTTTCCCTCGTGCCGCCGCAAGACGCCACATCCAGTTCCAGGGCGTGGGCTGCCAGGGTGCGCCCCTCTTTGAAAATGTAGGTAGTGAATTGAATCTCCATGGCATCCCAAACGTATCCGGACTCCACGCCGCGCTGAGGGATCATGAAACCCGCAACAAGTCTCAAACCCTGTACTCGTTGATCACGTCCCAGTCAAGCTCCACGCCCAACCCCGGACCCTCGGGCGGCCACAGATACCCGCCCTCGATCCGCACGGGCGCCGCCGCAATGTCCTTCGCATACCGCAGCGGCCCGAACGTCTCGAAGGCATGCCCAAGATCAGGTATGCACTGAATTCCCAGTGAACCCGCAAACCCGAATAACGCCGCCGCCTCCCTTGGTCCCCCCGCCTCGGCAACGTAAATATTGAATACATCGTCGGCCCGCGCCGCTGCCAGATCGAAAGCATCGCGCAGGGAGCGGCAGCTTTCGTCCGCCATCACCGGAACCGGACTCCCTTCCCGCACCCGCCGCAACAGATCGGGATTCCTCGGAACAGGCTGCTCCACCCACTCGACCCGCGCCACCTCGGTGAAAGCGTGGATGGCTTGGAGCGCCTCTTCCGCGCTCCGCCAGGCGCCATTGGCATCCAGCCGCAAGGACAGGTCTCCCGCCGCTTGCGCCGCCGCCCGGACGGCCCTCACGTCATCCTCCAACCGGCGGCCCACCTTCAGCTTGATAGCCGAAAAACCCTCCCGCACCGCCCAGGCCGCCTCCTCCGCCATTTCCTCGGGAGCTTTCTGATAGATGCCCCAGGCCGGCGGAATCCGCTCCCGCACGCGCCCTCCCAAAAGCTGCCAGGCGGGAATCGAGTAGCACTTTCCCGCCGCGTCCAGCAGCGCCATCGCAATCGCCGCGCGCGGATGACAGCCGCCTTCCACCCCTTCCAGCAACCTATCGGCGCGGGCCGGCGCCCGCCCCGCGGCCAGCGCGTCCTCCCCAATCAACTCCGGCGCGATGCGCGCCGAAGCGAACCGGCACAACGGATGCCCGAGTCGCGGAAACGTAATGGAAATCTCCCCCAGCCCCTCGATCCCCGCGGCAGTCTCGATGCGGACCACCCCGAATTCCGATGCGCTCACCGGATCGCCCGGATTCAGCCCCGATCGCACCGCCTCTTTCCGGGGCGCGCGAATCGGAATCACCTCCACCTTTTCAATCCGGGTGTTCCTCAATCCATCCAATATACTGCACGACTTTCCACAACCGGCATTGCCCTGTGCGATACTTTGAACCTCGATGCAGCGAATTACGCGGGATAAACTCACTCCCGTTTTCGACCGCCGTCTTCCCCCGGTTGCGTGGGTGGCCCAGCAGGAAGTCTTCCTCGTCGAGACCGAAGATTCACGCGGCGGACGCGCGCGCATCCCCCGGCACACCACTCCCGAATACCTTCTCGCAATGCGCGCAAAAGGGTATCACGGCAACCCCGTCACCGGCCCCGTCTACGTCGAAGGAGCCATGCCGGGCGATGCCCTCGCCGTTCACATCCTCGAGCAGACCTGCGATTCGCTCGGCTACATGGGCTACTGGCCGTTCCTCTTTCACCTCGAGGAAGCCGCGCGCCAGGCCCTCCGGGAAATGCTGGTCTGGATCGAAGAGCGCACCGGCATGAGCCGCCGCGAAGCCTATCTGCTCGCCGGCTGCGTCGGCGACTGGCGCCCCGGCCAGGTTCAGATCCCGAATGATTCCATGCGTTGTATCTTCCCAAAACAATATCTACGGAGCAGACCATGAAACCATGGGCTTATGTGAGCGATGAGATGTATCTGGCTCTGGCCGGCGTCAACGCCGAGTTTCAGTCACTCGAGTCGGGCCAGGTGACCCTCCTGCAATCCTCCCCGCGCGGAGCCTTCCATGGCGGCCTGCGTCCAGGCCCCTACCGCGTCGTCCTGTCAAAGTCCGGCTACGGAGCCAAAACCTCAACCGTGACGCTGAACGACGAACAACCCGTCCAGTTTCGCCTCCTCGCCGACGGCCTCATCGGTTACATGTACCCCAAGTGGGCGCGATCCGGCGAACTGTGCGAATACCGTGTTCATTCCCTCGAGCAGTACCAGCTCACCCTCTGGCGCTACGGCTGGAAAAAGGAATACGTGCGGATGATCGGATGGGTGGATGAGCATGGCCCTCAGGCCAACCGCCAAATCCTCCCGGACGGCGATTTCACCCAAACCGGCGTGCGCTGGAACAACGACGGCTACCCCGCCGCCCCGGTCATTCCCGCCCCCGATCGCTCCGGCTTGTACTACCTCCGCGCCAAAACCCCCTCCGGCCGGATGTTTTCGTTTCCCTGGGTGGTGGCCCCCGCCTCGCCCCGCGCCCGCATAGCCGTCCTTGCTTCCACCAACACGTGGAACGCCTACAACAACTTCGGCGGCCGCAGCAATTACGTGAATTCCGATCACCTGCCGGATGCTCCCGTGGTCAATTCCCGCCAGGATCTCTCCCGCTACCGCAAAGACCTGCCCTTCGGTACCTGGCGTCACCGTGACCACGAGTTTTCCCCCTTGTCCTTTGACCGCCCGGAACCGAACAACCACATCTTCGACGACTTCGAAGTCACTGATCCTGTTCAGGGCCGTGTCCAGTGCGGCCAGGCGCCCGGCGAATGGCGCCTCTACGGCTGGCTCGAGCGCGAGGGCTTCGATTATGACCTCTACGCCGAGGCGCAACTGCACGACGGCACGCTCCCGCTCGAAGCTTACAGCGTGGTGATCCTCGCCGTGCACCCGGAATACTGGACCCGCGAGATGTACCTGCGCCTGAAGGAATGGGTCTTCAAAAAGGGCGGCCGCTTGATGTACCTCGGCGGCAACGGGCTCAACTGCGAGGTGCTCCTCAATCCCGATGGAACCATGCGCTGCTTGAGCAGCCTCTACAGCCGTCACGGCGAACTCGGCGGTGTGTCGGAGGACGGATCCATCGAGTACGAAAGCCGCATGCACCGTAACCTCGAATCGGAAGCCAATCTGCTCGGCGTCGTCTGCTCGGAAACCGGAATTATGACCTCGGCCCCCTACCGCGTCCTCGATGATTCGCATTGGATCTTCGAGGCAACCGGCCTCCGCAACGGAGACCTGTTCGGAGCCGAAACCCTCCATGAACGCGTCCCCGGCGGAGCCTCGGGCCATGAAACGGATAAGCGAAGCCCCTCCTCGCCCCCCAATACCCTCCTCCTGGCCAAGGGCACGAACCCCGATGAGGGCGGCTCGGAAATCGTCTATCACGAACAGCCGGGCGGCGGCGCGGTTTTCTCGGTAGGCTCCATCACCTGGGTCTCCGCCCTGTTTCCCGATCGCGCCGTGTCCCGGATTACCCGCAATGTCCTCGAACGGTTCCTGGCCTAAACATATGATCCGGATCCGCCACATAGTACCCGCATTACCCGCCCTGTTGCGCCGCGCCGGGCAAAGACGTAAGATGCACCCATCGGACAACTTGAATTGAACGAAAGGGGCGGCGCCGGATGAGGTTTTTAGGGACTCTCCTCCGTCAAAGGTCAACAACCGTTTCTACTTTTCTTTCAGCGTTCGCCAGGAAGCGCAATGTGATTCGCGCCGGCTTCGGCCTGGTATTGGGTCTCTTACTGTTCTCCACCGTCGAGGCCTATAGGATCCAACGCGGCCTCTCCGATGAAGCGGTGCTGATTTACCACCGCCACAACGCCCAGGACGACGCCATCTACCGCCTGCGCCGCCAGCTTTGGTTGGGAGCCAATTCCTCGCGGGACTTCCTCTTGAATCCGGCCGTGAACCGGGAACAGGAATACCGGCAACGCCTGCAAACCTCTCGCGATTTGTCCGCGAAGCTGCTCCGGCAATTGGATGAGATCGGCAATGGCTCCGAGGTAACCCCGCGGTTGCGGGACAAGTTGCACGAATATTGGTCCGTCCTTGACCGCGTTCCCCAGGATACCGGCGCCCTCACCAGCGAGCAGCGCTACCTCTACGTGCAGCGGGAAATCGCCGCCCGCCGCAGTGCATTGGGTGATGTCCTCCACGAGTTTGCGGAAGTCTCGCGAAAGGCCTTCAGGGAAAACGAAGAAGCGCTCACCGCTTCCCGGCGCGAGAGCGCGCGGCGCCTCTTGTTCATTCTTGGCCTTTCCATGGTGCTGGCCTTCACCGTCGCCGGCTTCAGTCTCGCGCATTCCGAGGGCCTCGAGCGGGAGACGGAAAGACAATACGCCGAGGTCGCTCAGGCAAGAGCCGGCCTGCGGCAGCTTGCCGCCCGGTTGATGGATATCCAGGAAGAAGAACGCGCGCGTATCTCCCGCGAATTGCACGATGAAATCGGCCAGGCCCTCGCCACCCTCCGCATGGAAATTTCGCGCGCCGAGGGTATCGCAAGGGAAAGACTGCCGGAAGTGGCCGCCCGCCTCGAACGCGCTCGCGGCCTGGCGGAAAAAACCGTCCACACCGTGCGCGATATGTGTTCCTTGCTCCGGCCTTCCCTGCTCGATGATCTCGGCCTCGGAGCCGCCCTCGAATGGCTCGCCGAAGACTTCATGGCGCGCGTCGGCGTCTCCTGTTCCCTCCATCAGTCCGCTTTGAGTGAAGATCTTCCCGATCCGGTGAAAACCTGTGTGTATCGAGTCGTCCAGGAATCCCTTCATAACTGTGAGAAGCATGCCTACGCCTCCGCCGTGCATGTGAACGTAACCCGGACCGAGTCCTCTCTTTCCGTCAGCGTCGAAGACAATGGCGTGGGGTTCGTCATCCATGAGGAACTCCGGACGCCATCGAAAGGCTGCTACGGCATCCTCGGAATGCAGGAACGGGCCGCCGCTCTGGGAGGAACATTGGATGTTACCTCCTCGCCCGGCAGCGGCGCGAAAATTCGCCTCGTGCTTCCCTTGAACCGGGCCGTCGAAGAGTGGGCCCTGCTCAACGCGGGTGAGACGAGCGCCTGATGCCCATCCGCATTCTTCTCGCTGACGATCACCGCCTCTTTCGCGCCGGGATGCGCCGGATTCTCGAGGAAAATCCTGACCTCCAGGTGGTGGCCGAAGCCTCCTCCGGCCGCGAAGCCATCGAACAGGCGAAACTCCACACTCCGGACGTGGCCGTCATCGATATCGGCATGAAGGAACTGAACGGCATTGAAGCCACCGCCCAGATCCTGCGCCATTCCCCTCGCACGGCTGTCCTCGTCCTCAGCATGCATAGCGATGAACGCTACGTCATCCGCGCCGTTCGCGCCGGCGCCCAGGGCTACCTGCTCAAGGATTCCGTCGAAGAAGGGCTCCTCGAAGCCATCGAAAGCGTCCACCACGGCAAACCGTACTTCAGTCCCGCCGTGGCGAAGATCCTGCGCAACCGCGAGGGACGCGACCCGAAGCTCCAGGTATACGACGACCTTTATGAAACCCTCACCGATCGCGAGCGCCATATCTATCACCTTCTCGCCGAAGGGCTCGGCAGCAAGGAGATTGCCGCCCATCTCGGCATCAGTGTCCACACCGTCGAAACCCATCGCACCCGTGTCATGGAAAAGCTCGAACTACACGGCATTGCCGAACTCGTGCTGAGCGCCGTGCGCCGCGGGCTCGTAGGATAATCCCCGCTCCGCTTTCCATTACAGAAATCATCGGATTGGAGACAATTCGCGGTTTGCCGCGGCGGCCTCGGTAACACTCGCGAATTCTCCAATCGCTGAGTCTTCCCGGCCGCCCCGCCGCGCGCCCCGCCGCGTAAAAAGGGATATACTCTCCTCGTACTGATTCACCCGGGAGAACAGCATGGCAATGAAACGGCGCGATTTCTTCAAGCAGGCTGGCATGGCCGCGGGAGCCCCGATGATGCAGGCCGCCGCCCAGCTCGGCACCAAGCCCGCCATCAGGATTACTGACATCAAAACCCACTTTCTGGGTGCGGGAGGAAGGAACTTCTGCTTCGTGCAAGTCTTCACTGACCAGGGTATTCACGGAGTGGGCGAAGCCTATTCCTGCGGCCCCGACCTCGCGGTGGCCGCCGTCATCGAAGATTTCAAAAGCTGGCTCGTTGGCCAGGATCCGCGGAATGTCGAACATCTGTTCAACATGATGTACAACTTCACCCGGTTCCCCGGCGGATTGGTGGTCAACGCCGCCATCAGCGGCATCGAGCATGCCCTCTGGGACATCGCCGGAAAGGCCGCCGGACTTCCCGTCTACATGCTCCTCGGCGGCAAGTGCCGCGAGAAGATCCGCGTCTACCAGAGCGCCGGCGGCGAGGAACCCGGCGCCGTCGCCGATAACGCCAGGCGCCTCGTGGAGAAGTACGGTTATACGGCAATCAAAATGCGCCCCCAACCCGCGCACGACAATTCCCGTCCCTACAACGCCATCACCCGCGGAGCCGCCGCGCGGGTCAGGGCCGTTCGCGAAGCGCTCGGGCCGGATGTCGACATCGGCTGCGACGTTCACGCCCGCTTCTTCGAAGTCTCGCGCGCCATCCGCCTGGCTCGCGCCATTGAACCCTATAACCCGATGTGGCTCGAAGAGCCCATCCGCTGCGAGAACGAAAATGTCATGCAGAAGCTCTCCCAGCACGTCAACATCCCCCTCGCCAGCGGCGAGTGCAACTACATGCGCCACGAGTTCCGCAAGATTCTTGCTCTCCAGGCCCTCGATATCATCCAGCCCGATATCTGCCTCACCGGCGGATTGCTCGAAATGAAGAAGATCGCGGCCATGGCCGAAGCCCATTATGTGATGGTGGCGCCCCACAATCCCATGGGCCCCGTCGCCACCGCCGTCAATGTCCACTTCGCCGCATCCACCCAGAACTTCTTCATCCTCGAATATCACCCCGACGACGCATCCCCCCGCAAGGACATGCTCAAGGAGCCGCTAATGGTGAAAGACGGTTATATTCCTGTCCCCACAAAACCAGGTTTGGGCGTGGAACTGAACGAAGAGGCCTTCCGCATGTATCCGACAAAATCCTGGCATCGCGGCTTTGACTACCGCGCCGATGGCAGCGTGGGTTACATCTAAAACGCCCCCGGCAACCGCCCGCAAGGGACATACTCCGTCGTCCAATGCCCCGGAGCCGCGCCCTCCTCCCGGAAGGTGTACACATACAATTGCGGCTCCGTCGAGGGCAGCGCCGCCCCGTAGTCGTACCAATACTCCTTCCCCCGCCGCATCATCAGCCCGTCCAGTCTCTTGTAAGTCTCCGTCAGCCGTTCCAGCGTCCCCATGTCGCCCGGCGCGAACGCCTGCACCCGCTCCAGCCGGTTCCGCAGTCTCCCGGTCTGCTCTTGCAGCAACATGATCGGCTTCTGGAAACTCAGCAGCGCAAACCGTCCCCGCGGCACCCCCCGCTCGGCGACCACCCGCACATCCCTCGGGCCTTCATACCCGTACCACTTGTAGCCGTAATGCTTGAAAAATCGCGTCACGGTCTTCCGAACCTCGCCCGTTATATCCCCCGAATACCCCGTGATCGCCAGCTCATGTCCCAGCCGCGCTTTCGCCTCCATCGCGTTCAGAGACGTGACGAACTCGCTGAACTGTACCTGATAGGCAAGTTCCTGCGCATACAGACTGCCCGCTGTGAACAACGGATAGAACACCACCATCCCCGCCGCCGCCAACTCTCTTCTTCTTCCCAACGCTTCCACCGCCAGCCCTGCCGGTATACTCAGCAGGTACACCACCGGAATCCCATACCGCAGCGCCACCAGGTTCGGCACGGTCGTGAACAGCAGCATCCCCGCCGCGCTAACCAGGCTGAACACCATCAGCCGCCCCCGGAATTCCCCCCTCCATCGCCAAGCCAGCGCCGCGCATCCCGCCGGCAGCAAGATCGCCGCGCCATCCAGAACATGCAGCGGAGAACGGGGCGCCAGGTAATTCACCTGCCGCCCGAACCGCTCCATCCATTCGCCGAAGGAAAACCCCGACGTCCGGTCCAGCGCGCCCGCGAGCCGCCACGTCCAGAACACCAGCAGCCCGGCCATCGGAACCACCCGCCGCCATGCCCTCGGGTTCCACAACAGCAGAAACCCCGCCAGCGCCCCATTGAATGCGAACCCCGTCTCCTTCAACCCCAGCGTCGCCGCCATCAGCGCCACAAACACGCCATACGGCGCGCCCCGGAACTTCGCCACATCTCCCTCTACCTCCAGCACCATCCAGACCTGCGCCAGCATCCCCAACGCCAGCCACCCGTCCGGATCATGCAGCATCAATGTGAAGCTCGCGTGATGAAACGCCAGCAGCGCAACCACCGCCGCCCGGCTCGTCCAGCCGCACCCCAGCTTCTTCAGAATCCCCACGGCCAGCCCGATCGCCGCCGCTTCCCCCGCCCACTTCAGGCAGTACCACAGCCAGAACTCTCCCCCGAACACCAGCGTCTGCAGGTCGTTCATCAACGACCACGTCGGCCGCACCACGTAGACCCCCGAAAACAACGCCTGCACGTAGTTCCCCACCAGGTTCCCCCACGTGGTCGGCTGCCCGTAGTGGAACGTCATATCCCCGGTGAAGTAATCCCACCACCCGAAGCCTCGCGTGAGCGACGCAAAAAACAACGGGATCAGAAACCAGCCGAAATACAGCGAAATCCATATGTTCCGGTTCCGAACAACAGCCTGCGTGAACCGCTGCCGCAAACCTGACCCGGAAGGCATAGCGGGGCTTTTGACGGCAAGTACCCCCCCTGCTTCACGTTTGGTAGTACTACGCGACATCTCCTCAAAGGATACCCCAGGAACTCTGCTCCCATGCTACCTACAGTCGGGGGGGGAACACGCTCCTCCCCAACCGGCGCGGATTGTCTGCGCTGCTCATCACCGGCGGCGCCCTCATCGATGTCCTCGAAGTCGCCTTCCTCGAGATCACCACCAACCCCATCGGCCGCCTCCGGACCGGGCAATCCGCGTCTGGCGCGGCCCGGAAGGAGACGCGGTAGCAACGGGCGGGCAATCCCCCGGGGGAATCACCGAAGTGTTCGCGCCCGCCCGCCTAACCCTCAGGGTCGCGTCAGCCGGCTCCGGATCCGCTTCGCCAGCTTCTCGATCTCCTCGGTCTTTTTCAACATCCCCACCGACACCACGTGCCGGTCGTTCTTCTCCAGCTCCATCTTCAGGTCCTCGGCCAGGCGCAACAGTTCTCCCGCGTCCTTGAGCATCTTCTCGTGGTCCGCCTTGAGGATCGCTTCCGTTTGCGACCGCCCGTCCGGCAGCCGCGGCGGCGGCTCTTCCCGCTGCTGCGCGGCCCCACACACGCCCGTCACCGCCAGCATCATCGCCATCAGGTGTGTCCGCCGAAGTTTCATGACGCCTCGCATTGTTATCATATCCTTTGCATGCAGCATGTAAATGTTGGGATTGTGGGCCTTGGCAACGTAGGCTCCGGTACGCTCGCCATCCTTGCCGAAAACGCCGCCGAAATCACCCAAAAGCTCGGCTTCCGTTTGCAGGTGAAATCCGTTTGCAGCCGCTCCGTCCACGAAAAATCCCTCCCCCCATCCCTCGGCCCCGTCCATAAGACGGCCAACTGGCGCGAATTGGTAGCCGACCCCGATATCCACATCGTCGCCGAACTCGTAGGCGGCGTCACCGTCGCCCGCGAGATCGTTGAAGCTTCCATTGCCGCCAAAAAATCCATCGTCACCGCCAACAAGGAACTCATGGCTCTCGATGGAGCGGGCATCTGGGACCGCGCCATCAAGGCTGGAATCAACGTCGCCATGGAGGCCAGCGTCGCCGGCGGCATCCCCATCCACACCGTTCTGCGCGAAGGCATCTCCGGCGATCGCGTCACCGCGCTCCAGGGCATCCTCAACGGCACCAGCAACTATATCCTTACGGAAATCGAGCGCCATGGTTCCGCCTTCCACGATGTTTTAACAGAAGCGCGGCGTCTCGGCTACGCCGAAGCCGACCCCAGCGCCGACATCGACGGCTTCGACGCCCGCTCCAAACTCGCCATCCTCGCCGCCCTCGCCTTCGGTGAACGCATCGTCCCCTCCGACATCCACACCGAAGGCATCCGCCGCATCAGTCCCATCGACTTTCAATACGCCCACAGGCTCGCCCACACCATCAAACCGGTGTGCTCCGCCCGCCGTACCCACGAAGGCATCTTCCTCTCCGTTCGCCCCACCCTCATCCCTCAATCCACCATCCTCGCCAGCGTCCATGGTGCCTACAACGCCATCTGGGTGCGCGGCCGCTACGGCGAGGATACCTTCTATTACGGCCGCGGAGCCGGCCCCAATCCCACCGGAGTCGCCGTCGTCAGCGACCTCATGCGCGTCGCCCGCGAAATCCGCGCCGGAAGCCCCGAGCGCGTCTCCCCCTTCGCCCACGAACGCCTCGGCGAGAATCGCCCTCTCTCCATCAGCCTCCGGAAATGCGCCTTCTACCTGCGCTTCAAGGTGCGCGACCGTCCCGGCATCATTGCCGCCCTCGCCGGCATCCTCGCCGAAAAGCAGATCAGCCTCGATGCTGTCCTCCAATTGCCGTCCGAATCCAAACACGATCTCCCGTTTGTGATTACAATTGAACCTTGCCTCGAACAGGCGGCTCAGGAAGCGGTGGCCCGCATGGCGACTCTCGATTTCATGGTGGAACCCCCGCTTGCCCTGCCCATGGAAAGACCCTTATGAGAATTCTTCCGCTCGCCCTCTCCCTTGCGCTCGCCGCTCCCGCCTGGCCTCAAGCCGCGGCCACCGCCAACAGCGGCTACAAGACCCACGAAGGCCGCGAACGGGTCGCCCAGGGCCTGAACGCCGGCGACCGGGAAACCAGGCAGCGGCCCAAGGAACTCGTCGAAGTCCTCCGCATCCAGCCCGGAGCCACCGTCGTCGACTTGGGCACGGGCGTCGGTTACATGCTTCCCTACCTCAGTGAAGCTGTCGGACCCAAAGGAAAGGTCCTTGCCGAAGACATCTTCGACGACTTCCTCGCCAAGGCCAAAGAAAACGCCGCCGCCCATTCCCTGACCAACGTCGAATTCATCAAGGGAGCCGTCCAGGATCCCCGCCTTCCCCCCAACTCCGCCGATCTCGTCATGGCCCTCGATGCCTACCATCACTTCGACTACCCCGGTAAGATGCTCGCCGCCATCGCCAAAGCCCTCCGCCCCGGCGGCCGTCTCGCCATCATCGATTTCTACAAGAACGGATTCCGCGATCCCGCCCACATCCGCCTCGATCAGGACGGCGTCATCCGCGAGGTGGAATCGAACGGCTTCCAACTCGTCCACAAACAGGATCACCAGCCCAAGGTCCAATACATCGCCATCTTCCGTAAAAAGTAGCGGCCCGGTCTAACCCGCGAACTTCCACCCTTTCCGGAATCGCGGCTTCAAATATTCGTTCGCTTCCTTGTTGTTCGTAATCCGCATGTTCTCCGCGTCCCACTCGAGCTTGCCTTCGAACTTCATCGCGATCACGCCCAGCAGCATCCATTGCACGAACGGCCCCGCCACCCCGAAATTCGAACACGCCGGGTCGCCTCCCTTGCACGCCCTGATCCAATCCCGGTAATGCCCCGGCGACCGCGTCAGCAGCGGCGGCGGCATCTTGTACTCCTTCATCTTCTCCGCCGGAACCAGCCTCGTCCGCTCTCCATAACAACCCGTCGTCATCATCCCCTTGTCCCCGATGAACACGCTCCCGTTGACGTCCTCATCCCCGAGCAACTCGCCCTCGGGAACTCCCGGAATCTCCGGCTGCTTCTCCATCCCGTCATGCCAGAAGATCTTCACCGGAGGCATCGATCCCCGCGCCGGAAAATCAAACCGGATCAGCGACTTCCGCGGATACGTGTACTTCCCCTTCCCTTCCTGCATCAAACATTCGACGCTCACCGGAGCCGTCAGCCGCAGCGCCATGTTCGGCGTCCCCAGAATGTGGCACGCCATGTCCCCGATCGCCCCGCAGCCGAAATCCGGATACCCGCGCCACTTCAGCGGCAGGTATGCCGCGCTGTACGGGCGCTCCTGCGCGCCCCCCAACCACACCTCCCAATCGAGCGTCGAAGGAACCGCCCCCGGCTGCGGAGCCACCTCCGGCCCCTGCGGCCAGTATTTCTTCGGCCGGTCCGTCCAGGCGTGTACTTCCGTCACATTCCCGATATCCCCGTTCCACAGAATCTCCGCCGCCTGCCGCGCCGCTTCATTCGAATATCCCTGGTTCCCCATCTGCGTCGCCACCCTATACTTGGCCGCCGCTTCCGTCAACTGCCGCGCTTCCCAAATCGTGCGTGTCAATGGCTTCTGGCAGTAGACATGCTTCCCGCGCGTCATCGCCCACATCGCCGCCGTCCCATGCATATGGTCCGGCGCCGACACCGTCACCGCATCGATGTTCCTGTCTTCCTTGTCCAGCATCTGCCGGAAATCCTTGTACCGCGGCGCATTCGGATGCAGCTTGAATCCCCTCGAACCCCGCACCTCGTCGGGATCGGCCATCGCCACGATGTTCTCCGTCGCACACCCCACCATGTCCGTGTACCCCTTGCCGCCCGCCCCGATCGCCGCGATGTTCAGCTTCTCGTTCGGCGACTTGTACCCCATGTGGCGCAGCGAAACCGTGCTGGCGAACCCGCCCGCCGGTACCGCCCCCGCCAGCAGGGTGCCAAAGAAGAAATGCCGCCTGGATGTGCCTGAGTGTGCCATAAGAAAACCATTTTCATCGTACACCCGGAGCCGCAACGCCGCCCCACCTCCATCACCGGCGCCGTCTTCGCCGGGACTGGCCACCGTCATGGGCGTCTCGGCCCGCTTCCAAAAGCGGCGGCGGCCGTCACGCCATGCGGCGTCGCTTCCCTGCCTATTACCGCCCCGTGGGGTGGGCGCCCTTGCCAGCCGTCCTCCCCGGCGGCACACTCCTTTCGAACGCCTCCCGCATCTCCGCCAGAATCCGCTCCGCCGCCTCGCGCGGCTCAGCCGCTCCCACAATCGGACGCCCGATCACCAGGTAGTCCGCGCCCGCCACAATCGCATCCGCCGGGGTCGTCCTCCTCTTCTGATCGTCTTCCGCATAACCATCCGGCCGGATCCCCGGCGTCACCACCAGCAGCCGGCGCCCTCCCGCCAGCGCCTTCACCTGCCTCGCCTCCCGCCCCGACGCGATCACGCCGTCGCACCCCGCCTCCAGCGCCTTCCGCGCGCGGAACAGCACCAGTTCCTCCACGGATAGATTCTCGTACCCCAACTCCGCCAGGTCCGCCTTGTCCATGCTGGTCAACACCGTCACCGCGAACAGCTTCAACGGGCTCGATCCCCGCCCCTTCACCGCCCCCTGGATCACCGGAGTCGATCCGTGTACCGTCAAAAACGACACCCCCAGATCCACCGCCCGCGACACCGCCGTCTTCACCGTCTCCGGAATGTCGTAGTACTTGTAGTCGAGAAACACCCGTCTCCCGCTCCGGATCAACTCCTGAATCAACTGCTCCACTCCCGGAGCCAGTTGCAGCGTCAGCCCGATCTTGAAAAAGCTCACCACCCCCTCGAGCTCTTCCACCTTCTGCCGCGCCTGCGCAACCCCGGGCAGATCCAATGCGGCGATCAAACGTTCTTTTGCGTCTATGTTCTTGGACATTTGCGGAGCGTCTTCAATTATAGCCAAGCGCCGCGGCCATCCCCCAAAATCACACCAGCTCCCACACCGCCTCCGCCGCCCGCCGCCAGCACCTTCTCGCGCGCCCCCGAAAGCCGCGCCGCCAGTTCACTCGAAGAAAGCCTGTCCGCCGCCGCCTTCACCAACCCTACTTCATTTCCCGTCAGCGTCACCCCAATCGTCCACATCCCCGCATTCCGCCCCTCCTCCATATCCGCCGCCGTGTCCCCGATCTTCACGCAACTCTCCAGCGGATACACCTGCGGCAGAATCGCATTCTGATAGCACATGAAAGGCAATGGCCGCCCCGCCCCCGCCTCTTCCGGCGTCACGCTCGCGTCCGGAGCATTAGCCCTCCGCCGCGCGCTCCATCACGGCATTCAGCATGGGCCGCGTGTATCCCGTCGTCGACCCGATCTTCAATCCCCGCCCCCGCATCCGCGCCGCCGCATCCAGTTGCAGCGGCCCGAACCGCGCAAACAGGCGCGCCACGTCCTCTTCCCCCGGCAATCTTCCATGCCTCGAAGCCCACGCCTCCGCCACTTGCGGCAGCGCCAGGATGTCCCGTATCTGGTCCCTCTTCAGCCGCCCCATCGAATGACGCGCCTCCATCGCGCCAATCGGCACCCCCTCCTCCTCAAACAGCCTCCGCAACACATTCACCGGAGCCTGGCATCCGAAGTCCACCGTGGTTCCCGCCCAATCCAGAATCACCGCCCGCAAACTCATCCCATTGCCTCGATGGTCTTCTCCGCCAGCCCGAAGGACAGCGTCATCCCCGCCCCTCCCAGCCCCGTCACGATCTCCACCCCCGCCTCCGGACGCAGCCGCACGTACGGCTCATTCGGATGTCTCGCATATACTCCATGCCAGCGCTGCGCAATCTCCAGAATCGGGAATCGCGCCATCGCATGCAGGTAGTCCAGAATCAACTCGTCTATCTCCGGCTTGTCGAACACATCCACGGACGATCCGTATTCGTGCGAATCTCCAATCGTCACTTCCCCCTGCATTGTCTGCGACACCATTACGTGAATGCCCCACCGTTCGTATCCGCGCATCTGAGCCGTGATCCGCTGCCGCAGCGCTCCCAGGTTGCCGCAGATCTCGAACGACGGATAGTAGCGCATCGTCAACCCCCCCGCCAGTGCCGGGCCCAGCAGCCATCCGTCCGGCTGCTGAAACGTCCGCATCATCTGGAGCTTGCAGAATTGCAATCCAGCCTGTTCCAGTTCCGCCGGGTACAGGCTCTCCAAATCATGCCCGCAGCAAATGAGGATATGATCGGCGTTCCAACTGCCCCGCGACGTCTCCACCCTCCCGCCTCGAACCGCCAGCGCCGGCGTCGAGAACCGGAAATCCACCCCGTAACGCTCCGTCAGGAACGCCGGCAGTTTCGCCATTGCCGCCCGCGGATCGACCGTCAT
This sequence comes from Bryobacterales bacterium, assembly GCA_026954325.1. Classification (GTDB taxonomy): domain Bacteria; phylum Acidobacteriota; class Terriglobia; order Bryobacterales; family Bryobacteraceae; genus CADEFT01. Next base: position 877 of record JAIXKK010000005.1, on the reverse strand, counting down.
CTCCGTCGTGCTGTACAGCGCCCCCCGCAGTCCTTCCGGATTCGCCGCGTCGCTCAAGGACGTTACCCCCGAAGGCTCCATCCATTGGCACGTATATCCCAGTTTCACCCCCAAGTCCGCGAACTCGCGCCCCACCGTCTCTTCATCCGCCCGGTATGCCAGATGCAGCGACCCCGTCCGCCAATGCGGCAGCGATGTCTGCTCCAGCACATCCAGCCAGATCTCCCGGCTCCGCAGCGCCATCTCGAGCATTGCCCCCGCGGGTTGCCCCACCGGCCAGATCAACCCGAAATTCCGGATCGACGCTCCCCGCGCCGCCGCGGACCGCTCCAGCACCACCACTTCCATTCCCTTGCGGGCAGCGGCGTAAGCATGCGCCAACCCCACGATTCCGCTGCCTATCACCACTACATCGGCATGTTCCACGTTCATGTAACCGGATTCTCTCTCGTCTCCAGACGTTCCTCTCCCTTGGCGCTCCCGCGCGCCACCGCGCCCCCTGAACAACTCCGCCGCCGGACAGAGAGCGGGCAACCGTCCGCCGGACAACCGGGTACGGCGGCGCCAGTTGTTCCACCGGACCAGCGGCGTAAAGAAACCCCGCGGCCAGACTCGCCGCGGCGGACAGAGTCAGTTCATGAACGGCGGCAAAACACCGGTCGCCAGGACGCCCAATATAATTCGTCCACCAACCGGCCTTGCTTAATCATGGAAAACCAGGGCACGCCTGCGCAAGCCCGAACATCATTGGCGCTCCCAATTGGCGCTCCCATCGGCAACCAGCCCAATTCTCAAAAACTCTGCGCTCTCCGCGCCTCCGCCAGAAAGTGTGGTTCCCCTTCAATCCAAAAATATTTCACCATTCCCCGACAACTAC
>JAIXKK010000068.1 GCA_026954325.1 Bryobacterales bacterium | reverse complement strand
CGGCATAACCCAGTGAGTTGTCGGGGTAGACGTAGGGCAGTCCCAGGCTGTGGCGATAGGCGTAGGCGGCGATGGTGGGCGCCTTGCCGATGAGGCGCATGATCTGGAGTTTCCGCGACTGCCGGTTCTTCACCTCGCGCGCCTCCGGGTAAAACGTGGAGAGCGCCGCGACGGTGCTGACGAACATCCCCATGGGGTGCGCGTCATGCCGGAATCCTTCCATGAATTTCTTAAGATTTTCATGGATCATCGTGTGGTGGGTGATCTTGTCTTTCCACTCTTTGTATTGGTCTTCGGCCGGCAGTTCGCCGAACAGAAGCAGGTAAGCCACCTGGAGGAAGCCGCACTTCTCGGCCAGTTCCTCGATGGGATAGCCTCGATAACGCAGGATGCCGCGGTCGCCGTCAATGAAGGTGATGGCGCTGCGGCAGGAGGCGGTGTTGGTAAAGGCGGGGTCGTAGGTCAGCAGCCCGAAATCTTCGGGACCGGTCTTGATCTGGCGCAGATCCATCGCCCGGATAGCGCCGTCGGAGATGGGCACGTCATAGGACTTGCCGGTGCGGTTGTCAAGGATAGAAAGTAAATCTTTCACGGGGTCCTCCCGGACAGGGTTTTAGTCTTATACGTTCAGTAGATGAGAAACGCCGGCCGCGGGTGTCGGGCCGGCGCAAGAAAACAGGGATCATGGTAGTGGTCCGCCGGGAGTGGTGCAACCCTCGTTCCAAATGGGAAAATCACTGATTTGCATGAGATTTCCAGTCCGCGGGACGGGCACAGGTGGGGCAAAATCCCCGAATGGGCGGTTTAGCCCGCAACCCTGTGATACCATGAAAGTTCTTTTGTCATGGTCACCGCAGTACCGGACGTTCTCGCCCGGATCGTCGGACACAAACGGACAGAGCTAGCCGCCCTGGAGGCGCGCCGCGGCGAATTGGAGCATCAGGCGGCCCAGCGGATAGCCCAGCGCCGGGATTTTCGCGCCGCCCTGCTTTCGCGAGGCCCGGCCGTCATCGCCGAAATCAAGAAAGCCTCGCCGAGCAAAGGATTGCTGTGCGCCGATTTTCAGCCTGCTGAAATCGCCCTGCGCTATGAGGCGGGGGGCGCGGCGGCTCTCAGCGTTCTGACGGATGAGCGGTTTTTCCAGGGGTCGCTCGCGGACCTGGAGTCTGGGCGGGCTGCCGTGGGAATTCCCGCACTACGCAAAGATTTCACCTTATCCGAGGCGCATGTGGTTGAGGCGGCGGCCCACGGCGCCGACGCTATTCTGCTGATTGCCGCGATATTCACCGCCGCCGGGATGCGTCGCCTGCGGGAACTGGCGGCGGACTTTGGAATGGCCGCCCTGGTGGAGGTGCACGATGCCGAGGAACTGCGCGCGGCGATCGACTCGGGCGCGGAGATTCTGGGGGTGAACAACCGCAACCTGCACACTTTCGAAGTGCGCCTGGAGACCTCGCTTGAACTGGCCGGGCGGATGCCTGCGGGGGCAGTATTGGTGAGCGAGAGCGGCATCCACTCGGCTGCCGATATCGCCCTGCTGCGCCCGGCGGGTTACCAGGCGTTTCTGGTGGGTGAGCACCTGATGAAAGCGCCCGACCCGGCGGCCGCCCTGCAATGCCTCCTCGCATGATCAAGGTCTGCGGCATCACTACCGCCGAGGACGCCGCCGCCGCGGTAGCCGGAGGGGCGACGGCCATCGGGTTCAATTTCTATCCGAAGAGTAAGCGCTACATCACCCCGGAAGCCGCCGCTGGGATTGCAAGAGGATTGCCGGCGGGCATCACGAAGGTGGGCGTTTTCGTCAACGAAACCACGGCGGAGGTGGAGCGTGTGGCGGCGCTGGCGTCCCTGGATGTGGCGCAACTCCACGGAGACGAGGCTCCGGACCAGGCGCCGGGAACCATTCGCTTCTGGAAGGCCTTTCGCGTGGACGAGGGTTTTGACGCCGCGCGGCTCGAACTGTATCCTCAAGCGGAAGCCTTTCTACTTGACGGGCCCGCGGGCGCGGAGTATGGTGGCAGCGGGAAACCATTTGCATGGACAGTGGCCGCCGGTTCGCCTCATAGGATTGTTATTGCGGGCGGCCTCGATGCCTCGAATGTCGGGGAAGCCATCCGGCAGGCTCGTCCGTGGGGGGTCGACGCCTGTTCGCGGATCGAATCGTCCCCCGGGCGGAAAGACCACCGGAAGATGTCCGAGTTTTTGAAAGCTGCTTTATGCGAGGATCTTTGAGTCTGAAATCATCACAGCCGGATGCCCTGGGCCACTTCGGCGAATTCGGCGGGCGCTATGTGCCGGAGACGCTGATGTCGCCGCTCGAGGAGTTGGAAGCGGCCTATCTGGCGGCGAAAGAGGATCCGGCGTTTCACGCCGAATTGCAGGATCTGCTCTCGAACTACGCGGGACGCCCTACAGCCATTTATCATGCACGAAGGCTGAGCGAAACCCTGGGCGGCGCGCGCATCTATTTCAAGCGGGAGGATCTGCTGCACACGGGCGCCCACAAGATCAACAACTGTCTGGGCCAGGCGCTGCTGGCCCGGCGGATGGGCAAGAAGCGCGTCATCGCGGAAACGGGAGCGGGGCAGCACGGGGTGGCCACGGCCACGGTCTGCGCCCTGTTCGGTTTCGAGTGTGTCGTGTACATGGGCGAGGAGGACATGCGCCGCCAGCGGTTGAATGTCTTCCGCATGCGCCTTCTCGGCGCGCGCGTGGCGGGTGTCGCCACGGGCAGCCGGACGCTGAAGGACGCCATCAGCGAAGCAATGCGGGACTGGGTGACCAATGCCGGCGCCACCTACTACCTGCTCGGCTCGGCGCTGGGCGCGCACCCATACCCGATGATGGTCCGGGATTTTCACCGGGTCATCGGAGTGGAAGCGCGGGCGCAGATGCTGGAGCGCGAAAGCCGGTTGCCGGACGCCATTTTCGCCTGCGTCGGCGGCGGCAGCAACGCCATCGGAATCTTCCACCCTTTCCTCGAGGACAAGGGAGTGAAACTGGTGGGAATCGAAGCCGGCGGGAGGGGGACAAGACTCGGCGAGCATGCCGCGCGGTTCTCCGGAGGCTCTCCCGGAGTGCTTCAGGGCGCCTACAGCTATCTTCTTCAGGACGCGGACGGGCAGATTGCTCTTACCCACTCTGTGTCGGCGGGCCTCGATTACGCGCTGGTCGGTCCGGAACATGCATGGCTCCAGCAGCAGGGGCGGGCCGAGTACACCTCCGCAACGGACGAGCAGGCTCTGGAGGCGGCGAAGCTGCTTTCGCGGACGGAAGGGATCATCCCGGCGCTCGAATCCGCGCATGCGGTGGCCGAAGCCATCCGCCGCGCTCCTTCGGCCAAGGGGCAGGTCTTCCTGGTGAATCTCTCCGGACGCGGCGACAAGGACATGGACATCTACCGGGAAAACTTCATTGAACTGGATGCACAAGGATCCGACTATGCGCATTAGTGCGATGTTTGAGGGACTGAAGGGAAAGCGGCCGGCGCTGATTGCTTACCTGACCGCCGGGGATCCCTCCCCTGTCCGCACGCCGGCGTTGGTGGCCGCGCTCGAGCGCGGCGGAGTGGACCTGATCGAATTGGGAGTTCCCTTCTCTGATCCCGTGGCGGACGGTCCGGTCATCCAGGCGGCTTCCGAGCGCGCGATCCAGGCCGGGACCACACTCGGGAAAGTGCTGGAAATCGCCGAGGAGATCCGCCGCCATTCGCAGATCCCCCTGCTGCTGTTCTCCTACCTGAATCCGGTGATGAAATACGGCGTATCCGCGCTGGCCCGGGATGCCGTGAATGCGGGGATCGACGGCGTGCTGTTGACGGATTTGACGGTGGAGGAAGCGGGGAAGACGGCGCGGGTAATGCGCGAGGCGGGGCTCGATACGGTATTTCTGGCCTCGCCCACCAGTTCCCCAAGGCGCATGGAAATGGTGGCGAAACACTCCTCGGGCTTCATCTACCTCGTATCGCGAATGGGAGTGACCGGAGAGCGGCAGGCGCTTTCCGGTTCGCTGGCTCCGCTTATTTCCGGCATGCGCAAAGTGACAACCCTGCCCCTGGCCGCCGGGTTCGGCATCTCGACGCCGGAGCAGGCGGCACAGGTGGGCCGACTGGCGGACGGCGTCGTCCTCGGAAGCGCCATTGTTCGCATTGTCGAGCAAAATCAGAACAGCGAGGACCTCGAGAAGAAACTGGAGAGCTTCGCGCGCAGCCTTTCCGCCGCTCTCCACGGAGTGAGCGCGTGACTTTGGATCAGGCACGGGAATTGCTGGCGATCCACCGCGGGAGAATTGATGAGATCGACCGCCAGATTCGCGATCTGCTCAATCAGCGCACCGCCGTGGTGGAGCAGATCGGCCGCGTCAAACGCGAGGCGGCGCTGCCCATCTACGAGCCCAAGCGCGAGGACCAGGTGTTCCGCAACGTCATGGAGAGCAATTCCGGCCCGCTTTCCTCCGATGCGGTGAAGCGGGTTTTCGAACGGATCATTGATGAAATGCGCACCGTGCAGCGCGACCGGATGAAGGATTAACGCATGTTTGTCGTAATGGAAGAGGGCGCAACCGAAGCCCAGGTGCAAGCCGTGATCGACCGCCTGGTGAACCGGGGATTCACGGTCCACCGCTCGACGGGCGTCGTGCACACGGTGCTCGGCTGCGTCGGCCCGAAAGAGGAGATGGATCCGCGCGACCTCGAAGTGATGGAGGGCGTCAAGGAATGCCATCGCGTCATATCGCCTTATAAGCTCGCCAGCCGGTCTTTCAAGCCCGCCGGCACGAGGATCACCGTGAGAGGGGTGGAAATCGGCGATGACAGGGTGGTGGCCATCGGCGGACCGTGCAGCATCGAGAGCAGGGAACAGATTGAGCGATCGGCCGAACAGGTGGCCAGAGCGGGCGCCAAGGGGTTGCGGGGCGGGGCGTTCAAGCCGCGCTCGTCGCCTTACAGCTTTCAAGGACTGGGAGAGGAAGGCCTGCGGCTGTTGCGCGACGCCGGCGACCGTTACAACCTGTTCGTGGTCAGCGAAGTGATGGACCACACGCAGATTGCCATGATGTCGGACTACGTCGACATCTTCCAGGTGGGCGCGCGGAACATGCAGAACTTCAACCTGCTGAAGGAACTTGGAAAAAGCCGCGTCCCGGTGCTGTTGAAGCGCGGCATCGCGGCCACGGTGGAGGAACTGCTATTGAGCGCCGAATACGTGATGAGCGGCGGCAACTACGACGTCATTCTTTGCGAGCGCGGCATCCGCACCTTCGAAAGCTACACACGCAATACGATGGACATCTCGGCCATCCCGGTGGTCAAGAAACTGTCTCACCTGCCCATCATGGCCGATCCATCGCACGGCACGGGGCGCCGCGACAAGGTGATCCCCATGGCGCGCGCGGCCGTGGCGGCGGGGGCGGACGGCATCCTGGTGGAGGTGCATCCGGACCCGGACCGCGCCCTCAGCGACGGCGCCCAGAGCCTGTTTCCCGCGCAGTTCGAAGACTTGATGCGCCAATTGCGCATGATCGCCGCCGCCGTCGGCCGCACCATCTGAAGGCCGCCATGCCAATGGAGCACATCCGGACCGTCACCATCGCCGGGACCGGCCTGATAGGTGGTTCTTTTGCGCTTGCGCTGCGGCGGGCGGGCTTCCGGGGACGCATCCTGGGTGTGAGTTCCGAACGGACGCTGGAGCGAGCCCGGGAACTTGGCGTGATTGACGACGGGGTTTCTCTTGAAGAAGGCGCGGCGCGGGGCGACCTGGTGTATCTGGCGCAACCGATATCCCGCATACTCGATCAACTTCCGGAGGTGGCCAGACAAATCCGCCCGGGAACGCTGACCACCGATGCGGGAAGCACGAAACGAACGATCGTCGAGACGGCGGAACAGCACTTTGCCCGCGGCGCATTTCTTGGCGGGCACCCTATGGCGGGCAAGGAGTCCCGCGGCGTGGAATCCGCGGACGCCGCTCTGTTTGAAGGCCGCACCTACATCGTGACTCCCGCGCGTACCGGGGACATGGAGCAACCCATTGTTCGGGAGTTCACCGGATGGCTTGAAAAAATCGGATCCAGACTCCTGGTTATGAATCCGGATCAACACGACAAAGTGATTTCCCTCACTTCCCATCTGGCGCAGATGGCATCCACCGCGCTCGGCAAGGTGGTTCTGGAGGGCGTCCGCGCTACTACCGCGGATTACAGTACCGCGGGCCCGGGGCTCCTCGATATGACACGGTTAGCGATGAGTTCCTACGAGGTGTGGGAGGACATCATCGCAACAAATCATGACTCAATAGTCAATGCGCTTGATGCCTACATTGATCGTCTGCAAAAACTTAGGGATACTCTGGGAAGCAAGGAGACCGCAACGGTGTTCGAAGATGGGGCCCGGCTCGCAAGGCTGATCCGTTCCCGATGAGGATTCAGGGTACTATACGTTGTAGAGAGAACAAAAGCCTTGGGGGAAGGTATACACCCAATGGAGAACACAGAGATGGGGTTTTCAAACGAAACGGCGGGACTGTTCGCGCAGCTCATCCGGGAGCACCTGCTCCCGATGGACGGCGTGACAAAGATTCCGCAATGCCGCCGGTTCACCGTGCTGTACTCGGCGGGGAATCCCGCGGATAGCGTTTTTTTTCTTGATTCCGGCCTGATCAAGATTATTAAGCGCGGAGATGATAACAAAGAGGTTATGTTGACCTTGGTGCGCTCGGGAGAAGTTTTCGGCGAGGATGCGCTGCTGCTGGGCGGACAGCGCCACTCGGCGGCGGAAGTGCTCCAGGAGGCGACTGTTTCCATCATTCCGAAGGAATTGTTCGCCCGCTTTTGCGCGCGGAAGCCTGAAATCTGGCCGATGCTCGCGGAGTTGCTGGCGCGCCGTGAGGTGGATCTGGAGCACAAGATCGAACTGCTGCTGATGAAAGACGTGGAGCAACGGATTCTGCTTTATCTGGCCGAACTGGCGGAGGCAGTGGGCGTGGCCCAGGAAGGAGGGCATGCAGTGCAGTTTTCGCAGGGCGAGATTGCAAGCCTGGTGGGCGCCACGCGGGAAACCACTTCGAGCACGTTGAATGCACTGGCCCGGCGCGGTCTGGTGACGCTTGGCCGGAGGCGCATGCTGGTGGCGGATCCGGGCCTGCTGCGGCAGGCGGCGGAGGGGCCAAAGGCGGAGGCGGCCGAGACGAGCTATTAGCTATCAGCGGGGACAGGCGTGAATTCACGGCCACACATCTCGATTTCCTAATCCATTTATCTACAGTCACATAGGCTTTGGCATCCGGGATGCTTGGATGGCGCCGTATGCGCGTGGCACACTTCATTGCCTGGGCCGCCTTTTCGGTTCTCCCGGCAGCCTGCAACCAGGAACCGGCGGTAAACGTCAACTCCCGTTACACGGTGGAGAGCATTGAAATCTCGCCGCGCGCCGAAGCGAGGCTCAGCGATTCGCTCAAGCTGGACCTGAGAAAGCTGATCGGCGAAAAATTCAACCAGGAGACGGTGGACAAAATTGTCCGGCGCATTCGAAGGGAACTATCCGGCTACCGCGTGGTGCAACGAATCGCCAAGGGGACAAACCCGGAAAGTATCCGGTTGATCGTGGATGTAGTACGCGCCCAACGAAAGGACGTCGTGGTGCCGCGGTTGGTGTACCACTCCAAGGAAAACTTCACGTTCGGGGCCGATGGGGCCATCGAGCATGGGGGCAACCGGCTTTCCTTCGGGATTCTTACCGATAACGACGAACTTCTGGAAAGATACTCCGGCATCCGGGGCGGTTATCAGCGAACGCTCGCGGGAGGCCGTTTCCGCGGCGGCTTTGTCGTGGAGAGTTTTCGCTCGCAGTGGAATGGCGCCACCCTCGAGGCGCTCGCGCGCCAACCGGAGGGAGGGACGGGCAACGCGGTCGAAATCTATCGCACGCGGCTTCACGTTCAGCCTGATGTTCAGGTGGAGTTTTTGCCCGGCGTCACCTGGAGCGGCGGCTTCAGCGTGCAGCGATTCCAAACACAGTTTCCGGCCGCGCGGTTCGAGAAATCCCAAGCGCTGATTACTTCTCTGCGCCTGAATCACGAGTGGGATCTATCGGCATCCGGCAAGCACATGGTGGAGGCAGGGTATTCCCTGCGCGCGGCCACCAAAGGTCTGGGAAGCGACTACGGCTACACACGGCAGTTCGTGAACCTGGAGTACGGGTTCCGCAGAGGGCGGGACACGATCACCGCCACGTTCCTTGCCGGGTGGCTGAACGGACAAGCTCCGCTCTTTGAGCGCTTTCTGCTCGGCAACAGCACGACTCTTCGCGGCTATAACAAATTCGACATCGCCCCGCTCGGGGGAAACCGCATGGCCCACGGCTCAGTGGATTACCGGCGCCGGTGGGTGCGCGTGGTTTACGACACCGGAGTGGTCCACGACAGGGGTGGAGCGGGCAAAGTGCGCCACTCCCTCGCCGCTGGGCTCACCACGGGTCAAAGGAGAGACAGTCTATCGTTTCTGGTGGCGTTTCCGTTGCGGGAAGGACGGATGGAACCCATTTTCATCGTGGGGATGAATTTTTGATATCCAGCTCTGGCAGGCGCTACGCGTGGTGGGCCGCCTCGGCGGTGGCGCTGGTGGTGTCGCCGCTGGTGCGCGGACAGGAGATCAAGGCTGTCTGGGACGGCAGGAACTTAAGAATTAAAGCCCCGAAACTCCACTTTCTCACGGGCAAGCCGCTGGAGAACCTGGGCAACGGCCGCGCCGTCCCCTTTGATTTCCACCTCAGCCTCGCCTCCGGCGGCGTGGCGCCGCGCCGTGTGGTGGAGCGCTTCGTGATCAGCTACGATTTGTGGGAAGAGAAGTATGCCGTGACCCGGTTGGAGCGACGCAAAGAGCAATCCAATCTGCCGCGCGAGGAAGCCGAATCCTGGTGTCTGGAGAATCTGGCCCTTTCAACGGAGGGGCTTTCGCCGGACCGCCTGGTAACCGTGCAACTCGAGATCCGGGCCGCGGACGCGCGCAATAGCCCGCCGCTGCTCGGCGAGCCTGGAATCAGCCTCACCGCGCTGCTCGAGATCTTCAGCCGTCCGGCCCGGCCGCAACAGGCCAAGTGGAACCTGCAAGAGGGTCCACTGCGCCTGAGCGACGTGCGCGTGAGCGCCGGCAAGGGCCAGTGATGAACCGGCTGCGAAATCGCCTGCTGCTCGCGTTTCTGGTGGCCACGCTCGCGCCGCTGTCCATCGCCTTGTGGGTGACCGCGTCGCTGCTGGAGCGGAGTCTTTCGCTATCCACGACGCGGGAACTCGATGAACTTTCGAACGCCCTGCGGAACACCGGGCGGGAATACTACCAGCAATCGCGCGAAATCCTGCGCGCCGAAGCCGAAGCCGGGCGCGGCAAGCCCGAGAAGCTTGCCGCGGCGCGCGGCGCTTCGTGGCCGGCGGAAGTGAAGGCATTCTGGGAGAGCAAGGACCGGGAGAGGTTCCAACTGGGCGGCGAGAGCGGCAGCCGCATTGAATACCTGGTAAGGCGCGGCGACGGCGTTTGGCGCTACACGCGCCCACTCGGATCCGTGCGCATGGAGAGGGTAGGAGAGTTGTACACGGCGGCGCGGGGCAGAGTGGACCTTTCACGCAGCCGCGATTTCCCGCGGGCCTTCCGCTACACGCTGCTGCTGGTGGCCGCATCCGGCGGCGTGCTCACGGTGGTGATGGTGCTCTTCTTCGCCTACCGCATATCGCGCCCGGTGCAGAAACTGACGGACGCTCTCCAGCGGTTCGCCGCCGGCGACATGAGCGCGCGCGTCGAAGCCGAGCGCAGAGACGAGATCGGAGCCGCGCTGGCCGCCTTCAATGAGATGGCCGAGCAACTCCAGCAGAGCCGCGAACGGCTCATCCTGCTGACGCGCCTTTCGAGTTGGCAGGCGCTCGGCCGCAAGATGGCGCACGAAGTGAAGAACTCCCTCACCCCCATTCGCCTCACCGTGGAGGAGATGGCCGCGCGGCAGCGGAGCGGCGCGGACAAGGCGTTTTTCGATCAGGCGGCGGGGATCATAGTCGACGAAGTGAACCGGCTGGAGCGGCGTGTGCGCGCCTTCAGCGAACTGGCGGCGGAACCGCCTGTTCATCTCGCGGATATCGATGTCAACGCGGTGCTCGAGGAGAGAACAGGCTTCCTGCGCAATGCGCATCCGGAGGTGATCTACAGCCTCCGGCTCTCGGGCAGAGATCCGCGCGCGCGGGGAGACGAGGACCTGGCGCGCGGGGTCCTCACCAATCTGCTGGAAAATGCCGCCGAGGCGGCCGGAGCCGGCGGCGCCGTGCTCGCCATCACCGGCGCCGAAGCGGGCAAGGTGGTGATCGAGGTGCACGACTCGGGGCCAGGCTTAAGCCCGCACGCGCGCGAGACGTTGTTCCAGCCCACCATATCCTTCAAGAAATCCGGCATGGGCCTGGGGCTCTCGATTGCGAGGAAGAGCGCATTGCTCTCGGGCGGGGATATCGAGGTGATTGACGGCGAACTCGGCGGAGCGGCTTTCCGCGTGACGCTACGCGAGGCAACGCCGCGAGCGGGGCTGGAGATGGAATCCGTTAGGGAAGAAACATGGGCGCAAAGCGAATCCTGATTGTCGACGATGAAGAGAACATCGGCCGGTCCCTCAAATGGATTCTCGAGGGCGAAGGCTACGAAGTGGAGGTGTGCCGCGGCGCCGCCGAATTCGGCGCGCGGAGCAGCCGCGTGGATCTCTACCTGCTGGACGTGCGGTTGCCGGACGGCAACGGAATCGATCTGCTGCGCCGCGTGCGCGCGGACGGCGGCGCGACGCCGGTCATCATGATCAGCGGCCATGGAACCATTGCGGACGCGGTTGAGGCGGTGCGTATCGGGGCATTCGATTTCCTCGAAAAGCCGCTCGCGCGCGACCGTGTGCTTCTGGCCGCGAGACGCGCCCTGGAACAAAGTTCCCTGCGGCGCGAAAACGAGGCGCTGAAAGAGATGGTGGGCGAAGGCCCGTGCATGATCGGCGATTCGCCGGCGTTCCGCAACGCCGTCGAGCAGGCCACGCTGGCGGCGCGCTCGGATGCCCGCGTCCTGCTGACCGGCGAGTCCGGAACCGGAAAGGAACTCCTTGCCGCCCACATTCACCGCGAAAGCCCGTTCGCCGCGGGACCGTTCGTTAAGGTGAACTGCGCCGCCATTCCCACCGAACTCATCGAGAGCGAGTTGTTCGGCCACGAGAAGGGCGCGTTCACCGGCGCGACGGGCGCGCGGCGGGGCAAGTTTGAACTTGCCGACGGCGGAACACTCTTCCTCGACGAGGTGGGCGACCTGCATCCTTCCTCGCAGGCGAAGCTGCTGCGGGTGTTGCAGGAGAGCGAGTTTCACCGCGTCGGCGGCGAGCGTCCGCTGCGCGTCAATGTTCGGGTGGTTTCCGCTACAAATCGCAACCTGGAAGAGCTGGCGCGGAAGGAAAAATTCCGCGAAGACCTGTATTACCGGCTGTGCGTAGTGCCCATTCGCCTGCCCGCTCTGCGCGAGCGTCCCAAGGACATCCGCGGCCTCGCTCAATACTTCCTTGCGGAATTCTGCCGCCGCAACAATTTTCGAGCCAAATATTTGGACAACGAAGCCGTGCCGCTGCTCGAGGAATATCACTGGCCCGGCAACGCGCGCGAACTGCGCAACGCCGTGGAGCGCATGGCCATTCTCACGCCGGGTGATCATATCGGCTCCAATGCCGTGCCCATGGAGATCCGCCTGGCGGCAAGCAACGGCGGCGTGAAGCCGACGCTTCAGGAAGCGCGTGAATCGGCCGAACGCGACCATGTTTTGCGCGCGCTCGAGCAGGCGCGGTGGAATGTTTCGGCGGCGTCGCGCGCCCTGGGAATGGAACGGACGAATCTCCATAAGAAGATGCGGAGCCTCGGTCTGCGCCGTGAGGAGCATTAATCATTCTTTACATTGCGAGGGCGCGGGGACCGGTTCGAAACCGCTGACCGGCGCGTCATACCTGGTATGCGAAACACTCCTCAACTGTATTCCTTTCCGATAAGCGGGTTTTCCAATAGAGGGTTGCAACGGGAGAACGGGCTGGAGACCTGGAGGCTCCCTTTCCGCAAAGCGTGGATCAACAATGCCGACTACTTCGGGGACTCGGAACCAGACGGCAGCGAGGGTGGAGATTTTTTCGATTTCCTTTCGCTCTCCGCTTCGGAACTGGGGGCCGTGATTGGCTCGGTCCGCGGGGCCGGTGCGGAAGCAGCAGTGTGGAAAGCGAGGCTGCAATACGGCGTTCGGGGGCTCGCGGGCCGTGCGATGCGTCCGGCCACGATTGTCAGCGAACTGAACCGCATGATGTGGGAAACGTCACTCAATGAGATTTATGCCGGCATCTTCCTGGCGCAGTTGGACCCCACGCGGCGGCAGTTGACGTATGCGAATGCGGGCCATGAAGCCGCGCTGCTCATTCGCGCGGATACGGGCCAGATCCGCCGCCTGGAACGTACCGGCACGGTCCTCGGGCTGAGCCACCGCGCCACCTTCGGACAGCACTCCATCCCAGTCTCGCAAGGGGACACGCTGATCGCCTACACGGACGGAATCGCCGATGCCGTGGACGGGGAAGGCCGGCTGTTTACCGAACACCGCCTGCGCGAAATTGCCGGAGATTGCCCGGCGGCGGCGCCGCGCCAGGCCGTGGGGGCAATTCTCGATGGCGCCGAGGAATTCACGGGCGGGATGCGCGCCGGTGACCGTACCGTGATTGCGGTGCGGATCACCGAAGTCCCCGGCGGCGGGATGTTCCTGGAAGCGCGGAACGGATTGGCGCTGGTGGAGAGCGTGTAGGTCCAGATCAGCTTTCAGCTTTTGGCCTATCAGTCAGTCAGCTCTTGGAGTAGCGTGGGCATGCGCTTCCACTGTGCCGCGCGCTTCTTCGCGGAGCAATATACGGTGACTCGACTTCGCCATGACCTGCGCGAGCGGAGGGGCTACGGCCTCCCAGGGGCGTGATGGCCGGCGCTATTGCTACCGGTGGATTCAGTTGACAGCGATTTTGGGGTCGAGATCGCCTTTGGTGGGGCTGTTGACTCCTCCGATGCGGATGGTGACGTCGAGAGCGTCGCCGCGGAGGTGATCCCCGGGAACGTAGAGATCGATTTCGTAGATGCCGACGAGGCCGGGGGAGAGGCCGCTCCATTCGACGGCGATGGCGGCTTCCTTGTAGCGAGGGTCGCCGAAGAAGACGCTGACGGGGTCAGTGACGGCCGGCGGGGAGGAGGGCGCCGGATCGCCGGTGGTGACTTTGCCGCCCTTCGTAGGTCCGAGGCCGGTGGCGTACATGACAAGGCGCTGGTCGCGGGTGGTGGGGTTGTCTCTGGTGACAGGGCTGCCGTCGGAGTGATAGATGGCGGGCTGCTTCGATTGCGGATCCACGAGGACCGCCGGGGCGTACTTGGAAAGGGTGAGTTGGGTAGGAGAGAGCGGGGCGGCTTTGCGATCGAGGGAGCGGACGACAACGGGGTAGCGTCCGGCGGCGAGATCGTTAGGGATGAGGGCATTGATCTGGCCCGCGGACGTCATGGCGAGGGGCATGGAACGGTTGTTGATGGTGACGCAAACGCCGCCGAGGACGGTGGGAAGGGTGGAATCGTTCGAAGCCGAGCCATCGCTTGCGAGGTTGCGGCCGAAGATGGAAACCATGCTGCCCGGAGCAACGGAAGGTTTCAGGTTCGCGATGTTGACGATGCCGTTTTGGGTGACTTGCGGACGATCGGCCGGGGTGATGGCGTCGAGGGCGGCGATGCTGAGTCCGCTGGTGGTGAGGAAGTAAGCCGTTGAACCGGAGGGATCGACGGCGAGGAGACGTCCGGAAACGTTGGCGCGGGCCGTGCCGGTAACGGTGGAAATGGGGCCTTCGATGGTGGGGACGCCGCGCATCGTGATGCCGGTATTGGCGTCAGCCACTTCAATGACGGGAGCATCCGTGGTGAGAGGATTGTTGGCCTGAAGACGCACCGGCTGGGTGAAGCGGACAAAGGATGTAAGGTTGAGCGGGGCGACGGCGGACACGGGACGCGGGGTGGTGGTGGTGGTGTCCGCGCGGCCAGTCGAAGCGATGCTTCCGGCGGAACCGGTGGGAGTGAGGGCGGGGTTAAGGACGGTCCCATTGGCGAGGAAGTAGCGGCCTCCGGGACCGGCGCCGGCGGGGCCGAAATAGCCTTGGATGGGCGGCGTGAAGACCTGGCGGCCTTGAACGAATTCATCGGTGGCGGCGTCGTAGAGGTAGACGTAACCGTTGCCGGCGAGGAGCATGGCGTACTCGCCGTTCGGAGTGGCGGCGAGAGTCCGGGGCGCGGTGACGGTGGCTGCTCCGATCACGGGGCTGACAGCCCTGGGGATGGCTTCATTGCCGACCACCTTCCAGATGGAGCCGTTGTTCATGACGATGAGTGGCCCGCGCTGGGTAGAGGCGATCTGCGATGGAGTGACAAGAGCGGCGGTGGCGTTGAACGGGAGTGGAGGAAAGTGGACGCGATCCACGACCTGGCCGGCATCCAGGTCGACGATGCTGATGCTTTCGCCGCCGCTGTTGGCGACGTAAAGAGTGGCATTGTCCTGGCTGAGCGCCATGGAGCGCGGCAACTGGCCGACTTTGACGGGGGAGAGAAACGACTTCGAGATCGCATCGAAGACCTCGATGCGGTTCATGCCGGAATTGGCGATGTAGACGCGGTTTCGGGCGGCATCGTAGAGGATGTCCTCAAGGCCCTCGTTGGCGGAGATGCCGACGGGTACGGTGACGACATCCGCCCTGGCTTCGGCGTCGCGGTTGTTTTGATAGACGCGCACGCGCGGCGGGATGTTGATGGCTTCCGGGGATTGGATGAGGAAGTCGTGAACGGGGGAGACGGTTCCCAGCGTGCGGTTGTTGACGGAGTTATAGGTGATGTCCATCGAGGGGCCGCCGGATGACTGCTGCACACGGACTTGGGGGGCGGTCTGGAAGATGGCGTTGTTCTGCCCGCCGGCTCCGCCGGCAGGAAGTTGAGGACCGATGGGCGCAACGCCGCCGCCGGGAACAGTGGGGGGAATCACGATGATGACGCCACCGCCGGGTATGCCGCCGCCGGGTCCGCCCACTCCCCCCAGGCCTCCGGGGCCTGTGGGATTGAGTTGGAGAACCTGGGCGCTGGCGGTGAGCCGGCCGCGGCCGGCGTTGGACATCTGGATGCGCGCCGTGCGCTGGCTGGTGGTGACTCCGCACTGGTCGTTGACGACGAGGACGACGCTGGTGGGGAGGGAGAGGATCGGGTTGTTGGCGGCCGAGCCGATGGGGATGGTGGTGAACCCGGATTCGGAGATGGCGTAGATGGTGTTGCCGTCGCTCGAGATAAGCATCTTGCCGGCGAGATTCTCGGGCATCTGGAAAGCCGTCTGGATGAGGAGGTTGTCCGGGTCGTTCACCATCAACTGGGCGACGTTGGGGTGAGTGGGAGGATTGGCGACGGGAGCGACGTTGAAGGCCGAATAGAGGGTCCCGCCGCCGGGGGAAAAGACACTTCCGCCCTGGTTTTGCTGGGTGTTGAAGTTGGTTCCGGGCTGGATGGGATAGGGGGCGTTGGCCAGATTTTCCTGGGCGATGACTTCGAGGGTTTGAGTATCGAAGAGCGTCAAACCGCTCATGAACCTGGAGCCATCGGGAGAGACCGCAAGGACGCTCGAGACGTTGTTGACGATGCGGCTGCGCAGGATGACGCC
This sequence comes from Bryobacterales bacterium, assembly GCA_026954325.1. Classification (GTDB taxonomy): domain Bacteria; phylum Acidobacteriota; class Terriglobia; order Bryobacterales; family Bryobacteraceae; genus CADEFT01. Next base: position 29,532 of record JAIXKK010000068.1, on the reverse strand, counting down.
GGAGGCAACTTCATAAACGAAGACCGCGCGGGTGGTGTTGTTGGGGATGTTGACGCCGATGATGTAGTTGCCGTCCGGGGTGGCGGCGAGTTGGCTGCGGTTGGCGAGGAAGGCGCGCCCGGCGGGAGGCGCCCCCGGGGGCAGCGCGGGCGCGGATGGCACGAAAACGACACTGGCAATGGCGCCGTTGTTGTTGGGGTCGTAGATGAGAAGTGTGTTTTGCGAGTTGTTGGGACCCGTACCGATGGTGGTGATGAGGGCGCGCCCGTCATTGCCGACAGCGATGCCTTCGGGACGGGCGGGAAGGCTGGGGCGGTTGACCACGCCTAGGCGGTCGAGATCGATGATGTTGAGGGAGGAGGAGTCATGGCAGACGACGTAAAGGAATTTCCTGTCGTAAGAAAGGGCGGCCGCGAGTGGAAGGGAATCCGTAGGGATGGAACCGGCCTGACGGATAGCGCCGGGAGGAAGCGAGTAGACTTCGACGCGATTGGCGTTTGTGTTGACGAGATAAAGGCGGCGGCGAGCCTCATCGAGAACAATGTCGCCGACGCTGCCGATAACTGTCGTGACGGAGCCGAAGGTAGCGGAAAAACCGTTCGGAATCAAAGAGATAAACAAAAAAAACCGAAGCAGGCGAAACATCAGTCTCTGTTTAACCCCCGGCCGTGGCAAAAAGTTGCGCAAGCGCGCATGCTCTACTGTAGCGCGGCCTGAAGCGCGCCGGTGAGGTGCAGAAGTTCGAGGCGGGCTTTCTCGGCCGTGTATTGGGCGTCAAAGTAGAGGATCCACTTTTCCTGCTCCTGAAAGCGGGCTTCCTCGAGTTGGCGGAGGGTGGCGCGGCCCTCCTCGACCTGGGCGAGGAAGATGTTGACCTGATCGCGGGCGATTTCGAGATCGAGGCGGGCGATCTCGCGGCTCTTGTCGGAAAGTTTCACTCGCCGGTAGGCGTTGCCGACATTCAGCGTGATGCGGTTCCGGGCCTGAGCGCTCTGCGTGCGGAGGGCGCTCAGTTCGCCTTCGGCCTGGGCGGCTTCGGCAAGCGAGGCAGCGCTCGGGAAGAGAGGGATCTGGAGGACGATGCCTAACTGCCCGTTGTTGCGCTGGAACTTACGGAAGAAGTCCTCGTAGTTGTTAAAGCGGGCAAAGAGACCGTATTGAGCAACCAGATCCACGCTGGGCAAGTGGTTCGATTTGTACTGGCGAATCTCGTGGCGCTTGGCGAGCATGGCGGACTCGAGGCGGCGGAGTTCCTTGCTGTTGTCGAGCGCCTGTTGCACGCTAGCCTTCTCCGACGGGGGGGTATCGACAGGAAACGGCTCGCTCGAGACGGAACGCGCGCGGTCGCCGGCGGAGAGCCCGAGGACGCCCGCGAGCGCGCCTTCGGCGCTGTCCCGCTCCTGGCTGATCTGATCGAGGCGGAAAAGGGACCTGGCGAGGGCGAGAGCCGAGCGTTTCGCTTCGATCTCCAGTTCCCTGCCCTCTTTGACGCGGGCTTGAACGGTTTCATCGGCGTGACGCAGGCTATCGATCTGGCCGCGGACGGCCTCCTCGGTTCGAACCCAGCGGGCGGCGTCGAGATAGAGACTGGCCGTGCGAAGAACGATGTCGTCCCGCTTGATCTGGGTATCGATGGCGGCCGTGCGCGCTTCCTGAATGGTTTGCGCAACGTGGAAGGAGTAAGAGCGATTGAATATGGAGGAGACGGCTTTGGCCTGGACGATGCTGGGGGCGGCTCCCTCGATGCTCATGGGGAAGCCATTGCTGTAGGCGAGGCCACTTCCGGCAATGATTTTAGGACGGAACGGGTCTTTGGCAATGCGGATGGCGAGGTTGGCTTTTTGTTCATCGATGCGCGCCAGGACGAGATCGGGGTTCTCACGCAAGGCGAGTTCGACTGCTTCCTTGAGACTGATGGTTTTCGTTTCGCCAAATAAGGAAGCGGCAATGAGAAGGCCCAAGACAAATCGCATATCCCCAGTATGGCCGAAGGGAAAGCTCAGGAGCCGGCTTCACGAAGCAGTTTGCGGGCTTGCTCGCGGGAAGGATCGTCGGGGGTGAGAGAGGATTGGAGGTATTTCTTCAGGAGAACTTTGGCTTCGTCGATGTTGCGCCTGGTTTCGATGTAGGTAGCAGCGCGTTCGAAGAGGACCTTGGGATTGCCGGGAGCGATTTCGGCGGCGCGCTGGAACGCGGCTTCGCTTTCCTGGTGGCGGCCGTGCTTGGCGAGGAACCTGGCAAGATCAAGGACACGCCCAACCTGCGAGGGGGCGGCTTCCACGGCGCGGCGGAGTTGCTCTTCGGCTGCTCCGAACTGCTTGCGATCTTCGTCGAGACGCGCCTGGGCATAGTGACCTTCGGCGGGGTCGAGCCCGGCGATGCGCCGGGCCAGGGCTTGAGCCTTATCCTTGCCGCCGCCAAGGAACCCGGGGGCCTCCATGTAGTATTCGAACAGGTCGTTCATCGCCAGGATGTTGTGCGGATCGAGTTGCACCGCGGTCTCAAATTGCTGACGGGCCCTGGACGCGTAGCGCGGGGCGAAGAAGGGAGAAGAGGTTTCGGCGCGGCGGCCGTAGGCGCGTCCGAGCCAGAGGTGTAATTGAGAACTGTCCGGGCTGAGGTTCACCGCTTTTTCGAACACTTCACTGGCCTTCTTGAACTCACCAAGCATGAACCAGCTCTGCCCGAGGAGGAGGAGGGAATCTATATCCTTTTGACCCTGAAGCAGTTGGACTGCCTGCTCATATTGCGTCGATTGGTAGGCGCGGCGAGCATCGGCGTAATTGCCGGAAGGCTGCGCGGCGGCAAGCGCACACAATAGGACAGGAAGTAGGATTTTCTTCACCACAATAGCTTCTCACCCGGTTAGATGCAGTATATCAGAGAAAGGTACCCGTGCACTCGGAATGAGCCGGAGGCCACACCATTATGTACGAGAGTAGAAGAGGGTTTGGTTTCAAGGAAATGCCGGGCAGGGTCTGGCGGCGCCGGGATCCTGGAGAGACAGTTCGAGGCAGCCGCCTTCCTGGGGCTTGGCGGCGGGATTCCCGTTCCAACTGATGGAGGCGGGAGCCCAGGCGGAGGGAAGCATGATCTTGAGAGCCGATACGGTGCGGCTAACGATAATAATTTCGTGCGAATCGGGGAAGTAAGTGGCCTGCACACGAGCAGTAAGGATTTCCTCGCGCCGGCGGAGGCGGTAACGGGTGGTGAGGCGGATCTTGTCCTTGCCGCGTTCGATGGTGACGGTGACAGGCCGCTCCTCCGTGATGTGGCCCATGAGTTCGAGATATTGGCGGGGATCCGCGATGCGGGTGCTCGATAGCATCAGAATGCGGTCGTGGAGTTGGAGTGGACCTTTATAGTCAGGCGGGAGCCACTCGACGGCCACGCCGGGGCCGGGAGCGTCCGCCTTGAAACCGAAGCCGCCGAAGTCGAGAGACGCTTGCGGATCGGGGGGAATGCGGGTGGTGAGGATGGCGTCGTTGCGAAGGGACGGGTCGAATCGTATGGGGACGATCCAATAACAGCGGGCGAGCGCCGGATTTCCAGTTTCGCAATCGATCTTCGTTGGGTACTCGGTGTAGCGGTGACCGGCGAGAAAATCAAGGGCGGCCTGCGTGGTGGGGGATTCGAGCCGTTGGATGTTGAACCCGCCGGTGAGCAATTTCTGGTAGGGCGCGACAAACGCTTCCTTTTCCTGAGGGGAAACGGCCCAGGCGACGGGGACGAGGTTGGTATTAGCAGCAAATAGACGGTCGGTATCGATGGCGAGTTTAGGATCGCCGCCGATGGCGAGAGCGGCGGACCATAGATAGGGCGCGCGTGCCACGGCGTAGAAGACCATGGGCGAGGCAGGGCCGGCGCCGCAGAGATAGATGGGGGCAGTGGGGAGATGAAACCGCCGGCGGACGTCCGGGATGAGATCGTCCAGCATTTTCACGCCGGCGTCGCCGGCGGCAACGGATTGAGGAAGCACGAGCGTCCATTTGCGGACGGCCGCGGCTTGCGACCAGTTCGTAAATTCGGCGGCGGCGGTCCCGGGTTGGGCGGGCAAGACGACAAGCACTGGCGCGCCGGCATCACCCGCGGCATGGAAGTAGGCGATTTCGTGTCCGGAGGAGGAAAAGCGGATGGGCTCGGGCGATTGCGCAAATGCCGCGGCGGCGAGCAGGAAGAGCAACAGCATCTACCTCCAGTGTACGATTGTCAGGATGATGAACTGGGTTCTGGCGGGCATTGGCGACATTGCGAAGAAGCGCGTGCTGCCGGCGATTCTGGCGGAGCCGCGAAGCCGTTTGTACGGGGTGGTTTCGCGGGATGAGAAGAAGGGCCGGAGTTACGCGGACCGGGTTTGGGGAACGGTGGAAGAGGCCGTGGCCGATGATACCGTGGAGGCGGTGTATGTGGCGACGCCGGTAGCGATGCATGCGCCGCAAAGCATGGCGGCGCTCGCGGCGGGCAAGCATGTGCTGTGCGAGAAGCCCGTGGCGCGCAGTTACGCGGAAGCGCGGGCGATGGTGGAAGCGGCGCGCAAAGCCGGAAAGACGCTGGGGGTGGCGTATTACCGCAGGACGTATCCGAAGGTGAACCGGGCACGGCGGTTGCTGGCGGAGGGGGTGATCGGGAGGCCGGTGCTGGCGGAGATCAGTTGCCATGACTGGTTCAACGCGGAAGGCGGGGACCGGGAGTGGCTGGTGGATCCGGAAATGGCGGGCGGCGGCCCCCTGTATGATACCGGTTCCCACCGGATTGACTTACTGAATTATGTCTTCGGCCGTCCGGAGCGAGTAACGGGGCAGTTATCCATGTTAGTGCATCAGCGGTTAGTGGAGGACGCGGCGACGGTGCTGATCGAATACGGGTGCGGGGTTCGCGGGATTGTGGATGTGCGGAGACACTGCCGCGCGCCGAGGGACGAGTTCCGGATTACGGGGACCGAGGGCGTGATGGACCTGACGCCGCTCAATGGGCCGGAATTGCGGTATCCGGGGGCCACGGAGATGATTCCCGCGCATGCGAATCTGCATTATCCGTGCGTGGAGAACTTTGTATCGGCGGTGCTGGACGGAGCGGAGTTACTGGCGAGCGGGGAGACTTCGATTGTTACGGATTGGGTGACGGAACAGGTGATGCGGGAGGCGCGTCAGGCGGGGTACTTTTCGGCGTTGCGGTAGATCTCAGTTACCGGAATTTCGCAGCCGAGGCAGGCGAGGGTGATGGCAGAGTCAGCGTCGCGGATTTCCGACACCTCCCAATTGCCATTGGGGAGGCGCTTATAATGCTCGATGTTTACCGAGGCTGGATCGACGAGGAGATATTCGCGAAGAGACGGCAGGCGGCGGTACTGGAGCGATTTTTCTCCGCGGTCGAAGTCTTTTGTCGAGGGCGAGAGCACTTCCACGAGGAAGGTGGGATTCGTCAGGGTGTCTTTGCGGTTGTCGACGAACTCAGGCGGACCACAGAGGACTGAGATATCCGGATAGGTGATCAACTTCCCCCAAAGAACACAAACACGGGCATCCGAATCGAAAACATCGCAAGGAGAATCCTCCAAACGGCGCGTCAGGGCCGTACGCAGATTGTTTGCCACCAGGCTGTGACGAAGGGATCCGCAGGCCATCATGACGATTTCACCGTCAATGAACTCGCTTCTGCGCTCGGCCGCGCGTTCCAGTTCCAGGTATTCCGCCTGGGTAAACTTTGGATGCGGCATCGTGGACATGACTCTATCTTATCCCGCGGAGCATTCAGGCAAGCGCCAGTTCGGCATTCAGAATTGTCCAATACAAGATGAGCATGAAACTGGCGAAACGACGGGGGCAGTTTCCAATACAAGATGAGCATGAAAAAGGGAAGAATGGGATAGGCGTGGCCCGGCCGGGTGCAAGTACGCATGTGGAATGCCGAGAGCCTGAGCCGGGAGCAAATCCGGGAGTTCCTCGAGTCCAGCGAGGGGATCAAGTTCACTGGGTGTGGCCGGAGCGAGAAATACGCCTGGGTGGAGCGCGTGCTGGCGGCGCAGAACTATGGCGATTTGAGCAAGAAGGGACGAGGCGTGGTTCGGGCCTACGTGGAAAAGGTGACGGGGATGAGCACGTCACAGACGACGCGACTGATCCGTACCTTCCTGGACCAGGGGTTGGTGCGGGTGGTGCCCTACCAACGGCACGAGTTTCCTGTGAAGTACACGGCCGAGGACGTCGCGCTGCTGGCGGAAGTGGACCGTGTGCACGAGCGGTTGAGCGGGCCGGCGACGCGTCACATTCTCCAGCGCGAGTACGAGTGCTATGGGAACCAACAGTACGAGCGACTGGCGAAGATCAGCGTGTCGCATCTATACAACTTGCGAGCCAGCGCGCGCTACCGCAACCAGGCGGCGGTGTTCGAGGTGACGCGGCCGACTGGGAAGGCGATCGGGGAGCGGCGTCGGCCCAACCCGCAGGGCCGGCCGGGGTTTGTGCGAGTGGACACGGTACATCAGGGCGACTGGGACGGGGCCAAGGGGGTGTATCACATCAACGCGGTGGATGCGGTGACGCAGTGGCAGGTAGTGGGTTGCACCAGCAAGATCAGCGAAGCTTACCTGCTGCCGGTGTTGCAGGGGGTGCTGGCGCAGTTTCCCTTCGAGGTATTGGGATTTCACACGGACAACGGCTCGGAGTACATCAATCATCGGGTGGCGGCAATGTTGAAGAAGTTGCATGCGGAGTTCACCAAGAGCCGGGCATGCCGCAGTCAGGACAACGCATTGGTGGAAGGCAAGAACGGCGCGGTGGTGCGCAAACTGATCGGGTACGGATACATCGCCGGCGAACACGCCGAGGCGATCGGGAAATTTTATGTGCGGCACTTGAATCCGTACTTGAACTTTCACCGGCCCTGCGGCTTTGCCACGGTGAGTCTGGACGAGCAGGGCAAACGGGTGCGGGTATACAAGACGGAAGATTATCGGACACCGTTGGAGAAACTGAAGTCGCTGGAGGGGGCTGCGCAATATCTCAAGCCGGGTTTCAGTATGGCGGAACTGGAGAGAGAGGCGATGGCGATGAGCGACACCGAGTGCGCCCGCCAGATGACGGCGGCCAAGACGCGGTTGCTGCGGCAGTGCAAAATGCAATTGCCTATTCCACCGCCTTTCCGGTAACAGCGGCGCGGGGCGGTGGAAATGCCGGGCCCGTGGAAAACGAGGAAAACCAAAAGCAGGTTTACCTCGTTTTCCACCGCCCCTTGAAAATCCCGCAAAGCCGGGATTTTCAAAATTCCACCGCCCCTGGCGTGCGCCGGATGGAAAAGTGGAAAACCAAAAACCGGTTTCCCACTTTCCCACCTGACGCACGCGATGATGACGGCGGTTTCTTATCTCAAAAACCAAAGAAAGGAAGTCGGCCGCTACGCGGCCTCCTCATTCTCCTATCCGCTCTCTCCCTTCGGTCGAGCGGAGCCGATTTCATGCTCATCTTTCGATTGGAAAATGCTATTCTCATAGACTTCAAAGACGGGGAGGTGGACGTCGACGGACTCAAGATGAATTCCGGTTTCCAGTGTTCGATCCCGACTGGGGCAGGGTCCGCAAGGAGAACGCCCTGAAGCGAAAGGATCATGACGCCATCCGGCGGTTGGCATCTCGTCAGCGGAAGCGGATTCAAGGCCGTGGAAAGAGATGCGTCGTTCTGATTCGCAGTACCCCCTCGGCAAGAACGGAGAAGCGCTTGAGTAACTCAGTTCCGTACTGGCTGATGGCGGCGAGTGTGTTGGCGGCGTTCTCCTCCGGACTTCGCACCAGCGACCGGATCAGGAGCACCCCATAATGTGGTTCGCGATCACGGAATACCAACTCGCCGAAGTCCTTGTCCGCGGTGAGCAAGAGCGCTTCTTCCCTTCGGGCGATCTCCAACACAGCGCTGTCTTGAATTCCTGGCGAGGACTCGGCGATGAACAGAACCTCGTGGCCGGCGGCGCGAAGGGAGTATACCGTTGGCCCCTCAACGCTCTCATCCGCCACCAGTTTCATGATGCCGTGCGTTCCAGAGGATAGAGCACGGACGCTTGTAGCGCTTCCGCCGCAAATGCAAGGGCCGCCCGGATGCCTTCCCTGGTGATGTGGGGATACGCTCGAAGAATCTCGTCTTCGGTGTAGCCGGCCGCGAACTTCTCCAGAATCAATTCAACGGTGATCCGTGTACCCCGAATGACGGGTTTGCCCATCATCACCTTTGGGTTGGAAACGATCAATCCGGACGCTTGCATGGCGAAAGCACTCCTGCATATAGTCTACCGCCAACTTTCCGGGGTCTCCGCGCGTCCGATTGCCTTGATAATCTCACTTCCGCTCGGCTTTGCGCTCTATCTCGAGATACTGTTCCGGAGTGAGCCGGGGTAGAGCGTGTGTGGAAATTCAACCCTATGCCAGCAGCTTTTGAACCACGTTACCATGCACGTCGGTGAGGCGGAAATCGCGGCCCTGGAAGCGGAAGGTGAGCTTCGTGTGGTCGAAGCCGAGCATGTGGAGCATGGTGGCGTGGAGGTCATGGACGTGGACCTTGTCCTTGATGACGTTGAAGCCGAGTTCGTCGCTTTCGCCCATGACGAGTCCGGGCTTGACGCCGCCGCCGGCGAGCCACATGGTGAAGGCGTTGGGGTGATGGTCGCGGCCGTCATTACCTCCCTGCACCATGGGAGTGCGGCCGAATTCCCCGCCCCAGACGACGAGGGTGTCCTTGAGCAGGCCGCGCTGTTTCAGGTCCTGGACCAGCGCGGCGCAAGCCTGGTCGGTGTCCTTGCAGTTGATGGCGATGTCGCGGGTGAGGTTGCCGTGCTGGTCCCAGGCTTCGTGGTAAAGCTGAACGAAGCGAACACCGCGTTCGACAAGGCGGCGCGCGAGAAGGCAATCGTTGGCAAAGGACGGTTTGCCGGGGACGGCGCCGTACATATCGAGGACGTGCCGGGGTTCCTTCGAAATATCCATCAGCTCGGGGGCGCTCGATTGCATGCGGAACGCCATTTCGAAGGAGTTGATGCGCGTTTCGATTTCCGGGTCGCCCATCACGCCGAGGCGCATCTGGTTCAGCTTGCGGATGGAATCGAGCGAATCGCGCTGGAGGGTCTCATCGACGCCGGGAGGATTCGAGAGATAGAGCACCGGGTCGCCGGAGCCGCGGAACTGAACGCCCTGATAGACGGTGGGGAGAAAGCCGCTTCCCCAGCACGAGTTTCCGCCGCTCGGGCCTTTCTTGCCGGAACTGAACACGACGAATGCCGGCAGATCCTGAGTTTCGCTGCCGAGTCCGTAGGTGACCCAGGCGCCCATGCTGGGACGGCCGAACTGCTGCGTCCCGGTATTCATCAGCAGTTGGCCGGGGGCATGGTTGAAGGCGTCGGTGTTCATCGACTTGACGATGGCGATGTCGTCGACCACTTTGGCCAGATGCGGCAGGAGTTCCGAAAGCTCGGCGCCGTTCTGCCCCACTTTGTGGAACTTGTATTTCGGCCCGAGGAGGGTGGAGTTCGGATTGATGAACGCCGCGCGGTAGCCTTTGAGCAGGTCAGGCGGCGGCAGCGTGCCGTCGAATTTGGCAAGCTGCGGCTTGTAGTCGAACATCTCGAGGTGGCTGGGAGCGCCGGCCATGAACAGGAAAATGACACGTTTCGCCGTGGGCTCGAAGTGCGGCTTCTTTGGGGACATCGGTCCCGCGGTCGCCGCCATCAGCGTCCGGGCGGCCATGGCTCCCAGACCAATCGCGCAGTCCTTCAGGAACCAGCGCCGGGCAATGTGGTTTCCGTTCATGGTCACTCCTTGGTAATGGTCTCGTCGAGGTTCAAGAGCACACGGGCGACGGCGGTCCAACCCGCAAGTTCGGGATCCGGTTCCCCGCCGGTCATGCCGGCGGCGTTGAGTTTGCCTTCCTTGAAACGTTGCGTCTGGCGTTCCAGAAGCGCCTGTAGCTCCGCCCGCTCGGCCAGGGTGGGCTTGCGGGACAAGCAACGGCGGAAAGCGTAGGTGATGCGCTGGTCTTCGGTGTTGCCTCCTTCGGTGATGGCCTTTTTGGCTAGCGCGCGGGCGGTTTCGAGGAATAGCGGCTCGTTCAGGGTGGTGAGGGCCTGAAGCGGGGTGTTGGAGCGCGTGCGGCGAACGCAGGAAGCATCACCGTTGGGCGTATCGAAATTCTGGAGCATCGGGTAGGGGACCGAGCGGTAGCGGAAGGTGTAGAGCGCGCGGCGGTAACGATCCGCGCCCTTCCCGGTGTACCAGTTCTTGGGTCCGTAGCTGACCGGAGGCTGGAAGAGGAAATCGGGCGCCGGCGGATAGACGCTGGGACCGCCCACGTGTTCGTTCAGCAGACCGCTGGCGGCAAGGGCGATGTCGCGCACGATCTCGCCCTCGACGCGCACCCGCGGGCCGCGCGCCAGCAGGGTGTTGAACGGGTCCTTCTCATAGAGTTCGGGAGACACTTTCGAACTTTGCCGGTAGGTGGCGGAATTGACGATGAGGCGCTGGATGGCCTTGAGGCTCCAGCCCCGGTCCATGAACTCGACGGCGAGCCAGTCGAGCAGTTCTTTGTGGGAGGGCGGCTCGCACTGGGTTCCGAGATTCTCCGTGGTGCTGACGATGCCCGTGCCGAAGTAGGCCTGCCAGATGCGGTTCACCATGGAGCGCGCCGTGGTGGGAGCTTTGCGGTCCACCATCCAGCGGGCGAAGGTTAGCCGGTTTGGCGGCGCTCCGGCGGGGAGCGGGTTGAGGAACGCGGGCACGCCGGGCTCGACGATTTTGCCGGGCTTGAGAAAATCGCCGCGGGTGAGCATGTGAGTCTCACGCGTCTTCCGCCGCTCACTGAGGACCAATTGCGAGGAGCCTTCCGGATGCCGGCGCCAAAGCTCCTCGATGCGGGCGTTGGCGTCCTTCCATTCCGGCACGGTGGTGCGCCAGTAGCTGAAGACGGCGTGTTCCTGAGCCGGGGACCACTGCTCGCGCGGCAGGGCGAGGATGATGCGGACGCGCGCGGGGACCGGGTCGGCAACAGCGTTCGGAGCCGTGGTGAGGGAAAGCCGCATTCTACCGAGATTGTTGTTCTGGTTGTCGTCGCTATTCCAGCCGCCATGCTTCTGGCTGAGGTAGAAGGTAAGAATTGTGCCGCCGGGATAGGAGATGGGCGCTTCGGCGTCGAAGACGGCGTTGCGCGGCACGTTGCGGCGTCCGGGACCGGCGTCGATACCCCAAGCGGTTTCTTCCTTCCCGTCAATCGCGTACTCGATCGGCCCCGTGACACGGCGTTTGTTGCTCTTGTCGTGGAAGATGGGGTCCAGTTCGCGCTCGGGGAGCGAAATGCCGGCGGTGGCCTTCGCAATCTTGATCTTCGTCACCTTCTTTGGATCGGAGGCCGGCGCGGCTTCGACTTCGAACTCGGTGAGCGCGCCAGTGCCTTTAATAGAGCGTCCTGGCCCGCCGAGAGGCAGGTTGGGATCATTCAGCAGTTCGAGGCGGAAGGCGGTGATGTTCTGGATATCCGTCTTGACGGTCATTTGGACGCAGTGTTTGGTGGGGGCATAACCGGCGGCGAGTAATGAGCCATCTTCCATGGGAAGGTATTTCTGGCCGCCCGTCGAGATGTCATCGACGTGAGGTTTCACGACGACCCAGTTGGGTTGGTCGTGGGCTACCTTGGCTACCCATTGGGCCATGCGATCACGCCAATCGGGGTTACGGTGCTGAAGCTCGCCTTCGATTTCGTGGATCCCGCGAAAGATTTCAGCCCGTTTCTGCTCTTCGGCGGGAGTGTATACGGCGACATCCGCCTCATGCGAGTTGTTGAGAAACGCGAACAGGCGGTAATATTCTTCCTGCTTTAGCGGATCGAACTTGTGGTTGTGGCATTGGGCGCATTGGATGGTGACACCGAGGATTCCCTTGCCGATGGCGTCCATGCGGTCAAACATCGCTTCCATGCGAAACTGCTCGGGGTCGACGCCGCCCTCTTCGTTGATCATCGAGTTGCGGAGGAAGCCGGTAGCCACGAGTTGGGCCTGCGTGTGATTCGGCAAGAGATCGCCGGCAATCTGGTCGATGACGAACTGGTCGTAGGGCAGGTCTTCATTGAGAGCGTTGATGACCCAATCACGGTAGAACCAGACCTGGCGCTGTTTGTCTTTCTCGAAACCGTCGGAATCGGCGTAGCGGGCGGCGTCGAGCCAGTGGCGGCCCCAGCGCTCGCCGTAGTGCGGGGAAGCGAGGAGGCGCTCCACCTGTCTTTGCCAGGCATCCTTGCTCTTGTCGCCGAGAAAAGCATCGACTTCGGCAATGGACGGCGGCAGTCCGGTGAGATCGAGACTGAGGCGGCGTAGGAGGGTAACCTTATCCGCTGCGGGGGAGGGGCGGAGCCCTTCCTTGTCGAGGCGCGCGAGGATGAAGGCGTCAATGGGAGTACGGACCCACGCGGGGTTGCCGACCTTGGGGATCGCGGGCCGTTCCGGAGGGATGAAGGCCCAGTGCTTCTTGACTTCAGCGGCGGCCACGCCCGCGCCTTCGGGCCACACGGCGCCCTGATCGATCCAGGCGCGGATGGAAGCAACGGCGGCGGCATCGAGAGGCTTGCCGCCCATGGGCATGCGGGCTTCGTCACCAATGCCGGCGATGCGTTTGTAGAGCTGGCTTTCGGCGGACTTGCCGGGATGGATCTCCTTGGAGGCGCCGGCTTGCGAGTCGAGGCGAAGGCCGCCCATCTGGACTTTGGGGCCGTGGCAGGGATAGCACGATTTCTCGAGGATCGGCTGGATGGTTTTGGTGAAGTCGATTTTGTCCTGCGCCGGCAGCAGGCAGACAAATAGCGCCGCGCATGAGACGAGGCGCGCCCAGGATGGAATGACCATTATCTATTCAGTCTACAGATCCTGGCGCGCGGTTGCGATACGTGAAAGCTATTGCGCCACGTTCACGGCGGTGACTTTTCCGTTCACGACGCGGACGGAGCCAATGGAGCCGTCCTGATTACGAAACTTCATGACCTCAACGAATCCGTCATCATTGGACATGGAGATGCGCGAGGCGGGCTGGCCAAGTTTGTCGAGGACCTGCCGGCGTGACGCACCAGCGGAGAGGGATTGCAGGTCCTGCAAGGTGGGTCCGGTTGGAGAAGCGGGGGGCGCGGCCAACTCGGCTGGAGGCGCAGAGGGACGCACGGCAGGCTCCGCGGAAGCGGCGCTCGATTGCGGCGCGGCTTGACGGCCCGCGGGCTGAGCAATCCCAGAGGGCTGTTTCACGTTCGCGCCCGCGGCGAGGTTCGCCCCCTCCCTGGCGTTCAGCCGCACGTTCGGAATGGGTGGCACGGCCGGGGCGACGCGGCCGCTCTTACGCCCTTGGGTCGTAGCGGACCCAGTAACGCCCGCGACTATGCCAAACACCGAATCGAGCCCTTCGCTCACTCTTTTTCCGGCCACGCCCGCCGCGGAGCCTCCGGCGGCGGCGGTGGCGCTCTCCACAATCGTCTGGGCGGAAACCAGAGATGCGGCAAAGAAGGCGAGAGTGAACGAAAGGACCGGGATTTTGCGCATAGCCGGCGAACTCCTTGGTTCGACTATAGGCGGAGTTCGCCTCCGGCGCCATCATGCGACCACCTTAAACCGTTCCTCAGAAGCCACTTAAGCTCCCATTTTCCCGCTCTCACGACCGGCCGCGGCATCCCGTCGTACAATGGAGTTTGTCTTTTGTCCGGCTCGATCGTCAACCCGCCGGAGCATCAGGTGCGCCATCTTTGATAAACAAGCTCGTTTTCCAGAATCTCAAACATCGCTGGGTTCGAACCGTGCTGAGCGCCACTGCCGTGGGCGTGCAGGTGACCATGATTCTCACCCTGGTCGGCCTCAGTTTCGGAACCCTCGAGGATATGAGCCAGCGCTCGAAGGGCGCCGGCGCCGACATCCTGATCCGGCCCCCCGGCAGTTCCATCATCGGCCTTAGCACGGCTCCCATTCCGGAGAAGGTGTTGAGTTTCGTAGGTAAGCTGCCGCACGTGGCCGTGGCCACGGGGACGGTGGTTCACCCCATAGGAGGCGCGAACAGCATTACAGGCATTGATCTGGACAGCTTTTCGCGGATGAGCGGCGGCTTCAAGTACATCAAGGGGGGGCCGTTCCGGAATCCGGACGATGTGATCGTCGATGAATACTGGGCGCGGCAATATCACCTTGATGTGGGGGACGAATACACCTTCCTCAACCGGAAGTGGCATGTATGCGGCATCGTGCAGCCGGGCAAGCTGGCGCGCCTTTTCATACCGCTGAAAATCCTGCAGGATCTGTCGGCGAATACGGGAAAGCTGACCATGATCTACGTGAAGCTGGATGATCCGGCGAATCTGCGGGAGGCGATGAAAGCCATCCGGGCGGCGCTGCCCGATTACCAGATCTACTCGATTGCCGAGTACGTGTCCCTGATCTCCGTGGATAACATTCCCGGGCTGAAAGCCTTCATCTACGTAGTGATTGGAATCTCGATCGTGGTGGGGTTCCTGGTGGTGTTCCTCTCGATGTACACGGCGGTATTGGAACGTACAAGGGAAATCGGCATTCTGAAGGCGCTCGGAGCAACGCCGGGCATGGTGCTGGGAATTCTCGTACGGGAGACGGTGATTCTTGCCCTGATCGGAACGGCGGCAGGCATCCTGTTCACGTACGGCACGCGCTGGGCGATCATGCGGTATGTTCCCGGCTCATTGACGCAGATCATCGTACCGGACTGGTGGCCCATCGCCACTCTGGTTTCCCTGGCAGGATCTTTGCTGGGCGCCTTATACCCCGGCTGGAAAGCGGCGCGGCAGGACGCCATCGAGGCATTGGCGTATGAGTGAGCCGCAACCGCTGATCCAGGTACGGAACCTGGCAAAGATCTACCGCATGGGCGACGTGGAAGTGCACGCGCTGCGTGGTGTTGACCTGACCGTACGGCGCGGGGAGTTCATCGCCATCGTGGGGCCGTCGGGATCCGGGAAATCGACGCTGTTTTACATTCTCGGCGGGCTGGCGAGCGCCAGTTCGGGCTCGGTCATCATCGACGGTAAAGAACTTGCGCTCATGAGCGATACCGAACGAACGCGCGTCCGCCGGGACCTGGTGGGGTTTGTATTTCAGAAGTACAATCTGCTGCCCACCTTGAGCGCGCAGGACAACATTACGATGGCGCAATTTATTGCCGGGCAAACTCACAAGCCGGAGACCGCGGCGTGGTTCCGGCGAACGCTCGAATTGCTGGGTGTCGGCCACAGGTTGGATCACAAGCCGCGGTCGCTATCCGGCGGAGAGCAGCAGCGGGTAGCCATTGCGCGAGCGATTGTCAACCATCCGGCGCTGGTGCTCGCCGACGAGCCCACGGGGAATCTGGACACGGAGAACTCCGAGGTCGTACTGAAGCTGTTGCGTGATTTAAACGAGCAGACAGGGCAGACGATCCTGATGATTACCCACAACCCGGAGGCGGCGGCCTACGCGCATCGCATTGTCCACATGAGGGACGGCCGGATCATTCACCCTTGAGAAGCCGCCCGAGGAACGCGGATCAGGAAACCAACCCCGACAGACGTTGAAATTCGGGATGTTCCTGGAGTCCCTTGGCTGCCAGCAGTTCACGGGCTCCATGGGCGGCTGCCCTGGCTTCTTCGGCGCGGTGAGCGCGCTCGAGGACGACGGCGAGCCGGGCGAGGCT
This sequence comes from Bryobacterales bacterium, assembly GCA_026954325.1. Taxonomy (GTDB): domain Bacteria; phylum Acidobacteriota; class Terriglobia; order Bryobacterales; family Bryobacteraceae; genus CADEFT01. The sequence goes on along the minus strand of JAIXKK010000068.1, from coordinate 13,841 downwards.
GACCGCGACCCTGGGATGGTCGACGCTCCACTCACGACGGTAGGTTTCGGCCGCCCTGCGCAGCATCTCGACGGAGCCTTCGTAGTGCCCCGTCATCGCCTGGGCGATGCCGAGGCGCGTCTGGAGACGGCCGAGGTCGATACTGTCCGGCCGGACGTGGGTGTGTTCCCAGTAATCGACCTTTTGCTGATAGACACGGGTTGCGTCCTCGAAGCGGCGCTGGCTGAAGTAGAGATCGGGGAGGCTCATGGAGATAATCTGGGAGCCATCGGGCTGCTCTCCAGTGCGCCGCAGTTCCTCGCGCAGGACCTGGATTTCGAGCTTCACGCAGCGGTCGATGACCTCTTCGGCGTCATTCCAGCGCGCTTGTTGAATAAGCACCTCTCCCAGGCGCTGGAGCGCAAAGATCATCATTCCGACGTTGCCGATCTGCTCATCGGCGGCGACGGCGCGCTCATACTGTTGCTCGGCCTCGGGATAACGCCCCTGGTCCATGCAGAGGTCTCCCCAAAGCGCATGTCCGGCCGAGATTCCCGGGTGTCCGCCGGCGAAGCTGGCGCGCAGCCGGGGCAGGGCCTGCCGGAGCGTGTTTTCGGCCTCCCGCATTTTCCCCAGGCGGTAGAGAGCGTGACTAAGCTGCATGAGGCTGTGACCCTCGTACATCGCTCTCGCGGGCTCTTCGAGCACCATGGCGATAGAAAGACAGACACGGCAATGACGCTCCGCCTGAAGCCAGTCCCGGCGGTCAAAGGCGGCCCCAGCCCGCTTTGCGGCCGCGGACCACTGATGTTTCGGTGACCGGAAGCGCCACAGCAGCAGGGTGGCGATGGCGGCGCCGGTGATCAGCAGCCAAATCACGATGTACAGGAATCGGATGTTCGGGTTCGGATCTTTAGCCGGGAACCACCGGCGGACAAGCGGTGTCAAACCCATTCGAGAGCGACGACGCCGGGGCCCCGGAACATTCGCTGACACGATCCGGAAGGAGAGGACATCATGTTCGAGCAGGCATTGCTTGCGGGGCCGCGAGGCGCCGCGCGAAGCGTCACATTCGCCGCATCCATGGGTGTACAGATGGCGGCACTCTGCGCAGCGGTTGTCGTGCCGCTGTTTCTCGTGCAGGGGCCATCGATTGTGCGATTGAATTCGAGCGTCATGGCGCCTCCGGCGCCCCCACCCCCACCGGCTCCCATGAAGCTGGTGGATGTGCCGAAAGGGGTGCGCGGCATGTTCCAGAACGCCCGGCTATTTGCCTACACGCATATTCCGGACAAGATCAGCCGCATCATCGAGGCAACTCTTCCCGATGACGCCGCTCCCAGTCTCAGTTCGGGCCGGGGTGTGCCTGGAGGGACAGGCTTCGAAAACGCATGGATCGGCCGCATCGCCACGCAGACTCCGCCGCCCCCGGCGGAGAAATCGAGGGAAGTGAAGCAGGAGTCTCCCGAGAAGCCGGTCACGCGCATCCGGACCAGCAGCGGCGTGCAGGCGGCAAAGATCATCCACCGTGTGCTGCCCGTCTACCCGCCGCTCGCCAAGGCCGCGCGTATTTCCGGAACCGTGAAACTGATGGGCATCATCAATCGGGAGGGACGCATCATGCAGCTTCAGGTGATCAGCGGACACCCCTTGCTGGTGGCCGCCGCGGTGGACGCGGTTCGGCAATGGGCGTACCAGCCGACGCTCTTGAGCGGGGAACCGGTGGAGGTGATCGCGCCGATCGAGGTGAACTTCACGCTCAGCCAGTGACGGGGAGAGAGGAATCTGCGGCTGCCGGCACTGGCTTACCAGGTGCGGTACGACACGACCATTAAGGAATTGCTATTGGACCGGCCGGAGTTGCTGTTGGGGCTCCTGGTGGGAGAACCGGTGAAGGTGAGCCGGGTGCTGACCACGGAACTGCCGAAGGTGGAGAACCTGCGTCCGGATTTGCTGTTTGAACTGGCCGATGAGCGGATCGTCCACCTCGAGTTGCAGGCTCAACCGGTGACGTTTTTCGGGCACCGCATGCTGAGCTACCGGCAGCGCATATGGGAGACCTACCAGCGCGTGCCCTTGCAGATTGTGCTGTGGCTGGGCAAAGGACCGGTACGGATACCGGATCGGATTTCGGAACCGGGCTTGGACTACTCGTATCCTGTTGTCAATCTTCAGGAAGTGGATACAACCGAGTTGTTGGAGAGTCCGTTTCTCGAGGACAACCTGCTAGGAATGCTGGGAAGGCTCGTGGATTACCGGCCGGCAGTGGCAAGGCTGCTCAGAAGGATCGCTAATACCGAAGCGTCCAAGAGGCAGAGTTGGCTGGCGAAGCTTGTGATACTATCCGGATTGAGAGGCTTGGTTCCGGCAGTCAAAGAGGAGATTGAGCGTATGCCCATCGAAATCGACATCATGGAGAATGAGTGGCTGGCCGAGATCTTTCACCAGGGAGAAGAACAAGGGCTGGTGAAGGGGATCGAACAGGGGATGGTGAAGGGGATGGTGAAGGGAATCGAGCAGGGAATGGCGCGGGGGCGGACCGAGGCAGCCAGGGGTATACTGGCAAGGCAACTGGAGAGGCGATTCGGACCCTTACCCGCGAATCTGGCGCGAAGGGTTGAAGCAGCGGATCTGGAGACGCTGGAGCGATGGAGCTTGCAGTTGATGGACTCCACGACAGCCGAAGAGGCTTTGCGGTAAACCGGAACGGATCCGTCTGAATCGATGGACGACGCGGTACTCGAGCTAAGCAGAATCTCGAAGCACTATCCCGGCCACCGCGCCGTCGACAATCTATCGCTTCGGGTTCCGCGCGGCGCGCTGTTCACGCTGGTGGGCCCGTCGGGATGCGGCAAGACCACCACGCTGCGGCTGATTGCGGGCTTCGAGGAGCCCACCAGCGGCGAACTTCTTCTAAACGGTTCGCGGATGGAGCACCTCCGGCCGTACGAGCGGAACCTGAGCACGGTATTTCAAAACTATGCGCTGTTTCCGCACCTTACCGTGCGCGGGAATATCGAATTCGGGTTACTGCGGCGGGGTGACCGCCAGATGGCGGAACCCGTGCGCAAGGTGCTCGACCTGCTGCGGATTGCGGGTAAGGAGTCGCGCTATCCACATCAGCTTTCCGGCGGGGAGCGGCAGCGTGTGGCCCTGGCGCGATCGCTGGTGCTGGCGCCTGAAGTGCTGCTGCTCGACGAACCGCTTTCGGCTCTCGATCCACAACTGCGCAAGCAGGTGCGCGCCGAATTGAGGAGCATTCAGCGGAATGTAGGGATCACGTTTCTCATGGTTACGCATGATCAGGAGGAGGCCCTTTCGCTCTCCGATCACATTGCCGTGATGAATGGCGGACGGCTCGAGCAGACGGGGGCCCCGCAGGAAATATATCTGCGCCCCGCCACCCGGTTCGTCGCCGGCTTCCTGGGAGCGATCAACTGGATGGAAGACATTGGGGTGCGGCCGGAATCCACGCGCGTATCCACAGGTCCGGCGCCGCCGGAGGCGAGGTCGCGCAGGGCCACGGTACGGTCGGCCACCTTCCTTGGCAAGTGCTATCACGTGGAGGTTTCCTTCGACGGCGGAGCGATTGCGGTTTGCGAAGTCCCTCGCGACTCTCACATGGTTTCGCCCGGGCAGGATGTCCACCTGTGGTGGCGCGCGGAGGACGAAATGCAGTTCCCCGCGGCAAGCCAATGAACCGCCTCCGGTTTTGGTGCCTGACCCCGGCGGGAGCACTGCTGGGAGGGCTTTTTCTAATTCCTCTCGGCATCATCTTCGCCTACAGCCTGCTGACGCGCGGACCTTACGGCGGTGTGTTTTCTCCCCTGACCTGGGAAAACTATTCACGTCTGGCTGATCCGTTGTACGCGGCCATCCTGTGGCGCTCGCTTCTATATGCGGTGATCGTCACCGCGATCTGTCTGATGCTGGGATTCCCGCTGGCGCTGTTCATCGCGCGGGCCGGACGGCGCAGGAATCTGTACCTGTCGCTGGTGATGGTTCCTTTCTGGAGCAGTTTCCTGGTGCGGACCTACGCATGGATGTTCCTGCTGCGGGATACGGGGCTGATCAATTCGGCGCTTCTCGCCGCGGGTGTGATTCGCGAACCACTTACGCTGCTGTACACTCCATTCGCGGTGATTCTGGGGCTCGTGTACGGGTATCTGCCGTTCATGGTGCTGCCGGTCTTCGCAACATTGGAGCGGCTGGACAAGTCGCTGATCGAGGCTTCGGCCGACCTTGGCGCGACTCCGGGCGCCACGCTGCTGCATGTGATCGTACCCTTATCCAAGCCCGGAATCCTGGCAGGCTCCATTCTCGTCTTTATCTCCTCTCTGGGCGCTTACCTGACGCCGGACCTGCTGGGAGGCGGAAAGACCATCATGATCGGCAACCTGGTGCAGAACCAGTTCACCACGGCACGGGACTGGCCTTTCGGCGCCGCCCTGTCTCTGATTCTCATGCTGGTGGTGATGGGGCTGCTTGTTCCACTGCAGCGGCGCGGATCCGAGGGGTTGCTATGAAAAACAGCCGGTGGCTCTCGGTCTATGCCGTAGCTGCCTATGCGTTTCTGCATCTTCCCCTGGTTGTGCTGGCCGTGTTCAGCTTCAACTCCTCGCGCTTCACGCAATGGGAAGGCTTTTCTCTCACGTGGTACAAGGCGGCATTCGCGGATACGCAACTCGCGGAAGCCACGGGGAACAGTCTTCTGATCGCGTTAGCCGCCACGCTGCTGGCTACGGCCGTGGGAACGCTGGGCGCCTATGGACTGTGGAAACGTAACTCCCCATGGATCACAACGTCGCTTTATCTTTCCCTGGTGACGCCGGAGATCGTGATGGGCATCTCTCTGCTGGCGCTCTACCAGTGGATCTTCCGCTACCTGGCAATCCGGCTGGGGATGCACACGGTGATTCTGGCCCACGTGATGTTCTGCACGGCGTACGTGGTAACGGTTGTGTCGGCGCGGTTGCGAGCATTCGACGCCTCGCTCGAAGAGGCGGCCATGGATCTGGGAGCAACGGAGTGGCAAGCCTTCCTGCGGGTGACCCTGCCGCAGTTGGCTCCGGCGGTGGCATCGGCCGCGCTGCTGGTGTTCATCACTTCATTTGATGACTACGTCATCACCAGCCTGGTTGCGGGCGTGGATTCCGAAACACTGCCGATGGTGATTTACGCGATGGCGCGGAAGGGATTCAATCCTTCCGTAAACGCGATTTCGACGCTGATTGTCGTGGCGCTCGGCGGACTCATTCTGGTAAGCAGCCGGCTCGAGAGAAACGAGGCGGAGCGGTGAACCGGCGTGTCTTTCTACTCTCGCTTCCCGGTCTTGCGGGATGCTCGCGCTCCGCGGGCAGGCGGCTGAACGTACTCAATTGGCCGGAGTACGTGGCTCCGGAGACGATTCCGAACTTCGAGCGGGAGTTCGGCGTGAAGGTCCGCTACGGGGTGTTTGAAAGCGCCGAGGAGATGCTGGCCAGGGTGATGAGCGGGAATTCGGGGTGGGATGTGGTGTTTCCCACCAACTATTTCGTCCAGCCGATGGTCGAATTGGGATTGCTCGCTCCGCTCGACCATTCCCGTCTGCCGCACATGGGAGTCCTGGACCGGCGCTTCCAGTCCCCACCATGGGACAAGGAATTGCGGTATGCGATTCCGTACATGTGGGGCGCGACGGGGATTCTTTACCAGAGCACACTCGCGCCCGCCCCTGGGGCATGGGCTGACCTGTGGGCGCCGGGATTCCGCGGCAGGATTACAATGCTCGATGACCCGGCCGAGGTAATCGGGGCTTGTCTCAAGAAGCTCGGTTACGGACTGAATTCCGAAGATCCGTCGCAACTGGCGCGGGCGGAGGCGGAGGCAGCGCGGCAGAAGCCGATGCTGCGAGCCTACGTGAACGAGATTGTGCGGGATCAACTGGTGGCGGGAGAGCTTCTGGCTGCTCAGGCGTGGCGCTCCACGGCGATGCGGGCCATGGAGACGGCGGGGGACAAATTGCGCTTCGTCTATCCGCGGGAGGGTTATCCGCTCTACGCGGACAACATTGCCATCCTCCGGGAATCGAAGCGAAGCCAACTGGCGCATGACTTCATCGGCTACCTGACGCGGCCCGAGGTGGCGGCCCGGATCGCGCTGACGAAACTGGAAAGCACGTGCAACGCTTCGGCCCGGGCGCTGTTGCCGGCGGAGATGAGGAACAACGAGGCGCTGTATCCGCCGCGAGGAACGCTCGCGCGCGGGGAGTGGTTTCGGCCGTTGAGCGCGAAAGCGCAGCGGCTGCGCGACCGGATCTGGACCGAGATCAAGTCCGCATAGCGGATTCGGAGTTAATGTGAAGGGAGGAAGGCCAGATGCAGCGGGATCAACTGCGGGAACTTGTAACACTTCACGGCGTTCGCTACGAACAGTGGCCGGAGTACCAATACGTGGACGGGAAGAAGATCGCCGTCGGATTCAGCCTCGAATTATATGGAACTCGCGGCCACGGTGAATTCCGCCTCTCCCCTGGCGACCCTGAATCCATCCAGACGTTCGAAGATCTGCGGCGGATTGCGGAGTCCGCGCTTCCGCCAGAAGACGGATTTACCCGGTATGAGGTGGAGCCTTATGATCCGTCGTTATATATCGATCCCCGCCACAGGGGGCGCGCGGAGGTGGTGCTGAAGGTCAAGATTATTCACCGGCTCGACTTTTTTCGTCCCGTGGATGAATCCGAGGAACAGCACTTGGGGGAGATGGAGCGCACCCTGGAGGAACTTGGAGTCAAGCGGGGAAGGTAATTTCACCTCCAGCGTACTCCAAGCGAGAGGACGCGCTTGCAGTAATCGAGACTGCGCTCCATGTGATCCATCTGCTGGATTTGAAGCGCACCCATATAGCGCTCGCGAAGAGCGGGCACGTCGGCGGTGAGGTGTGGCTTGTCGTAGGGGCGGCCGCGTTTGGCGAGGGCGAGGAAGCGGACAAGATCGCGGGAGCGGGCGCGGGGGAACCATTTGTTCCAGAATTCCGTGGAATAAGCAGGAATGACTACGGGTGGGCGAGCCGTAATCGGCTTGCAGTAGATGTGAACGGGAGGCAGGATTTGCGACGCGCGGGCGATGAGGGCTTTGAAGTCGACAGTGCCCTCACCCAAAGGAACCCACTGCACGGCGATTCCATCCGGGTGTTCATAGATCACCGAATCGCGCAGGTGGAAGGTAACGGCATAGGGCCCGAGTTCCTCGACCGTGGTGAGGGGATCTTCAGCCACGAAGACCGGATTTCCCGTATCGAGATACGATCCGACGAACTCTTTGCCCGCGGTCTCGATAAGCAAGCGCGTTTCCCACGCCTGGAGTTCCTTGTGGTTCTCGATGCCGATTTTCAGTCCGGCATCCATCACCGGGCCGCGCACTTCGCGGAGAATCTTCACGGCGGTCTCGATGTGGCGCTCGACGGAACCCTCGGGCAGGCTGTAGCGGTCACTGGCGAGGAGGGCGCGCACGATGGGAGAACCCATGGCGGCGGCGCGTTCGATGTTCTTCCGCAGTGTCGCGATGATGTTGGGATAATCCGCCGCCGTCCTGGGCAGGATCGCACCGCCGCCTGTTTCCAAGTGGAGGCCCATGTCCTTTGACCAGGCGCGAACTTCGGCCCAATGCTTCGGATCCATCACGCCGGCGTCGAGCGAATCCTGAAGAAAGATGGCGTCCAGCTTGTGGTTCGAGCAGTAGTCGAACAATCGCCGGTCGTTCCAGCGTTGGAAGCGCAGGCAGTAGGTATTGATGCCGAGCGGCCATTGGCGGCCGGCCGGAGAGGCCAAAGGGGCTAAGGCAAGAGGGGAAGAAAGAAAGACGCGCCGGGTCATCACCCTGAGTATACTTTTCCAACCCGGCGCGCACGGAGGTGGAATGTGGCCTGGCGGTGGCGGCGAAGGCAAAGGGTGCGAATATTCTCGAGGCCGCATTCGCCCCCACCCTCGGCGACCGGTAGGATATGGCCGGCATCCCAGAGAGAGGAGCGATGGAGCCGCGTCAATCCCCAGTGCAGCGGCAGTGCCTTGCGGCGTTCTCCTCGCGACCGCTTTAGCCGGCGGAACGCTTCGATCGTGTCCAATGCGCAGACGGCGCGGATGCCGTGGTCACGATTGCAGACGAGGCTTCGCGGATAGCCGGCGTCCGAGCGGATTTTCCACTCCCGGACGCGCCAGCCCGAGCAGAACGAGCGGCGTCCCTTGGGCGCCTCCAACCGGCGCCATCCGCGAAGGGCTCGCCCATTGGGGCCTTGCGGGAGGCTGGAGGGGCCGGCCCACGCGCCTGCCAGCCTGCGATTCGTGCTCCGCTCCCAGGGCTGCATGGATCACTTCTGGTAGGCGGCAGCCACGTCTGAGAATCGCTCGAGCCGCCCACCGTGGTTGCGGATGAACTGAGCGGCGTCACGCTCGTGGCGGAAGGCGATGAGGCTGGGCGAGCAACGGTCAAAATCCATGGAACTCGGCTGGTGATCGCGATCGAGCAGGACGTGGTCGTGAAGGCAATGGTTGACATTGCTGCCCTTCACGATGAAGGCGGCGGCGGGGTCGAGCGGCGTGTCCGTGGCGTAGTCGGTTAACTGGAGAATCCGAACTTTTTCCCGCAACTGGCGGTGTGCGGTGAGAGCGCAGGCGGGGCAGCAGAATATTTTCTTCTTCCCGTCGAGCAGTCCGATCACCTTGCTTCTCTCATGCAGCGGGCGGGCACAGAGTTCGCAGCCCTCCGCATTGCCCGACCGCAGGCGCCATCCGGCATAGGCAGCCAGGGCGGCGATGACGAACAAAATGGCGAGTCCGGCTATATTCCCTTTTCGACTCATAAGCGCCTACACATCCCGCACGCAGCGAAAGCTAATGTTTGTGGTGGCGCTGTCGGGCGTATTGGAAGTACGCGCGGCAACGCGGTAACGGTTGCAGTAGGAGCGGTGGCAGAGATAGGAGCCGCCCTTCATCAGGCGCCGGCTGCCGCTCGGGGGACCCACGGGATTGGCGCGGGTTGCGGTGATGTGGTAGGCGGGATCAAACCAGTCGTTACACCACTCCCACGCATTGCCGGTGATGGTGTAGAGACCATAACCGTTGGGCGGGAAGGCATCCACCGGACAGGGAGCCGAGTAGCCGTCCTCCGCAAGGTCGATGTTGGGGAACTCGCCTTGCCAGATGTTGCAGAGATGGCGGCCGCCAGGGGTTAGTTCATCGCCCCAGGGAAAGGTTTTCTGTTCGAGCCCGCCGCGAGCCGCATACTCCCATTCGGCCTCGGTAGGCAGCCGCTTACCAGACCAGGCGGCGTAGGCGGCGGCGTCATTCCAGGACATGTGCACCACGGGATGATGCAGGCGGGCGGCGATGGAGGAATCCGGGCCCTCGGGATGCTTCCAGCAGGCGCCATGCACCTTGCACCACCAGCGGATGCCGGGCGCGGTGCGGTCCACCAACTGCTGGTAGCGCTCGCGGGGAATGTGGCCTTGGAAGACGAACGACCAGCCGAAGACTTCCGCCTCGCTGCGGTAGCCGGCGGCCTGGGCAAACTCGGAGAACTGCTGGTTGGTGACGGGATACTTGTCGATGAGGAACGGGGCGAGGGTCACTTCACGCACGGGCCCCTCACCATCGGCTGGAAATCCCTCTTTGTCCTCAGTGCCCATGAAGAATCGCCCGCCATCCAGCTTTACCATTTCGGCCGTAGATCCCGAGCGAATGATCAGACGTTGCTCGGAAGCGGAGCGGGATTGGGCGAGAACTTCGGCCCGGTCGCGGCTGGGGACACAGCAGGGGTGAGGCCGTCCCAGTGCAGCGAACAGTTGAAATTCCGGCTTCATGCCATTTCTTCGACCTTAGCACTACTCATCAAGCTGTCCAAGAACTGCTCGACGGCGCGCCGGCGCTTCTGTTCGAGGAGCATCCGCGAAATCTGGTCTTTAACCTCGTCGAGACCGCGCATGCCCTCGGGTTTCCGGGCGATTACCCTGGCGATGTGAAAGCCGAAGGGAGATCGAAAAATGCCGCTCCGCTTGCCCACGTCGAGCGGGAAGACGACTTCTTCGAACTCTTCCACCATCTGCCCTCGTGGGAAGAATCCGAGATCGCCGCCACGGCCGGGACAATCGGAAATCCGGTCCGCCAACTCTTCGAATACCGCGCCGGCGTCGAGTTCACGCCCGGCTTCTTCAATTGCCGCGCGAGCCGCCTCTTCGCCGGTGGATTCGTCCACGTTCTTGACGATGTGAGCGGCGTGAATCATTTCCGGCGTCCGAAACTGCTCGCGGTTCTTCTTGTAGTATTCGGAGATTTCCTTGCTCTTCGGAGGGGCCGCCTTTTCCGAAACCTTGGCCAGCAGACGCTCGACGCGGAAGCGCATCTCGAGTTCACGGCGCAACTCGTCATCGTTGACCGGGGCCGGGAATCCTGATTCCCCGGGAGACTGGGTGCGGATCTCCCTCAGTCTCTGTTCCACGATGTCCTCGGAGATCGGTTCCGGATCGCGAAGCGCTTCCTGCCGCAGAACCATGCGCTCGATGATATTTTCGCGCGCCCACTGGCGGACTTGCGCTTCCAGTTCGACGGGGTCCTCCCCCGGCATCTCTTCGAGCATGCGCGGGCGGATGGTCCGCTCCTCCTCGCGTACGGTCTCATCCTTCACAAGTTCGCCATTTACACGAAAAGCCATGAAGAGAACATGATACTAGAGGTCAGGAAGCTATCTTCGGACCGCCCGAAAGATCGCTTGGTTTGAACCCCCGCGGCCGGCGAACCATGCCGGCTTGCCTCTGGTTTCGCGCCGCGTCGCGAGGCCCGATAAAAAGTAAGCCTGGCTACGTTCACATGGAGCAGTTGTAATTTTTGGACACATTGTGGCGTTTTCCACACTCTGCCGCAGGCAGGACGTGATGACGGCAACCCATGAGGAACCAAAGACTTACGCGAAATTTTCCCCTTACTCGCGTGGCCGGATTTGGAGTAGTGTGTCATACTGAAATAGAAGAAACTTCATTCAAGTCCAAGTCTATGACGCAGTTAAGCGAGGCGATTGCGCGCTATCACAAGATTCTCGAATCGGAGTCCTACCGGGATCTGGGGTGGGCGGAGTCGCTCCAGCAGCGAATGAATGAATCGGGACTGGTTGTGTCGGCCCAACCGGTTTGCCCGGTGCTCCGCCCTCATTTTCTGTCCGCGCGGCAATACGCGTCGCTCAGCAAGGCGTCAGAGACGCTGATCACGTCCATTAACCGCATCAAACGAATGGCCTTGGACACGCCCTCCCTCCAGGCACGGATGGAACTGCTGCCGGGTGAGAAGATGCTGGCGGCGATCGATCCGGGGTATTCCTACCTGTCCGTGGCTTCCCTCCTTGAGACCTACGTCAACAATGGAACGTTGCGCTTTATGGAGTGTGTTTCCGACGCACCCATGGGGCTGGCCTTTGGCGAAATTTTAGCAAATATTTTCCTGGAAGCGGCGCCAGTCAAGGAATTCAGAAAGAAACACTCCCTGACACGGCTTCCCGGCACAAAGGCTCTCCTGCAGGCGATGCTAAAGGCCTACAAGGACTTCGGAGGGAAGAAGCCGCCCAATATCGCCATTGTGGAGTTGAAGCAGCCGTTCCAGACCATGGAATCGGCCGAGTATCAGTTGTTGGCCGAGTCCTTCCGGAAGTTGGGGTATCCTTCCGAGGTTGTGAATCTCGATCAAATGGAGTATCGCAACGGCGTATTGCGGCGTGGCGAATTCACGATTGATCTGGTTTACCGGTGCGTGAAGGTGCAGGAGTTTCTGGTCCGTTACGACTTGACGCATCCCCTGGTGCGTGCCTACCAGGACCACGCGGTCTGCATGGTGAACAGTTTCCGGGCGGAACTTGCGCGCAAGAAGGCCATTTTCGATCTTCTGACGGATGAAAGCATCACGCAGTCATTCCCGGCGGCGGAGCGAAAAGTAATCCGCGAATCCATTCCGTGGACGAGAGTGGTGGCCAGCACCTCGACCAGCTATCAGGACCGGCAGGTGGACCTGGTGGATTTCATCCAGAAGAACCGGGAGACTCTGGTGTTGAAGCCGAACGACGAAGCGGCCGACCAGCATGAGTACCGCGGATGGGAGACGGATGAATCGGGGTGGGATCGGGCATTGCGCACCGCCCTTCGAAACCCTTACGTGGTGCAATTCCGTACGGAGCCTTCCGTGGCGACATTCCCCGTCTATCAGTGGGGTTCGCTGAATATGAAACCGTTGAGGGTGGATGTCCATCCGCACACCATGCTCGGCAAGGTACACGGGTGCTCGAGTTGGATTTCGGCGGTCGAGTCGTCGCGGTTCTCCACCTTGCAAGGCGTGGCCCCCACCTTTGTCCTGGGCTAAACGACGCCCGCTCCGGAACTCTCCGGGAAGGGCGGCATAGCCGGAGAAAGCCGAAGAAAAATTGTTCGGCGGCGCGCTTACTCCAGGAGTTCCGGTGGAGCGCCCGGTAGAGCAGGACAACAGGCGTCAAACCGGCGGCTTTTATTCGAGATAGTTAAGAACAAAGAGGCGAGGGAACGGCCATTCGTGGAAGTCTGAGGCATCCGGGGACCGGCGACACGGCCCCGTGCCGTCCTCCGGGATGACACCGGCGGCCGGGTTCGGCGCCACGGAAAGAAGCGCGCGCTTCGAATGGCCAGGAGGGCAAATGAAGGGGGAAAGCAGGAGCGAGGTCCTGCTTTCCGAGGTTAGGCGTTGGCGGGTTTGCTCTGCGCAGCCGCCGAGACCTTCCCTTTGCCGGCGGGACGGCCGACCTTCTTCATTTCCGATAGCCAGGCGGGCGGACGGCCGCGCCGCTTTCCACGACCCCGAGCGAGGCGCTCCAGGCTGAGGATCGCTTCTTCGATCTGTTCGCGCTCCGCGCGCAACTCCTGCAACATTTTATTTACGTCCATTGCCACTCAAACCCCAAGTTCTGAAAAATTCGCGTTCCGTTCTGAAAACGGAACTAGGCAACCGCAAGATCGATCGCAGCAATAGTAGTTTAAACAGATCCGCGGACGATTACAAGAGGTTTGTTCTGTTTTCAGAACAAGAGTTCGAAATTTGCCGGGTGGCGGGAGGAGGGGAACCAGGCCGGCCGGCTTCTATCTCCAACACACGCCTACGATTATACAAAAACTCGCCTTTTCCAGCGCGCATAAAAGGGCAAACCGGCCAGAATAATACCGATGCCCATGAGCGACTCGCGGGGAGAAGTCCGGAGCGTGGAGGCGAGAAGCGCGAAGGCTACCAGGACGAAAAGAACGGGAACAAAAGGATACCCCAAGGTCCGATATGGCCGCTCCAGGCCGGGGCGCTTGCGGCGCAGAACAATTACGGAAGCGGCCGCCATGCCGTATAGAATCCAACTGGAGAAGATGACGTAGGTGAACAACTGGTCATACCGGCCGCTCAGCACTAGAAGCGCGGACCATGAACTGAGCGCGAGGATCGAATTGGAGGGAGTGAACCAGCGGGGGTGGACGACGCCGATGGAGCGGAAAAACAGGCCGTCACGGGCCATGGCGTAAGGGACGCGGGCGCCGGTGAGAATCGAGCCGTTGAGGGCGGCAAAAATGGAAATCATGGCAGCCAGGCTCACGATTCCGGCGCCGGAGGCGCCCATGACCTTGCGCATCATCCCGGCGGCAACGCGGTCCGTAGCGCCCACCTGCGCGGAAGAGAGCACGTAGAAATAGGCGAGATTGGCGAGCAAATACACGAGAATCACGGCGGCGGTTCCCAATATGAGGGCCCGGGGAAGGTTCTTCCGGGGATTCTGGACCTCGCTCGAGACCATGGCGACGTTGTTCCACCCGTCGTAGGCCCACAGGGCGGCGACGAGGGCGGC